>JBAULP010000001.1:0-14714 GCA_049578265.1 Acidobacteriaceae bacterium
GCCTTTTCCCCTCAACTTATTCTGGTCCGAAACCAACCTCCCGTCAATCGTCCGCACCTCAATCGGCCCCAGGTTAGCCTCCTTCAACTGCGGCTCAATCTTCGCGCGATCGCCCGCGGCCACGATAATCAGATGATTCGGATGCACATACTCCTTCGCCGCCTGCGCGACATCCGCGGCCGTCACCGCCTCATACTTCGCCGGCAGCGTCGCGTAATAATCCAGCGGACGATGGTACGTAAACAAGTTGCTCATCGACCCCGCAATCGCAAACGTAGTCGCGAACTCACCCGGCAGCGACTGCACGCTCGCATCCTTCGCCTGCGTCAACTCTGTCTCCGTCGGCGGATCCTCCGGGAAGCGCTTGAGCTCATCCATCAACTGCGTCGCCGCCGCTCCCGTCACATTCGTTCGCACCAGCGCGCCCGCCAGAAACTCTCCTCCCTCACGATACGACCGAAAGGCCGAACCCCCGCCATACGTATACCCATGCTGCTCGCGCAGGTTCATGTTGATGCGGCTCGCGAACGCTCCGCCCAGCGTGTAGTTCATCACCTGCAGCACCTGCAGCTCCGGAGAGTCCTCCGGAACCCCCTCGCCGAACGCAAACAGCGCCGTCTGCGGCGCGCCCGGCTTATCGACGATCACCACATGCGTCGTCTCTGCCTTCGCCTCTCCCTGCATCTTCGGCTCACCCTCCGCCGAACCCGTCCACCCGCCGAAGTACGTCTCCGCCAGCTTCCTTGCCTCCGGCACCGTCACATCCCCCGCCAGCACCAACGCCGAATCCTTCGGCCCAAAGTGCTCCTTGTAAAATCCCTCCTCATCGCCGCGCGTGATCGCCGTTACGCTCTCCGTCGTCCCATTCGCCGGCATCCCATACGGCGTATCTCCGAACAACAGATTCGGCCCCACGCGGAAGACCATCGCGCTCACCGAATCTCCCTGCTGCTCAATCCCCACCAACCGTTGCTTCTTCAGCCGATCAAAATCCGACTCCGCAAACGCTGGCCGCTCCACCACCTCCGCCAGCAACCCCAGGCCCTTGCGCTCGTGCTCCGTCAACACATTCATCCCCGCCGTCGCCGTGTCCATCCCCGCATACACTGACACCCGCGTCCCAATCTCCTCCTCCGCCGCCGCCAGTTGCTTCACGTCCATCGACTGCGTCGCCTCGCCCATCGTCTGCGCCGTCAGGCTCGCCAACCCCGCCATCGCCGCCGCATTGTTCTCGCTCCCCGCGCGCACTACCACCGACGCCGACAGCACCGGCAGCGCCCTCTCCTCCACCACATACACCTTCATCCCGTTCGCAAGCTCAAACTCCACCGGCACCGGCAGATGCACCGTCAGCGGCGGTCCCGCCTTCGGCATCGTCTTCCTCCAATCCTGCGCCTTCTCAAATGCATCGGAGTACGGATCCGGCGTCTTCACATTTGCATCCGTATCCGCCGCCGCGCGCGGAACATCCTGCAATACCTTCGGCCCCGGCTCGCAGTACACCACCACCGCCGCGTCCTTCGTAAAATATCTCTGCGCCGCCGCTTTCGCCTCAGCCGGAGTCACCGCCTCCTCCGCCGCCACATCCTTCGGCAGATATCCCGGGTCACCCGTGTACTGGTTGTACCGGTCCAGCGTGTCCGCCACGCCTCCAAACCCACCCAGCCGCTCCAACCCAAAGATCTTCCCCGAGAGCACACCCGCCTTCGCGGCCTCCACCTCCTCCGCCGTCGGACCCTCCTGCTGCAACTGCGCAATCACCTTCCACGCCGCCGCCTCCAAATCCGCCAGCTTCACCCCAGGCTTCGCGGTAATGTCGCAGTTCGCCCACCCGATGAGCTTCTCGTCGTTCACGCCGCACTCCACGCTCTGCGCAATCTTGTCCTTGTACACCAGCTCCGCGTCCAGCCGGCTCACCTTCGCCATCCCCATCGCATACATCGCCACGCTCGCCGCATAGCTCCCCGGAGTAAACGCCGCCGGCGTCAACCACGCCAGCGTCAACCGCGGCAGCTTCACCGTGTCCGTAATCTTCACGCGCTTCTGGCTCGTAATCGGAGGAGTCTCCAGATGCACTGCCTCCACCTTCGGCCCCGCAGGAATCGGCCCAAAGTACTTCGTCAGCATTGCCTTCAACTTCACCGGATCGAAGTCACCCGCGATCGCAATCGACGCATTGTTCGGCGTGTAAAACTCCTGGTGAAACGCCCTCACATCCCCCAGCCGTGCCGACTCAATATCCGCATGGCTCCCCATCACATCCCCATAGTAAGGATGCCCCTTCGGAAACAGCGCATGCATCATCGCCTCTTCCGCAACCTCATACGGACTCCCCTCACCCTGTCGTTTCTCATTCCGCACCACGTCGCGCTGGTTCTCCAGCAGTGTCCGGTTCAGCCCCTCCATCAGGAACCCCATCCGATCGCTCTCCAGCCACAGCGCCAGCTCCAACTGGTTCGCCGGCATCGTCTCAAAGTAGTTCGTCCGATCGAAGTCCGTCGTCCCATTCACATCCGTCGCGCCCGCCGCCTCCACGTCCTTGATGTGTGCCTTCTGCCCCACATGCTCGGACCCCTCAAACATCATGTGCTCGAACAAGTGCGCAAACCCCGTCCGCCCCGCCCGCTCATTCAACGGCCCCACGTGATACCAAAGGTCCACCGCCACCAGCGGCAGCCGATGGTCCTCATGCGTAATCACCTTCAACCCATTGGGCAGTGTGTAAGTCTCATACTTGATCTCCGGCAGCTTCATCTTGCCCTCGGCAGCCTTCTTGCCCTGCGCCGCAGCAACGCCCGTCGTCCCAAAGCAAACGGCCACCATCGCCGCAGCCACACCCACACACCCAGACCGCATCCATCCAGACCTGTTGATCACGTGAACTCTCCCGACCTGATATCGACGACGAAATTAAAACCTGAAATCCAAACCTGAAATCCGAAGCGAACGCCAGCCTATGCTGCATTCAACATCCGCGCAAAACAAATCTCATCATCCTGCCGCTCAAATCCTGCCGCAGAAAACCCCGACTGCCAAAGCCAATCCACTGCGAAACGACGTTCCCAGCAAAACCGCCTCTACTGCCAGAACCAAAGCCCAATACAAAATCAGAAAAGATAGCCGTTGGACGAACCCGACCCAAAAACAGCTTCACCAACGCCAACCATTTTTCACCTACCGACAGCCTTCCCCCAAATCCCACCCAAAACCCAACCTCACTCCGCAAAACCCTACCCCAACTCCCCTCCCCCCGAACCCTCACTCTCCAACAAGCGCAGCCGCTCCTCCAACCCCCGCACCACTTCCTCCAACGCCTCCACTCGCGCCGCCAAACCGGTCGCCGCGTGTCCCGCTTCTCGGACCCGGGTCTCCGCACCACCACGAACCTCTGCCGCACCCACCCCCACGTCCACCGGCCCGCTCACCAAATGCACCCACCGAGCCTCCCTCTCCCCCGCCTGCCGAGCCATCAACTGCACCAGCGGCTCCTCCCGCCCCGCCAACCTCTCCAGCACACTCAACACGGCCGCCGCGTCATCCCACGCATACATCCGCTCCGTCCGCGCCCGCAACTCCGCCGATGTCTGCGCCCCGCGCAGCGACAAAAGACAGATCACCGCCACCTCATCCCGCCGCAACCCCGGCTCCCCCAACCCCTCCCTCACCCGATGCTCAAACTTCGTAGCCCGCGACTCCGCAATCGTCCGCACCAGCCCCAACTGATCCAGCTCAAACAGCGCGGTCCGCACCTCGGCCTCGCTCAACTCCATCACCGGCTCCCGGCTGCTCTTCTGATTGCAGGCGTTCACCGTAGCATTCAAACTCAGCGGATAATACTCCGGCGTATTGATCTCCTTCTCCATCAACACACCCAAAACCCGCGCCTCAACCGCACTCAGATTCACCATCCCTCTATGCTACTCAACTCCCGTCGCACCTCTACCCCAACACCTTCTCCCGCAGATAAGCATTCACAAACTTCCGCGTCGGATCATACCTCCGCATCAAACCCTCAAACTCCCTGACCTTTGGATACAGCGGATCGATCTCCGCCGCCGTCAGCGTATTCACCTTCGCCCAGTGCGGCCGAGCCCCAAACGGCTTCAGCTTGGCCTCAATCTGCGGCAGCAACGCCAGCACCGCCTCCATCTCCGGCTTCCACGTAAAGTGAATCGCCAGCGACCGCCTCTGATACGCCATGCTCATCCAAAGATCATCCGCCGCAATCGTGCGCAGCTCCGTCACAAACAAGTGCGGCGTGATCTGTTCATGCAGCGTCTCCACCGCCATCACCGCCTCATACGCTCTATCAAACGGCAACAAAAACTCCGTCTGAATCTCATGCCCCGCCGAAGGCGTAAACGCCATCTTGAAGTGCGGCAGCCGCTCATACCACCTTCCCACCGAGTTCATCTGGTCCGTCGTCGCCTCCGCATCCATCCCCACCACCGGATGCAGCTTCTCCTTGGCCAGCGTCGCTCCATAAAACGTCTCCCCCATCGCCGCCTTCCCGCCCTGGTCCACCCTCCGCTTGATCCACACCTGCGACGCCTCATGTTTCTCCCACGTCGTAAACAGCGACACGCTGTATCCCGCGCTCATGATCGCCTCAAAGTGGTGTTCCAGCTCGCCAAAGTTCAGCCCCTGGTACACCACCTGCGTCATGTCATACGTAGGCTCCACCTCCAGCATCACCTCCGTCACCACCCCCAGCGACCCCAGCCCCACCACCGCTCCATCGAACGCCTCACCATCCTTCTCGCGGCTAAGCGCATGCACCGTCCCATCCGCCGCCACAAACCGTATCCCCCTCACCGACGTAGCCAGACACCCATTCCGCAGCCCCGACCCATGCGTCCCCGTAGCAATCGATCCACCCACCGAGATATGCGGCAGCGAAGCCAGGTTCGCCAGCGCAAACCCCGCCCGATCCAGCTGCACCGCCAGGTCCCCATACTTAATTCCCGCACCCACCGTCACCGTCTTCGCCGCCGCATCCACCCGCACATCTCTTAACCCCAGCGTGCTAATCTGCGCCACCGTCGAGTCCGCAATCCCATTAAAACTATGCCGAGTCCCCAACGCCCGCACCCTCTCCACGCCCGTCACCGCACGCTGCACCTCCGCCACCGTAGCCGGCTGAAACACCCTGTCCGTGTGATAGTGAAACGTCCCACTCCAATTCTCCCGAGGCACACCCGTCTCTCCAGACGCCGCCGTCTGCCCCATCCCAACGCCAATCCCAGCAGCCTTCATCGCCGCCAACGCCACACTCCCCTTCAAAAACTCCCGCTTGTCCACGATTCTTTCATCCTCCCCGACGGCCCTTCGCCGTCACCGCCTTCGTCCTTGCCCGAAAGCGCAAGCTCTCACCGCGCCAGCCCACGATACGTACAAGTGCCCTCTCTGCACAACCACCGCGGCATCCCCGCGAGCGCCATCCCCAAATCCCTCGCCCTCCGCGCCATAACCCACTAAAATCAATACAGGCGCCGCGGCATCCTTAATCCGCGCCCACCGACCCTCACGCATGCCCCTCTCCCACCAACCCGCCACGCACGGTCTTTCCGAGACCTTCGACGTATCGAGCTTTGCAGAGAAGTTCGATGTATTAGTAGTCGGAGCCGGCCACGCCGGCTGCGAAGCCGCCGCGGCCGCCGCGCGCATGGGCCTGCGCACCGCCCTTTTCACCCTCAACCTCGACCTCATCGCGCAGCTGTCCTGCAACCCTGCCATCGGCGGCGTAGCCAAGGGCCATCTCGTCCGCGAAGTCGACGCCCTCGGCGGCATCATGGGCGAAGTAGCCGACGCCTGCGGCATCCAATTCCGCCTTCTCAACACCTCCCGCGGCCCCGCCGTCTGGAGCCCCCGCGCCCAATGCGACAAGGCCCTCTACCGCGTCCGCATGCGCGAAAAACTAGAGTCCATCCCCAACCTCTTCATCAAGCAAGCCGAAGTCATCGACGTCCTCTTCGACTCCACCCCCGAGCCGGGTGGCCCATCCTTTCGCGCTTCTGGCGAAAGGGTGGGGTCGCCTGCCGATGAACTCTCGGGAACCCACGCCTTGAAGGGGACGGGCTTTAGCCCGTCCGATAAATCCGCCGAAGAACAAGGGGCTTTAGCCCCCGAGGGAATGCCGGGTGCCCCAGGTCCCTCGCACTTGGGGACCTCGGACGAACCAGCACCAACGCTCGCGCGCGCCCCCCGCATCATCGGCGTCCTCCTCCGCGACGGCCGCCGCATCGCCGCCCGCGCCACCATCATCACCACCGGCACCTTCCTCAACGGCCTCATCCACTGCGGCGAGCAGCAGTACACCGCCGGCCGCTCCGGCGAACCCGCCTCCGTCCTACTAGGCGAATCCCTGAAAAAGCTAGGCCTCCGCGAAACCCGCTTAAAGACCGGCACCCCCCCACGCCTCGACGGCCGCACCATCGACTGGTCCAAATTCGAACCCCAGCCCGGCGACGCCGACCCCACCCCCTTCAGCTTCCGCAGCCTGCAACAACTGAGCGAAGACCATGCTTTGAAGGGTACGGGCTTTAGCCCGTACGTAGAGGGTGCCGAGAAAAGTGGGGCTTTAGCCCCTGAGGGAATGCCCCGCCGCGCCACCTGGCAACCACCCCTCCGCCAGATCTCCTGCCACATCGCCACAACAACCCCAGAAACCCTCGCCCTCATCCGCGCCAACGTCCACCGCAGCCCCATGTTCACCGGCCAGATCGAAGGCGTCGGCCCGCGCTACTGCCCCTCCATCGAAGACAAGATCGTCCGATTCCCCGACAAGACCTCGCACCAGTTCTTCCTCGAACCCGAAGGCCTCAACACCCACGAGGTCTACATCAACGGCATGTCCACCTCCCTACCCATGGACGTCCAGCAAGCCATGGTCCGCAGCATCCCCGGCCTCGAAAACGCCGAGATGCTACGCCCCGGCTACGCCATCGAATACGACGCCATCGACCCCACGGAACTCGACCGCACCCTCCGCGTAAAAAACTTCCAGGGCCTCTACCTGGCCGGCCAGATCAATGGCACCAGCGGCTACGAAGAAGCCGCCTGCCAAGGCTTAATGGCCGGCATCAACGCCGCATTATTCGCGCGGTCTCTCTCCCCTATCCCCTATCCTCTATCCCCTGCCTCCTTCACCCTCGACCGCACCGAGGCCTACACCGGCATCCTCATCGACGACCTCATCAGCAAAGGCACCGACGAGCCCTACCGCATGTTCACCTCCCGCGCCGAGTTCCGCCTCCACCTCCGCATCGACAACGCCGACACCCGCCTAACCCCCCATGGCCGCGCCCTCGGCCTCATCGACGACGCCGCCTACGCCGCCTTCCAATCCAAGCAATCCCGAGCCGCCGCCCTAAAGACCCTACTAGAAACCACCCGCCTAACCGACCCCGACCTTGCGTTCCTCAATTCGAAGCCCTCTTCGGATCCCAATCCATCATCGAAGTTGTCATCCTTCGCCGCAGGCGGAGGATCTGCTTCACCCGAACCACCCATACCCCTCAAAGGCGAGCTCTTCGCCCAACTCCTCAAGCGCCCCGCCATCACCATCGAGCAACTCCTCCCCGCGCTCCTCCCCCGCATGCAGGCCAACCCCCTCTTCGCCCCCTGGCTCCGCGCCCTCGCCTCCGCCCCGCCCTTCTCCTCTATCCCTTATCCTCTATCCTCTGCTCCTCCCCTCCCCGCCTGGGTCCGCAACGAACTCAAGACCGTAGAAACCACCATCAAATTCGCGGGCTACCTCGCCCAGCAGCAGCGCAGCATGCAGCGCCTCCGCGACGACGAAGCCCGTCACATCCCACCCACCTTCGACTACCGCGCCTGCAGCGGCCTCTCCCGCGAGATGGTCGAAAAACTAGACCGCGTCCGCCCCCTCACGCTAGGCCAGGCCAGCCGCATCTCCGGCGTAACCCCCGCCGCCGTAACCCTCATCCAGTGCTTCTTAGAAATCCAATCCCGCAAGATCCAATCGCGCACGCCCCACGCCCGCACCGCCTGATCGCGACCGCACCTGCGTAAGCTCAGCGCATCGTTCTATAGTTCTTTTGTGAAGCTCTCCCGCCGCCAGACCCTCCATCTCCTCGCCGCCGCAGCCCCCGCTCTCGCCCTCCGCAACGCCTTCTCCCAAACTTCCAGCCAGTTTCCCCCCAGCCCCACCGGCGGCCAATCTCCCGCCACCCCTCCCCTCAGCATCACCCCCGGCCCCTTCACCAACACCCGTGCCTCCCTCCGTGCCTACACCACGCCCGACTGGTTCGCAGACGCCAAGTTCGGCATCTGGGCCCACTGGGGTCCGCAATCCGCCATCGGCGACGGCGACTGGTACGCCCGCAACATGTACATCGAAGGCCAGCCTCAGTACGACTACCACCGCAAGCGCTTCGGCCCCCAATCCAAAGTCGGTTACAAGGACCTCATCCATCTCTTCACCGCCGACCAGTGGGACCCCGAGCACCTCATGGACCTCTACCAGCGCGCCGGCGCCAGGTACTTCCTCTCCATGGGCGTCCACCACGACAACTACGACCTCTGGAACTCCAAATACCAACCCCGCTGGAACTCCGTAACCTCCGGCCCCCGCAAAGATGTCGTAGGTCTCTGGGCCGCCGCCGCCCGCAAGCGCGGCATCCGCTTCGGCGTATCCGAGCACCTCTCCAACTCCTTCGACTGGTTCGCCTCCTCCCACCTCGCCGACACCAAAGGCCCCTACGCCAACCTCCCCTACGACGGTCAGGACCCCGCCTTCGCCGACCTCTACCACTCCTACACCGGCATGCCCGCCAACTTCGCCCACACCATCCTCCCCGATCCCATGGGCCGCACCGCCCCCGACTGGTGGAAGCTCCAGTACTTCAACCGCGTCAAAGACCTCTTCGACCAGCACCAGCCCGACCTCGTCTACACCGACGGCGGCATCGACTGGGAAGAGTACGGCCTCGCCACCGTCGCCGAGCTCTACAACGTCGGCCCCACCTCCTACCAGGGCAAGTCCGAAGCCGTCTACTTCAGCACCACCGACACCGACTGCGCCGTCGGCACCTGCGTCCTCTCCCACGAACGCAGCGTCCTCAACCAGGCCGTCCCCCTCCCCTGGCAAACCGCCACCTGCATCGGCGAGTGGCACTACAAGCTAGGCGCCACCTACAAGTCCCCCAAAAAAGTCATCGACATGCTCGTCGACATCGTCAGCAAAAACGGCAACCTCCTCCTCAACATCCCCCTCCCAGCCTCCGGCGTGCCCGACGCCGACGAGCTCCGCATCCTCGAAGCCATCACCCAGTGGACCTCCCAGAACGGCGAAGCCATCTTCTCCACCCGCCCCTGGAAGATCAGCGGCGAAGGCCCCGCCATGCACGCCACCATCGCCAAACCCAGGCCCGGCTTCGACCCCAACGAAGGCCGCCAGCCCGACCTCACCGCCGAAGACATCCGCTTCACCGCCAAAGGCAAAACCCTCTACGCCCTGGCCATGGGCTGGCCCACCTCCACCAACGGCAAGCCCACCCTCACCATCGCGTCCCTGGCAACCAACAGCCCCCAGGACCCCGGCAAGATCGAAGACGTCCGCCTCTTAGGCCGCGACGAACCCCTCCGCTTCACCCAATCCCCCTCCGCCCTGCAGGTAGCCCTCCCCCCAACCCCAACCCCCGCCTCGAACTTAGGCATAGCTCTACGCATCAACTTCGCCTGAGCCGCCACAACTTCGGGTGCCCCACATCTCGCCTCTGAGATGTGGGGCTCCACCGCCCCAGTCTTCACCCGTCTCCCGCAGCGATCCTGCATTTTCTGCTTGCGAAACCGCAGAGCGAGCGCATACCCTGCAAGGCAGCAAGCGCTTCAAGACGTTCCCGGAGTCTCCCATGCGTTCTTTTCCATCCCTTGCCATCGCCGTGCTCCTCGCTGCTGCACCTCTCGCCAGCGCCTCTTCCTTCAGCAGCATCGTCGTCTATGGCGACAGCCTCTCTGACACCGGCAACCTCTTCGCCGCGACCGGCGTCCCCGGCTACCCCTACGTCAACGGCGAGTTTTCGAATGGACCGGTGGCCGTGCAACAGCTCTCCACGCTGTTGAATGCGCCGCTGCTGGACTTTGCCTTTGGTGGAGCAACCACGGGCGTGGGCAACATCGGCGACGGCGGCACACCCTCCAGCCTCGGTATCTTCGGCCTTCCTGGGATGCAGGCAGAGCTCGCCCTCAGTGCCCCCGATCTCGCGTCCACTGACATTGCGAACGCCCTCTTCTTCGTCTGGGGAGGTGCCGACGACTTTGAGTCTCTCGTCAACCCGACCATAGGACAAAGCCAGACGGCAGCACAGGCCGCCGCAGCCAACATCGACGGCATCGTCGCTGCGCTCCAGATGGAAGGTGCAACCAACATCCTCGTGCCCAACCTGCCCGACCTCGCCCTTACCCCCGAGTTCACCGGGGATGCCGCCGCCAGCGCCTACACCACCACCTTCAACGATGCCCTCGACGCAACGCTGCCAACCGGAGCCACGCTGTTCGATACCGACGCCCTCTTCAATTCGATTCTCTCCGACCCCGACGGCTACGGCTTCACCAACACCACCACTCCCTGCATCGCTGCGGCCGCAAACCCCGCCTGCACCGGCTATCTATTCTTTGACGACATTCATCCGACCACTGCCGCAGATACCATCCTCGCGCAGGACTTCGAGGCAGCCGTCGCACCCACACCCGAGCCCTCGTCGCTGCTCCTTCTGGCCACCGGCCTGCTCGGCGGAATGGCATGGATTCGCCGCCGCCAGCTACTGCCGCAGCGCTGAAACCCCTCCCTAACCCGCAGCCCGCCGGGTGCCCCATTCATGACGCGGCTTCTCGCGGCATGAGTGGGATTCCACTCTGCCCTGAGCGCAGTCGAAGGGCCGGAGCGAAGCCGAATGCGAAGCGACTGAATTGCCCCCCTCCGCACCGCCTCAATACCCCGAGGCCCCACGCTTGGGCCCCCAATCCCCCTAATCCCCAGCGCAGGGTCACACGTTCCAAGAGCGCTGCTTCAACCGCTGAGACGCAGAAACGCTCGCCAACCTCCACCACTGCTACCGCCCCTTAAGAATCACCGGATACCATGTGAACGCCTGAAAATCCCCGGCCTCCCCGCTCACCTTCACGCGACCTCCGTCGTAGCGAGCATCTGTTCCGGGTTCAACGATCAAGCTGCGCTTGTCCTTCCGCGTGATAGAGGGATACGCCGTCCAAACCCCATGTTTCAAGACGTAGAGAACGTAGCCCGTCTTCGGAATGGCGAGCTTCGTCTCTTTCGTGATCGGTTCAAGCGCAATCAGCTCCATGTCGATTGCAGGTGCGTTTTGACCTGAGCCCCCACCAGCGCCGCCAATGCCGCCGTGAATATCACCTCGCAAATTAAGGGCCGCCAAGTCACCTGCGACCTGCGATCCAACAAGTGAAGTAGAAGTCACTGCCTTCTCTCCAGGAGTTACGCGAACAAGGTCATAGTTGATCGGCGCTAGCGGCTCGTGCGGCAGGAACGGAGACGCAATCCAGTAAACGAATAAGACCGTGGCACAAGACGCTGCACTTATCCGGATCCACTTGGTAATTGGCGGAACGCGCGATTCGACGAAGCGCGGAAAGAGGAAGACTCCATACGTCAGACCCAGAACAACTGCGGCATCAGGTCCAATCGCCGCAAGCGCAAGATACCAACCCGCCGACATCACGGCGAGACCAGCCGCCGCCGCCGCAATCACACCCCCGACAATACGATTAAGCCATCGAGGGGTGGACGCAACGCCCAGCACCAGGCAGAGCCCGAACAGTCCAAGCCCAAAGAACAAACAGAAGTAGGCAAACCACGGCGCAAATCCTAGATAGTTGCCGGCCTCTGCCCACGAAGGCCAGTGAACTCGCCCCCACCACCCAGGCCCCGGACGATCGCTGTACGGCAGATAGCCGAAGCAACTGGAAACCAAAAGTACGACGCTTGTCCCAAATCCCACGATGCCACTAAACAGCAGCGCCGTTCCGGCGAATCTTCGTCCTAACGACTTGAGCATTTTCGTTCTCATTAAATACCGCTCAGGAATTACACCACGACGGGTGCCCCCTTCATGACGCGCCCTCCCGCGGCATGAGTGGGACCCTGAGCGCAGTCGAAGGGCCGGAGCGAAGCCGCTGGGGTGGGAAGGCGAAGCGACTGAATTGCCTTCCTCCGCCCCGCCACCATCCCACACCCCGCCACGCAAAGCCCCCCGCCGTCCGTGCAGAACCCTGTCAACCCCTCCCAAAACCTCCAAAACCCCCGTCGACACTGGCGATAGGTAATAACATACTTGGCTGAACAGACTGTTATGCTCGTGGCATGCAGGACTTCAAAGCCATCGCTGCGAAACTAAAAAGGGCTGAGGAGAACATCTACAATCTCAACTCCGAAATGGAGCGGTTCTTTAATGAAAGCGACTACCCCACCCTCCCACAAGACGACCGAGAGCTGCATCGCAAGGCCGTTGAGTACCACATGAACCGTGTCATCCCACCACGATTCAGTGTGCTCGTCGGGGAGATCATTCACCATCTGCGATCTTCCTTTGATCATGTCGTGTGGCATTTTTCGGTCGGTTCCAAGGTAAATAACATGCCGGTGGACTTTCCGGTTTACTTGAACCGGCCTATCGAGAAAGGTGAACTTGCCAGATACGAAGGGAAAATACAGAGAATTACAGATGGCAAAGTCCGGTCTTTGATCGAAAGATTGCAGCCCTATAACTCCGCCGACCCTCCTAACAATTCCCTTTGGTTGATCCATGACCTTGACATCGTCGACAAGCACAGAGAACTTATCCTTTGTGAAGGAACTCCTTCCATAGCGTTGCCCGGCCATTTGCGCGCGACTATTGACGTATATCAGCGGGCACATCCCGAACTTGACACCGCCCAGGTTGCACGCAAGTTCAAGCGCTATGGAACATTTCAGCCCTGCATATCTTTCAGGAATTTTGGAGGGCGGGAAATCGAGTCTGTCACCGAAGGGCTGGTGACTCTCTTCAATTACACGGCTGCATCCATCAACGACTTCAGAGAGATTTGACATGGTTTCGCCTTTCCGCCGCCGGGTGCCCCATTGATGACGCGGTTTCTTGCGGCATGAGTGGCCTTCCGCTATGCCGGATACCGGAGCAAAGCCGCAGGCGAAGCGACTGAATCGCCTTCTTCCGCACCGCCCACCATCCTAGGCCCCCACCACGCAAAGCCTCCCGCCGTCCGCGCAGGACCCTGTCAACCCCCCAATCCCTCCAGAAACCACCAAAACCCCCGTCAACACTGGCGATTTATATTTTCAAAACCTGGCATACCACCCCCCACCCACCAGCTAAAATAGAGATAGCCCCCAAACCAAACCTCACCGCACCCGCACACGCTCCAATCCGCCTCCCAGCCAGCCAACGCGAGCTAACTCCTTTAGAACCGGCACCCTGCCAGTTAACCGGCCTGAAGCCAACAATTTGCGAGCGGCCAGGAGGGGGGAGGGGTCACCTAACCGGCCTGAAATCAGTAATTTGCGAGCTGTGCAGTTATACTTTCACCCCGCAACTTCCCTGCTTTGAGCCGATTACAGGCAATTTAGCCACAGGGGGGGAGGGGGCCCCCTCAACCCCCGCACGTACGAGTCCCCCAAGGCCGTCCGCGCAGGACCCCCGGGTATATCCTCCATCTGTACCCGGAAAGGCCTTCATGCCCATCGTCTACATCCTGATCTTCGCCATCGGCCTCTTCGTTCTCATCGTCATCGCGAAGACCTACTACCAGGTCCGCACCTTCACCGCCGGCGTCGTCGAGCGCTTCGGCAAATTCGACCGCATCACCCGCCCCGGCCCCCACCTCCTCCTCCCCTTCGCCGAGCGCGTCTACTTCGTCGACCTCCAGGTCAAGCAAGCCCAGTTCCAGGTCGAAACCAAGACCCACGACAACGTCTTCGTCCAGATCCCCGTCAGCGTCCAGTACCAGGTACTCGACGACAAAATCTACGACGCCTTCTACCGCCTCTCCCAGCCGCAAAAACAGATCGAGTCCTTCGTCTTCAACTCCATCCTCGGCCACGTCCCCAAGCTCACCCTGGACGAGACCTTCGAGCAGCAATCGGGTATATCAGTGGCAGTCAAGAACGAGCTCGACTCCATCATGTCCGGCTTCGGCTTCAACATCCTCACCGCCCTCGTCACCGACATCATCCCCGACGTCAAGGTCAAGGCCGCCATGAACGACATCAACGCCGCCCAGCGCGCGCAGGTTGCCGCTCAAGCCCGCGGCGAAGCCGACAAGATCCTCAAGGTCAAGCAAGCCGAGGCCGAAGCCGAATCCAAGGCCCTCCAGGGCAACGGCATCGCCCGCGAACGCCAGGCCATCATCGACGGCCTCTCCTCCTCCATCGAGCACTTCCAGCACGGCGTCCCCGGCTCCTCCGCCGGCGAAGTCATGGCCCTCGTCCTCCTCACCCAGTACTTCGACACCCTCCGCGACATCGGAACCCGCGGCGGCACCAACACCCTCTTCCTCCCCAACAACCCCGGCGCCTCCAACGACTTCCAGACCCAGATCCTCGCCGGCCTCCGCGGCGGCTTAACGCCCACTCCCGGCCCCGACGCCCCACGCCCCATCGAACCCCTGCGCCCCTACAACCCCCCCGCCCCACCAGCAGGCACCCCCGGCACCCCCAACCC
>JBAULP010000002.1:0-2206 GCA_049578265.1 Acidobacteriaceae bacterium
TGCGTCGTGCGCCACCGCGTCCTCGATTAGTTGGTAGTTTATGCTCTCACAGTGCTCGTGCAGAAGACTGTCGAGTTCTGGGCCATAACGCGCTTCGATTGTGAGCGGATTATCTAGCGCCCAAACCCGGAAGAGGTTGGCTACAATCTGCCCATTCAACCAACCCCCGATAACTCGCTGCTGATGCTCAATGCTTGCCATGCGATCCCTCGTCTTCAAACACCACGGTTGATACTCCGTTCATTTCCCTCTCTGCTAGTGAAAGTGTACCCGTTTGAGCTTCGCCATTGAAGGGAACCTCGTATTTTTCTTCCCCGTTGTCTCCGCCCCACTTGCGGATGTAGTACGCTCTCCCGGCGACGTTCTCGGCATCCACTCTGGCCTTGATTGCGAAGTCGGCATTGAGTGTCGAACTGGGGGTGTGCTTCACGCTTAGGCCGCTGTCCAGAGTAGGGTATCCGGCAAGCCGCAGACGGCGGTACATATCGCACTCAGATCTATACCATTTCAGGTTCTCGTCCCACCCACCAACGGCTCGGAAAGCCTCCGTGTTGAAGCAGGCCAGCGCATCGTAGTTTGTGAAGATGACGCCCCACTTGTCCATCTGGAGCCGCGCCATGTCAAAGAGCTTGTCGAGGATGCCTTCGCTGTCTTCCGCGTCCGAGTGCATGAAGAAGTAGAACGGCATCTTCGCTGCCAACTCCAGCATGAGATTCTGCGTCTGCGAAAAGGTGAGCGGATTCTCCGGGGTGACGATGGTGTGATGGTGAAACTCCGGCGGCAGTTCCTTGCCGGAATTGTTGATGATGACCGGCTCCGTGGTGAGGCGAATCGAGAGTGAGTCGATGCACTTCTTGAGCAGGTCGAACCTGTTCACCACAGGCACAAAGACGGGAATCGTTGCTCTTGTGAGGCTCATAATCCCTCCGGGTGTGCCAGTATCCATTTCCTCATATCCTCAAAGTCAATCTGAACGAAATTGTAGCCACCCTCATTGTAGGCAATGATTACCTTACGTCCGGGAGGAGCTTCGCTGAATTCGCTGGCCACGGTCTCTCCGAATTCGACATCCATACCTTCCGAGTATTCGCGGATACCATCTATCTTTCGATTGCCAACGACGCTCATATTCCCTCCGTGGACCAGATGGTCGTCCCCGGCACGATGCGGAACTTAGGCACACACTCATCGACGGCCCGCTTGATGCCCATCCAGTTTGGCGGGTCGTAGTCGTGCCCGCAGATGATTCCTCCATGCGTAAGCAGCGGCATCCATGCCTGAATGTCGGCCTTGACGGAATCGTAGGTGTGGTTGGCGTCGATGAAGATCATGTCGGCTTTTACATCGCACCGCTGTAGCAGCGCAGCGGCCTCCAGGGACGGCAGCATGAGCGGGAGGACGGGTAATCCCTTCGTGTTGGCCAGGAATCGCTCATAGAGCCATCCTGACGGTTTCCCGGCCAGCATGGAGACATGCTCCGCCGAACCACGCCACGTATCGACTGCCAAGACCAACCCTGGAGTGTTGGCGGCGATGGCGCACGTTGACCGCCCCATCCACGAACCTACCTCGATGGCGACCACAGATCGGCTGGCGACCGATGCGAGATATGCGGCTTCCGCCTCAGTGAGCCATCCTTTGACGGCGAGAGCACGTTCAATGTTCATTGGCACTTCTCCAGTACGCGCTTGATCTTCTCGACTTGCATGTGCCGGAAAATCTTGTTGAGCATGTCGGCTTGAGGCTTGCAGGCCCTGTCTACCGATATATCTTTGAATGCAATATCGGCAAAAACTTCCTCAAAAATAGCTTCGGCGATTTGTTGTACCGTCACTTGACACCCTCCTTAAACCACGTTTGCCACGCCGGCCAAAGTGTAGAACCGTTCCAATCGACATGCTCCGGGAGCAAACTGCCAGTGTAGTTGTTTTTCATCACCCTCTCGACTTTGAAGGCCCACGCTTCGGGCGAGTGGACTGGACGCTTGGAGCAAAACGCGCCCTCGTAGAAGTAGGCATTAGGCTCAACCTGCATCGACTTTGGCACGAACTCCGCTTGCGCTCCATAGCTCCCACAGATGCACGGCACCCCGCAAGCTAAGGACTCTGCGATAGGGTATCCGAACCCTTCTGGGGCGATGCCCAGCGTCACGTCGCAGGCGTTGTACATCGAGGCAAGCTGCGCGTCCGTGAATCGCTGCGTGGTC
>JBAULP010000003.1:0-18577 GCA_049578265.1 Acidobacteriaceae bacterium
CCACAGCGTCTTCGCCGGCGGCAAGCGCCTCCGCCCCATCCTCTGCATGGAAGCCGCCCGCATGGTAGCAGGCACCGGCAACCTCCCCGAAGGAGCAGCCGACCTCGGCGCAGCCATCGAAATGTCGCACACCTACTACCTCATCCTCAACCTCCGCAACTACCCCAACTGGCGCATCACCGACATCGACGACAGCTTCCTCAGCATCGACCATCCGCCCATCATCGCCCGCAACGACGGCCTCATCGCCATCCGGGTAGCTGCCGGCCACTCCATCATCGACATCAACTGGCACAACACCCCAGACGAAACCGCCGGCCTCATCCTATCCGCCCTCGCCCTCATCTCCATCGCCCTCCTGAGGAAGTTGTAGGGTTGCAAGTTATAAATTGGGGCGCGTACTTCCTTACAACTTACAACCCCTACAACTTACAACGTACAACTCACTCCCCCACAGACTAGAATCAACTCAGACCATGAACTCAGCAGTGCAAGCCATTCTCACCTCCGGCGTCACCCTCACCGACGCCGCGCTCGAACGCCTTCTCCCCGCCGCCACCACCGAACCCACCTCCATCCACCGCGCCATGCGTCACAGCGTCTTCGCCGGCGGCAAGCGCCTCCGCCCCATCCTCTGCATGGAAGCCGCCCGCATGGTAGCCGGCTCCGGACAACTCCCCGACGGAGCCGTAGACCTCGGCGCCGCCATAGAAATGTCCCACACCTACTCGTTGATCCACGACGACCTCCCCGCCCTCGACAACGACGACCTCCGCCGCGGCAAGCCCACCTGCCACGTAGCCTTCGGCGAAGCCATCGCCATCCTCGCCGGCGACGCCCTCCAGAACCTCTCCTTCCAGGTCATCTCCAATCTCCCCACCCCACCCGCCACCATCGTCGCCATCCTCCACGACTTCGCCCTCTCCATCGGCACCGGCGTAGGCGCTCCTACAGGCATCCCCCCCGGCATGATCGGCGGCCAGGTAGTAGACATCGAATCCGAAGGCAAAACTCCCACTCCCGAGCTCGTCGAACAAATCCACCGCGCCAAAACCGGAGCCCTCATCACCACCAGCATCGTAACCGGCGGCCTCCTCGGCCTTGCCACCCTGCTAAACCAGAAGAACTCGAATGCCTTGAAGGGGACGGGCTTCAGCCCGTCCGTTGACAACGACCAAAGGAAAGGGGCTTTAGCCCCTGAGCGAACTCACACCGACGTCATCGCCGCCCTACGCACCTTCGGCGAAAAAGCCGGCCTCGCCTTCCAAATCGTCGACGACATCCTCGACATGACCCAGACCTCCGAAGAACTAGGCAAGACCGCCGGCAAAGACACCGCCGCCATCAAAGCCACCTGGCCCGCCGTCTACGGCCTAACCCAATCCAAGCACGACGCCGCCGAACTCATAGCCGACGCCTTCGCCGCCCTAACCCCCTTCGGCCAAGCCGCCACCCCCCTGAAGTCCCTGGCCCAATACCTCGTAGACCGCACCCACTAACCAAGCCGCCGACCCATCTCAGCCCAAAATCTTCAATCCGCGCCGACGCTCAACTGACAACTGACAACTGAGAACTGAGAACCATGACCCTCCGTCCCCGCCACTACATCCTCCTGGCCGTCATCCTCGGCCTCTTCGTCTATCGCATCATCCTCCACCGCGAGCACGAGAACAACCTCCGCTCGCTCTCCACCGCGCCCGCGCCAGTCCTCACCATGAATCCCCGCGCCAACACCCCCGCCTGGGCCGCTTACGACACACTAGCCGGCGACCGCGACGCCCCCACCTCCGTCTACAAGCCAGCCTTCGACGACCTCCAGAAGCTCCTCCCCCAGGACCCCAACCAAAAAGACGGCCACATCGAAGACATCAAAGGCTGCTTAACCTGGCTGGAGTTCTACCGCCAGGGCGCCGCCCAAACCAACCCTGACCAAAGCATGCACGCCCGCGCCGCCCGCCACATAGACGACTGCGTAAAATACCACCAGTCCACCGCCGAATAGCCCCACAACAAACTGAGAACCGAGAACCGAGAACTGAGAACCGAGAACTGAGAACCGAGAACCGAGAACCGAGAACCGAGAACCGAGAACCGACAACTCTCACCGCACCACCCCATCCAGCTCCACATGATTCTTCTCCAGCAAATCCCCCACCGCATAATCCAAATTAAGCCGCGCCTTCATCCAGTTCGACCGCGCCGCAATCTCCGTCGACTTCGCCTGCGCTAAATAAGCCTCATTCTGCAACACGGCCAACTCCGTCGACTGCCCCACCGACAACTTATCCCGCTCCGCATCCAGCAACTGCGCCTGGTACTCGCGACTCTGCGATGCCGCCTCATACGCCGCCTGCGCCGTCTGCAGCGCGACCACCGCCGTCTCCACATCCTCGCGCACCTGCTGCGCGACCTTCTCCGTCCGCACCTGCACCTCGCGCAACTGAACCGCATCCCGCGCAGCATCCGCCTCCGCCACCCGATTCCGCAGCGGCAGCGTCAACTGCAACCCCGCCTGATAAATCGTAGACACCCGCAGCCCACCCTGCCCAAGCTCCTGCGGAGTAGTCGGCAGCCCGGTCCCCGGAGAACCCAGCGGCTCATACGGCTGCTCCGCTGATCCGCGCGTCTCCGCATTCGCATAAAGATTCAACTGCGGCCGCGCATTATTCCGGCTAGCCTCCACGCTGATCTTCCCCGCCTCCACCTGCAGATTCGCCTGCGCCAGGTCCGGCCGCGCCGCCAACCCCTCCCTCACCAGCGCCGGCACATCCAGCGTCTCCAAATGCGCCGGCACCACAATCTCATCCGTCGGCACAATCTCGCTGAACTGCTCGGTAAACACCGGCGACGCCGTCCTTAGCAACTCATCGCGCAGAATAATCTCCTGCTGCTTATACAGCCCCTGCGCCTGGATCATCGCAAACCGCGTCGAGCTCTCCAGCGCCCGCGCCTGCGTCAACTGAATCGGAGCCAGCGTCCCCAGCTTCTCCTGGTCCTCATCATCCTGTCTCTGCTTCGTAGCCGCACGCAGCGACTCCGCCTTCACCAGCACATCCTCACCCAGCGCCACCAAATCGTAGTACAGCCGCGACGTCCCATAGACCGTCGCCTCCACCTGCTGCTCAAACAGCAGTCGCGAAATCTTCTCATCCGTCCGCGCAATTCTCAAATACCGCAGATTCACCGCGCGCCCAAACCCGCGCAACAACGGCTGCGTCAACGTCACCGACGTACTCGGCGTGGCAAACGGATCCTTCTGCGAAGCCGACCCATACTCCACCGAAGCCGCATTATTCCCAATCGCCTCCAACTCCAACCCCGACGAAAACCCCTGCACATACGCCAGATTCAACGCCACAAAATCCAACGCCCCACTCGTAGTAGTCGTTCCCGTCGTTGTCCCCACACCCGTAGTTCCCGTAGAACTCGAACTCCCCAGCGTCACCGTATCCGACCGCCGCAGATACCCACCATCCCCAATCACCTGCGGATCAAACAGCGGCACCGCAGGCCCTGCCGAATACGTAGCCCCCGCCGCCGTCTCCTGCAACGACTGCGTCGTCTGCACCGTAGCATTCAGCGCCGTCAAATCCGTCACCGTAGGCGTCGTCGGATTACTATTCGCCGTCGTAGCATTCAGCAGCGGAGACCCCGGCCCACCCACGCCATTCTGCGGCATCTCAATCGTGTAGTCGATCCCGCGCGTGCTCCCCCCGCCCTTCGCCCGCACCACATCCGTCTCCGCCGCCGTCAGGTTATACCGTTCCGCCTCCACATCCAGGTTGTTCTCCAGCGCCAGCGCAATCGCATCCTGCAGCGTCAGATAAAGCTTCCCATCGCGAATCAACCCATCCATCCGCACCGCGCTGCCTTCAAACAACGGCGCCACCACAGGCCGCCGATACGGCCCGAAAAATCCCAGAAAATCCGGCTCCAACCCCGTAACACCTTCATGCTCCGGAGTAACACGCGAGTCCTCCGCCTGCCGCAACTGCGGCGTAGGAGCATTCGGCGGCTCCACCGATCCGGCCAGCGGAGAAACCTGCGGCGCCCGCATCGCCAGCGCCGCACCCGTCGTAGTAGCAGGCCCCGCAGGCACCGCCTGCTGCGCTGGCGCAGGACTCAACGCCGGCATATTCTGCGGAGGCAACGCCGGCGAAGGCGACTGCGCAACCGCACCAGCCCCCGCGACCATCACCGCCGCAACCATCCACACTCCACGCGCCCCACTCATGGCTTACTCTCGCTGCTGTTCTTCTGCGCCGTGTTCGGCTTCTTCCCCGAGCTCTTCTGATTCGCCTTCATCTGCTGACCCTGCAAATTCTGATCCGTAATCCCCTCATTGCTGTACTGCGAACTCCCTCCCAGAGGCGCAGTCTGCGGTGGTGGCGCAGTCTTCTGCGCAGCCGGCTTGCTCAAATGCACCTTCACCCGCGCGCCCTCCACCACATCATCCGTCACATCCGTCACAATCACATCGCCGGCCTTCAACCCAGTAAGAATCTCCGTCTCGCCTCCAAAGTCGCGCCCAATCGTCACCGGCACAAACTTCACCTTCCCATCCACCACCGTAGCCACCACCGACGCATTATTCCGAATCGCAATCGCATCCCCATTAATCAGCAGCGGAGCCTTTACCCCGGGCGCGGGCGGAAACGTCACCACCACATACATCCCAGGAATCAACTTCCCCTTCGAGTTATCAATCTGCAACTCCGTCAGCATCGTCCGCGTGTTCGGATCAATCGAGTCCGCCGTCCCCGTCACCTCCGCATACAGCGGCGGTCCCTCATACTCCCCCACCGACAGCGGCGCCTTCATCCCCACATGCACCGCCGTCGCATACTCCTCCGGCACCGACACCAGAATCCGCAGCCGCTGCATCTGCTCAATCCCAAACAGCGGCCCTCCCTGCCCCGGCGACTGCGCCGAAGTCGCCGCCGAGTTCACACCCCCGCTCGCTCCCGAGTTATTCGTCTGCCCCGCCTGCGACGTTCCTCCCGCCGCCGAAATCTGTCCCTGCGGCGCCGGCGAGTTCTCCATCCCCGACGTCGCTCCCGCCGCCGAAATCAGCGCACCCACATCCACATCCCGCTCCGTAATCACCCCCGCAAACGGAGCCCGCACCTGCTCATAACTCTGCAGCGCAATCTGGTGCTCCAAATTCGCCTTGTACGCATCCACATTCCTTTGCGCCGCCTGCACATTCGCCACCGACGACGCGTAGTTCGCCTCCTGGGTATCCCCATCCTGCCGCGAAAACACGCCCTTCGCCACCAGCACCCGGTACCGCTGCACCGTCACCGTAGCCAGCGCCAACTGCGACCGCTGTTGATCCAACTGCCGCTCCGCCTGCATCACCTGTTGCCGCGCCTGCACCACCTGCGCATCCAGGTCCGGCGCATCGATCACCGCCAGCAACTGCCCCTGCCGCACATGATCGCCGATGTCCACCAGCCTCTTCTTCAAATATCCATTCGCGCGCGCATACACATACGCCTGCGTTAACGGAATCGTTGTCCCCGGCTCCGCCAGCCCTGCCTCGCTCGTCGAAGCCAACACCTTCGCCGCCTCCACCACCGGCCGCGCGTCCCTCTCTCTCTTCGCGCGCGCGTCAATCTCCTTATCCCGCGCATGTCGCGGCAACCAACCTGCCAGCACCACAATCACCACCAGCAAAAAGAACGCAAACAGAAACCAATACAGCGGCCTCCGATTCTCCGGCCAATGAATCCGCTCACCCAGCGGCGGCGTCTCCTTCCTCCTGCGGCTCGAGTTCGTCTCCTCAAAATTCTTCCCCACCCGCCGATCATCCGCCGCATTCGGATCAGCAAACTGCGCGCCAACATTGGCCGGATCACTCTCCTCCGGCCAAGGCAGCTCACGCTTCGGGTCCATCGATTCGCCGCTTCGCCCTATCGATTCATCTCTCTCGTCGGCCATCTCACTCCCTGCCCCTCAACCTTCGCTTCTTCCTTGCCCAACCAGCAATCTGTCATCTCTGCTGAAACATCGCGGCCTCATGCCTCCGCAAAATCTGTCATCTCGACCGAAGCATCGCGGCTTCATGCGATGCGCAGTGGAGAGAGACCCGCAGTTCCTCCCGCAGCTCCTCAACCGCCCGCGTCGCCGCCTCAATGCGCGCCCTCCGTCGCCGGCGCGTGCCCGCTCAGCGGCCCAGCCTCGTCATCAATCTCCTTCGAGTAATCCACCGGAGGATGCGTCTTCAGCAACGAATAAATCGTCGGCACCAGAAACAGCGTGCCCACCGTAGCAAACAGCAGCCCGCCAATCACCGCACGTCCCAGCGGAGCATTCTGCTCTCCACCTTCGCCAAACGCCAGCGCCATCGGCAGCATGCCAATGATCATCGCCAGCGCCGTCATCAGCACCGGCCGCAGCCGTGTGTGTCCCGCAACATGCGCCGCCTCGCGCTGGTTCTTGCCAGCCAACCGCTCATCATTGGCAAACACCACCATCAAAATCGAGTTCGCCGTAGCCACACCAATCGTCATAATCGCGCCCATCAACGACGGCACGCTGAACGTAGTCTGCGTCAAAAACAGCATCCACAAAATTCCGCAAAACGCGCACGGAATCGCCATCAAAATAATCAGCGGATCAAGCCACGACTGAAAGTTCACGGCCATCAGCAGATACACCAGCATGATCGCAAAAATAATTCCAATCCCCAGCCGGATGAACGAATCATTCATCGTCGCCACCTCGCCGCGCAGCGCCAGTTGCGTCGTCTTCGGCAACCCCTTGCGCGTCTGGTCCATAATCTTTTCGATCTCGCTCGCCACCCCTCCCAAATCGCGCCGATCCACATCCGCATACACGTCATACACCGGTTGAATGTTGTAGTGGTCCAAAATAATCGGCGACTCATCCCTCCGAAAACTCGCCAGGTTTCCCAGCATCTGCGTAGCATTTCCATTCGGCGTCGTCACCGGCGTCCGCGAAAGTGAAGGCAAGCTGTTGATCCGGTAAATCGGTGTCTGCGTAACAATCTGATAGTTCACGCCGTTGCTCGGATCAAACCACTCATTCGGCGCCGTCTGCCCCGTTCCACTCAACGAAATCAGCGTGCTCTGCGCCACATCCTGCTGCGTCAGCCCAATCTGCCGAGCCTTGCTGCGGTCCACATTAATCTGCATCGTCGGATAGTCCACCTGCTGATGCAAGTGCACATCCACCGCTCCCGGAATCGCCGCAATCTGCTGCTCCAGCTTCCGCGCCAGCTCGTAATTATTCTTCCCGTGCCCAATCACCTGCACATCAATCGGAGCCGGCAATCCAAAGTCCAGAATCTGATTCGTCATATTCGCCGGCGTGAAGAAAAACGTTCCGTCCGGAAACTTCTGATGCAGATCATCGCGCAGCAGCCGCATGTACTTCTGCGTATCCTTCGGCCCCGGCTTCAGCGCAATTAAAATATCTCCATCCGAATTCGAAATCGTCGTCGAGTCCCCAAACGCCAGATTAATGCCACTGTTCGGCAATCCAATATTGTCCAGAATCAATTGAATCCGCGACGGCGGCACCACCCTCCGAATCTCCCGCTCCACATTCGCAAAGTACTGCTCCGAATCTTCAATCCGCATCCCCACCGGCGGATCCACATGCAGCCGCATCTGCCCCGAATCCACATACGGAAAGAAATCCCGCCCGATAAAAAACGTCATCGGCAGACTCACAATCAGCAGCAGCGCAAACAGCCCCAGCGTAATCGCCGCATGCTCCAAACACCAATCCAGCAGCCGCGCATACTGGTGCCGCATCTTCTCAAACTGCCGATCAAACTTCGAGTGCCACCGCCACAGAAAACTCCGCCGCTCCTCCCGCTCGCTCTCACCCGGATCCTGGTACAGCGCAATCTCTTTCCCCAGCAGAAAATGCATCATCGTCGGCACCAGCGTGCGCGAAAGAAAATAGCTCGCCAGCATCGCAAACGCCACCGCCTCCGCCAGCGGCGTAAACAAAAACTTCGCCGCCCCCGTCAGCAGCACCACCGGAATAAACACAATACAGATCGACAGCGTCGACACAAACGCCGGCGCCGCCACCTGTTGCGCCGAGTGCAGAATCGCCTGCGTCAGTGGCCTTTTCTCCGCCATATTCCGATGCGTGTTCTCAATCTCCACCGTCGCATCGTCTACCAGAATTCCCACCGCCAGCGCCAGCCCACCCAGCGTCATCACATTAATCGTCTCGCCCATCGCACTCAAAATCACCAGCGACGTAGCAATCGACAGCGGAATCGAAATGCAAACAATCAGCGTTGACCGCCACGATCCCAAAAACAACAGGATCATCAACCCCGTCAGCACCGCCGCAATCGTAGCCTCGCGCGCCACCTCATTAATACTCGCGCGCACAAACATCGACTGGTCAAACAACGGCGTGATCGTCAAATTCCCCAACCCCGCCGTCAGCGTTGGAATCATCCCCTTCACCTGCGAAACAATATCCAGCGTCGACGTCTTGCCATTCTTCAAAATCGTCAGCAGCGCCGACCGCTTCCCGTTCTCGCGCACAATATTTGTCTGCACCGCGTACCCCATGTGCACCTGCGCGACGTCCTTCACATACACCACCGCCCCATTCGCCGCTCTCACCGGCAAATCGTTCAGCGCGCTCACCGTGTCCGGGCTGGAGTTCGTCCGCATCACATACTCGCGATCGCCCATCCGCGCCGTGCCCGCCGGCAAAATTAGATTCTGCTGGCTGATCGCCGTCGACACATCCGCCGCCGAAAGATGATGCGCATACAGCAGGTTCGGATCCGTATCCACCATCACCTGCTTCACCTTGCCGCCAAACGGCAGCGGCACGCTCGCGCCCTTCACATTCGCCAACCGCGGCCGCACAAACTGCAGCCCATCATCGTAAAGATCGGCCTCGCTCACCCCCTGCCCACTCAACCCCAACTGCAATATCGGCACCGACGACGCATCGTACTTAATAATCAGCGGAGGAAACTCGCCCGGCGGCAGCACCCGCAAAATCGTCTGCACCACCGACGTAACCTGCGCCTGCGCCGTCGAAATCTGCACATCCGGCTGAAAATAAACCTTGATCACCGAGACGCCCTGATAACTCTGGCTCTCCGTATGTTCAATATCGTCCACCGTGGTCGTCAGCGCGCGCTCGCACACCGTCACCACGCGCCCTTCCATCTCCGTCGGCGTCAGCCCCGTGTACGTCCACACAATGCTGATCACCGGAATGTTGATGTACGGAAAAATATCCTTCGGCGTCTCAATCGCCGACCCAATCCCCAGCAGCGCAATCAACATAGACAACACAACGAAGGTGTAAGGGCGGCGTAGTGCGAGCCGGACAATCCACATAGGGCCTCAGGGGGAATGTTTTACATTCAGCTATAAGACGCACAAACCCCGCTCCGAGACTCCAACCCCTCATGCGTCCCTATCCTGCTCGACAATCGATCGCCCTCCGATCGCTCTCCGATCCATGTCACGCAAAAATCTTCGCGCCCCCTGCGACGTCACCCAACTTCACCCCGTCTAATCCCGCCCCGCACAATCACCAAACAAAAAACCGCGGCCCCCAAAGGAAGCCGCAGTCTCTGCCACATCAGCAATCAATCATTACGCCGTTAGAAATTAAAGCTGGCCTGCAGATCAATACTCCGGTTCGCCGCCGCATTATTGAAGAACCCTCCCGCAGTCGCCGTCGACTTCCCGAAGAACTGCGAGTCCAACACGCCCACCGGCGCCGCCAGGTTCACATGGTTGAACACGTTGTGCGACATCGCCGAGAACGTCAGCGAATACTTCCGCGCCACCGCCTGGTCCAACCGCGGAGGCCCATTGTTGCCTCCACTCAAACCGCCCGGCCCCAACCCGCCGCCCGGGCCGCCATGTCCACCATGCGGACCCCCGCCGCCATGTCCGCCTTCCGGAGCGCCCTCGCCAGCCTTCACCTTCGGCCCAATTCCAAACGACTTCGCCACGCGCATATTCAAACTCCACTGCCCCGGCCCGGTCCCCAGGTCGTAAGGAATCCGCGTCTCGTCCGCGCCCGGATCAAGATTGAAGTTCCCATACGCAGTCTGCATCGTGTCGGTATCGGTCGACGTCGCATACGCGGGCCGATCGTTGTACTGGTTGTCACCATTCAAATCCTGACCCAGCGTAATGTTGAACGGCGTCCCTGAATCCGCCACAAAAAACGGGCTGATCGATATCCCAAACGGCGCAATGTAATTTCCGCCCATCAGGAACCGATTCTTCACATCAAAGCTCGCGCGCCCATAATCCGCGCCCGGATTCGTCTGGTTCGACGGAAAATAACTCGCGCCCGACGTATCCGACTTCGCCGACCCCAGCATATAAAACCCAAACAGCGTCAGCTTCTTCGCCCGCACCGAGTAGTTCATAATCAACTGGTTCTGGTTGTACACACCACCCGACTCAAACTGATAAATATTCTCGTTGATCCCATTCGGA
This sequence comes from Acidobacteriaceae bacterium, assembly GCA_049578265.1. Taxonomy (GTDB): domain Bacteria; phylum Acidobacteriota; class Terriglobia; order Terriglobales; family Acidobacteriaceae; genus Granulicella. Next base: position 10,479 of record JBAULP010000003.1, read on the forward strand.
CGCACGCCCGTGCCCGTCGCCGGATCATACGTCGACGCAATAAACGCATTGATGTTGTCGCTCAAATATTGATGCACGCCCCGCGAGTTGATGTACGTCGCCGAGAACGTAACATACTTCCCAAACGAGTGGTCAATCCCCACCGCGGCCTCCATATTCACCGCAGCCTTGAAGTTCGGATCAACCTGGTACAGCGTCGGAGCTCCCGTGCTGCTGCTCGCCAACTCCGCCGGTGTCGGCGCATTCGTCGTGAACATCGGATCCTTCACCACATAATTCTGCTGGTTCACGCCATTCCCATGGATCGCGCTCAACACATTCCCCGCAGCAAACCGGTCGTAAAACCATCCATACCCCGCGCGCAACACCGTGCTCGCCTTCTTGCCCTTCCCTCCAGCCGGCGCCCACGACACCGCAAACCGCGGCGCAAAGTCCGTATGATCGCTGATCCGATTCTGCCCCTCATACCGCACCCCATAGCTCAGCGTAAGATTCGGCTTCACCGACCAGTCATCCTGGTAGAACAGCGCCGCGTCAAACAAATTCACCGCCGCCGCCGCCTTACCCGCCGTCACGTCATACTCACTCGGAGTCCCCGCCGCATACGTCGCCAGCGAAGAATAAATGTAGTTGCCGTTGAATCCCGCCGTCGTCGAGTTCACCTCATGCGTCAGCCGCAGCCGCGTCCCAAAGTTCAACGCGTGCTTGCCCTCCGTCGCATTCACATACTCCTGCAACTCATAATCATCCTGGTTATCCTTCGACGTCCCAGCATTATTTCCGCCGTTCGTAAACGCGCCCTGCACCGTCTCCGTCGGCGTCGTATCTTCCGGAGTCTGACCATCGCGCTCCCTCCGATACTGAAACCGAATCTGGTTTACCCACTGCGGATTGAACACCTGCGTGTCGCTCACCTGGATCGTGTTCTCATAATTCAACACGTTGTATCCCTGGCTCTGCAAGCTGAATCCCGACACGCCGCTGTTCGTATCCTTCTGCCGGTCCAGCGAGTACCGCACGCTCATCGTGTTCTTCGACCCCAGCGAGAAATCAAACCGCGGGCTCACATCCAGCCGCGACTGCGGATTCGAAACCGCAGCCGTATAGTTCACCGTCTGTCCATTCGCTCCCAGAATATCCGCATTAATAATCGAGTTCGAATGATTGTTCCGCTCGAACACGCTCGTAAACCACGACACCCTTTTGTCGATCGCTCCACTCAAATTCCCATTCATGAACGTCGTGTAGTACGGAGGCTCGCTTGTCACAAACGGGTTCAGCGAGTTGAACGCTTTATCATTCCCATCGATCATGAACGACCCATGCAGCTTCTGCGTTCCCGGCTTCGTCAAAATCTCGATGCGCCCATAGCCCAGCTTGTCGTACTGCGCAGAAAACGGATTGCGATTAATCCGAATCTCCAGAATCGAACTCTTCGGCGGCAACTGCCCACCGGTAAATCCATCAATATAAATCTCACCACCGCTAGGCCCCGCCGAAGGCCCTGCCAGCGCCGTCAACTCATTCTGCAAATCGTCCGGATCGTCCGACAGCGCATCCAGATCCTTCCCCTTGATCACCAGCGCATTCGCATTCTCATCCGGGCTTGTACTCACGCCCTGCGCCTCTGCAGTAACGTTCACCTGGCTCTCCACCTCGATCTCCAGCTTCACGTTCTTGCCCGTGGTCTTTCCGCTATACACCATCACGTCGCTCACCGTCGCCGTCGAAAACCCACTCGCGGTCACCGTCAGCGTGTACCGTCCCGGCACCAACTGCGTCGCTGCAAACGCACCCGCCGCATCGCTCTTCACCGTGCGCGCCGACCCACTCCCACTTGACACCGTTACCGCAGCCTGTGGCACCAGCGCCCCATCCGGGTCCGTCACCGTCCCGCGAATCGTGCCCGTCGCGCTCTGCGCCCATCCCGTCGCCGCCGTACCCATCACCACCGCCGCGCTCAACACCAAATTCATCAGGGAGAATTTCTTCATAGTCTTCAATGCCTCTCGATTGCACTTCTAGAAGACCGCATCCACCGCCTTCGTGCTCCCACATTGCGTAACGCTTTGTAACGCTTTGTCACAACCCGAGTGACCATTCATTACACCGTTTCTGCTCCACATCGCGTCTCACCGCGTTACTCTAATCCCGGCGTTACCCTGGCCAAAGCAGTCCACCCATGGAAGATATTCTCCTCATCGACGACGACATCGAGCTCTGCACCATGCTCACCGAATACCTCGCCCGCTACGACTTCCGCGTCCACGCCATCCATCGCGGCGACGACGGCCTCGAAGCCGCGCGCTCCCGCCCCTGGCCCATGATCCTCCTCGACGTCATGCTCCCCGGCATCGACGGCTTCGAAGTCCTCCAGCGCATCCGCACCACCTCCTCCGACTCCATCCTCCTCCTCACCGCCCGCGGCGAAGACGTCGATCGCATCGTCGGTCTCGAGATGGGTGCCGACGACTACCTCGCCAAGCCCTTCAACGCTCGTGAGCTCCTCGCCCGCATCCGCGCCATCCGTCGCCGCGCCACCACCCCCACCACCCCTTCGGAATCCTCCGCCCTCGTCGTCGAAGACCTCGTCCTCGATCCCGCCGCGCGCACCGTTCTCCAGAACAACTCGCCCATCGATCTCACCGACGTCGAGTTCGCTCTCCTCGAAGTCCTCATGCGCTCGCCCGGCAAAGTCGTCGAGCGCGAGCTCCTCGCCGAGTCCGTCCTCGGCCGCAAGTTCCATCCCTTCGATCGCTCGCTCGACATGCACGTCTCCCGCCTCCGCCGTAAACTCGCCGGCGGTGATTCCACCAGCGACGATCTCGTCAAAACCGTTCGTGGCACCGGCTATCAACTCGTCCTTCGCCGCTCCCTCGCCGGAGGCCGATCCTAATGCGCGGACTCTTCTTCAAAATCTTCGCCATCTTCTGGCTCGCCCAAAGCCTCATCTTCATCATCACCACCACCCTCATCATCCGCCAGCGCTTCGCCGGTCCCTCCACCTTCGGCGAAGCCCTTGACATCAACTTCCATCACGACGCCGACCTCGCACTCCGCGACTACCAGCTCAACGGCTGCCCCGGCTTCCGCGCCAACACCGCCCGCCTCGAACCGTCAGGCGCCGCGCTCCTCGACGCCTCCGGCCATCTCCTCTGCTCCACCGCCAACGCCCCCGCACTCCCCGCCGTCACCGCCTCACTCCCCAACCACATCCAGAACCGCCCCGTCGGCAGCCTCTTCGCCTGGTTCATCCCCACCACCGCATCCGACGGCACCCACTTCGACTACGTCTGGTTCCAGACTCCCTCCAACCGCGCTCCCAGGCGCCGCTGGGACTTCGTCCACTTCGCCTTCCCGCAACTTCCCGTCGCCATCGCCGTCGGCGGCCTCACCACCTTCGTCCTCGTCCTTCTCTTCACCCGGCCCCTCGTGCGTCTCCGCAAAGCCGCGCGTGCCCTCGCCGGCGGCAAGCTCAACACCCGCGTCGAGCAATCGCCCTCCGCCGCCGCGCGCGCCTCCTCCGACGAGTTCCAAGGCCTCGTCCACGACTTCAACCACATGGCCGAGCGCCTGGAATCTCTAGTAGGCGCGCAAAAACTCCTCCTCCGCGACGTCTCCCACGAACTCCGCTCCCCCCTCGCCCGCCTAAGCGTAGCCCTTGAACTAGCCCGCGAGGATGCAACCTCCCAAACCGTCGATACCTCCCATAGGGGAGGTACAGCCCTTCAGGCTGGTACCACCCAATCCGACACCACGACCCCCGCCCTCAGCGAGCATCTCAATCGCATCGAGCGCGAAGCCGAAAAACTCAACCAACTCATCGGTCAGCTCCTCACCCTCTCCTCCATGGAATCTCGCGAGGCCCGCGAGAACACCTCCACCTTCAAGCCCGTCTCGCTCAACCAACTCTGTGAGCAGCTCCTCCCCGACGCCGAATACGAAGCCCACCAGCGCTCCTGCACCGTCACCCTCCTGCAAGACGCCGACTGCACCATCCGCGGCGACCACGACCTCCTCTATCGCGCCATCGAAAACGTAGTCCGCAACGCCATCCGCTACACCGACCCCGGCACCGAGGTCACGCTCCGCATCGGCTCCGCCTCCGTCAACGGCCTTCGCTCCGCCTGCATCGAAGTCAGCGACCACGGCCCCGGCATCCCCGAAGCCCAGCTAGCCAACATCTTCCGCCCCTTCTATCGCCTCGACCACGCGCGCAGCTCCTCCACCGGCGGCTTCGGCGTAGGCCTCGCCATCACCGAGCGCGCCGTCCGCCTCCACGGCGGCACCATCCACGCCTCCAACCGCCCCTCCGGCGGCACCTCCATCACCTTCCTCTTCCCCCAACCCGTCGCGCCCAACGCCCCCACCCAACTCGCCTAACCCACTCCCCACCAACCTCCGTCCTCTCGACCGAAGCGCAGCAAAGCGGAGAGATCCCTGCATTCCCCCAGGGCCGCCGCTCCCGCCTCGCAACTGTTTCCCTCTGCGACACCCCTAACGCATTCCAACCGCGCGCCGAAATGCCTCGCAGGTGAATGCACATGAAGCTTCTCAAACATCTATCTCTCGTCGCGGCCCTTCTCAGCGGCATCTCGGCCACACCATCCTTCGGCCAGATCCACCTCACGCTCGCCGCCGACAATCCAAACTCCGCGGCCTGCATGCAAGAGGTTGACGCATTCAAAACCATCGCGTCCCGCTACCCCCGCCCGCCCGCATGGCACTACGTCATCGTCTGCGAGGAGAACTCCTGGACGACCATCCTTAACAAGCTCGGCCAGAACGATCCCAACTACCAAGTCTACGGACGCACCTACGTCGATTCGGGCGTCACCTACCTACGCGGCTGGAAGCTTACTCACACCTCCTTCGCTGACCCCTCGCCCGATCGCATCGTCGCCTATGAAGAGGCCCAAAGCTATCTCCACACCGCCGACATCGACCAGGCAGACAAGCTAGCCCAGCAATGGGTCCGCAAAGCCGGTCGAAGTTGGACTGGTCCCGGCGCCACTCAACCCTCAAACGCGCTCACCAGCGACAAATCCGCAGAGTAACCACATTCTCAAACGCAACACCGAACGAAAAGGGCACCCATCACGGATGCCCTCTTCGTCTTTAAACCCTGGACGCACTGTTTCCCTCTGCGACACCCCTAACGCATTCCAACCGCGCGCCGAAATGCCTCGCAGGTGAATGCACATGAAGCTTCTCAAACACGCCTCTCTCGTAGTGGCTCTGGCCGCCGGTTTCTTTACTCTCTGCGCAACACCTTCCCTCGCGCAGAACAAGATTGAATTTCTCGGAACCTTCGCGAAGCCGGGAGTCGTCGCGCCCAACGCCGCAGCCGAATACAAAGTCTTTGCAGCAGTAGCCCGCAAGTATCCCACGCGTGCAAGCCAATGGACCTGGGTCATCGTGCTCGATGACGCCATGTGGCATCGCCTCATGGTGAACATGGGCTTTCCCGACGACCCCATGACCACCTACTACGGTCAGACCGACCTCCAGGGTCACATCACCTACATCCGTGGCTGGACGCTTCTGCACCCCGACCAACCCAGCGCATCTCCCGACCGCGTCATCTCTTACGAGATGGCACAGGTCTACCTCCATAGCGAAGACCAGACGCTCATCGCCCACACAGCCCAGGCCTGGATGAAGGCGCCCCCCGCCAGGCCAGCTCCGTCCGGCATCGAGATGGCACAGTCCGTCGCGGGACGTTAGCCAATCCTTGACGACAGAACTCAACCTTTCCTACGATGACATCGCTCACCCGAGCGCTCGTGCCGCGTCCCACAAGTCAGCCGCACATCAACCGCTCCAGTCCGCCAAGCCCATCCTCGCAACGAAAGCCCGCGAAGCATGTTCAAACATCTCCTGCCACTCTCGCTCTTCCTCGCGTGCTGCGCCGTTCCCATCGCCAGCGCCTTCCCCTCAAAACCTGCCACCCAACCAACCCCGCAAGCTGCACCAACCCCCACTCCCGACGCGACCTCCGCAACGTTTGAAGTAGCCTCCATCAAAAAAACCGACCTCAATCAGCAGAGGCTCGCCATCGGCGTGCTCTTCACCTACCCTGGCGCCAGAGTGGAAGCCCGCGCCGCAACTCTCCAGTTCCTCCTCACGGTGGCCTACAACCTTCCGCCCGACCAAATCGTCGGAGGCCCTGACTGGACGCGCCACACCCTCTTTGACATCGAAGCCAGGCCCCCCGCCGAAGTAGCCGCGCGTTACGCGCACCTCGCAGCGAGCCCCAAAACGCTCCCGCCCCCGGAGATCCGGCAGATGCTCCGCAACCTCCTCCTCAACCGCTTCCAACTCAAGCTCCACCCCGAGCAGCGCCAAGGCCGCGCCCTCGCGCTCATCCAAACCGGAGCCCCGCTACGCCTCACGCCCTCCAAAGATAAGAACGAATTCCCCTGGGCCGGCGCCGCCGCCGGCCAGGAACTCTTCGGCAACGGCCTTCGCGGCATCAACGAATCCATGCCCGACCTCGCCGCACGCCTCTCCCGCGCCCTCTCCCAAACCGTCGTCGACCGCACCAACCTCACCGGCTCCTACGACTTCGAAGTAGCCGCCGACGCCACCCCTGACGACGCCGAAGACAACATCCTCGAATCCCTCAAAGACCTCGGCCTCGAGCTAAAGCGAAGCACCGCCCCAGTTCAAACCATCGTCATCGACCACGCCTCTCAGCCCACCGAAAACTAACCGCGCCCCTCCTCCACCAACCCCGCGCCCCGCGGCGCAGGCGTTCATCTCGATCCCCAGTTTCACCCCACCAACAAACCCCGGCACCAGCCCCGATCCTTCCTCCATCCCCAGCCGTCGCAACCCACACGTCTTCCGGCTAAACTAGGCAGAGTGACTTTTCTCGAAACTCCCACCCTCACGCCCGACGGCGCTCCCCCCGACCCAAAGGCCCACGGCCCCTTCTCCGCCATGCGCCGCGTGCTTCCCTCCGGCGAGGTAATTCGCTTCCTCCTGGTCGGCGGCTTCAACACCGCATTCTCCTTCGCGGTCTATTCTGGCTGCGTCAAACTCTTCGGCCACCTCTTCCCCGCCCTCGGCAAGCCGATCATCGCAGACATCGCCTTTGCCATCACCACCCCCATCGGCATCACCGTCGCCTTTCTGCTCTACAAGCACTTCGTCTTCCGCACCAAGGGCAACTATCTCAAGGAGTGGCTCCGCTGCTTCCTCGTCTACAGCGTCAGTTTCCCCATGGGCCTCGTCATCCTTCCCACCGCCACCCATCTCTTTGAGCGCGCCGCCCTCACCCACGACTGGGCCCCCTACCTCGCAGGCATCGTCAACTCCTGTTGCATCGCATGCTACAGCTACTTCGGCCACAAAAAGTTTTCCTTCAAACGCTGAACCGCATCCACCTCCCTGCCCACCCCACCAAGCCCTCGCCCACACGCGCAACCCATCGCCGCGGGGCCGGGCATAGAATGCCGGGTAGGAGCCTGCACATGAACGGACAACGCCTCGCGCGCGCGTCAGCAACCCTCGCGGTTCTGCTCATCAGCTCCGCAGCGGTCCTCGCTCAACAGCAATCCTCCTCCTCCAGCCAGGACGCAACTTCCTCAACCGGCACCGCCGCACCCTCCACTCCCCAACCCCCGCACTTCTCCACCAACGCCGACCCCAACGCCCAGGTCACCGTCCTCGAAAACACGCTCATCCGAGTCATGACCACCTCTCCGCTCAGCGTGCGCAACACCAAAGTCGGAACCCCCATCGTCTTCACCCTCAGCCAGGACGTCATCGTCAACAACGTCCTCATCATCCCGCGCGGCGCCATCATCCAAGGAGCCGTCGTCAGCAAAAAGCGCGCCGGCAAATTCCGAGGTCACGAGCAGCTCGTCCTCGAACTCACCTCCCTCGACCTCGCCGGCCACACCTATCCTCTCTACACCTACCAGTTCATCGCCACCGGCGACGACAAGAAAAGTCCCGCCACCAAAATCGTCAGAGGCTCGTTCTTCTCCGCGCTCGCCGCCCACATCGCCCTCCACCACGCCAAGCCAGACGCCACCGACGACGAAGAGTTCGAAGCCACCGCCGCCGGCGCCGCCGCAGGCGCTGGAGCC
>JBAULP010000004.1:0-36191 GCA_049578265.1 Acidobacteriaceae bacterium
CTCACCTTCCTCCTCTCCCGCCCCGACATCGACCCCCACCGCATCGGCCTCATCGGCCACTCCGAAGGCGGCCTCATCGCCCCCATGCTCGCCGCGGGCATCGACCCCCAAACCACACCCAACCCCAACATCGCCTTCCTGGTCCTACTCGCCGGCCCCGCCGTACCCGGCTCCGTTCTCATTCCCGAGCAGACCCAGCTCGTAGCCATAGCCTCCGGCCAAACCTCCGAAGCCGCAGAAAAAACCGCCGCCAAAAACGCCCAGCTCATCCACATCGTCCTCGAGGCCGACAAAGACTCCCCCGACCCCGCCACGCTCGACCAGCGCCTTCGCACCCAGTTCGCCACCATCCTCCCGGAACCCCAAATCGATCCCGTCGTGAAATCCTTCGCCACCCCCTGGCTTCGCTTCTTCCTCGCCTACGACCCCGCCCCGGCGCTGCGCAAAATCACCATCCCCGTGCTCGCCCTCGACGGCTCCAAAGACGTCCAAGTCTCTGCCGCTCAGAACCTTCCCGCCCTCCGCGCCGCCCTCACGGCCGCCGGCAACACCCACTTCGAAGCCCTCGAGCTCCCCGGCCTCAACCACCTCTTCCAGCCCGCCACCACCGGCGGCCCCAACGAATATGGTCAGATCGAAACCACCATCGACCCCTCAGTCCTCATCAAACTATCCACCTGGATTCTGCAACAGCCACCCCTTCACACCACGCCGTAAGCCCGACGAAAAAGATCAGCCAGACAGGCCGACTTTAGGAGTCAAAAAGAAATGGACTTCTCTTCTCCCCTTGCACTTCGCCTTCTGCTTCTCTTTCCCATCGTCTTCGTCGGCGCTCTGCTCGCGCTCTACAGTGAAACCCGCCGCGGCATCCTCTTCGGCGTCACCGTCTCGCTCGATTACGCGCGCTCTCGCTACGCCCGCGCCGCTCTCCGCAACTACCGCCTGCAGGTCCTCGCCCTCGCCCTGACTGATCTCCTCATCTCCGCCATCCTCGTCTGGACCCCCGAGCGCATCCTCAGCGCCCGCATCCTCGTCGCTCTCTTCGCCGTCCCCTCCGAGCTCGTCGCCGCCCGCTTCCTCTGGCGCTACCACGGCCGCCTCGTCGAACCCCACGCCGCCATCGTCCCCCTCCAGCGCCACACCGAACCGGTCCCGCCCTCCACCACTCTCCCTCTCGTCGCCATCGTCTTCAGCCTCACCCCGCTCGCCCTCACCGCCCTCTTCCTCCACCGCTACTTCGATCAGCTCCCCGGCCGCTGGCCCATCCACTGGGACCTCATGGGCACCGCCAACGCCTGGGCCACCCGCTCCATCGCCTCCGTCTTCGGCCCTCTCGCCATCGGCGTCTTCATCGTCCTCCTCTTCTTCGGCATCTCCCTCGCCATGGCCCGCGACACCAGCCCAACTTTCCTTCAGCGTCGCCGCGCCCTCGCTCCCATGGCCGCGCTCTCCTGGACCATCGCCGTCCTCATTAGCTTCATCGGTCTGCTTCCCGTCACCAACGCCGCGCCCGACCGCCTCATGCTCATCATCGCCATCTATCTCGCCCTCGCCCTCGGCATCACTCTCTGGCTCCTCCATCGCAGCGGCCTCGTCCTCAAACCCTCCGCCCCCGCCGACGAGCCCGCCTCCGACCCCGGCTTCCACGGCGGCGGCGTCCTCTACTACGATCCCTCCAACGGAGCCGTCCTCGTACCCAAACGTTTCGGCATCGGCTGGACCCTCAACTTCGCCCGTTCCCTCTCCTGGGTTTATCTTGGCGCGATCTTCCTCTTCGTCCTCTCCATCCTTGTACTCATCAAGTAACCCCCGCATCTTCCGCGCCTTCTCCTGCACCATCGGAAATACGATGGTGCATAGCAACAACCTGAGAACCCTCGTGTTTCAACCAGCGAACCCAGCCCATCGGGAGCCGCAACACGACGCATTCGTCAGGCAAGTTGCTGCAAGGAGAACCACCATGAACGCCCTCAAATCCATTCGCACTCTTCTCGTCGCTGCCGCCGTTGCCGTACCGATGCTCACCCTGCCCGCCGCGCAGGCCCACGCCGGCATCATCCTCTCCGTCAACATCGCTCCTCCCATGCTCCCCGTCTACGCCCAGCCCGTCTGCCCCGGCGACGGCTACATCTGGACCCCCGGCTACTGGGCCTACGGCGACGACGGCTACTTCTGGGTCCCCGGCACCTGGGTCATCGCACCCGAGGAAGGCTATCTCTGGACCCCCGCCTACTGGGGCTGGGACAACGGCGTCTATCTCTTCCACGCCGGCTACTGGGGCCCGCACGTAGGCTTCTACGGCGGCATTAACTACGGCTTCGGCTACGGAGGCTTCGGTTACGAAGGCGGCTACTGGAACGGCGGCCACTTCTACTACAACCGCGCCGTCGGCAACTTCGGCGGAGCCCGCATCGCCTATGGCTACAGCCGTCCCGCCTCCTACGCCGGCCACTCCACCGTCTCCTTCAACGGAGGCCAGGGTGGCATCCAGACTCGCCCCTCGCAACAGGAGATGGCCGCCATGCACGAGAACCACATCCAGCCCACCGGCGAGCAGATGCAGCACCAGAACGTCGCTGCCTCCAACCGCTCGCAGTACGTAAGCGCCAACCACGGTCGCCCCGGCACCGCCGCAGCCTCCACTCCCAATGCCTTCCGCTCCAACACCGTCAACAATCGCGAAGGCAATCAGGAACAACGCATCGCCAACGGCGAACGCTCCGGCCAGATGACCTCCGGAGAAGCCGCCCGCGCCAACCGCACCCAATCCAACATCGACCAGCAGGTCCACAACGACCGCCAGGCCAACAACGGCCGCCTCACCACCCAGGAACACCAGCAGGTCAACAAAGAACAGAACCACGCCAGCAAGCAGATCTACAACGAAAAGCACAACGACAAAACCGCGCCCCACGAAAAACGCTAACCCAACAACCCCGCAAGAAAACAACAGCAACCACCACCAACAACAGCAACCACCAACAGCAAAGAGAACGGCAACGAGAACAGCAAAGAAGACGGCAAAGAGAACGATTGGCCAACAAGCCAGCCGTTTTCCTTTTGCGATTGCCGCCGCCACCTTTACGCCGTCATCCTGAGCGTAGCGAAGGACCCCCGCATTGGCACTTGCACTTACCCTTGCCCTTGCCCTTGCCCTAAGGTACCCCGAGGCTTCAGCCTCGGGTCTCATACCCACCCAAAAAGAAGAGGGGCTTTAGCCCCCTACTCCACCAACCGCGCACAAACAATCTGCCCCGACCGCCCCCGCAAACTCAACCCATCTCCCCGCCCCTCAAAATATCTCCTCCCCAACTCCGCCGAATCCACATCCTCCACGGCCCCAAACCCAACCAACTCCGCACGCATCTCCTCCGGCGTAAAGAACAACCGAAACGGCTCGCCAATACGAGCCACCCGCGCCGCCAACTCATCTCTCGCCTCCCACTCCTCCTCCGGCAGCGCATGCCGAGGCAGCGCATAATCAAACACAATCCCACTCCCCACCGGCAAGCCAGCAACCAACGCCAGCGTCCCTCGAAACGCCTCCGCCGTCAGATACATACTCACCCCCAGCATCGCAAACAACGTTGGCACCCCGAAATCAAATCCACTCTCCTCCAGCCGCCCGCGCAGTGTCTGCGTCTCAAAGTCCACCGCAACATACCGCAGCCCCTCCGGCTCCTCCAACCCACTCGCCTTCACCAACCCCCGCTTCCACTCCTGCGTCCCCGCCTGGTCCACCTCAAACACCGTCAGCTCCGCATAAGGATTCCGCAGCCCAAACGTATCCAGCCCCGCCCCCAGCACCACATACTGCCGCACGCCCGCCGCCATCGCGGCCTTCAACTCATCCTCCGCAAACCGGCTCCGCGCCACCACCCACGCCCGCATCGCAATCGACGACGGCTCCTTCACCGTATGCCGCGCATCCGCCAGCGCCTTCTCATACCTCCCCTTCAGCACCGCCACGGCCACCGCATCCTCAAACACCAGCGGCGTCTCGTCATACACCTGGTGCGCCGCCCTCCGCAGCGCCACCCCCAGCGCCGTCTGCGACGCCCTCCCCTTCGCCGCCGCACCCCGATACGCCCTTCCACCCGGCTGTCGGCTCGGCAGCTTCTTCAACATCAAATCAATCTTCCCCATCTCATGCGACTCGTGTTCGCACACATGAAACCACTTGCAAAAATTATTCGTCGGACCCCACGGCCAATGCTCATCGACAGCCATCAGCCACGCATCATCCCTCCGCTTAAACTCCTCCAGCGTCTCCGCGCGCGTCTCATCCAGCGCCTCCAGATAAAACGTCAGCTCATGCCCGCGAATCTGCGCCCGCGCCAAATCCCCCAGCACCGCCGCCGCGCCCCACCGCTTCTTCACCACATCCGAATACTGTCCCCAAGGCAATCCCTCCAACGTATGCAGCCGGTAGTACACATCGATCGCCGCCACATGCAGCAGCATCGCTCCAATCGTGTTCCCACCCGCAGACTCCAGCCAGTCCAACTCCTCCCCCGTCAAATCCTTCAGCCTGAAGTGCATACAAGCCCGCATCCACTCCATCTGCGACACCAGCAAACTCATCTGCGCCCCATATCCCTCCCGAGGCCCAAACACGCACAACGAAGCAAACGGAACATCACGCACCGATCTCACCATTCCCCCATCCTCTCAAAACCCCACGCCCCCACCCAACACCACCAACAACCCCGCCACCCAACACCAACCCCGCATCCGCATCCTCTGACCCTCCCCAATAAACCACGCGAGAACTTCAGACACCGCCAAACTGCCCCTACGATACATCCGCGCAAACCAACCTGCCCACCCTCCAACCCTCAAGCCCGCAACCGCCCCGAAATTCTTTTACCCACTTTTCTCCGCCATCCGGAACCGCCCCACCCACAACGCCGTATCATTCCACCAAGGAGTCCCACGCCCATGTTGCGCACCCCTCAGCGCCTGTTCGGATTGTTTGCGGCACTTGCCCTCGCTCTCTCCTGCGCACCCCTCCACGCGCAAACCCCCATCCTCGAAGAGCCCAACTACACTCCCACCCTCACCTTCGACGTCGCCGTCATCCGCCAGGCCCCGCCACCCGACGCGCACTTCCACGTCTCCGTCTCCAGCCCGCCCCACTCCTCCCGTTTCGAGGCCACCAACCTCCCCATCAAGGCCCTCCTCCAAATCGCCTACGGATTCGACGCCCCCGTCGTCAACATGCCCGACTGGGCCGCCAACACCTTCTACGACATCCAGGCCCGCTGCGACGACGCCACCGACGCTCGTCTCGCCAAGCTCACCGACAACGAAGTCCGCCTCGAAAAGCGCCACGCCATCCGCGTCCTCCTCGCCCAGCGCCTCGACCTCAAGACCCATCTCGAAACCCGCAACACCCTCGTCTACAACCTCGTCCTCGCCAAAGGCGGCCTCAAAATGCAGGCTGTCCCCGCACCGCCTCCACCCGCGGACGGATCAGCGCCCCCACCCCCGCCGCCCTCCAACGTAGCCGCCCACGGCTCGCAGTACGGCCTTGAGTTCGACGGCACCAACTCCAACCTCCGCGCCATCTCCGGAGCCCTCAGCTCCATGGTCGAAGCCCCCGTCATCGACAAGACCGGCCTCAACGGCACCTACAACTACACCCTCCAATTCGGCCGCGAGTGGTCCGCCCGCAATCAAGAGAGCTGGCCCTCCATCTTCACCGCCGTCCAGGAGCAGCTAGGCCTCAAGCTAGACGCCGAACACGAGTCCGTCCCCAACCTCGTCATCGACCACATCACCAAGCCCACAGAAAACTAAACCACCCCCGCATCTCCTCCATTCGACCTCCTGAGGAATCTCCCTGCGCCCGCCTCCCCGTAGTCCTCGTAGGCGCACGCGGCCCCTCCAACGTCGGCGCGCTACGGGCGCCGCGGCACAGCATACACTCGCAGCACCTCCCCATGCTCAAGCGTCACCACGTAGACCTCGCCCCCACCCTCCGCAAGCGCCTCCAGCATCTCGCTGCTCTTCGGTAACTCGATCAATCCGGCCTCTGTCAGATCATCCGAATAAAATACAGAAAGCCACTGCTTCTGAAACACTCCTGCAAAGTCTCCCCGCTGCTGACGACAATACGTAAGCAGCGTTCGCCCCTCTTCCGAAACCCCGGTCACGCCGCACCCGCAGGCCGACTTCACGTTACCAAGCGCAGCGTCACCACAAACCAGCCTCCGCTCGGTCCTCGCAGCCTGCTCCTTGCCCTCCGCGTCGTATCGGTCTAACTCATACAACCCCCGCTCCTGCGCCGGATAGAGCCCGTACCAAAGCCGCGCAGAAGATTCTCGCGGAAGATTCTGCCAATAGATGTCGTCGTAAGGCCACTCACCCCAATGCCGGAAGTAGTCATCGGCCTCGCCCTGTGCATCCCACAGCCGCTCCCGTTCGCTATAAACATGATGCGACTCCTGTTCAAGAGAATCGTCCTTCCATCTCACATCCCGAAGCCTCATATCCGCCGGCTCCATCCCGCTGCCTCTTCGGACTCGAATCTCCAGCTCCTCCGTCGAACTCAACCCCACCGCATTCAGAACCGCGCCGCACGCCGCATCATTGGCCACCTGCTTAGACCGCACAATCCCCTCGGCAGGCGGTGGACCCTGATGAAAAAACTCCCGCGCCACGCAGCTCGGTCCCGGCGTCAGCTCCGGGATCGAAAGCAGATGAATCTCTTGCGCGCTAACGCATCCACTCATACATTCGGACACCTTCCCATCTCCTCCCTCGATCGCGACCCACCGGTTGCCCATAACCCACGCAAAATCGATGCCCTGCTCAGCGACGCCAACCGTATGCACACTCTTCACCACCTGCCAGCGTTCTAGATCGATCACCGTGACAATCGTGTCTGGCTTCCGCGCCACGTATCCCCGCGGAACATGAAGAAGAAAACTTGTCCTCTTCATCCACACCGCTTCACTGAAGGCAATCGCATAACGTCCATCGGGCGTCACCTGGACATCGACCAGAACATCAGCCAAATACTTCGCGACTGCGTCGCTCCAACCTGGCACCTCCAATACCTGCTGCTCCGGATCACCGGTCCACCACCTCCGCAGGCGGATCAGCGGCCACTTGCCCGTCGGATCGGAATCGAAGACCAGCAGGCTCTGATCCGGCGCAACCCTCATCGCGAAGTGATCGCGAGCCGACAGCTCGCTAAACAGCCTGTGATCAAACGACCCCGGCGAAACCGTCACAGGAAGATGAATCTCTCTCACCGGCTCCATCACCGTCTCCGAGCAATCCCCTGTCGAACAACCGCAAATCACGACCACAACCAGCAGACACAAACTGCAGCCCTTGATCATGCCGCCCATCATAGCCCACCCCTCCAGGAGCCCTACCCCCGTGAAACCATCGCACCCATCCACCAACCTGTGCCTTGCGCTCTCTACGGTCTACCGCCCACCCACTACACTCTCTCTATGCTCTCCACCCAAGCCCGCGCCCGCCTCACCGTAGTCCTCGTCGGCGCACGCAACCCCTCCAACATCGGCGCCGCCGCCCGCGCCATGCAGGACTTCGGCTTCTCCGACCTCCGCATCGTCAACACCTTCGCCGCCCCCTTCGAAGCCGCCCAACTAGAAGCCGCCCAGCTACAAGCCGCCCTGCAGGAACCAAATCTCGAAGCCCCCTTCGAAGCTCCCCTCCAATCAAAGTCCGCCGTAGCCGCCCACCACGTCATGGCCTCCGCCCGCCGCTTCGACACCCTGGCCGCCGCCATCGCCGACTGCACCCTCATCCTCGGCACCACCGCTATCGGCGAGCGCCAACTCACCCAACCCATCCTCCCCCTCCAGCAAACCACCCCCCTCCTCCTGGCCGCCCTCAACACCACCACCAATCCGGGTGCCCCACGTCCCGCTTCTGGGACCTGGGAAGATGGGACCCGGGAATCTAGCCCACCGGAATCTTCAGCCCCGGAACACGCACCTACCGACACCCGCGTAGCCCTCCTCTTCGGCTCCGAAAAAACCGGCCTCACTAACGACCAGCTCTCCCACTGCTCCCTCCTCACCACCATCCCCATGTTCGCCCCCGAAGACGCTCGCCACCTCTCCATGAACCTCGGCCAATCCGTAGCCGTCTGCCTCTACGAGCTCACCCGCTCCGGCTTCGAGTCCTCCGTCGAGATCCCTCCCACCCACGAGCCTCCCTCCACATCCGCCGACCGCGAGCGTCTCACCCAACTCCTCCTCGACGTCTTCCACGCCACCGGCTACACCCGCCGCTACCCCGCCAACGCCTCCGAGCCCCTCGTCCGCCAGCTCACCCTCCAGCTCGGCGCCTCCCACCGCGAGGCCATGACCTGGATGGGCATCCTCCGCCAGGTCCTCTGGAACGCCACCCGCCCCGACCAAACCCCTCCCACCCCCCAAACCGGCCTCTGACCTCCCCCTCAAGATCCCCGTCAACCCGCCCCGTCGCCTACCTGTAAAGGAAGCTTTACATCGAGGGAAAGCTTCCTTTACATCCTCACCCCAAAACGTAAAGCTACCTTTACATTTTGGTCTCCATTTTCCCCGAACAACCACCCAAAACCCAGTTGAAACCACCCGCGCGCAACACGAAACCCAGTTCGGAACAGCCTCAAACCCACACAAAAATACCTCCTCAAGGCGAGCCCGTAAAATAGACCTTGTGCCCGATCTCCTCGCCAACATGAACCCCCAGCAGCGCGAGGGAATCCTTGCCGTAGACGGCCCCGTCCTCCTCCTCGCCGGCGCCGGCAGCGGCAAAACCCGCGTCATTACTCATCGAATCGCATACCTCATCGAAGAACGCGGCGTCTCCCCCGACAACATCCTCGCCGTAACCTTCACCAATAAAGCGGCCAAAGAGATGGGCGAGCGCGTAGGAAAAATCCTCGGCCACAGCACCCTCGCCCAACCCACCATCGCCACCTTCCACAGCTTCTGCGTGCGCGTCCTCCGCCGCGATATAGAAGCCCTAAGAATTGGCAATAAAGGACTTACAAGAACCTTCGCCATCTACGACGAAACCGACCAGCAAGCCGTAGTCAAGCAAGCATTAAAGCGCTTACATCTTGATGACAAATCACTTAAGCCCCGCGTAGCCCTCGGCCGCATCTCCTGGGCCAAGAACCACATGATCGACCCCCAGGAGTACTTCCTCGCCTCCACCAATCCCATAGAGGAAAAAATTGCCCATATCTATAAGATTTATAAGGAAGAACTAGACAAAGCCAACGCCCTCGACTTCGACGATCTCCTGCTCGAAACCGTCCGCCTCCTGAAGTCCTCCGCCGAAGTCCGCGAGCGTTACAACCGCCGCTATAAGTACCTGTTAATTGATGAATATCAGGACACCAACCGCCCTCAATACGAGCTCATGAAGCTCCTCGGAAAGCACGGCAACGTCTGCGTCGTCGGCGATGAGGACCAGTCCATCTACTCCTGGCGCGGCGCCGATATCCGCAATATTCTTGAATTTGAAAAGGATTTCCCCGAAGCCCGCACCATCCGCCTCGAGCAAAACTACCGCTCCACCCAGATGATCCTCGAAGGCGCCAGCGCCGTAGTCGCGCAAAATACTCAACGCAAAGGCAAAAACCTCTTCACCACCCGCGAGGGCGGCTCCCTCATCGGCTACTACGAGGCCCCCGACGGCGAAAACGAAGCCCTCTTCATCGCCGACCGCATCTCCAAGTACCTCCGCGAAGCTGGTGAATCGGAAGACCTTCCCCGCTGCGCCGTCCTCTACCGCACCAACTCCCAGTCGCGCCTCGTAGAAGAAGCCCTCCGCCGCTACCAGATCCAGTACCACATGGTCGGAGGCTTCAGCTTCTACGACCGCGCCGAAGTCAAAGACATCCTCAGCTACCTCAAGCTCGTCCAGAACCCGCACGACTCCATAGCCCTTGGCCGCGTAGTCAACTCCCCTCCCCGCGGCATCGGCAAGACCACCATGGAAACCCTTGAGCGCATTGCCCTTACCACCAACATCAGCACATGGGACGCCCTCGCTCGCGCCGTAGAAGACAAGCTCCTCCCCGCCCGCGCACTAGCCGCGCTAAGCAACTTCCGCAAGCTAATCGAAGACGCCCGCGCCATGCTAGGCCCCGACTTGGCCGCCAAACTCACCAGCGATCTCGACACTGACCCCTCAAATTTGTCATCTCGACCGGAGGCCGCAGGCCGCAGTGGAGAGACCCGCAGTCTGGCAGGCGACCAAGACCCCACCGCCGACACCGACTTCGACTTCGGCTTCGCCAACGACGAAGAGAACAAAGACCTTCCCCTCTCCATAGCCGCGAACGACGCCAACACCGACTTCGACACCAGCTTCAACTTCGACTTCGACTTCGGCCCCAGCGAAGAGATCTCCACCATCGCCCCCGAAAATTCCCAGATCGAAGACTTTACCCCAGACGCGGCCAGCATCAACCCGTTCGCCCCCATCCCCCTCAAGCAAAGCGCCAGCGACGCAGCCCGCGCCCGCCTCGACCGCATCGCCGCCGCGGAAGACGCATTGCCTTCCTCCCCTATCCCCTATCCCCTATCCTCTGCCTTTAGAAAGCCAGGCGATCCCGCCACCCTCCCCGAACTCATCAAGTTCCTCAACGACCGTTCCGGCTACATCCGCGCCCTCGAAGACGAAGCCACACCCGAATCCTTCTCCCGCATCGAAAACCTCAAGGAACTAGCCAACGCCGCGCAGGACGCCACCTCCCGCGGCGAAACTCTCGCAGAGTTTCTCGACCACGCAGCCCTCGTCTCCGACGCCGACTCCTACTCCGCCGAAGCCCGCGTCACTCTCATGACCCTCCACGCCGCCAAGGGCCTCGAATTCCCGCTAGTCTTCCTCGCCGGTATGGAAGAAGGCCTCTTCCCCCACTCCCGCACCCTCCAGGACCCCACGCAGATGGAAGAGGAGCGCCGCCTCTGCTACGTCGGCATGACCCGCGCCATGGACACCCTCCTCATGACCCGCGCCCGCTATCGCCGCCGCTACGGCAACGACAGCCCCGAGTCCTCGATGCCCTCGCGCTTCCTCGAAGAAGTCCCTTCGCGCCTCATCGAAGACCTCTCCCCCGCCAGCAGCTACAACAGCGCCTACGCGACCCCTTACCCCCAGCGCAACCGCCGCTCCAACAGCGACGACTACAGCAACGACTCCGGCTACAACTACGAAGATGAGTCGCAGGATACCTCCAGCACCGCCGCGAAATCCTACGCATCCCAGCGCTTCGGCCAACGCCCCCGCACCGGCTCCGGCCCTCTCGACAACACTGCAGCCTTCTTCGGCAAAGGCAGCACCGGCAGCTTCAAAGGCCGCCCCCGCATGGACATCCCCGCACCCACCGGCCGCACCGGCCTCGGCAAAGGAGCGCGCGTCCGCCACCCCAAGTACGGCGAAGGCATCATCTTCGCCCGCGAAGGAGACGGCGAAGATGCCAAGCTTACCGTACAATTTAGTAGCCACGGCATGAAGAAGCTGGTCGAGAAGTTCGCCCAGCTTGAGCGGTTGTAAACAGAGCAGAGATGCTCCGTATCGCTCGCCGCCGTACACATTCAGCTCAGAGAGAAGACACACATTTCATGGCAAACACCAAGTCCATCACCGAAAAAGACGAACGCAAAAAGGTAAAGCGCGCCGCCCGCAAGAAGGCTGCCCCCAAAGCACCCCGCACCGGAGCTCGCGGCGAAAACAAGGCCAAGGTCAAGAAAGCATCCCGCGGCCAGTCCAAGCGTTAATTTCTTCGACTCAACAACAACGGCGAGCGGATCACTCCGCTCGCCGTTGTTGTTTTAGGGCATTTCCCTTGCAGGTATAGAAGCCGTCATCTCGACCGGAGGCCGCAGGCCGCAGTGGAGAGACCCCTGTATTGGTCTTTACCACGGCCCATGCTCCCTCTACACCTGGAGGAGACCGCTTCAGCTCCCCCGATCCGCTACCGCAGGGCCGCATCTCGGAGTTTGGCACCAGAATCAGAGCTCAGCATCAGATCAGAAAGATCACAACTCGTCGATCGCCTTCGCCGCCGCGTTGATCGCATCCGTAATCTTCTGGATCTGCTCCGGCTTCACGCTCTCGCGCGCCACCTTCGCAATCACCGCGCTGCGCAGATTCCCGAAGGCCCGCATGATCTCCGGAGACCGGCCGCGCTCAAATCCGCGACCTGTCTCCTCCAGGCGCGCAAACAACTCGCTCACCCGTTCGCGGTTAGTTTCGAGAAACGCCGTTCCCTCCACCGTCACCGAGTAGACCTTCTTGCCGCTCTGCTCCGTCGCCGCCGCCAGCCCTTCTTCTTCCAGCAGCGTCAACGTCGGATAGATCACCCCGGCGCTCGGCGTGTATCCGCCGCCCAGCCGTTGCTCCATCGTCTTGATCAACTGGTACCCATAGCTCGGCTGTTCCGCCAGCAGCTTCAAGATCACCAGCTTGATATCGCCGGCCTCGAACATCCGCTCGCGCCCGCGACCAAAGCCGCGTCCAAACTCGCCGCCGCGTCCACCAAATCCGCCGCGCCCGCGCCCACCGTGTCCGTGGTCCGATCCGCCGTGTCCGTGCTCCGACCCACCGCGTCCGCGTCCCTCGCAACCAGGCCGCGCATACTCCCGCCCGCCCCTCTCAAATCTCTCGCGACGTCCGAAGACCCGCTCCCAACCTTCATGCATTTCCAAATGTCTTGTGTTCATTGTGTTTCTCCTTACCTATAAAGATATATCTTGAGATATATCTTTTGTCAACCCCGCAAACTCCAGCCAAACCAAAAACCCTCCCCGATACGCGAATTCACCCACCAGTTACAATCAACTCAATCCAACGCATCCCTGTTGACGAGGATTGAGCCCTGGCCCGACAAATCTTTGCTACAAAGTCCATCGACAAGCTCATCCTCGAGTCCGAAGCACCCGAGACAGCGCTCAAGAAAACCCTTGGCCCCGTCTCCCTCACCGCTCTCGGAATCGGCGCCGTCATCGGCTCGGGCATCTTCACCGTCATCGGCACCGCCATCGGCGGCAACCCAGCCGCCCTCGCCGACTGGAAAGAATCTCCCGTAGTCGACCTCATCCTCGGTATGCTCCACCACAGCGTCGGCCACATCGCCGGCCGCCCCGGCGCCGGCCCCGCGCTCGCACTCTCTCTCGTCCTCGTCGCCATCGTCTGCTGCTTCACCGGCCTTTGCTACGCCGAGCTCGCAAGCATGATCCCCATCGCCGGCTCCGCCTACACCTACACCTACGCCACCCTCGGCGAGCTCATCGCCTGGATCATCGGCTGGGACCTCATCCTCGAGTACGCCTTCTCCAATATGAGCGTCTCCGTAGGCTTCGCCGCTCACTTCGTCGACCTGCTCGACTGGCTCAACATCCCCATCAGCCCCAAGTGGCTCTCCCCGGCCTATCTCCCGCAAGGCCTGCAAGACCTCGCCGGCCACGACATCTACCACCCCGGCTGGCACTTCGGCTTCAACATCCCCGCCTTCCTCATCGTCATCCTGCTCACCGTTGTGCTCGTCCGCGGCATTCGCGAGTCCGCCCGCACCAATAACATCATGGTGCTCGTAAAGCTGGTCGCCATCCTCGCCTTCATCTTCGTCGGCCTGCACTTCATCCATCCCCGTTACTACCATCCCTTCTCACCCAACGGATGGTCCGGTGTCCTTGCCGGCGGCAGCATCATCTTCTTCACCTACATCGGCTTCGACTCCGTCTCCACCGCCGCGGAAGAGTGTCGCAACCCGCAGCGCGACGTCCCCATCGGCATCATTGCCACGCTCATCATCTGCACCATCCTCTACATTGGCGTGGCCATCATCCTCACCGGCATCGTCCCCTGGCAGACGGTCATTGGTGACGCGGCGCCCATCGTCAACGCGCTCAAGCGCCTCACCCTCCAAACCGGCAGCTCCCTCCTGCACTGGACGCGCCTCGTCGTCCTCATCGGCGCCATCATCGGCATGATCTCGTCGATCCTGGTCTTCCAGCTCGGCCAGGCCCGCGTCTGGTTCGCCATGAGCCGCGACCGCCTGCTCCCTGACGTCTTCTCCAAGGTCCACCCCCGCTTCCGCACGCCTGCCTTCGCCACCTGGATCGCAGGCATCCTGGTCGCCATCCCCGCCGGCCTCTTCGACGTAGGCACCCTCGCCGAGCTCTCCAACATCGGCACCCTCTTCGCCTTCGTTCTGGTCTCCGTCGGAGTACTCGTCCTGCGCCACAAGCAGCCCGAACGCCGCCGCGGCTTCCGCGTTCCCGGCGGACCGGTCTTTCCAACCCTCAGCATTCTCTTCTGCATCCTCCTCATGGCCGGCCTTCCCGTCATGACCTGGATTCGCTTCTTCGTCTGGCTCATCATCGGTCTCTTCGTCTACTTCCTCTACAGCCGCAAACGCAGCGAGTTCTACAAGTCCAACGACCATCCACCAACCACTAACCACTAACCACTAACCACTAACCACTAACCACTAATGATGGCGCACTGGATTGAAACCGGCATCCCCGCAAAGCTAGCCATCATGCCCCGGCCTCGCGGCGGAAAGTATCTCGAAAGTGAGATCCGCACCCTCAAGCGCGAAGGCGCCCACGTCCTCGTCTCCCTCCTTACACCCGAAGAGGAATACGAGCTTGGTCTCGAGCACGAACGCGCCGCCTGCTCCGGCCTTGGCCTGCAGTTCCGCAACTTCCCCATTCCCGACCGCGAAGTCCCCGTCTCCACCGAAGCCTTCCTCCGCTTCCTCGACACGCTCCATCACGATCTTCTCCAACGCCGCAGCATCGTAGCCCACTGCTTCGCCGGCATCGGCCGCTCCTCGCTTCTGCTAGCCTCGCTCCTCCGCCGCGAAGGCCTCTCCACCGACGACGCCTTCCGCCGCATCACCCAGGCCCGCGGCATGCTAGTCCCCGACACCGCCGCCCAACTCCGCTGGGTCGAAAATCTTCCACTCGATCTCTGACCCTGAGCATCCAATCAGCGTGTCAACCTTCCTTACCGCCGAGTGGCGCAAGCTCATCATGGCGCAGTACGCCGTCGACCCCGCGATCCTCGCCCCCTACCTGCCGCGCGGCCTCGATCTCGACCTCTACAGCCCACAGGACGGCCCCAACCACATCTGCTTCGTCTCGCTCGTCGGCTTCCTCTTCACCCGCGTCCGCCTCAAAGGCATCCCTATCCCCTTCCACACCCGCTTTGAAGAGGTGAACCTCCGCTTCTACGTGCGCCGCAAGTTCATCGACGGCGGTACCCGCCGCGGCGTCGTCTTCCTCAGCGAGATCGTCCCCAAGCCCGCCATCACCCTTGTAGCCCGCGCGCTATACGGCGAAGCCTACTCCACCGCCCGCACCCGCCACACCTGGGACAACACCGGTTCAACCCTTAACGTCCGCTACGACTGGCAACACCGCGACATCTGGCAGACCCTCTCCGTCGAAGCCTCGCCCAATCCCGAACCCATCGCCCCCGACTCCATCGAAGAATTCATCACCGACCACTACTGGGGCTACACGCGCCGCCGCGACCACTCAACCGGCGAGTACGGCGTCGAGCATCCCCGCTGGCAGGTCTATCCCCTTCACTCCGCGCAGGTTGAAGCCGACTTCGGCGCCCTCTACGGCCCTTCTTTCGCGCCTCTCACCGGGCGCGCGCCCGACCACGTCCTGCTCGCCGAAGGCTCTCCCATCGCCATCCGCTCCGGTCATCACTTCGCGGCCTGACCCCGACGATCTGAACCTCCGAACTCCGCCCACCCCGCACGATTGACTACACTAAGACGATGGCACGCGCGCGACAGACTCCCAAAGCCGAGCAACCCGATCCCGAACTCTGGCTGCGCGGCCTTCCCAAGGCCGAGCTCCATCTTCACCTCGAAGGCTCCATCACTCCCCAAACCCTCGTCGAGCTCTCCCACCGCAACGACACCACTCCCCTCACCCTTGCCGACGCCCGCGCCGTCTACAGCTACCACGACTTTCCCAGCTTCCTTCTTTGCTTCAAAGCCGTCACGCAGCGCCTCCACACCGCCGCCGACTACGAACTCATCACCTACAACATGCTCCGCGATCTCGCCGCGCAAGGTGTGCGCCACACCGAGGTCTACATCTCCATCGGCATCCTCTACTGGCAAAACCGCCTCGACGTCGACGAAGTGATCGCCGCCATCGAAAGCGGCCGCACCCGCGCCGAAGCCGAATTCAACATCTCTCTCCTCTGGATCATCGACGCCGTTCGCCACTTCGGCATCGAAGCCTGCGCCCGCGTCTTCCAAAAGGCCGCCGAGCTCCAGCACCAGTACCCCAGCGTCGTCGGCATCGGCATCGGCGGCAACGAACTCCTCGGCCCCGCCCAGGAGTTCCGCGACCTCTACGCCGAAGCCAAGGCCGCCGGCCTTCGCCTCACCTGCCACGCCGGCGAAAACACCGGCCCCCAGAGCATCTGGGCCGCACTCAACATCGGCGCCGAGCGCATCGGCCATGCCCTCTCCGCGCAGGATGACCAGGACCTCATCGAAGTCCTCGCCGAGCGCCAGATTCCCCTCGAGCTCAACATCACGAGCAACCTCCGCACCGGCTGTTGCCCCACGCTCGAAGCCCACCCCGCGCGCCGCTACTTCGAAGAGGGCCTCATGGTCACCCTCAACTCTGACGACCCACCCTTCTTCGGCGCCAACCTCCTTGACGAATATCTCTTGGCCCACCGCACCTTCGAGTTCCCCCTGGACCAGCTCCGCGAACTAGCCGCCAACTCCATCGAAGCCAGCTTCCTAACCCCCGAGCGCAAACTAGCCCTCCTGGGCGAAGTAGAGCGCTACGGCTGGTAAGAAGAAGCAATGCGTAAAGAGTAGAGAGTAAGGAGTAGAGATTCGTAGCCCAACGACCTATCGCTGCGCCCTCCTCACTCAATGGGTGCGGCGAGGGAACTTGACCCAAGGAGCACCCGAAGCCAACAAAGCTCCCAGTAAGCTCTCTACTCCTTACTCACTACTCCTTGCCTTCACTTCCCCGGCGGCGCGGGCACCATCACCGCATCCGGATCCACTCTCGGAATTCCAAGATGTCCGCTAAGGTGCACCAGGTCGAGTGGTCGCAACTGCCCTGAAACCTCGATCACGCTCATCTGCCGCGAGCCCCGCACCAGCACCATCACGTTATCGATGTCGGCCCCGCTGAAGTGCAGCCAAAGATCCGTCAACGTCCGTCGCGGCGTAGTTGCATCCCGCGGCGGCGCATGCTGGTCCACCAAATGCTTCCACCCCGCGGCATCGAACGATCGCACGATCGTGTGCATCTTCTCGGGAAGGTAAAACGCCGGCTCGTGATACCGATAGTTCTCCACCGTAATGCTGTCGAGTTGCATCGGCGGCCCTTCCCCATCATTCAAGAACCCAACCGCCGACTGCAACATATCGTGATCAAACGTAAATGACGTATGATTTGCCGGCTCAGACGTCATCGTCTGCAAAGCCTGCGCCACACCCGCCGGCTCCTGCGCATGCGCAACCAGCGGCACGAAGAAAGACAAAACCAGCAGACCACGGCAGACACACGTCTTCATAAGATCCTCACTGTGGAGATAGACAGCAACCGCTCGCAAAAGTTGCGGCGCCGTATGCTTCCCTCCACTGCAGGCTCGCCGCGGCCACGCCAAGTCACTCGGCGACCCGCGCAATTGCCGATCCAAACGTTTGCAGATAACCTCAACTCAAGAGGTGCTCCCGCTTGGCAGATTCTTTCGTCCACAACGCATTCGCTCCCGTAAAAAAGCTGATGCCCAGGTGGCTTTCGAACCCGGTCCGAAACGTCGTCACCGCTGTGCTAACGCCCGTGAGCTACAGCTACCGCACCGGCCACTTTCGCAGCAGCCTCAAGATGGCCGCAGTCACCCGCCACGGAGATCCGCTCCCCTGGTACACCTACCCAGCCATCGACTTTCTCGTTGGCCGGAACTACGCCGGCAAGACCGTCCTCGAGTTCGGCGGCGGACAATCCACCCTCTGGTGGGCCGCACACGCCGACAGCGTCGTAACCTTCGAAGCCGATCGCGCCTGGCATGATCGCATCAAGACCGGCATGCCCGCCAACGTCGACCTCAATCTAGTCCCGCGCGAGAACGGCAAGCAGGACGCCTTCCACGTCGCCAACATGCTCTCCACCAAGCCCCACCAGCACTACGACATCGTCATCATCGACGGCCTCACTCGCGGCGATCTCTTCGACATCGCCTGCCAGTACGTCGCGCCCGGCGGCATCATCATCTGCGATAACGCCGAAGGCTACGGCTTCTATGAAGGCTTCAAGGACCGCGGATTCAGCCGCGTCGACTTCTACGGCAACGCGCCCGGCATCCTTCTGCCGCACTGCACCGCCATCTACTTCACGCCATCATCCTTCGTCTTCGATCCCGCGGTACCCATTCGCAACATCGCGAAAGAGCAATAGCAGCGCTATTCCGGCGGTTTCGGCGCGAAGTATCCCTTCTCTGCGCGCACCGTGTATCGCGGGTCAAGACACTGCAAATAAATTGTTCGGAACGACCCATCCTGCTTGAAGTCGGCCGGCACATACACCAGCGAATACTGGCTGCGCAGCTCGGCCTCGATGTTGATGAAGCCTAGCGACACATCCTCCATACGCTTCGGAAAGAATGTGCGTCCACCCGTCGCATCGGAGATCCGCAGCAGCACGTCATCGCCCTTGTCCCGGCTCGGTCCTGTATTCGTGCTGATCGTGTACACAATCGTCGACGCGCGCTGGCACATCTTGATTGCATCGTCTTCTGTCGCGCGGCTGTAGTCATCGTCGCCATCGGACACCAGCACGATCGCCTTGCGCACGTCCATCGTCTGCTGCAGCGTCAGCATCTGGTCGCGGCACGTCTTGTACAGCGAGTCGTAGAGCGCCGTGCCACCACCTGGCCGCAGCCGGTTGATGCCGCTGTCCAGCAGATCCACGCGGTTCGTAAAGTCCTGCTCAATGTCCGTCTGCACATCGAACCCCTCCACAAACGCGCGGTCCACCGGATGCATCACCTGCAGCAGAAAATCAATCGCTGCCTGCTGCTCATACGGAAAGCGCTGTCGGATCGAGCTCGAAGTATCAATCATGATACCGACGCGCAGCGGCAGATTCGTCTGCTGCACAAACCGGATCACGCGTTCCGGCGGACGTCCATCATCCAGCAACCCAAAGTTCTGCTGCTGCAGCCCATTCACAAAATTCCCGCGCTTGTCCGTCACCGCAAAGAACAAATCCACCTCGCGCGAGAACAGGTGCAATGTCTCGGTTGCAGGCGGCGCAGGCTCACGCTGCTGCAGCTCGGAGCCTTGCTGCTGCGCAGGAGCCGCTGTGTTCTGCTGATCCGGCGTCGTTGCAGGTGTTGTCGTTGTTGCCGGAGTCGTTGCTGGAGTCTGGGCTGGCGGCGTGCTCTGTGCACCCGCGGCCAGCGCGATCATGGCGCAACCCAAACCCAGGCTCGCCCATCGCGCAAATTTCGTAATTCTCATACCTTCCATCGTATCAATTGGACGTTCTCTGCGCCGACTCGTCTCCCCCGCCCACTCCCCCCCGAAGCTTCTCCAGCAACCCACCCAGCTCCTCCGGCAGCTCCGCCTTCAGCGTCAGGGTCTTCCCGCTACCTGGATGCGCAAACTCCAGCGCCGCCGCATGCAGAAAATTCCTCTCCAGCGTCAATCCCGCCGCGTCCCCGCCGCCCGTCTTCCCCACCGGCCGAATCACATGCGGCGCCCCATACAGATAATCCCCCACCACCGGATGGCCCAGCGCCTGCATGTGCACGCGAATCTGGTGCGTCCGCCCCGTCTCAATCCGCACCTCCAGCAGCGTGAACTTCCCATACGGCCCATTCACGCGCTCCATTACTGTCCAGTGCGTCACCGCGCTCCGGCCACCCGCGCGCTTTGTCGTCATCCGAGTCCGTCGCACCAGGTCACGGCTGATCGGCAACTGAATCGTCCCTTCCTCGCCCTTCACCTCTCCATGCACCAGAGCAATATACGTCTTCTTCAGCCGCCGTTCCGAAAACATCTCCCCAAGCTGCCGATGCGTCACATCATTCTTCGCCACCACAATCAGCCCGCTCGTCTGCTTGTCCAGCCGATGCACAATTCCCGGCCGCAGCGCCCCACCCACCTGGCTCAGCCCGCCCTTACTCTCACTAGCCCCAAAGTGATGCAACAGCGCATTCACCAGCGTCCCGCGATTGTGCTCCTCACCACCAGACCCCGCATGCACCATCATCCCCGCTGGCTTGTCCACGACCGCCAAGTCTTCATCCTCATACACCACCGTCAGCGGAATATCCTCTGGCGTCGCACGCAGCGGAGCCGGCTGCGGCTCGCCCTCAACCTCAATCCACTCCCCGCCCTTCAGCTTCTGCTTCGCCTTTCCTGGCTTCTCATCCACCGTCACCTGCCCACCCTCAATCAGCAACACCACCCGCGCCCTGCTGATCTCCGGCAGCGCCTTCGCCAGATACGCATCGAGCCTCATCCCAGCAGCCGCTGCCTCCGCGGCAAAACTGCGCACGCCATCCTCGGCCTCCAGATCATCCAGCACCTGGATCTCGCGCTCCTCCACGATCACCTTCCGCGCCGGATACCTCCGCTCCGTCTTGTCTTTATCCTCCTGCGGATGCTTTCCCCCGCTAGGCCCACTCGTCACCAACCCGGGAATCCCCGCAAACGGCGAGCTCGGCTGCATCAGCTCCGCCGTATCAATCGCCGCGCCTCCAGCCTCCACCTCTTCCTCGACACCGTCCGCGCGCATCTGCGCCTCGCGCTCCTGCTGCAGCGTCCTCTGCGCACGGTACTCGTGCATCACCGTCTTGCGTCTCTTTCCCTTAGGCAACATATTCTTCGACGGCATCTACGCAAGCTCCTTCACAAACGTCAACATCAACCCACCCACCAGCATCGCACCCACGGCCACCCACTGCACCGGCTCCAACCACCCGTGGCCAACAACCTCCATCGGCTGCGAAATCATCTGCAACAGAAAACTCACCACTCCTCCTGCCACCAACGCAACTCCCGCAACCACTCCCGTTCGCAACCGCCACTGCAGCAAGCCCATCAACACCACCAGCGTTACCACCGCAGCGAGCGCTCGATAAAGCTCCACCGGCTGAAGGTGCATCAATCCTCCGCTCCCCGCAACCACCGTCCCCCAGGGCAGCGTCGTCGGCATTCCCGGATCCCCTCCCGAATAAATCTCTCCCAGGCTCAACATCCCAGCCACCACCGCAGCACAAGGCGCCCACGCGTCCAGCACCTTCAGCAGCCGCAGCCTCTTCCATCGCAGATACAACACCATCGCAGCCGCCGTCAGCAACATCCCAACATACGTAAACGAAGGCAGCGACAACAGCACCAGCGGCAGCCGCATAAATCCGTGAGGATCATCAACAATCAGCAACACTCGCGAGATCACAAACGCAGCCAGCAATCCAAACAGACCCGCATCGCCGACAGCCTCAGCGTCCAATCCCGCCAACCGCGCCGTCTTCAAGCTCAACCACAGCGCAGCAATTAAACCCAGCGCCGCAAACACTCCATACACCGGAAACCGAAACGGCCCCACGTGCAACACGCCCGGAAACAACATGATCGCGGCTTGTACCGAAACGTTCACCATCTTCGAGCATACGCATCCCCGCCAACTCCCGCATGCTCGCGCAACTCAAATCCGTCGCACAATAAAAGACCGACCCGCTGGGCCGTACAGGGAGGCGCAGGTGAACCCGCCTAGTAGCGGTGGACTTCAGCCGTGGCTCTTTAGGCTTTCCGGACTGGCGGACCTAGCACACCGAGCCATGTATACGAGCTGAAACCCTGTTCAAAGAGTATTGGTTCAACCTGCGGTATTCCCCGTACCTGCTTTGCAGGCCGGTCTTTGCTTGGATGCTATCTGCCCTGCAAGGATTCCGCAACCCACCACTACCTCCCACTACCTCCCCGGAGGCAGCCCACTCCCGCCTGCCCTTGCCGACGCACGCATTTGCTTCGCCTCTTCCGCCTTTGTAATCAGCTTCCGCAGCGTGCCTTCCACATCCGCTCCCTCGCCCATCATCTCCGACGTCAGCACCCCATCCGAGTCGATCGTGAAGTATCGCGGAATCGACGTCACCCCGAACGCATCCGCCAGCTTATGATCCGCATCCCGATACTGCACCCACGTCATCTCGTGCTTCTGCACAAACGCCTTCCACGCCGCGTCATTCTGGTCCACACTCACGCTGATCATCACAAACGGTTGCCCCGCAAACTCCTTCGCAATCTTTTTCAACTCTGGCAGCTCCTCATTACAAGGTCCGCACCACGTCGCCCAGAAGTCCACCAGCACCACGCGCCCATCCATCGCATCGAGGTTGAACCTCGACCCATCCAGCGACGTCACCTCAAACACCGGCGCCATCTTGTGCATCGCCAGCTCCGGGTCCTCCGCAAAGTGCTTCACCCGCATATATGCCGGATCGTTTGGCTTCATCTCACTCAGACATAGCTCAAACTCCTTGCGCGCGTCGTCCGTCTTCCCCATCCGCTCCAGCACCTCCGCGTCCTCGAACACCGCAGCCACGTTGGACGGATACAAATCAATAGCCTCCCGAAACGTCGCGTGCACCTGCTCCAATTGCTCCGGATTCGCCTTGTCTCCATCCATCGCCAGCATAGCCCGGCCAAGGTCTAGCGCGGCCACCGACTTCACCAGCGCAGTCGCCCCAACCGTTCCCATCTCCTGCGCCGTCGCGATGGCATCCTTATAGCTGCCATCGTTTATCTGCGCGCCGTAAAGCGCATTCAAGCACTCAACGCACTTGCCGCCCGAGATATTGATGGCCTTCTTGTATAGGTTGATCGCAGGTCCAAATTGCCGCTGGCTCTCCTTCTTCTGCGCTTCCTTCACCGCCGCAATAAACTTCGGATTCGCATGATAGTCCTCAGCACCCTGTGCGCAAGCCGCGGTCGCCGCCATCAAAAGCAGCACAACCCCAACCGCAACAGCGCGCATCTTCATCAACACAGCAAGCCCCCACGCCAGGTATACCCTCGCGTGGGTTCTATCATCCGCCACCATCACAAACAGATCAAGAAGGAATCATCGAAGTCACCGCTCGGCTTCGATCCGCCAGCCCACTAGCCGACTTTGCGCTCTTCCAACACCGCGTCCAGCATCCCCATCAGCGATCCCGCGCGCGTCCGCACCATGCTCTGCGCCGCCGCCTGCCGGCTCGCCTCCACCGACGCATTCAGCGACTCATACCGTCCACGCAAACTCACCAACTCATCCGCAAGATTCAACGCCGCCAGCACCGCCACGCGCAGCGTATCCACCGTCGCGCCATACGCCGACACCGCGCGCATCTTCGAGTCCACCACTCCCGCCAGCCGCTCGATATACTCCGGATTCACTCCGCGCAGTTGATAAATCTGATCGTAAATATCAACCACAACGGCCCCTACATCGCGCGCCTGAGCTTCGGCCCGCGATATCTCCGCCGGGGTCCCCTGCGGGTGTTCTTTGCCCGCTGGGGTGTATGCCGCGCTTCTTGTCTGCGTCTCTACCACATCCACTCCTGCTCAACGCACACTGCCACGTGCCGAAATTTCACGCGCTCATGACCTCTTCTATGCTCGACAGCATCTTCTCTACGCGCTCCCGAACCGCCTCGCGTTCCCGCTGCAGGCTTTGAACTTCGTTCTGCGCCGTGCCAGCCGTTGCCAGCTCCTGCCGCAGCGCCACAATCTCTTGCCCACGCTCCGCAAGCTCTTCCTTGCTCTTCGCCAGCTCAGCCTGTACAGCCGCCACCTCAGCCTCTGCCGCGGCCCTCGCCTCACGTTCTCTCTTGATCAGCTCGACGGTCTGAAGCACTTTCTGCTCCAGCGCCTGGAACTCATCGACACTGATACTTGCGGATCCCATGCACTACTCCTCATCAGGCGCAAATCACGCCTCTTCTCGGAGTATAGGACGCACGCGCGAGGATTTTCGGCTGTGTACCGCAAGGGTACCTACCTGAATTCCCTTTTGTTCTTGCGCAAAACACGAGCCTCGTGCTTCGCAATGCGCACCATCATCGCCTACCACCGCGCCGTCTGCGCTTCACTAAGCCCGCTGCGTTCCGCCCAACCCCTTCAACTTAGCCACCACCCACTCCGTCCACCGCGAAATCTCTTCCTCCGTCAGCGTGCGCTCGTTCGACTGAAACACCACGCGCAGCAACATCGAATACGAACCTGCAGCAACGGCCTTGCCCTTCGCATCGCGGAAGATCTCCACCGGCCGCACGCTGCGCAACTCCTCCGCCTCCAACTCCGCACCCGTCGAATGCAATGAAGCATCAATGACGTCCCACGTCACCGCATCCGCAAACACAAACGAGAAATCCCGCTCCACAGCCTGAAACCGCGACAGCTCTCTCACCACCGGCTGCCGCAGCGCCGCACCCATCAGCCTCTGCGCATCCACCGTCGCAACCACACAACTCTGCCGCAGCTTCCGCCGGTCGGACTCTGCGACGCTAAGCTCCCCGAAGGTAGCGATGACCGTGCCATCCAAAAACGCCCTCGCGCCGCGACCGCTATGGATCCAGAAAGGCAGTTGAGAGTCGAACGTCACTACGCCCTCAAACTTCGCCAAAAGCGTCTCGAGCGCGCCCTTCACCTCGTAGAACAGGGCATCGTCTGCCTTGTAGAGCGGAGTAGCGGCGGCATTGCCCGTTGCGCCTAGGCAGAGACCGAAGTGCTCGTCGACGCGTTCCGTAGACCCCGTAAACACCGTCCCCAGCTCAAACAGCCGCACCACTCCCACATCCCGATGAAGATTCAGCGCCAGCATCGTCGCCATCCCCGGCGCCAGCGACGGCCGCAGCATCCCCGCCTCCGCGCTCAGCGGATTCCCCATGGGAACTCCCTCGCGCATGCTGCCCGGGCTATACCCAAAGACGGCCACCTCGGTCGCCGACACGAACGTACTCGACACCGCCTCCGTAAACCCCAGCGCCCGCAGCACCTCGCGAACCACCGCCTCCTGCCGAGCATGCGGCAACTCCCGCACCGCGCCCGCAAAACTAGGCAGCGTGTCCGCAAACCGGTTGTACCCATATACGCGCGCAACCTCTTCAATCAGGTCGATCTCGCGCTCCAGATCCAGCCGCCAACTCGGCAGCTTCACCGCATACTCGCCATCAGCCGTCTGCGTCAGCCCACAACCCAGCGCACTCAAATACTGCGCAACAATCTCCTCACCAATCCCCAACCCATCAGCCGTCGTCCCCAAATGCCGCCGCACCTGGCTCACCGCCAGGGAAATCGCCGCACGCTCCGCAGTCTTCGCCGCCATCTCCGGCACAACAACATCCACCAGCGGCCCCACCACTTCACCACCGCTCAACTCCACCACCAACCGCGTCACAAGATTGTTCGCCACCGGCGCCGCACTAAAATCCGCACCTCTCTCAAACCGATGGCTAGCATCCGTATGCAGCCCATGCCGCCGCGAGCTAGCGCGGATCGCCGCCGGATCAAACCAAGCCGCCTCCACCAGAATATTCTTCGTCTCCTCCGTAACCCGCGAATCCCACCCACCCATCACGCCCGCCAGGGCCAGCGCCTTCACCTCATCGGCGACGACAAGATCATCGGCAACCAGCGTCTTCTCCGTTCCATCGAGCAGCGCCAGCCTCTCGCCCGCCCTCGCCCGCCGCACCACAATCCCGCCCTCAATCTTGTCCAGGTCGAACACGTGCGTAGGCTGCCCCATCGCCAGCCACCCAAAGTTCGTCACATCCACCGGTGCCGAAATCGGCTTCTGCCCCAGCGCCGCAAAATACTCCGCAATCATCCCCGAGCTAGGCCCCACCTTCACCCCGCGAATCACCCGCGCCGTAAACCGCCCGCAAAGATCCCGCGCCTCAATCCGCACCGGAAACCCCGCACCAGCCTTGGTTTCCGCAACCGCCGCACCAATCCCCTCACCCAGCGGCTTCAGCGCAACGTTATAGATCGCCGCCGCCTCACGTGCCACGCCATAGTGATTCATCGCGTCCACGCGGTTGGTCGTGATGTCCATCTCAAAGCGCGTTCCGCCACCGTCCAGCGGAAACGTACCCTCCACCGCAATCCCACGCAGCGTCAGGTCTTCAGCAAGCTGTGCGTCCGAGACGCTTAATTCCGGCAGATACGAGCGCAGCCAGGGGGTCAGAATATCCATCGTGACGCAGTACTTTCCTTACCATCGATTAGCCCTGGTGAATAGCAAACCCATCGCACCCGGCGCATCCCCTTATTGTCTCAGAGCCGCGCCCTCAGCCTACTGCTTCACCGCAAACTGGCTCCCCGGAAGAATCGAAGGCCGCACCGGCGTATCCGCAGTCGTCTCCACCAGCCGATAGAAGAACACATCGAACTTCTCCGCCGCGCCAAAGTCCATCGGCTGCGTCAAATCATCCTGCGGCCGGTGATACTGCACCTCATACCAGTGCCGATACCGCTTCTCCGCATCCGTCCCCGTATCGTACCCAAAGATAAAACTGATCGCCGGCACATGGATCCGCAGAAACGGATACTGGTCCGCCCTTCGCAACAAACCCCGCTCCGGCTCGCGGTCCTCGCGAATCTCAATCCCCATCCCCTTGCCGACCTCGCGCGCCAGCGGCCCCAGCGTCGTATCGTTCACCGCCTCCGCGGTCAAAATCTTCAGCGGAAACAATGGCCGCAACTGGTCAAGATTAATATCCGCCGCAAGCTCCCCCACCGGCACCGTAGGATGCTTCACAAACCAGCTCGACCCCAACAGCCCCTTCTCCTCCCCCGTGAACGCACAAAACAAAATCGACCGCTTCGGCGGCACCAGCGTAATTCCCCTGTCCACCGCATCACTCTGTCCACCCCGCACATAACTCACCGCGGTCAGCCCATGGTGCCCCACCGCACCGGCCTTCAAATCATCCGCCATCTGGATAAGCAGCGCCACATACGCCGCATCATCCAGCGTGCCGTTATACAAGTTGTCCCCATGCACCGGCGTCCCAAACCCATACCCATCCAGATGCGCCGCCACCACCACATACTGCCCTGCAAGCATCGCATCGCTTCCCGGCAGCACTGCCAGCACATTCGGCGAGCTGATGTCTTTGCTAGCCAGCTCCAGCCGCACGCGCATCTTTCCCGGAATCGCGAAGTTCGGCAGCGGCTGCTTCGCACCTCCCAGCTTCAAAATCTCCGCCGCATCCTGCCCCGACCCCGCCAGCAACTTCGCAAACGCCTCCGCACTCAGCCGCATCGCCGGCAGCATCGAACCCTCCTTCGCACCCGCGCCTGCACCTCCACCCTCGCGCAGCGTAACCCTCCGCGCATACGCATACGGCCACCGCGGCGGTTCAATCGTAAAGTAAGGATCATCCACACTCACCACCCCCAACGCCCCCGCAGCCGCCGCATTCGCCACGCGCTCTGCACCCGTCGGCAACCCCTCCCGCTGCGTGCCAAAGCAGACCACAATCTTCCCCGCGACGTCTGTCATCGCATCCTTGCCGCAGTACCCCCGAAACACCAGCGCCCCCACACCCTCTTTCAGCGCCTGCTCCGAAGCCCCAACCGTAATCTCCTGTAGAAACTCGAGCTTGAACCGCCCGGCCGGCCGCTCCACCACAAAGCTGGTCCCCGCCGGCACCACATCCACCTCATGCATCGGCACCGTCTGGAAGTACGTCCCGTTGTCCCCCGCCGGCAGCAACCCCGCAGCCTTGAACCGCCGCGCAACATACTCCGCCGCGCGCTCGTACGCCGCCGTCCCCGTATCGCGCCCTTCCATCGAATCATTCGACAGAGCCTCTGTCGTATGCCACCACGCCAGCGTATCCGCATCATGAATCTGCGCATCCCGCGGATGCCGCTGCTGCGCGCTCATCACGCCCGCCGCAAGACCCGTTGCAACCAGCGCTGCGAATGCCAAAGGGAGGATTCTCATCGTGCCAACGAGCATACCAATCACTCGCCAACTTCACGCAGACAATCTTTACCTCAGCCAGCTTTTTACGCTAAGCAAACTGCTCCAGAAACCGCATATCCCCCGAGTACAGCAGCCCAATATCGCTGATCCCATACTTCATCATCGCAATCCGATCGACTCCCATCCCAAACGCAAACCCACTGACCTTCTTCGGGTCATACACCGGCTCGCGCCCCATCTCCACACGCCGCTGGTTCACCGACGCAAACACCGCCGGGTCCACCATCCCGCACCCCAGCAGCTCAATCCATCCCGATTGCTTACACTTCCGGCAACCCTTCCCGCCACAAAAAATGCAAGAGATCTGCACATCCGCGCTAGGCTCCGTAAACGGAAAGAAGCTAGGGAAAAACCGCGTCTTCACCGCCGACCCGAAGAACGCCTTCATCGCGTGGTCCAGCGTCCCCTTCAAATCGCTGAATGTAATGTTCGTATCCACGCACAGCCCCTCCACCTGGTGAAACACCGGCGAGTGCGTAGCATCCGCAGCATCATTCCGATGCACCTTCCCCGGAATCACCAGCCGCAGCGGCGGCGCCTGCTCCAGCATCGACCGTATCTGCACCGGCGACGTATGCGTCCGCATCAGCAGCCGCTCCCGCAGCGGCTTCGCCTCCTGCCCCGCAATCACCAGCGTGTCCTGCGTATCCCGCGCCGGATGATTCGGCGGAAAGTTCAGCGCCTCGAAGTTATAAAAATCCGTCTCCACCTCCGGCCCCAGCCCAACCGAATACCCCATCCGCTGAAACACGCTGACAATCTCCGCCATCGTCTTCACCAGCGGATGCTCCGCCCCCACTCTCCGCGCGGCGCCTGGCAGCGTCACATCCAGCCCCGCAACCTCCTGCTTCGCCCCACTGGCTTGGCTTCCCGCCCGCGCCTCTTCAATCAGCGCCTTCAACTTGTTGAAGCGCATCCCCAGAGACTTCTTCGCCTCCACCGGCGCCGACTTCAACCACGCCGCGCTCAACTGCCCCAACCGTCCCTGCTTGCGTCCCAGCCACTCCAGTCGGAACGCCTCCATCGCCTCATCGCTCGTCAGCGCGCTAGTCTGCGCCGCCACCTCGGCCTCGAGCTCCGCAAACACGCGGTCAAGCTCCGCCTCATCAAACTGCTTCAGTTCTGGAATCGCTGCACTCATGTCGTCGAACCTTCAGGATAAATGACCACGCGGCCTATCCCCTAACCACCCGTCCCCTACAGCGCCCACCAAACCACCGCCGCCATCAACACCCCCAGCAGCAAGCTCCGCTTGTCCGTAATCGCAAACACCACCGGATCATCATGCATCTCGCCCCGGCTCGCCAGCATCCACACCTGGCTCAGCCAAAGCAGCAGTACCGGAACCACCATCCACAGCCGCACCGGATGTTTGTACAGCACATTCGTCTCCGGGTTGTAGATGTACAGCGTCAACACCACCACCGCCGCATACATCGCACCCGTCCCCAGCGCGCGCAGTTGTTCCAGGTCGCTCACAAAGTATCCGCGTCCATTGCTCACCGACCCGCCGCGCTCCCGCAGACCCTCCAGCTCACTGAACCGCTTCACAAACGCCAGCGACAGGAAGAAGAACACCGCAAACCCAGCCAACCACGGCGACATCCCAACCCCCGTCGCCGCGCTTCCCGCCATAATCCGCACCGTGTACAACCCGCTCAGCACAAACACATCCAGTAGCAGCTTCCGCTTCAAATACAGCGAGTACGACAGCGTCACCGCCGTATACAACCCCAGCCACTCCAGGAACGCATAGGGCTGCGCGAGCTGCGAGTCGCCCGGCAGCATCCCGAAGATATGTGGCAACGCCACGGCCAGCACCACCGCTGCCACCATCAACACGCACACCATCTCCACGCCCGCAATCGCCGAAAGGTCCCCCGCCGCAAACGGCCGCCGCCGCTTCCGAGGATGTCTTCGATCCGCCTCCAGATCCAGCAGATCATTCACGATATACGTAGCCGACGCGCACATCCCAAAGCTGAAGAACGCCGTAATCGCCCCGCCAAACGTCCGCAGATTCCATTGGTGCGCCAGCAGCAGCGGCACAAACAGCAGCGCATTCTTCGCCCACTGGTGCAGCCGAATTGCCTTCAACCAACTCCGCAGCGCTGGCCCGCGATCCTCAAACTGCGCTGCCGCCACCGTCCCCGCCCGCTTCATCCCCGCGCGCAGCGCCCTGTCCGGATTCGCCACCATAGGCGATTCGCAAGCTGCCAGCAGCGCCACATCCGGCCGCGCATTTCCTATATAACAAAACTCCTCGCCAAACTTCGCGCGCATCGCCGCCAGCTTGTTCCCGCCCGCCAAATTCACGCCGCTCGTCCCGCCCTCCGAAGCCAGCACGCCCGCAAAGATCCCCAGGTGCGCCGCCACCCTCTCCGCCAGAGTCTTGTCCGCAGCCGTCGCCAGGTAAATCTCCCGCCCCTCGCCATGCTGCTGCATCAGGTACTCCAGCAGCGGACGGTTATACGGCAGATGCTCCACATCCAGCGTCACCAGCCCCGTCAGATGCCGCTTGAACGCCGCCCTCCCCTCAGCAATCCATCCCGGCACATGCACCAACTCCAGCGGCTTCTGTCGAGCCACCACCAGCACCGTATCCAGCAGCGTGTCGCTCTTCACCAGCGTTCCATCCAGGTCCACGCACAGCGCCACTCCCGGCCGCAGCACCGCGCCCGCCGGCATCACGGTCTCCTGGCCCGCCGTCCCACTCAGCTCCGCGACTGGCTCCGTTTCATTCATCGCTGGTTGCAGCTCCACCCTCGAACTCTCTTCATAAACATCCCACGGGAAACTCGGTAGTCTATTATCGCGTCACTTGGTCCTTAGCGAAAGAAACAACCCATAATCGACGCACGAATCGCGCCCCGCCCCTGCTCGCCCCGTCTGATCTACCATCGCAAGCATGCCCCTCCGGCGCTCCATCGGCGGCCTCTGCTTCGGCTTCGCACTTCTTTTCTCATCCTTGCGAACCCCGCTCCACGCCCAGACAGACAAGCCCATCACCACCTCCGATGCAACGCGCGCCATCGCCGTCTACCAGTGGACCGGGCCGCTTGACCACCCCACCGCCGCCCGCCTCATCCCCATCTCGCTCTTCCTCCCAAGCCAGCTCGACCACCCTCTCGAAGACGCCGGCGTCTACCTCGCCCAGCCCATCCCCTTCGCTCTCCAGCCCGGCACTCTCTACCTCATCCAATCCTCCAGCGAGACCGAAAATCCCAGCATGCGCCCTCTACCGTTCGGCTCTCAGATCCTCGGAGCCTTCGCCCTCCAATCCGCCGCCCCCACCC
Organism: Acidobacteriaceae bacterium; assembly: GCA_049578265.1. Classification (GTDB taxonomy): domain Bacteria; phylum Acidobacteriota; class Terriglobia; order Terriglobales; family Acidobacteriaceae; genus Granulicella. The sequence goes on from JBAULP010000004.1 coordinate 31,328, forward strand.
CCGTTCCCAACCACCCACTCCCCGCCTGGTTCGGTTACGGCCGCTTCCTCACCCCCACCGAAACCCTCACCGCCATCACTCCCCCCGCACCCAAAGCCGCGCTCCCACCACCCGAACCCAAACCCACTCCCCAACCAACCCACAAGCATCACAACCACCCCAAACAACAGGCCTACGTAACCGCCCCCACCACCCCCATCCTCGACGACCCCGATCGCCCCATCCTCACCGCCAACCCAAATCCCGCCTCCACCTCCATCCCTGAACTGACCGCCCCTTTGCCGGACGATCTTCACCAAGCGATCGCCATCTCCGACCCAACCAATGCCGCACCAGAATCCTTCGCCTACACCTTCCCCACCCCCATCGCCCGCAACGAAACCCTCCAGGCCCTCGAAGCCTTGGCCCAACCCGCCTTAACCCACTACGCAGTCTTCAACCACCTAACCCCCACCCCAAACCCAGCCCGAACCCAAACCACCACCCCCACCTTCGCTAACGCCCCCGCCCCGACCCCCACCCACGCCCAACTCCGCGCCTACACCTTAACCCCCACCGCCCCTCCCACCTACATCCTCACCGCCGAATCCCCGCTCACCACCAACGGCCCCATCTACCTAACTCTCATCGCCACCCTCGGCCCCAGCAATCATCCCCGCATCCTCCTCCTAAGCCTCACCGACGCCACCCACCTCGACCGCACCCCCAACCTCATCCCCATCGACGCCGTAGACCCCGACGCCACCCATCGCGCCGACCTCCTCTTCGAACTCCGCTCCCAAACCACCCGCCGCTTCGCCCTCTACGACCTGACCACCGGTCAACCCCACCAAACCCTCCTCACCACCCCCATCCCTTAGCGGCATCTTCGTGATCGGTTACAAGTTGGCCTCTCGACCGGAGCCGAGCGGCTTCATCGTTTGGCGCAGTGAAGAGGCCTGCATCTCGACCGGAACCACATCTGCCGGAAACCCCACGCGCCCATCACGCGCAGCCTCCCGCCGTCCGCGTAGGACTAAACTACAAGCGATGATCACCACCGACACGACCCCCACGATCGCACTCCTCTTCCCCGGCCAGGGCTCCCAAACCGTAGGCATGGGCCGCGCCTTCTACGACGCCTACCCCGCCGCCCGCGCCGTCTTTGAAGAGGCCGACGACGCCCTCGGCTTCTCCCTCTCCGACATCATCTTCAACGGCCCCGAGGACACCCTCAAGCTCACCGAGCACACCCAGCCCGCCATCCTCACCGTCTCCATCGCCGCCCTCCGCGTTCTCCAGCACGAGCTCCAGTCCCACAGCCTCGCCATCCACTACGCCGCCGGCCACTCCCTCGGCGAGTACTCCGCCCACGTCGCCGCCGGCACCTTCTCCTTCGCCGACGCCGTCCGCACCGTCCGCGCCCGCGGCCAGTTCATGCAGGCCGCCGTCCCCCCCGGTCCCGACGGTCAAGCTCAAGGCTCCATGGCCGCCATCCTCGGCCTCAACCTCCCCGACATCGAAGCCGCATGCCAGGGCGTCTCCGCCGAACAAACCTACGGCGTCGTCACCACCGCCAACCTCAACTCTCCCGACCAGACCGTTATCTCCGGCAGCACCGCAGCCGTCACCCGCGCCGCCGAGCTCTGCAAGGAACTCGGTGCCAAGCGCGCCGTCATGCTCCCCGTCAGCGCCCCCTTCCACTGCCCGCTCATGATGCCCGCCCAGCTCCGCCTCACCGACGTGCTCGACCGCGTACCCTTCCACCAGCCCCGCTTCCCCGTAGCCTCCAACGTCGACGCCAAACTCCTCATGCAGCCCAACGACATCCGCGACGCCCTCATCCGCCAGGTCACCGGCGCCGTCCGCTGGGTCGACTGCATTCGCGAACTCCAGCTCTCCAACGTCACCCACTACATCGAAGTAGGCCCCGGCAAAGTCCTCACCGGGCTAAACCGACAAATACTCAAGCAGGCATTGGAGACGGAAACCCGCACCCTAAACACCACCAACGTAGAAGACCAGCCCAGCCTCGACAAAACCCTGGCCGCCCTCACCGGCACAGCCTAGCTCTGCTGAGCTCGCAATAACTCCACACGCGCAAAAGCGGGAGCGCCGCCCGCTCCCGCTCTTCCCGCAACCCTCGCTCCACTAGGTCTTGTGCAACGTCTCCGACATCGTCGAAGGCGAAGGTGCCGGCGTCACATCGGTCTCGTGGACCGTCTTGCCGTCCGCGCTCAACACAAACGTATTCGACCGCTGCAACTTCCCATTCGAGCCCCGATACTCCACCTTCAGGGTATGCGTCCCAACCTGGTGTATCGACACCGTTCGGTCACCAAACTTCGTCGGCGTCCCATCCAGCTTGCACTCCAGCGGCTTGTCGTTGTCCGTCTCTTTGAACGCAATCATGTCGCCGTGGACATCGATCGAAAGAATGCCGGTATCCTGCGGCTCATTGAACATCACCGTCTTCCAGGTGCCATCCCAGCCCGTGCCGCCCGATATCCGCTTCGCCCCAGTAACCACTTGGTACGACGGCCCATCGACGGGATAGATCTCAATCACTCTCTTCGACATCTTGCCATCGTCCGTCATCGTCAACATCACCTTCACCGTGGGCTTGCCGTCCTTCGTGTCCTCGATACGATACCCGGAGCCGTCCTTCTCGCAGGTCGTCATATCGCCGTCCATGCCCGGATGCGGCTTGCCGTCGCACACCTCCTTTGGGCTCGCCTTGCCGTAGCGCGTCACCGTAAAGCCGTCTGCATCCGTCTTGATCGAGAACACAGGGCCGTCATACTTCGTCGCCCCCGGGTCCACCTTCCACGAACCGTTCCAGGGATTGGCCTGCGCCAGGCAGGGGAGATTAAAAGCAACACAACACGTCAGAGCACAAATGCTCATGCCAATACGATTCATTTTGATCCGCCTTATCTTTTTAAAATGGATTGGGAGCCGATTGCTTTCCCGTGGAGGGAGCCCGCTGCTGAGCGACAGACATTCTAGGGGGGCCGTATGATCGAGGCGCGGACCTAGCGCACGCTGAAAGCGTCCCAAAGGCTCGGCCCAATCAGTTAGCCATGCTCGCCCGAGACCGCGCCCTTGTCAAGCCCGGCGCGCTGAAATGCAAGACACCGCCACAACCCCCAAACCATTCCTGCTCGGGCCTCGCCGCGCCATTTGGTACCAAGGCCAGCCCAACTCAGCGTCCCAGTCTATCGAGCCGCGCCACCATACACTGCCACCTTCAACCCTTCCGGTTCCGATGCTACCCTCATCCTCATGCGCCGCGTCCTGCTTTCCCTCTGCCTCTCGTTCAGCCTCTCCGCATCCGCCCTCGCACAAGCTCCCGAAACCCTCACCATCGACGCGACACACCTCATAGGCCCGCACTCCCAAACCCCTCTCAACACCGTAGGCTCCGGCCGCGCCAACGAAGGCCTCCGCGCCGATTGGCAAGCCCAGCTCTCTATGGTCCAGCGCGAAATCGGCTTCCACTACATCCGCTTCCACGGCATCCTCCACGACGACATGGGCGTCTACACCGAAGACCACCACGGCGACCCCATCTACAACTTCCAGTATGTCGACACCCTCTACGACGCTCTACTCGCCCGCCACATCCGCCCCTTCGTCGAGCTCTCCTTCATGCCCGCCGCCCTCGCCAGCGGCCCGCAAACCGTCTTCTGGTGGAAGGGCAACATCACGCCGCCCAAAGACATGACCAAGTGGAACAACCTCATCAAAGCCTTCGTCATCCACCTCCAATCGCGCTACGGCGTCGACGAAGTCAACCACTGGTACTTCGAAGTCTGGAACGAGCCCGACCTCCACAACGGCTTCTGGACCGGCTCGCAAGCCGACTACTTCAACCTCTACAAAAACACCGCCGAATCCATCCGCGCCGTCTGCCCCCACTGCCGCGTTGGAGGCCCCGCCACCGCCTCCGGATGGGAAGCCGACTGGCTCAACTTCATCGCCGCCAACCACGTCCCCGCCGACTTCCTCTCCACCCACACCTACGGCGTCGTCCCCTCAGCGCCCAGTCCCGACGGCACCGCCGGCACCTCGCTCGACCCATCTCCCAACGCCATCACCGGCCGTGTCCGCCACTCCCGCGAGCTCATCGATCACAGCCTCACGCCGCACCTCGAGCTCCACTATACCGAGTGGAACTCCAGCTACACCGCCCACGATCCCATCCTCGACCAATACATCCAGGCCCCCTACATCCTCGAAAAACTTCGCGCCACCTCTCCCCTCGCGCAGTCCATGTCCTTCTGGACCTTCACCGACATCTTCGAAGAAGGCGGCCCACCCACGCGTCCCTTCCACGGCGGCTTCGGCCTCATCAACCTCCAGGGCATCCGCAAGCCCGCCTACTTCGCCTACAAATTCCTCGCGCAGCTAGGCCCCACCGACATCGCCACAACCATCCCAGCCCACTCCTGGGCCACCACCAACTCCAACGGCGCCGTGCAAGTCCTCTTCTGGAACTACACCCCCATCGTTCCCCCCTCCAACTCCAACGACGAAGTCTTCTACAAGCGCGAACAGCCCGCCCTCCGCGCCCCACCCACGCATCTCCTCATCGACCACCTCGCCAACGGCACCTATCAACTCAACATCTACCGCACCGGCTACGAGCAGAACGACGCCTACACCGCCTACCTCCACATGGGCTCACCCGACAACCTCTCCCCCGCGCAAGTCCAATCCCTCAACCACGCAGCCAGCGGAGCCCCCACCGAAACCCGCACCCTCCGCATCACCAACAACCACTTCGACCAAACCTTCCCCATGCACCAGAACGACACGGTCCTCGTAACCCTCACGCCCACAAATTAGACCCGCACCAAAAGGCAGAGGCGCGACCTCAGGT
>JBAULP010000005.1:0-109769 GCA_049578265.1 Acidobacteriaceae bacterium
GCAAACTTCGACGGCTGTGCCGGACTTGAAGCACTCCTGAACACCTTTGCAGACTTCCGGTGTATCGCCAGAGGCGCATTGTTCTTGCTTCTTGCAGCCAGTGAATGCCATGGTGAAAGCCAGCAGAGCAACGACGGGGAAGGAGCTGTACTTCATCGGGAACCTCCTCAGAACGTTTGCGGAATCGTGTGGTTGGTATACACAGGCAAGAGCATGTCCTGCGTGAAATAAATCTTCACGCGGTAGCCCTCCCGAATCGTGATGGTGGGGGGAATCTGCATGAAGCGATCCAGGATAGTGTTTGCGGATTGGGAGATGCTGCCTGCGGTGCCAGTGGTGAAAGCCTGGGAACCACTGGTGCTGATCGTGCCGCCGCCCTGCGTAATCTCGCTCGCACCGGCAATCACACCTAAAGCAATAGATGCACCAAAGATTTCAAAGTAGTGGTTGTTGACCTTGTCTTTCAGCCCCTCTTCGCCGATCTGATCGAGACCGTGGAACTGGTCGAGATCGACGGAGTAGCCGTCCGGCATGAGCAGGCGATGGAAGGTGACAGCAAGGCGTTTTTGGCCCATGCCGGAGACCTTCTGCACGTCGCCCAAAATGAACGTGCCTTCGGGGATGAGCAGATGCTGGCGGTCCTGGCTGTAAATTGGGTTCGTGACCATCACCTTCAACGGGCCAGCAAACTCTCCATCCAGACGATTCACCAGTACCGTGTCGATGGTGGTGCCTTCAAAAACCACATAGGGCTGGCCGTGGGCAGAGTTGACGTTCACCTCCGGCGCACGCTTTTTCTCCGCCGGATTATTCGTTGCGGCAGTCGTAGCCTGGGTTGGCGGCATCGGCGGCAGGCTCGAAGAGCGAGCCGGAGCAGTTTCCGTGAGGTCGGCAGACTCCGCCAATGGGTGCGAAGCGCCATCATTGGCAGAGACGAGGTTGGACGCAAAGCGGGCTTTGAAGGCCATCGCCTTCTCCGCATCCGCGACGGGATCGCGGGGCGGCTCGGTGGGCTGAACTGCGACAGGCGGTGGCAACTGCGCAGCAGGAGCCGCAACACCCGGCTGTAACGTGCCGGCTGGATTCACCGCGCCTGCTGGCGAAACAGACACGCCTGTTCTTAGTGCTTCGGCCTGCTGCTGACTCTGGCGCTGGTCGGCGCTCAAGTCCTGCTCCAACTCCTGGATCTTCCGCTGGTTTGCGTCCGTGGACACGGTCAGCGGAGAGCCCGCCGTGTCTTTCGGCGCGGGCTTGGCATGGTTCTTCGAGAACATCACGGCCATCAGGATGAGCACTGCGAGTCCCGCCATGACATAGCCCTGCGCCTGCTTCGGAACAACGCCCTCCGGTCGGGTGCGCTTGTCGCGCACGCCGGTAGCGTTGTCGGTGGAGGGAGGCGCTAGCTGCGGCTCCGTTGGGGGCGTCTGCTTTTCGTCAGCCATCGGCATCATCTACTCACCCTTCCGCTCGAAGCTGAGCTTGTGCTTGCCGATTTCGAGATAGCCCTTATCGACTACCGTGGGGATGACGTAGGTGCCGTCCTGCAACTGAAAGGTGATGAGGTCTGGCTTGCCATCCTTCAGCTCGTAGATGGAGAACTTCTCCGAGGCCGACGACTTGATGTAGGTGAACTTGCCGTCGTGGTAGATGGCCGAAACATCGAACGGCTTTTTATCGTGGAAGGCGTAATCGAACCGGAGCGCCTGGGTAGGGTAATCGGCGCGGAACTGCTCGACTGCAGCAGCGGCGCGGGTCTGGGCAAGTTGCGCCCGTGCTTGTGCGGCGGCAACTTCGCTGGCAGATACCAGCTTGTCAGCGCCACTGGCGGCGGCAAGCGAGGACGGGTCGGACGGCTCGATGACGACCTTCAGGTCGGGATCGCCGGACTCGACATCGTCCAGCGTGAACGAGTACACATTGCCTTTGTCGGTAATCAGGTTGAGGTCGGAGTGAATGCCTTCTTTCGCCGGATGCAGAAAGCAGTAATTGCCGACCGCGTCGATGATCCAGAAGTCCTTATCTCCGGTGGCGACCTCCAGAATCTTCTCCGTGGCAGGCAGCTCGATGAGAGTCGTGTAGCGCATCTTGGCGTGGATGCTCACGATGTCGTTGGCGTGATAGTGGACAAGCCGAGCGGACTGCTGGCCGTGGGCCACGGTCGCGGCGAGGCCAAGTAAAAGCGGGATGATGGGTGTGCGGTTCATGTGTCTCCTTATTGGTTGAGTGGGTTGGGGTAGTCTTCGGCCAGACGCAGCAATCCCTGCTCCGGGCCGAAGCGGGCGAAGTAATCTTGTTTGCGGATGTTGTCGCGTGCGTTGTTGGTGGCAACCCAATACGTCAACGCATCGACTTCCAGCACCAGCTTTTTCGTGCCGCGTGGCTGGATCAGCAGCAGTTCGCGCTTGGGCACCAGCGACTCGAACAGCTCAAGCTGAGTGTCGCTGAGCTGGAATATCTCGGTGTACAGCTTGCGGTCGATGTTAGGGTTCGCTAGAAAGATCTTGGTTGGGCAGGACTCGTTAATGATGTTGAGCACACCGGCATCGGCCAGCTCCACCACCGACTGCGTCGCCAGAATCATCGCGGCGTTTTTCTTGCGCCACGTCCGCTCCGCCCGCACCACCCAATCGCGGATGATGGCATTCTTCAGGAAGATCGAAGCTTCGTCGGCGAGAAACACCTTGAATATGGCGGTATTCTCGGGCTTTTCGATCTCCGACGATGCCCGCTGTAAAACGTAAAACAGCAGCGGTTCCAGGATGTCCGGGTAATCCGACCAGCCGTCGAAGTTGAAGGTCTGGAAGCGCGCGAAGGTGAGGGTGTCCTCGGCGTTGTCGAAGAGATAGCCGAACTGCCCCTTGCCGGTCCATCGTTGCAGCCGCTCCCCGAGCGGACCGAGGATGGATGCGAAGTTCGTCAGCGTCCGTATCTCACGCGGCAGCTTGTAAGCTCGCTCGATCGCAGCGAATAATGCCTTTTCATCGTCACCCGTCAGCGTGTACTTGCCCTGGCCTTCGATCAGGACCCGCATGAACAGATACAGGAAGTTGAGGCTCTCGTGTGTGGGCTCCAGCGAAAACGGATTGATGCTGAAGCCGGGGGTCTTGAGTCCGACGTTCAGGTACGTGCCGCCGAAGACGCGGGTCAGTGTCTCGTAGCTGCCGCCGACATCGAAAATGAAGGTGAGCGGCCCATACTTTTGCAATGCCTGGATGATGGAGGCCAGCGTAAAGGACTTACCGGCGCCAGTTGCTCCGAGCAATAGCGTGTGGGCCACGTCGCCCGCGTGCAGGTTCATGTAATATGGCGTGCCGTGTACCGATTCGAGAACAGCGGCGTACTCGCGTTCGAGATGCGCGTTCTGCGGCGATCCGGTGTCGATGGTGAAGAGAAACGACAGGTCGGCGTAGTTGGAATTGAGCGCCCACTGCTTGCGCAGATTGAACTGCTTGTTGCCGGGCACCGTGGCGAAGAACGCATTGAGGAGGTTGTAACGTTCCTCGTACAGCAACCCGTCATGCTGGGTAAACAGCTTCTGAAACTCGGCAGCAGTCTGTTCCAGACGGGTACGGTCCTCGTCGTAGATCACAACCGTGAAAGTGAACTCGCCGAGGTTCTTGCCCTCCATCCCCAACGCCGTCAGGGCGCCACCCAGCTCCGCGACGGCGGCGGCTTTGGAGTCATCGACGAGGTTGTCCTGATTGCCGGTGCTCTCGCGGTCCTGAAGATTCGAGACGAAGCTGGTCTTCGAGTTGTGGTGGTGCCGGCGGCGGGACGCGATTTCCTTGCGGGCCTTGGCGTTGTCTACGGGGTGCCATTCGGTGACAACATGGAAGTTGGCCGGGATATCGAGGAGGCCATTGAGGACCAGGGGCCGTGTCTCTCCGGGAAGCTCTTTCAGCGTAAGGATGCGGAGGTATTCATCATCCAGGCGAAGGTAGCCGCGATGAGCTTCCAGCTCTGAGTCGCACACCTGCCAATCGAGATGACGCGCATCGCACAGCGGAGCGTCGTTGATCTTGGAGGGGCGGAGGTTGGTGAGACGGCGCAGTATGCGAAACGTCTCCTCTGCCCCTGGCAGCTCGACCGTCATGAGGTCGTTTAGCTGTCCACTCAAACTGTTTACCTTTTGCTGCAAGCGCATCCGGTCGCGCTCGATCTGCTCGTAGAGCAGCGTGCGCTCTTTGTTGCCGGAGAACAGGGCGTGCAAGTCGCGGAGCGAGGCGCGCGGCTTCTTCGGCAATTGAGATAGGGCGTGCAGCAGACCTGTCTTCGCATAGCTGCCGTCGATCATCACAATCCAGAAAATCTCGATGCTGTAGAGCCGGTCGGCCTTCGCTTCGAGGAAGGCGGTGCGCTGCTCGACAGCGGCGCGGATCAGCGGGTTCTCATACTCCGTGTGAGGTATGTGCGGACGGTTGCGCTTGAACAGAATCTGATAGAGACGGCACTTGTCATCGAGCGAGCGGAAGGCCGCTTCGAGGCGCTTGACCGCATAGTCGCGTCCGGCACGGTCTAAGCTTTCGTAGTCGATGCCGCCGATGCGCAGCGCACAGCCTAAGTCGCCGGTCTTGGTGAGAAACGAGTGCTCGTCCCAGAAGCCGTACAGGTTCACCTGCGCGGCGAAGGAGCCAGCCTCTTTCCAATCCTTCGTAATGTGCTCAACCTTGACCATCGCGCCTCGCAATGTGTATCTGTGTCTCGTCAGCTTTCATGGGGTCGTAGCGGCGGCGGAACTTGCCGGAGTTGAACAGCACGCGCAGAATCTCAACATCATGCTTGGTGGCGATGCGGGCAATGATGAGGCCGGCGATGAACAAGCCAATTCCGCCAAACAACGAATGCAGTGCGGAGAAGATGGCGCCCCCGGAAATCAGAGCGACGAAGAACAACCGTCGCTCCGCTCCCAGAATGGTCAGGGGACGATTCATGGCCTTGAATACCGGACTCACTCTGCCGTCTCCCGACCTGGACATGGATCACCTCCTCTCTGTTGGCCTAGCTGGGAAACAGCCAGGACATGAAATTAACCGCGCCGATAGCCATGCCGACGCCGAAGACAATGCCGGCCAGCATCTTTTTCGACTGGCCTTCGCCGTAGGCGAACATCAGCCCGCCGACCACGATGGCGACCAGCGACAGCCCGGTTGCAATCGTGCCGGTGAAGGCGGTTTTGAGTACGTTGACTGCGTTGTCCCACGGGTCGCTGCCGGTGCTTTGTGCGTAAACCGGCAGTGCGCTGAGGATTATCAGCGATGGGATAAGCCACCTCCGGCACTGCGCGCGCAATCGCCGGAAGTGTGGCCGTTGGGTGGAAAGATCTGCTGGCATATCTGCTCCTTTCGTTTGCATCTCCGGCGAGTCGAGACTCCCCGTCGCAACGTCATGGAGCGAAGGTAAGGCTGAAGCGGGTGCATGACCATTGCAGAATTTGAAGGGTGTGTGCAGTTTCCGCACATCCCTTCAGCGAGATGGAAACATCAATGAATATGCGGCGGCGGACGCCATTCAGCGTTGCAATGAAGCGATGACGGGTGGGGAAGATACGGGCTTTAGGGTGCAGGATGCACAGACCCATTTATTCCCACGATGAACTGCAAAGAACGTGCGGGACGGCGCGGGTCAAGGTTGCGAGGATCACATCGCCGAGCAATGGTTCGCCTTGAGGCGCAACGGCACGCACGTATCATCTGCGGAGCGTGGGAATGAAGAAGACCGTCTGGCGGCGATCCTCTCTTTCACTCGATCGAGCCTGCTCGCGGCCTGCTGGAAGTATGCTTCGTCCATCTCGATGCCGATGTACTTGCGGCCTGTCAGTGCCGCTGCCGCGCAGGTGCTGCCGCTGCCTGCGAAGGGATCGAGTACCAACTCATCTGGTAGAGAGAAGCTACGAACCAGAGGGGCTAAGGCCGCTACAGGCTTCTGCGTGGGATGCAGCTTGTTGCCGCTGTACGGCATGTCCATCACGTCTGCGAGTGGGTACTTGGGCAACGGCGGCCTGCCCTTTGCCAGCAAGTACGCCTGCTCGTGCCGATAGCTGAGGAACCTGCTCTTTGAGCTGTAGGTCTTGCGGAACACCAGGTGTCCGACAGGCTGAAAACCCGCGTCTTTCCATGCTGCGAAGAACTCATCGACTTTCGTCCAACCGTAGAACATGATGGCCACTCGGTCCTGCTTCAGTACGCGGTACGCTTCCCGCATTGCGGGTTTGAGCCAGTCGCCGTTCGCATCGTTCTGAATGGTGCGTCCGTCGCGGTCGCGGTAGTTCACGAGATAGGGCGGATCGGTGAGGATGAAATCGACGCTGAGTGCTGGCATTTTGCGCATCTTCTCGATGCAGTCGCCGCGAAGAATGGTATTGACTGGAAGCTGCTGTTGGATCGTATTCGTGTTCATGATGTCACTCCGTCTTGTGTGGTCTCCCGATGAGTCGGGGCACACCGCGCGAAGCGACGCGAGTGGGTCAGGCTTCCAAGGCCAAGGGCGCTTTTTTTGTTAAGTTCAAAAAAGCAGAGCCCGCCGTGCCGCAGAATCGGGGTCCCCAGCGCATGGCGGTTGTGCGATGGGGTGATGGGACGCCGGTAAAACCCCGAGTGCGTGCCCGACTCAGCGAAGACTACGATCTGCGAGTGTTCTGAACACGAAAATCAATCTAACGGCACTCTCCGGCATGAATCGGCTGCCTGGATGAGCGATGCGCAGAAACTGCACACACCCCGCGAATTTTGCAATGGTCTGGAAGCGGTTGGACGCCTAATTTGAGGTTGTTGACCGTTGCGGAAGCACCAGCACGCCCATCGCACGGCCAAACGTTGAGGTGCGAGTGATGAACCAATCCGACCGCGAGGCATTTGTTACAGCACAGGAAGCCGCCGCCTTTCTGCGCTGCTCTCCGATAACCGTGAAACGGCTGGCCCGCGAAGGTAGGATTCCGGCCCACTCGATCACGAATGGGGTGCGTAAGCGCTGGCGATTTCTCATCTCGGAACTGGCCGACAGGATGCAGGCAGAGGTATCCTTGACACCATCATCCGCGCCGCTCACACAAGGAGGAAGCGGCAAATGAAAAACAAAGAGCGGCAGACGTTCCAGCAGGGCTGGATCGTTCGGAAAGCCCGTAGCAAGGGACCGGATGTATGGGTTCTACGCTGGCGGGAAGGAGACATAGACAAGTCTCGAACCCTGGGTACGACCAAGCAACTTCGGACCAGGGCAGAGGCGCAACGAACGGCGGCAAAGTTCACTGCCGAGATCAACAACTCCATCGAAGTCGCAACCTTCGGTCAACTGGTGAGGCGCTACTTGCAAGAGGCAATCCCAGAACGTCAATCCACAGCCGGGCCTCTCAGGTCCATGCTGAATTCGCGCATCCTGCCGGAATGGGAGGATGTGCGCGTCGTCGATATGGCAAAGGACCCGATGGCGGTGGAGCAGTGGATCAAGGGATTGCAGACCAGGCCGAGGAAGAAAGGGGATACGCCCCGCGACCTCGCGCCCAAGAGCAAGCTGCATACCCGCGCGGTCATGCACCGGCTGTTTGAGTACGCGATGCGTTGGCGCTATCTGGACTGCCAGCGTAACCCAATGGGCCTGATCGAACTGAAAGGAACGAGCAGGCGTGTCCGGGTCATCTACCTGTTGACGCCACAGCAGTATTACGTGATCCTCTCTCACCTGGCTCCGCACGCCCGGCTCTTGGTTGTCCTGGCCATGAACACGGGTATGCGTATCAGTGAGATTCTGGGGCTGCGGTGGAAGGACATCGACTTCGATCAGGCGACACTCACGATTGAACGCTCGGTCGTGGGCAAGTACGAGGATGAGGTGAAGACCCTGGCCTCTGCCTCCGTGCTTCCTCTGCACGAGTTGCTGGTTCAGGAGCTTCGGGCTTGGCAGGCGCGGGAGCAAAGCGTGAACGGGTGGCTGTTCGGCAATATTGATACGGGCCGACCCTACCATGCCACCTCGCTCCGCAAGGACCATCTGGCTCCAGCGGGGAAGAAGGCGGGCATCCCGAACCTGGGATGGCACAACTTCCGGCACACCTACCGTGCCCGGCTGGGCAACTCCGGGGTTGCGCCGGAGGTGCAGCAGAAGCTCATGCGGCACAGCTCGATTGATATGACGATGCAGTATGGACAGAATGCCATGCTAAAACTGACACGCCCCGCGAACGCGGGGCTGGTCGAGGAACTCTTAGCCGAGGGTGCAATGTTTAATGCGCCCTTATTGCGCCCTCAAGCTTCGCAGCTAATCTCGTAACTTATTGATTCTTTGGTTGCGGGGGTAGGATTTGAACCTACGACCTTTGGGTTATGAGTGACGTAACATTCTTATTATCAACGAGTTAGACCGCACTGTTGGGAGCTTCAAAGAGGACTAAGTTGTTGAAAATAGGTTGATCGAATTTTTACGGTGGGTTGAAATTGGGTTGAAAAGCGCTTCGAGCGCTTATGTTGGTTGATTTGACGGAAACTGATCATGGTTTTGTCGGCGACTCCGCCAGGTTTGAACGGGGTTCAGATCGAAAGTGAGGCCTTGCTTCGCGCTCATTGCGCGTAGACCAGGTGAGGCGGTTCTGTTGCATTGGTTCCGCTCCAGGGGGAGCGGACTAGCCGAGAAGGCACTTGTCCGTAAAGGCTTTGGCGAATCCTTGCGAACGCAGGTTGTTGTCCCATGTCTTCGCAAAGCGTTGATCTGACGGCGCGAGGCATTATCGGGAGAAACAACGATGGTGTTGTCCGGGCTGGCGGCTTAGCTCCGCGCAATCGCCGCGATGCGTTGCTGCGGATCGGCGATCTCGGTGACACGGCACTGCCGTTCCAAGAGCGCCACACCTTCGGCGATTTCGCCACGCGACAAATGCTCGACGGCCTTCAACAGCTCGGGGGCCTCTCGTTGGCGGGCGATCTGGTCAAGCTGGGCCGTCTTCATCCCTGCGTTGACCAACTGCTCGAAGGGCTTGCCAACTTCGACACCTTGATGCTGCCGGGTATCTCCGATGAGCAACGCACGGTCGCCGGATTCCAGCTTGGTGAGGAAGTCGCGCACCTGTTTGGTGCTGGCGAGACTGGATTCATCGACCATGTACAGATGGCGGTCGCTGTTCGGCCGGCGGGCGCGAACCAGGAAGCCCTGTAAGGTATCGGCAGAGATCCCCGCATCCCGGAGCTGGTTCGCGGCGCGGGAGGTCGGGGCGAAGCCTTCGACGACATACCCGCGCTGTTCTGCCGCTTCGCGGACCGAGTTCAAAAAGGTCGTTTTGAAGGTACCCATCAAGGTTTGCGCCCCGGAGAAATCCATCGTTCTTTGGGCATGAGCAACGCCGGCGAATGTAAGGGCGACCAGAGTAGGCCCCTTCACGCGCGGCACGGAGTAGCGTCTGTTTTGAGAAGAGTCTTGCCCACCTCTGGATGGGCTGGGAATCGAGCCTAGCTTTGATCTGCACTGGCACCTCAACCAACCGAGGATCGGTTGCGATATGCGTCAACGTAGAGCCTTTCGAAACGATGAGTCCAATAAATGGGAAGCGTCTGCTTATAAGAAGCGTTGATAAGTAGCTGATTTCGAGGAGATCGCCGCAGGTAGCCAAGGGGGGAAAAGCAAGGTCGTTTTGAACGAGACCGTTCAGGACGATGCGGCCAGTGTGGCAGCATAGTCTCACTTCGTCCAACTCTATTGGCTTCTGATCTCTGATTGTTTGACTTGTATGCAAGTAGGTTTTATCGCCTATCTCATCCGCCAGACATGATGTCATGCGCACACAAGCTAGTCTCTAAGCTACCATGTTTGGACTCGAAGAAATAGTTCCCAAGGTCGTTTGGAACGACCAAAACTTCGGATGTTCTCTGTCAACCGTCGAAAACTCTCCTGTGGCATTTGCCTTACTCAAACCCTATGCGGCGACGCCTGTACATCCCGGAAGCGGTCCAATCAGCGATCAAGGCGCACGTAGAAGAACGGGTGGCTGAAGTCGAGGAGCGCTTCCTATCCGCGGCGGAAGACGAAGACACGTTTACAGGGCAACTGGGAGCATTACTCGGGGCCGGCGAACGTAAGGTCGAGGTTGACGGCCAACCATGGTATTGGAAGATCGAGTACACGAAGTTTCGTGGTCGCGGAAGAGATGCAACCGAAGCGAAGATTGGCGCCGACGGTATATTCGAAATTCGTTTGCGTGGTCTCGAGGGAGGAGGTCAAAAGAGCCTTCTCTTTCAATCTAAGATGGGAACGCCGCGCGGCGCGGAACCGAAGCGGCAGGCCCTTAAAATGTCCAACTGGCGGGAAGCGGCGGTCTTTTTGTCATATGCCCCTAGGGGGATCCGAGTGTCCACCCTTGACCAGGTCATGGGTGACGAATCGAGCAGCGGCAAGCCGTTTAGCGAGTACTTTATTGACGACTACCTTGCCTGCCACGTCGGAGATTCTGATCTCCATTACAACGCTCAAGCGAGAACACTCCAGTGGCGTGACGAACGTGGGCAAACGGTAGCGGTGCGTTTCTCGATTCCTCGTCGTCTTCGTGTTGACATCGACAGTCCCTACCAGCGCAACGATAGCCCGTCGTTGATCGACGCCGATCAAATTGACCAACATCGGATGGACAGCGAACCAGAGGATAGGCTCGCACTTCCTCCGACCTTCACGCAATCGGAACTGAAGAAAGCACAGAAGAGCGCCGCAATGCTCTATCACCCGGATCGGGAGCCCAAGTTCACTGACGAGTTGAAAGCTGTGATGAACAAGCGCATGGCTGAATTCAATGATGCCTCGCGGGTGTTACGTAAGAAGAAGGGATGGAACTAGTGAGCGACTTAATCAGTCCTTCGAAGTCAAATAAAGAGACCTTAGAGAAGACGGTTTCGAGCCCGGCTTCAACGGGCGGGGCAGGTAATGTATTCGAGCAGGCAGTTGGCGGCTATCTCCTGTCGCAGCTGTTGGTCGGAGCGATCCCCCCGGTCCTGGTCGATTGCTCCGTGGTCGAGATTGCTTTCCAAACCGAATATCGGGGCTGGAAAACGGATGACTTTTTGCTAGTGGGAACAACGGCTTCCGGACAAGAGCGGAAGCTCGCAGGGCAGGTAAAGCGCCGTTTCACGGTAAGTTCTGTAGACGCCGACTTCCGCAATGCCATTCTTGATTTCTGGGGTGACTTCCAAAACCAGGACCTCTTCTCGGTCGAACGGGATCGTTTTGCATTTGTAGTGCAACGCGGTTCCAACACCCTGCTACAACACCTCGGCGGCTTATTGGATTGTGCCAGGGCGTCAGTTGACGGTGCAGACTTTGACGCAAGACTGACGAAGCCTGGCTTTTTGAGCGCCACAGCGGTTCGCTACTGCGCCGAAATCGTTGAGATCGTAAAGGAAGGAGGGCACCCTGATTGCGGACGAGCCGAAATTTTCCCATTATTGAAAGCGCTTCACATTATCAGTCTCGACTTGGCGACGAGCACACGTCAATCCGAAGCTCATATTAAAAGCCTTCTCATGTTCGCGACAATGTCGCATAACAAGGCTGACACAGCATCTCGAACTTGGAATGAATTGGTCATCCTAGCTGCAGATGCGGCTACAACAGCCCGAGCATTCCGCCGAAAAGACCTTCCCGAGAACCTAATTGCAGATTACGCCCCCGGCGATGCTCGTCCCGCGATGATAGACGGATTACAGGGCCATACGGAGCTCATTCTTAGGAGCATTCGGTCAACCATCGGGGACGATCTACATTTGTCCCGTCACAACTTAGTGCAAGAGGTGTTGAATGCGCTTGAAGATTCGCGGATCGTCTTGCTGTCGGGAGCGGCGGGCAACGGCAAATCGGCCGTCGCCAAGGAAGTCGTTCAGCTTCTGAGCCACGAACATTTCGCGTTCGCGTTTCGAGCGGAAGAGTTCGGCCAACCACATCTGGACACAACGTTCGTGATGGCGAACATCGAGGGCAGAGCCGCAAACTTGACCTCAGTTCTTGCCGCCCAAGGCCGCAAAATCATCCTGGTTGACAGCGTTGAGCGACTGCTTGAGAAATCGACACGTGATGCGTTTGCTGATTTGTTGACACTCGTCAAGGATGATCCCGCGTATCGCATCATCCTGACCTGTCGAGACTATTCTGCCGACCTCGTGCGCGCAGCCTTTCTTGGCCAATTCGGTTCAGCTTATTCGGTAGTTGCGATTCCCACCTTGTCCGATGAGGAACTGGATGAAGTAAAAGCGAAGGACGCCAATCTCGCGATCCCGCTTGCCAGTTCGCATCTCCGAAAAGTCTTGGCGAACGCCTATGTTCTAGACAAGGCTCGTGCCATTTTCTGGTCGAAAGAAGAGTTGTTGCCCGAGAGCGAGAAGGCCTTTCGTGATCTGTTCTGGAGGGAGATTATCCGTGGTGACCAAAAGCTAGGACTCGGACTACCGCAGAAGCGAGATGCTACCTTCATTGAAATCGCTCTTCGGCGAGCCCGCGCCCTCAGTATTTACGCGTCTTCATCGGAACTCGATAGTGAAGCCCTGGCTTCCCTGATTCAGGACTCGCTCGTTTTTCATCCCGCGGACGATTGGGATCTTGTAGCTCCCGCGCACGATGTCCTTGAGGACTGGTCGATCCTTCGATGGTTGAACCGACTGTACGGTCAAGTTGGCGAGGATCTCGCAGAGTTTCAGAACAATATCGGAGGCCACCCTGCCCTGCGTCGCGCGTATCGCAAGTGGATGGGAGAACTACTGGAATCGCAACCGACTATCGGTCAGTCGATATTTCGAGAAGCTCTTACGTCGCAGAAACTCACGGCAAGCTTTGCAGATGATACGATCGTGGCCCTGCTGCAGTCAGCGGGAGCAAGATCCTTAGTCGCCAGCAACGAGTCAGATTTGATCGCAGACGATCAGGTCCTTCTGAGGCGTTCCATTCATCTGCTACGTCTAGCCTGTGTAACAACTCCCGACTGGGCACAAGGGCATATCGGGGCGTTCAGCCTGCCAAAAGGCGGTGCGTGGGCTGCTGTCATCGGAGTCGTGAGACGAAACTGGAACGCATCAGAGTCTAACGATGACCGAGACCTGCTCGTGCTTGGGCTTCTGGAAGATTGGACGAAGGGCATCTCGTTGCAGGAGCCATATCCTGACGGATCGAAAGATGTGGCAGCGCTCGCCTATTTGCTTCTTGAATACTTCGACAACTATCGCCATAAAGATGAGTTGAAGAGAACAATCGAAATACTGTCGAAGATTCCGAAAGCGGATTTGGTACGGTACGAAGCGATGCTGCTTGCGCCGAAAAACAGGGACCGCGAACGGTCTCGAGTCGCTGAGGAGCTACGCGAGATGCTCTTTAGCGGCGCATTCTACGTGAGCTTTGCCACGGCTCGGGATTGTAGTGCCGCTCTCGTATTGGCTCTTCGAGCTCATCTGTTGTCTACCAATGAAGACGCGAAAGACGAATACGGATGGTCGAGCATGACCGAGGTTGAACCCTACTTCGGTCTGAAGGATCGCGCCGGATATCACTACTTTCCGGAAAGCGCTTACCGTACACCAATGCTTGCCTTGCTCCGCCAACATCCACAAGTTGCGATCGACTTCGTTGTCGAGCTCTTCAACGAGGTAGTGGAGCACTACACTCATCCACATCTTCCAAACCCGCTTGAGCCAGCATTCGAAGTGAATCCGACGTTGTCGGATAGCAGGACTAAGACACACTGGGCGAACGGGCTGCTGTGGCAGCTCTATCGGGGTACCTCGGTAGGACCCAACGTTCTTCAGTGTTATCTGATGGCCTTAGAGCGGTGGCTCCGCGAGTTGGCCAAGCAGTTGCCGGACCTATTGGATCAGACACTCATTGAGCTTCTTTCAAGGACGGAGTGTGCAGCGATCGCAGGAGTGGTGGCCGCCGTAGCGACAGCATTTCCATTCCAAACTGGCGAAACAATTCTGTGCCTAATGTCCGTGAAAGAGTACTTTGCACTCGATCGGGGACGTATGGTAGCCGATATTTCGCCTCCGTCGCAGATGTTTGCCGGACTTAGGAATGATCCACATCAGAGGGTAATGGAACGCGAGCGCGACGAAGCAGATAAATGGCCGAGCCGCAAAGATGATCTCGAAGCAGCCGTTCGCAATCTCCAGATGACGCATTTTGCTCCGCGTGTGCAAACAAGGCTTGACGAACTTCGCGCCGCCCTTGGTCCTGTAGACAACCAAGATGATGAAGATCGACTCTGGCGACTCGCCCTCCATCGGATGGATTTCCGCGGATACAAGGTTGCGAATGAGGTCGGCACTCCAGAAGAATTGCGCAAAGACGGGTTCGTGCTCATGGAAGCCGATGCGCCGGAACCGGATATTCAAGAGCTTTTGGACCGTACGAACCCGTCGATGTTTCGACAGCAGCAGAGAACGGGTCTTCTAATGTGGGCGTTCAAGGCTTTCAAAGGAGAATTGTCGGAAAAAGAACTCGCGACATGGCGAGAACGTTTAGCAGCCGCGATGGCACCAACGGATGATTTTAATGAGGAAGAGCCACTGGACGAGTGGACTTCGGGAGGACCGGCTATTACAGCTGCCTTCGTTGCTCGGGATCATTGGGACAAGCTTTCGGAGGAAGAACGGGATTGGGCAATTGTGATGATCGCTGCTGCAGTTGAAGCCCGAGCAAACAACTGGCATCACATCGCAACCATGCAGCGAAACGAAATGTCGCCCGATCGCAGTTGCGCAGCGGCCGCGATGACGCTCCCCTCGCGAGTGCTGACCAAGAAGCAGAAAGCCATAATTGATCGGATTGTGCCGATGGCCCTGACCCATCCGGTCGATGAGGTTCGTTGGTATGTCGTTCATGCGGTGTCTCTGATCTGGGGGACGCAGCCCAATCTAGCGCTACGAAGTGTTCAGGCGATCGCCAAAGAAGCCTCCTTGCTGGCGGATCTTCACACCCGTGAGAGTGCTAGACCTTACCAAAAGAGAAGGTCGTACGAAGATATGGCCTTGGAATCCGCCACAAAGGTTCGGTCCGAGTTTTGGAAGCCGAATTTTATGAAGGAACAAGCTTACGACAGCGTGCAGCTTGATGAATGGCATGGAGCCGAGGCGCAGAACAAGGTACTCACAATCTTGAAGGCCGTCCCCGCCGAGCCTCTAACGGTCAAAGCCTTTCGTCGCGCAGCAGAACGTCTGGTAGCCGTCTGGGAGACCAAACATGATCATGATCGGAGACGGGAGAGGCGTATCGAAGCAGACCTAGGGCTAGCCGATTTGATTGAGCAGTTTGTCTTACTCGCCCCACTCGAGACAGCGCTCATCACGATCGCGCCTATCGTAGAAGCAATTGTTAAACATCCTGGCGAAGTCGAAGATGTGGTCCGCGGAATTTTGCACGTTGAAGATCAACAGCCAAACACAAAGCAGTTTTGGGAACTGTGGAAGCTTTTTGCAACTCGGACCAGGACGGCTCCTTGGATCAGAAACATCGATAGGGAGCACTCAAGCGGGGGTGAAATGATTCACGCATTGTTCCTCGGGACCCAATGGAAGGAGACGACGCGGCATTGGCGGTCGCTCGAAGGTTACGTCTACCTGATTGAAGATCTGTTCGAGAGCCTCGGGCCGTCTGCTACGGTGATGGATGCCTACGTCCGTCTGCTCTATCACGTGGGAGAGCAGTCTCTGCCGCAAGCTTTTACACGCGTTTGGAACAAGGCTAGTGAAGGCGACCCACGATCACTGCTTGGGAATAGCAATACGAGATACCGCATGGAAGTTTTGCTGCAACGATATGTGTATTCCAAGCCCCTCCTTTTGAAGGGGAAGTCAGCACTTCGTGAAGCTGTTCTCATGCTTCTTGATACTTTGATCGATCTCGGTTCTTCCGCGGCTTTTCGCATGCGTGACGACTTCGTAACGCCAATCAGCGCTTGATTCAGCCCGAGGCAGATTGGAAAGCTTAAGCGATTGACGCGATTCCATTCTTGACAGCAAGAGAAAGCAGTTTAGCTGCAGGACCACGCGGCTGTTTCTCCCCACGCTCCCATTTGCTCACCACCCCAGTTGTCACATTGAGGTGAGCAGCGAATACCGCTTGGCTGATCGATGCTCTCATTCGAATTTTACGAATGAGGGCCGGAGACAAATCGACGATGGGTGTAAGGCATTCCTGGTCGAACTCCCGCATGGTTGTGCCATCAATCATCCCAGCCTTATGCAAGCCCTCGGCGGCTTCATGGATCGCAGCAAGCGCAGGACTTCCATAGCTCCTGCCCTTAGAGGTAGCTTTTGCGGTGTAGCGTGAACCGACCTTCTTTGGATGATGCTTTTTGAAAACTATCGACTTCACTTGATTTGCCATGCTCGCACTCCTTTGCATTGATGGCTTACACTTCGCTCTGGTCTACGTTGCCTTGCCGTTTTTCTTCGGAAGAACCGCAATGAGTTCCCCGAGCTTGACCAGCTTTTCCACCTCTTCGGCTGAGCGTTCAAGATACGTTTTGGCGAGCTTCCTAAAAACCCTCAGCTCTTTGGCGCTGATGTTTGCCTGATCTTTCTTCTCAAACCCGAACATCATGACTGCCCGAGTTTTCGCCTTCATGGCGACGATCGTTCGAGCACCGCCGCTTGTACCTTCGCCAGCGCGAGCAAGACGGAACTTGAAAACACCGCCTCCGAGATCCGCATCAGGT
The DNA here is from genome assembly GCA_049578265.1 of Acidobacteriaceae bacterium. GTDB lineage: Bacteria > Acidobacteriota > Terriglobia > Terriglobales > Acidobacteriaceae > Granulicella. The sequence continues at coordinate 16,664 of JBAULP010000005.1, forward strand.
ATGCTCGCAACCATCTCCAAAAGATCCTCGTTCGATGCGCCAAAATCTTTGACAAACCGCATAAAGGGTTTGTTCCCGAAGAGTGCAAACTTCTCCTCTGACGCGGGGAATCCCTCAGGTTTCGCTTTTGCGGGCTTTCCAGCCGGAACTTTTGGTGACGGCTTCGCCATAAAACTATTGTAGTCCTTAGAACCACAGTTGGGAATACGTAAATATCAAGTTTCGGGAGAGTTCCGTGCTCGATTTGACTGCTGAATCCCGAAACGTCTGAACGGAATATTCGCTAGAAGACCGAGAAATGGGTCAGTGGAGTTCAAATCGTTTTCGTTATGCTGGTTACCTTGTGGTCATGGCCTCGACAAGCGCCTCAAGCGGCATAAGATTTCCGCTCGCGACGAACTCGACGGGAGCGTGGTTTTCGAGATGCCGATTCGGCGCGTTCAAAAAGATTCGGGCGCTCTTCTGTTCGCCGGTCGTGGCCTGATGGAACAACGCAGCGAGTCAAGCTGCGGTCAAACCAGTTAATGCAACAGAGCCTAATTGAAAAGTAGTGTGTGGGCCTAGCCGCCGCTTACACCCTGCGGGCGTTGGTGTCAATCGAGTCCTGCCAGTTCCCGAGGATCCGCGGACAAATCTGGTTTGGTATCCGTGCTCGTTCGGTGAAATTTGGATGAACGCCGCGGTTTGGATCGCCTGGAACGATTGACTTCATTCTCAAAGCTAGCTAGGTTTAGCCGGGATGAGTCGTCCAAAAGCGCCCCCAAGGGGGAGAGGTTTGAAAGCCTTTACCTCGTTTGGAGCCGGAGTACAATTTAGTGTAGATACTATGAACCATTCACCTCTTCCCAAGGTTTGGCTTCGCACTATACGTTGGGAACGACATTTGCCTAATTTTTTTCCAGAGTGATTCCTCCGTTACGTTTATAGCTTTTGTAATAAGTAAGAGGCCTTAAGGCATCAGCGGCAGTGCAGGGTTTGCACTCGACGGAATGATGTTTCCGAAACAGCAATTTTGGTCTGAAGGGAAACAGAGTGCTACATCGAGGAGAGATATTCCGCCGTTTTCGGGAATCCTGGGGACTTTCAACGCGAGGCGTGGAAGCAAAGAGCCGCCTACTGGCGGAGGCTTGGGGAGACGAATCTTATATCGTGGACTCCACCTACCTCACCAAGCTCGAAAATGGTCAACGATCCGTCATCAATATGTCGATGGCCAAAATGGTCTCTACGAGCGAGATCCTGAGCAAGGGAACCACGACCTTGTTCAACCTATGCAGGCCTCCGCAAAAAGTCTCACTAGTTGAAGATTTTCTCGGAGGTCCTGAATTCACGCAGTATGTTCGGGAAGGAAGGCTGGCAGAAGCATTTTCCGCCATGCTTGTGGCTGCGTTCCCTGAGGGGTCGGTTCCAGAGGATACACGGCTTGTAGCGATTGCAGACGGTAGCGTCGCCAAGATATCTCACCCTTTTCTGGACAGAAAGCGATACATCAGGGCAGTTGTAGGTCGGACGGATTTGTGTATCTTCCCGCTCATTGTTCCGGGGTCGTTCCTGGTCATTGATCGGGAGTGTACTGCCGTCCCCAAAGAGAAATATTATGAAAACGAGCTGCAGCGCCCGATCTTTCTGATCCATACCCACGAGGGCTATTTTTGCTGTTGGTGCGATCTGGTCGACGCCGGCGATATGGTGAAGATCGTTCAACATCCGCTTGGAGCGCTACCGAATAAAGCACTGCTCCAACCTCTCAAGCTGAAACATGAGGTCGAGATTGTGGGCGCCGTTGCCTATTCCGGGACGGATCGCCGTCCGTATCTGAAATTCTAATGCCAAGATTTGGTACCTCCTAAGGCGTTGTTAGATAGCCCGCTGTAGATCCCCGAGCAGCGAGTCTTCGCCACACTGGTACAGAGTAATGATCTGCTTCAACATCCGGTAGTACGAGACTGCAGCGCTCTGCCCGTATGAATGAAAGTGAAGTTCTAGGCAGTGGTTTTTTTCCGCAGCACGCAGTCGGCTAATATGCCATTCAAGCTTATGAGCCTCAAGGCGCAACTCCTCGGCCATATTGGCTGTTTCTGGATGCCAATGTTGTAAGTAAAGAGCGATCTCGATGAGGACACGGGAATTGCTCTCTATTCGATTGATCCCCTCCATGCCACCGAGAAGTCTCCAGATGTCCTGCCGCCCTAATTCTCTCTGATGGTCATCAGATTTCAGTGCGCCTGATGGTTCCACTACATCCAGCGCGACGGTTTCGATTGCGCGTCGATCCACGGGAACAAGCTGCTGCATAAGACCCTCCCAAGTTGTGTCGTGCGAATTCCGCAACCTCCTGACGTACCTTATGGCGATCGCTACGAGTATGCTCAAAATGACAGTCGTAGAAATCAAAGAGACCAGCAATCGCGTATTCATTGATCCCTCCAAAAAGTCTCTTTCCTGATTAGTGCATCCTGTAGAGCCAGAACCTGTCCCTCCATTCTTGGTGACATGGTGCGCGATGCTGGTTCGGGGCGCCAAAGCGCATAGCCCCAAAACACCACACAAGCAAGGTAGAGCAGCTTGCGTGCAGTCTGTAGTCGAACGTCAAGATACCCATTCGCGTCAAATCCGTGAAGGCTACTGATTGTCTCGAGCACTACGGCCGGGAAGTTGAACGCAGCCAAGCCGATAGCAATGCTCGCAACATGATCCCTCCAATCGAGGCCCGCATCGGAGGATACTGCCAGCATGACGACAAAGAGCTCCGAAATGAGTACTGCGGGAAAGAAGTTTGCTAACAATACTGCACTCTGGAATAGACCATTGCCTGATGGTTTATTGAGAAAGGCTAAATATGTTGCAACCGCAACGCTGGCGAGCGTCCAGCTAATGAGTTGTCCTCGAATGTCTCGAACCCAGGCCCCTCTTCTTCGGAAGACTTTGCTTGCGACCTCCCAAATCAGGCCGAATTGAAGAAATGTATCAACCGCGACCATACACCAATATGTGTTTAGGTACAGTGTTGGGAGCGACAGATGGTATAGGCAAAACAGTATTATTGTCCGAAGTGCGCTGAAGCCCACAAATGCGCTGAATAGCGGGAAAGGTTTGTAGAGTCGTCGCAGTAGAAGAATAGCGAACAGGATACAGTGGCAAACGAAACCTGCCACCCAGAGGCCGCCGTCGAGGTTCGAAATATTCACCGGCACGTCCCCTAGGAGGCAGAATTCGTGCTACGCCTCATTCATTATAGGACGATTCCAAGCATTGTGAGGACAACCGTAATGGCGGTGCTCGGTTTACTCGGTGGAACTGGTGGAACCGGGTCTGTTCCCGTTTGGGTGTCTGGGGTTGAGGTTGTCTGGGTGGACTGTGCGGTCGCTCCGACAGCATTGGCAAGAACAAGTGTCAGAATAAGGCCTTGAGCCAACTTCTTCATAGAGTTCTCCTTCGCGGCGCTAGTTGCGCTGCGCGGAGAATAGAAAGCCTAAGCGCCTTCCCCTCTTGAATGCTGAGTTTTGCTGACTGTAGTCATCAAAACAGAGAAATTAAAATAAATAACGCTAAATATTTCCGACTTATGACTAATAAACTGGATCGTCTAAGTACTGCTTTGTCTGCCAATTATTTATCTAGCGCTGACTATAGTCATCAAATTTAAGTAATTAGTGTGTTGACTTAGCAATTCGCTATACCTTCAAGTAGATTAGATTTCGCTGGATTTGGATATCGAAATAGAACCTATTGTCAGCATCATGGCGCACCTACATTGCAGCCTTGCATAGTGATCCCATTTCCGTTGAGAAGATGAATAGTTCAACTTATGTTTCCATTCTCCTTGACAAGCTCTATCGTTCACGCTACTTTCAGGAAATATTCAACACTGACATCAAAGAACTCTCCGAATTATTCTCGAATCCCCTCCCCAGTTGAAGATCGATGCGCCTGTGAGAGCCTCAGCTCTCCTTCGAGAGCGCTTGCCATTCAAGCTATACATGTGTGACATCACTATTTTCGGTTTGCGATGGGTTGTCCTGATTGTCGTAGCTGAGCTGTTGAGGATTTACCTTCAGGAGAAGAAAGTATGTTCAAGTCCGTCAAATTAAGCCTTTTGTGCGTTTGTGCAGCAACGAACTTTGTCACAGCGTCTGGCCAACAGGGTTCAATGCACGGCGGACAGTCGCCTATCGTGGGTGGTCATATCCACCTTCTCACTCCAGCACAAAGCACAACTCCGGGAGCAGCCTCAGTTTCGTTACTGACAAGCGGTGATGGAACTGACCAAATCGGCTACTACGTGCTCACGGACTCAAATGGAGATTACCAATTTCCTAGCTACAGTTGTCCATCTGCCAGTGCCCCGATCTATCTCTATGGGACCGGAGGAGACGCGCAGAGTGGCTATGGAGCGAACGCAGCAATTTCTGACATGGTATATGTGGGCCCGTGTGGCACGATCAACTCGCAAACGTTTGTCGACATGGACGAAGTGACCACTGTTGCAATGGCCTACGCAGTGGCAGGATACGCTACGGACCCAGTGCACATTTCATACAGTGGCTCGCAGGCGAGCCTCACTGGAATCGAGAATGCCTTTGCGAACGCAAACAACCTCGCGAGTTCGGATTCAGAGTTCGGCTCCGCCTACACCACAATCCCGTCCGGGAATGCGATGGCTCCACAGCAAGCAGTGGATACCATTGCAGATGCTATCGGGAACTGCATCAATCAGACGTCCGGCGCCCAGAGCTGTTCGACACTTTTTAGTGCCGCTCCCGTCAACGGGAACGGGGTGGCACCGACCGATACTGCCAGCGCCGTCATAAACATCGCGCACAATCCTGCTAATAGCACGTCGCCCAATATCCAAAACGGGACCAACATAGCCTCGATCTGGGGTCTAGCCCTTGGTTACCCGCAGTACACAATCAGCACCACCGCCGCCGTTCCCAACGACTTGACCCTGGGCCTTACGTTTATCAACGGCGGCCTTGCCAATGCATTTGCTGTCGCGATTGATGGATCGGGAAATGCTTGGATCGCGAGCCAGCCATCTACTAACTCAAACGCAAGTTCCAGCGTCGTTGAGATTGCGAGTCCCGCAAACATGCAGCTCAACGAAACGACCTATCTTGTCGATTATCCGACATCGTCGGGAGAACCTTACTCGATTGCAGTCGACGGGCAAAGCCAGAACATCTGGATCGGGACGTCCGGCGGGGTGGAAGAGTTCTCGAATACAGGTGCACCTGCTTCTGGCTCGCCCTTCTTGACATATGATTCTGGATACGCTATTAACCTCGACAGTGCAGGTAACGTTTGGATCGGAGGAAACACTTCCGTATACGAGTTATCCTCGTCTGGTTCTCTTATTTCAGGATCTAGCGGTTACCAGCTGCCCAATGACGGAGAACCGACGGGTCTCGCTTTAGATCCTTCTAACAACGTGTGGGTCGCTGATGGTTTGAACAATGACGTAGTAGAGATACAGCTCAACTCACAGGGGGCGCAGATGACTACTGTGGGCAGCAGCACCGATTACTTCGAGCCAAATGGCGTGGCAATCGATGCGAGCAACGATGTATGGACTGCGAATCTTGGCGATAACAATTTCACGAAATATGCACCCATCGGATCGCCAACATTTACGTATCTTCCAGCCGACACTCCCCCTACGCCCCAGTATGTTCCACAAACGACTTTTGTAGGAATCGATGGTGCGGGCAATTCCTGGTTATCCTTGCAGGCCGCGTACTGCAGCGGCAGCTCATGTCTAGGCATCGCTGAGGTGTCCGGAGCTGGTCTCCAGTTGTCTGGTCCCGGTTTTGCCATCCAAGGCATTCAGGAGAATGGACTCGCGAGTGCTAACTCGGCCGCCATAGACGGCTCAGGCGATGTTTGGATTGTCAATACGTACGCGCAGAGTGTTACGGAGCTTATAGGGGCGGCCGCCCCTGTTGTGACTCCCTTGGCATTGGCTGTCTCTAGCAATAGCGTCGGCGTGAGACCCTAAACAATGAATTCCTCTCATGAGAACTCTTTTTTAGGCAAGTGGCAGACTGTGGGATCCGGGTTTGTCCTGCTCACGTTGTGCTGCCTCGCCCTTGGTGGTTGCGGGAGCGACGGGATGAGCTTTGCGGTAACGGGCGCACCCATCTCAGGCAAGCTGCTCAGCGGCACGCTTCCCGTTGCGAAGGCGCACGTCTATCTCATGGCGGTTGCGGCTACGGGATACGGCAAACCTTCTGTCTCACTGCTTGATGCAAGATCGACCGGCTCTCAGGACTCCGTGGGCGCTTACGTCGTGACAGCCGAGGACGGGAGCTTCACGATCCCCGGGTATTACCGATGCGGCGCAGACACCGGCATCTATGTCTACACCCGTGGCGGCGACTCGGGCATGGGAGAGAACAGCGCGGCGAGTGAACTTGCAGCCATCGGACCTTGCCCTCAAGTAGGAGCCGCCGTGCCTCCCGTGATCGTCGATGAGGTGACGACCGTCGCCATGTCGTTCGCCCTGGCCGGCTTTGCTAACGATGCGCTGCACATTGCCTCAAGTGGTTCGCCGCTGGCGCTTACCGGTGTTCAAAATGCCTTCGTCAACGCATCGCACCTTGCTGCTACCAGTACCGGTGTTGCGCCGGCGTTGATTCCGTCCGGCAGTGCCACCGTTCCACAAACCACCATCAACACGCTCGCGAATATCCTGTTTTCGTGCATCCACTCGGCGGGGGCGAGTTCGTCCGCATGCCAGGCATTGCTCGGCACCGGCTCGACACCACCTTCGAGCGACGCTGCATCCGCGATGATCGCCATCGCGCATAGTCCCGGGAGCGCTGTGTCTACGCTCTTCGCACAACAGCCTCCAGCACCGCCTTTTATGCCTTACCTTACGGCCGCCCCGAACGATTTCAGCCTGGGCCTGGTCTTTACAGGTGGCGGCATCAACCTGACCAACGGCATGGCTGTCGATGCCATGAGCAATGTCTGGAGCACCAACGACAGCTACTATCTAACCGAGATATCCAGTGCGGGTGTCTTTCTATCTGGGTCTAATGGATACCTTACCGACGCATACGTGCCCGGTCCGATCGCCATCGATCTGAATGATAATGTCTGGATAGGCAATGGCGCACACACGATTGATGGGCCCGGAAGCCTCTTCGAGCTGTCGAGTAACGGGACTGTTCTCTCCGGTGCAAACGGCTACGGATATGGGCTTCTTCATACTCCGGAGGGCCTTGCCGTTGACGCCAACAACAATATCTGGGCCACGGACACGGCGGGCGACAACGTCGCCGAGTTTTCGAACTCGGGACAGGTGCTCTCCGGTACGAAGGGCTTCACGGGCGGCGGAAGCAGCAATCCATACCAACTCACGATCACTCCCTCCGGTGACGTCTGGATCACGAACTCTACAGCTTACTCCATCAGCGAGTTCAACAGCTCCGGTGTGCCGCTCACGCCGTCCACGGGAGTAGCCGGAACAGGTTTCTTTGGCGGTACCGCACTTGCCATTGATCGTCAAAATAATGTTTGGGTGGCTTCTGAGGGGATTGGACGCTACCAGGTCGCAAAAGTCTCTCCCGACGGTGTCATCCTCTCGGGATCAGGTTACGCGATAACTGCTCTGCAAGGGACGAATGGGGGTGGTGTGACGATTGCGATCGACGGCGACGATAACGCATGGACGCCAGCCGGTTCGTCAAACGTCATTGAGCTGTCCAACACGGGTGAGATTCTCTCCGGCTCTAATGGGTATGGCGGAGGAATAGCACTTGACCCGCAATACCTAGTCATTGACGGCTCGGGAGATGTTTGGGTCTCAAGCGCGACCTATACACCAAGCGGAGTGCGGGGTGTGCCGGGCGTGTACACCTTCAAGATTACAGAGTTAGTCGGGGTTGCCGCGCCGGTGGTCACGCCGATCGCAGCAGGTGTAAAGCTCAAGATGCTAGGCGTTCGACCTTGATCCTCTCATCCATAACCCACCTTCAGCGAATCACATAAGGAGATACGATGAACAACTGCTTGATCCATTCTTTTCGTCCCGCAACCATCCGTCTTTCACTCGCCGCTGTCATCGCTCTTCTGTCTTATAGTCCCGCGTATGCGCAGATCAGCACCTCGGCGACCGTCTCCCTATCTCCGCAGTCGATCTATCAAGGAACGGCGCCAGTCGCAACGGTAACCGTAACAGCAAGCGACGGCTCTTCTCCCAATGCTTCCGTACATTGTTCAATCCAAACGCGAGGCCATCAAGCCGCGTATTCTGCCAACGTTGTGAGTGGGACGGCCGCTATTTCGCTTTCCTCCATTGCTCAGGTTCCTGCTGGCACATACAGCCTTGCTTGCACCTACGTCGGTTCTTCGGCGTACGCGGCAAGCTCAGCACCTACCACGAACTTCCAGGTACTCGCCACGACGGCGACAACGACCACCGTTTCGGCATCCTCAATGCAAGTCACTCAAGGAACGGCACCGACCGCTACCGTATCCGTAGCGGCAAGCGGTGGCGTGAATCCCTCTGGTGCTGTACAATGCGTAATTCGCGCCCGGGGTCATGGTGCCGCTTACAGCGCCGACTTGGCGAACGGTAGCGCCACCATCTCACTAACAAGTCTCATGCAGGTTCCAGTTGGGACCTACCCCGTAGCATGTTTCTACGTGGGTGCTGGGCAATACGCTGTGAGTTCAGCTGCTCCCGTCAACATCCAGGTCATACAGCAGCCTTAGCGGCACTCCCGCAATAAGTATTGATAGCAGTGCCGACTGGCTGTCGCGAGTGAAGCTGTCGGCACAAAGGTGTTGGTGTGTCCACAGTTAAGAAGGCAATCAAGGTATTTGGTTTCAGCTGTTAAACGCACGTTGTTGCATCCTCGGAGGCCTGGGATGTCGAGCAGGAAGCATGATTCTGTCGCATATAGACTCAGCCGGTGCACTCTGTTTTCATTGATTTGTCTTGCAGGTGCAGGTTCCGCGTTCGGACAGATCTCCACTTCCACGAGCGCCTCTCTGGCTCCCTCGCCCGTCGACCTAGGAACGACTCCGGTCGTTACCGTCACCGTAACCGCTAGTGACGGTAGCACCCCCGATTCCGCGGTCTCATGCTCCATTGAAACCCGTGGGCATAACGCGGCTTACTCCGCAAACCTTCAAGGCGGGGTCGCTTCGATTGCTTTACAGACGATCGCTCAAGATCCAGTCGGTACTTACACTCTCGCCTGTTCCTACGTCGGTTCGAGTAACTACGCCGCAAGCTCCGCGACTACCATCTCGTTCAGCATCATTTCAGCGACGACCACAGCGGCTTTGACTGTCAGTCTAGTGCCGCCGATTTCGACTTATGGGACACCGATTACTGTCAACGTGGCAGTGGCCGCGGCCGAGCCACCGACTTCGGGTCCGACCATCACCCCGACGGGAACAGTTCAGTGCTCGGCGCCGGGGGTGACCATTCCGCCGATGGTTCTCGTGAATGGTGTGGGATCGACAAACGTGACGGGGATTCCTGTGGGGAACTCACACAACGTTGCATGCACCTACAGCGGTGACGGTACCTTTTACTCAATCCCCACGCCCGTCTCCGCGACCGAAACGGTCCTGGCACCCACCGTTGCTAGCGGCGTAGAGCCCCTCACTCCAGGAACGAGGGTTTATCTGTTCAGCGCAGGACTGAACGGCCCGAATACAAGTCCTGTTTCGCTAATCACGGGTTCTAATGCCAGCCTCGACGCCAATGGTAATGGCTACTTGCAGGCCGATGGCAACGGCAATTTCTCTTTGCAGGGAAACTATACCTGCCCTTCAGCGTCGGACCCTCCCGTCTACTTGATAGCCACAAGTGCCATAGGAACGGGAGGCCTTCCTGTGAATCCTTACATGCGCCTGGTCTCTGTTTTGCCTGTGCCATGTTCCGAAATATCGAGCGTGCCCACGCCGCAGATCACTGCGGCGACCACGGTGGCCGCTGCATTCGCACTTGCTTCATTTGCGGATACAACGGACGAGGGATTCTCGACGACGCTCAGTAGCCTTCCTGCTATGACAACTGCGTTCAGCTACGCAAATATTCTGGCGAGCTCGTACACGGGGAGCCCCAGCTACATCTACAGCAGTGCCGCAGTCGAGAATGATGTTGATAGTGTGGCGGACATGTTGGTACCTTGCGCCACTTCGGGTGGCAATGCATGCCAGCAATTGCTGCAGTACAGCACGGTTCCGACAAGATCGGCTCCGGTCGATACGTGGAGAGCGGCGCTTAACATCGCGGAATATCCAGCAAACAATGTCGGGAATCTCGGGGACCTGATTGGCACGAATCCCCCATTTATTCCCACGTATTCTGTGTTGCCCGATAGTTGGCAGTTGCCAACATCCGGCGTACCAGTGGTGGCATCACTGTCGAGTCCAACTGCGAGCATAGGCTCGACGATCAATATTGTGGGATCGGATTTTCAACCGAGTGGCACCAGTGCGCCGACGACGGTGGTGGTAGGAGGCATATCGTCGCCAATTACCTCCCTGTCGGACAACGCCATCACGACGACGGTCGAGCAGGGCGCAGTCAGCAGCAGTGTTCAGGTTTACATAGGCAACAATGCGAGCAACCCGGTTCCGATGGACGTCGGAACATCCATCCAATCTCTGACGGTGACGCTCAGCCCCACTACGTCCACCTTTGGGCAAGCCATCACTGTGTCCGTAACAGCCTCCTCGGGTAATGCTATTGTGCCGACCGGAAACGTTTCTTGCACCGCGCCGGCGGCATCGGGTGTTAGTGTCATCTCCATTTCACTTGGGAATGGCAGCGGAGCCGGAACAGTCAGCGGAATTCCGGTGGGTCAGCAGCAACCCATTACTTGTTCCTATAACGGAGACGCCAATTTCGTTTCGAGTTCTCCAACGGTCGCGTATGAGATTGTAAATGCGGGCCCGTCAACCCCTATCAGTTTGTCTATATCACCCACAGCGCCTCCTTATTACTTCGGCGAACCAATTGTTCTAACGACAACGCTGCCGGCTGCGGCGACGGGGACGGTGACATTTCTTGACAACGGTCTTGCCTTGCCGTCGCCGTCCCTCGTCACGTTGTCCTCTGGCGTAGCTACCTATACGTATAAATCGCCATCGCTCGGCAACCATTCGTTCACTGCAAACTATAGCGGCGACGCTAACTATATGGGTGTTTCGAGCGCTGCACTGCCGTTAACTGTTGTGCTGAACCCAACGACCACCTTGGTTACGTTGTCACCGGCGACCTCGTGGTACGGCTATCCATTGACGGTCAACGTGACAGTAGCCGGGGAAGGAGGAGCCGTTGTAAGTGCTGGGGGTACAATCAGCTGCATCGCCACCTCCTCCTCCGGAAGCACGATCGGGCAGGTGTCGGGGTCGTTGAGTACGACTTCGACACTCGCCGAGTTGCTGCTTTCAGGGCTCCCTCTTACTTCGGCACAGCAACCATATTCTGTCGTGTGCAGCTTTACCTCGGGCAATGCCAGTGAATATGGAAACAGCAACTCCAGCGCTAGTCCGGCTTACGGGACCGTCATCAATCCGCCGAACCCAACGAACTCTGCGACCGGCAGTCTCTTAACTCCACGTTCCGGGCACCAAGCAACGTTGCTTGAAGACGGGACGGTCCTCGTGACAGGCGGTACGTACGGTCATGTGACTACGGATAACTCACCCGCATCACCGGAATCCTTCGTTGCTCTTCAGTCGGCCGAGATTTATTCAGATGCCGGGTTTGCATATGCAGCACAGATGACCGTTCCGCGTTGGCAGCACACCGCCACGCTTCTGAGTAATGGCACAGGGCAGGTTCTCATCACTGGCGGCAGTAACGGATCGAGTGCAGTAGCATCTGCTGAGATTTTTACGCCCGGGAGCACACCGGGTTCGCCGGGTACTTTCACCGCGACGGCGTTATACGACTCCTCTACGGGTACTTTCTCGGGAGCGGTTTCCCAAATGAATGCGGCGCGTTTCTTGCACACTGCTACTCTCCTCCCCAACGGTCAAGTCCTGCTTGCAGGGGGACAATCAAGTGACGGTAGCATTCTCAATTCTGCGGAACTTTACAATCCCCTCACCGGCGCCTTCACCCTAACTGGGCCGATGAATAGTGCCCGATGGATGCATACAGCGACGTTGCTGCCGGACGGAACTGTTCTCATCGCGGGCGGAGCCAACGCTTCCGGCCCGGTCTCGACTGCCGAAGTTTACAACCCCGGTACCAACCAATTCACTCCAGTGGGTTCGATGCTTCTTGCCAGGTCCCTCGCGCAGGCTACTCTCCTGGGCAACGGAACCGTTCTCATTACGGGGGGAGCCACATGCAGTTCTGGTTCCGATTACCCGGATATCCGAAACACGAGCTGTTCATCAGCGGAAGCTGAAATTTACAGTGGAGGCAGTTTCACTGCGACTACGACCTCTATGATGACGGCACGGTATGAGCATACGGCCGTTACGCTAAAGGATGGCACGGTTCTGATTGCCGGCGGTATTACTACAGGCGAAAACAATACGACCAACTCAGAAGAGGTTTATAACCCGACTACCGGTGTCTTTAGTTCTGTCGGGAGCCTGGTAGCGGCTCGATGGGACCAAACCGCGACCGTGCTTCTCAACGGGAATGTCCTTTCGGTTGGAGGAGAGGATGGTCAATCCGTCGGATACAACCCAGTCGGAACCTCAGGCGGGTACGAGCCAGACGGGCCAAGTGCGGAGATTTATGGGGCTGTCTATCTGAGTGGTGGCCTATATCCGAAATACATGGTGCTGAATATCATGTACGCGCCTCCCGGTTCGGGAAGCACGATGACCTATACCGGTCAATCTGTGGTGGGTACAACGAATTCTTCGATGAATTCCTTTACCAATGGCCTGACTTTGAATGCGAACTTCGAAAACATTGCGAACGCCGGTAATCCGTCTAGCGGATCAACTTCGGCGGGCAGCGGAAGTGTGAGCGTTGTCAGCGGCAACGGCAGCGCTGCAACTGGCGGATGTAGCTCTACCGCTCCCGGCAGTGGCAGTGGCAGTGGTGGAGGGATTGGCAGCGGTGGAAGTGGCGTTACGCTCGATGGAAATGGTAACTCCATCAATGGCAGTTACACGTATGAACTCGCCGAAAACTCCTCCTTTTCGCTGAACACGACAACATCCACGTGCACTAGTGTTCCCGGGCCAAGCAGTTCCACTCTTGGCGTCGATCACGAATCCGACATCATCTGGTTATGGCTCAATCCAGCGACGGACTATACCCTGACGCCTTCCAACGGTCCGCTCGTGTGGGATGGATACGCCACGAATCCGAACGACCCGAACGTGCAATCGGGACAGATGGATATTGTTCCTATTTCGGTTGCTCAGTTGGACGGAACATCACCGATCCCGCCCGAATTGCAACAGATTTTGGACCGCAACTGGGATCCTGTCTCTCAGGGCGGCGCTGGCGCTCTTACGCAGAACGACCTACTCACTATTCTCGCCCGGGATCCGTTCGCCACGAATTTGACCCAGACCGGTCAGTCTACGCTTCCCACGAACACGCCCGTCGCGCCCACGATCCCCGTGTTCGACCCGAACATCCCAACCACAGATCCGGTAAGTGGTGTTTGTGGAGGTCGCTATTCGTTTAGTCCTTCGACGGGACAGGTCTTTCCATTCAGTCCTTTGAGCGTGGGTAACGGAAAAGTGCCTCCCACCGACATCAGCCAGCCGGTAACATCGCTTTATTCCCTCAATCTTGCCACGCAGCAGAGTTGGACCAAGACTACTACCGACACCTATTCGGTCGGTGTGAGCGCTTCACTAGGTGGTGCAAATAACAACAGTCCGATCGACGGAACTATTCTGCTATCGCTAAAGGTGCAAGATTCATTGAGCTTCGTGAATAGCTGGAACCAAGCTTCCAACAATAGCTCCTCAACCATCCAGACGCTGTCCATTAAGAGTCCATCGGCCTCCAGTGGCTATCAGGGACCGAGCCAGATGCAGGTCTGGCAGGACAACTTGTATGGAACATTTATGTTCTATCCGAAGCCTGAGGACACGAATGTCATCTTGCAGTCCTCACAACCATCAGTTCAATTTGGTCAACCGCTAACGTTGACCGCAACAGTTGTTCCCGCCCCCAGCATTAGCGCGTCGCCCTCGGGAACCGTTACATTTTATGACGACTGTTCCGTGTTGGGGTCGCCCGTCCACGTTGTCAATGGAACTGCATCCACTTCTGTAACACTCTCAGGAGGTGCAAATCCCCCCGTTACGCAGAATCACACCATCCGTGCGTTGTATAGCGGCGACGCAAACTTCTTCCATAATGTTGGAAACACGCTGAGCCAGATCGCCACCTCAACCAACCTGCCTTATATCTCCACTGGCGGCATCTCCCCAGCCTCCGGTGCGATTGGTTCGACGGTGACAATCTCCGGCGTGAACTTTGGAACCTCTGGTACGGTCACCTTCAACGGCGTGCCCTCGGTTGCGTCGACGTGGACGTCAACTAGCATCGTTGTTAAGGTCCCGAATGGAGCGACATCGGGATTAGTCGCCGTAACGACCGGTTCGACAAGTAGCAATAGCGTGGCATTTGCTGTTTCCCAGCCCTCTGGTGCGGCCACCACGACGACGCTCATATTGTCTCCCTCCACGTCGTGGAGTGGATATCCGGTTGTCGCGAGCGCGCAGGTCAGTACTCAGACTAACGCGATTCCGGTGGGTACGGTTGCTTGCGTTTCCTCGCCCTCGACTGGAGCCACGAACCCAGCGGTCAGTGTCAATGCGAGCGGGTTGGCCCAGGTGCAACTGGAGGATATCCCGGTGTTGGCGAGCGGTGCGACTTCGCCTGCGACTTACACGGAGACTTGTAACTTCACGCCCACCAGCAACGGTTCAGCCACCTTTGTTGGTAGCCAGTCGAATCCTGTAGCGGGGACAGTAACGCCAGTTCCACCTGCGACGGTCGCGGTTGGCCCAGGATTAAATATTCCTCGCGAGAACCACCAGGCGACTCTCCTTGAAGATGGAACTCTGCTTATCACGGGCGGTGATTCGGGCAAGTATGCCGGTGAAGAGGAGGATTCGCCAA
Source organism: Acidobacteriaceae bacterium (assembly GCA_049578265.1). Taxonomy (GTDB): domain Bacteria; phylum Acidobacteriota; class Terriglobia; order Terriglobales; family Acidobacteriaceae; genus Granulicella. The sequence goes on from JBAULP010000005.1 coordinate 31,752, forward strand.
ATGTAGACTTCCTGCAATCAACCGAGATTTTCAACGGATCCAGTTTTGTTCCTGCAGCAGATATGAGTACGCCAAGATCGCTCCATCAAGCAACGCTACTCAGCAATGCGACAGGGCAGGTTCTGATTACGGGGGGGATCAATGGGTCGGTGAACCAGAACGGGACGCCACTGGCTAGCGCCGAACTGTTTACCCCGGGATCGATACCTGGATCGCCAGGTACATTTAGCCCAACCACTCTCTTTGACCCGGCCGCAGGTGTCTTCACCACAACTGTGACGACCATGAATACCCCGCGATATTGGCACACAGCCACGCTGCTCCCAAATGGAAAGGTGCTCATCGCGGGAGGTACGGCGACGTTGGGGAACTTCAATCCCCAGGACAGTTCCTATGTAGTCACCGCAGGCGCGAATGGGACAGCCCAAAATGCACTGGCGACTGCGGAGATCTTTGACCCATTGACGGGAACCTTTGTCTATACCAGCGGCCCCATGACCACCGCGCGCTCCCGGCATACCGCAACACTCTTGCTCGATGGAACGGTTCTCATTGCAGGAGGTATCGACAACAACGGTGATGCTATCAATTCAGCCGAGATCTATAACCCAGCTACCGATACCTTCACCGCTGTCACTGCTCCCATGGTCCAAGGTCGCATTCGTGCGCAAGCGACCCGACTCGGCGACGGAACTGTTCTGATCACGGGAGGCTCCATTGGTGCGGAGACAAACTCTGGATGCCCGAGCTTCCGTACAACAAGCGGTTGTGCTCTAGCTACTGCGGAGATCTACGATCCCACAGCGAAGACCTTTACTGCCACGAAGGGCCCCATGAGTATTGGCCGGTATTCTCACACGGCAACCGTTCTTTATGACGGGACTGTCCTCATCTCCGGAGGCATAACAAATTGGTATCCTGTTGGCAGCGATTCCAACGAAGATACGGCTCCGACGGAAGAAATCTACTCTCCGTCAACCGGTCAATTTGCGCCGGTCACGGCCATGGAAGGACCGCGCTATAACCATACGGCCACGCTATTGCCGGGCTTGGGGGTGTTCCTCGTAGGCGGCGCCGGAGGCGATGTCTTCGGGGCGTATCCCCTTGGATATACCAATACGTTTCCCACTGTAGAAACATACTCGCCTCCCATCCAAGGAGCAGCCGTCCATCCGAAGTTCATGGTGCTCAATGTCATCTATGCACCTCCAGGTTCCGGCAGTTCGGTTACCTACACGAATACCACCCAGCTTGGGAGCAATACGGTTGCGACCCAAACGAAAGGTAACGCTCTAACGCTAAATCTGGGAGGAAACTTCGGCATAGGCAAGCTTGGAGCGTCCATCACCGCCAACGCTGGCTATACATTTGCGCAGAACAGCACCAACACGTATGTCACAAGCACGACAACCACTGATTCCATCTCGGTCGCCGGACCTAACCAATCGAGCTTGGGAGTCGACCATGAAGCTGACGTGATTTGGATATGGCTCAATCCTGAAAGTGATATCACTCTGACCAATCCCGGCACCGCCAATACCCCCGCACAAGCTGTATGGACTGGATTGGCCGTCAATGCTGGAGATTCTAATGTAGGTACAGGTGAGATGGACGTCATTCCTTTGACCGTGGGTCAACTTGACGGGAGCTATCCGATCCCGGAGGATGTTCAAGAGGTTCTTGATCGCAACTGGGACCCGGTATCGGCCGGCGGTGCCGGGGGGCTGACCGCGCAAGATTTCGTCACCATTCTCCAACGCGATCCCTTTGCCGTGAACTTTACTTTTGGTATGCCTGCAACTGCGGCAACCAACCTTCCAGCCACACCGGCTTATCCCGCGGCCCTCTACCCGGTGGTTGACCCCAATGTTCCGGTCCATGACGTCAATAATCTAGACCCCAGTCAGTGTGCACAAAGATTTCAGCAGGTCAACGCCGGTCAGACTTTCCAGTTCGCTCCGCTCGGTGACATCAATCAACCCGATAGCCAGACGTATTCGCTTCAGTCTAATCAGTCGCAAGGCAGCGGATCAGGAGCTTCGGACACTTATTTTGTTGGTTTGTCTGTGGAATTATGTTTCGGCATAGGTGGCCCATGCGCTACTAATCCGAATAACCAGCAGACAGGTGACACTCCTGCATCGAGCTTCATAAATTTCACTATTGGAGATAAGTATTCGTGGGGACTTACCCAAGGCCAATCCAGCAATAACCAAACAATCACAACCTCGGCTCTCACCATTAAGAACCCTTTGCCATCGGATAACTACGCGGGTCCTGTGCAGATGCAAGTGTGGCGAGACAATCTCTTTGGGACGTACATGTTTTACCCGAAGGCCACCGACACATTTGTATCCGTGGGTACCTCTGCCGCTTCAACTCAAGCCGAGAATGATGTGACATTCACTGCAAGTGTGGTTCCAAGTCCAAATATTGGGTCTTCTGGTACTACGGCAACACCCACGGGAACAGTTACCTTTTATGATGGATGCAACGTTATCGGTAATCCCGCAAATCTTGTCAATGGTAGCGCCTCGGTTACGACGTCGTGGGGATCTGCATACGAGGGAAGTCATAAGATCGAAGCTATTTATAGCGGCGATGGTACTTTCTTTCATAATGATTCACCCCAAGTCACTGAAACCGTTGGCGCGCCTAACGCAAGCATTCCGTACATTCCACCGACGGGGCTCTCACCTATATCCGGCGCTATAGGGACGGTCGTCACCATCACCGGGCAAAACTTCGGAACGACCGGATCGGTCACTTTCAATGGAGTCGCAGCGAGCGCGAATTCTTGGTCTGCTAGCGCGATCACCGTTGCCGTCCCTGTCGGAGCTACTTCTGGTCCTGTCGTGGTCACTGCGAACGGCTATTCCAGCAATGGAGTGATCTTTACTGTGACGATTCCAAGCACGGCAACTGTAACGACGCTGTCTCTAGCGCCAGTCATGTCTTGGAGCGGTTCTCCGGTAACCGCCAGTGTCGTGGTCACGGGTGCTCCGGGTACGGCGATCCAGGGGACGGTCAGCTGTAGCGTAAATGGCGGAGCCGCAACTCCCGCAGTGCCTGTAAACTCGACCTCGGGTATTGCTAGTCTTACCCTCGTCGGAGTGCCTACCGTTGCGTCGGGTAGTACCAATTCAACGAGTTACAACGCATCTTGTACGTTTACTTCAGGTAGCTCCCAATATTCGGGAAGTCAGTCGAATACTGCCGAAGGAACCGTCACAAACACGCCGGCTGCAACCGACCAGGTTACACCCGGGGCGTTAAATATTGGCAGAGAGGGGCACCAAGCTACCCCCCTATCGGACGGAACTGTTCTTATCACGGGAGGTGGCAACTCATCTGGCGCCGTAGCGTCTAGTGAAATCTACCTGAACGGATTCTTCACTTTGGCGGCACAGATGTCGGTAGCCCGCGAGGGCCACCAAGCCACCCTGCTTGGAAATAGTACCGGGCAGGTACTTGTCACAGGAGGTACCGACGGGGTCGGAGATGTGTTCTCCAGCGCGGAACTCTTCTCGCCGGGCCCTGTCCCTGGCAGTCCAGGATCCTTTAGTTTGACTACCTTGTACGATCCTGTTTCTCAGGCATTCACCAACACCACAACTAGTTTGAATACCGCTCGGTCGTTCCATAGTGCGACCCTGCTTGCCAACGGTAAAGTGTTGATCGCTGGAGGAGAAGATTCGAATGGCAATGCCATTGGGTCCGCAGAATTGTACGATCCTACCGTTGGCAATTTCACCTATACAGCCGGACAGATGCAGAACGCTCGATACAACCATACGGCAACCTTGCTTTCGGACGGCACGGTACTCCTTACGGGTGGCGTCGGTGCTTCGGGAACGATATTGAATACTGCCGAGATCTACAATCCTGTCACCGATACATTTACTTCCACGACTGGCACCATGATGGTTGCCCGCGTAGGTGCGCAGGCAACACCTGTCGTGAGCATTTCTGGAGGAGGGGGCACTGCATCGACAAGTAGTCTCGTCTTAATCACGGGTGGCGAGAACGCCTCGGGTACGGCGCTCAATAGTGCGGAGCTTTACAATGTTCTGACCCGAACATTCAGCTTTACTCAAGACGCGAATGGTGTCACCTTAATGAACGCGGCTCGCACCGATCACACGGCGACCTTACTCCCTGATGGCACTGTCTTGATCGCGGGAGGGGCGTCGGCAGGGACTGCTTTGCAGAGCGAAGAGATATATAGTCCCATTACAGGTGATTTTAGTGTGCCCTCCTCAACGCTCGTAACTGCAAGGACTAACCACACAGCGACACTCATTCCGGGAGGAAGTGTCCTCTTGGTCGGCGGCGAGAGCACTCCGAATTCATTGCAAACAGTTCTGAGCAGTGCAGAGACATTCAATGCTGCCTTCGCTGTCGGGGCTGTCTTTCCGAAGTTCATGGTACTAGACGTCTTGTACGCTCCGCCGGGAGCGGGAAGCACGATGACCTATACCAACCAAACCTCCGTGGGAACAACAACATCGACCAGCAGTTCCTTTGCCGACGAGGTATCAGTTTCGGCCGGCATCACGATTGGTGTGGACGATGTCACAATCTCGCCCACGTTCCAATGGGGGCATACGGCGACTCAAAGTGGAACTTCCAGCTACTCTCTCACTACAAACACGACAAATACCACGGTTGTTCCGGGGCCCGTTCAAGCTGGAACTCAGACTCAGAAGAGCCCGGTGAGTATTGGTGTTAATCACGAGTCTGACATTATTCAGATATGGTTGAACCCCGCTACTCTCTATACCGCAACTGCGAATGAGACAAATGCTCCTCTCATCTGGAACGGATTCTCTTCCAATCCGAATGACCCAAATGTTGCCGCGGGCGCGATGGATGTTGTGTCCCTCACCGTCAGTCAACTCGACGGGACCTCACCTATCCCGCCGGAGCTACAAGCTGTTCTCGAACGGAACTGGGATCCTGCGGACTCGGGGGGAGCCGGTGGGATTTCAGCATCTGATTTCTCTGCGATTCTTGCGCGTGATCCGTTCGCCACAAATCTTTCCTTGAACGGACAGCCTGCCGTTCCCGACAGTTCTACATCTTACTTCGATCCCAATATTCCTGTTCCGGATCCATTGGCACAGGGGATATGCTCGACGCGCTATAGCTTCAATCCGGCCTCGGGGCAGACCTTCTCTTTCGGTCAACTGGGTTCCACGAACCAGCCAGAGACTGCGATCTATCAACTGCAAAACACATCTTCTCAGGCGACTGGAAATACCACCACTGATCAATACTCCGTGTCGACTTCCACTTCAGTTGGAGTTACGGTGTCAACACCCGCTCTCAGTTTCGGTGCTTCTTTCTCAGAAGGGAACGCCTTCACCTGGACGAATACTCAGGGCGCTGTAAATACCTCGGGTTCAACCTCTACCCAGGCACTTTCCATCAAGAATCCCACCCTTTCCTCTAATTACACCGGTCCCGTGCAGATGCAGGTATGGATCGATAAGCTCTACGGAACATACATGTTTTACCCACTGTACACGGACACTTCCGTAGTGATGAACACATCGCAGACCGTCGCTGGTAATGGCGACTCTGTTGTTCTTACGACTACAGTGACCGCCGATCCCAAACTAGCGAATTCATCAAATCCACCCCTAACACCCACGGGTACGGTGACCTTTTATGATGGATGCACCGTGCTATCGCCGGTTCCTCTCAACGCTGCGACCAGCCAAGCTTCAATCACGGTCTCGTCTCTCGGGGTGGGGAATCACTCCATTTTGGCGGCTTATAGCGGGGACTCTAACTTCCACCACAATGTGTCGACACCGCTTTCGCTTACGTGGCAAAGCTCTGCGACTGCGTCGCCGTTCATTAGCAGCCTCTCAACCTTAAGTGGCGCACCCGGAAGTTCTGTCACGATCGAGGGGGCAAATTTGGGGACGACCGGTTCAGTTTCCTTCAACGGTCTCGCAGCTGTTACAACCGCTTGGTCATCGAATGCTATCACGGCGGTGGTTCCTCCAACTGCCACCTCGGGCCCCGTCGTGGTGAGCGCAGATGGCTTTTCAAGCAATGGGCAGAACTTTACGGTATTGCAACCTACGGGGGAAACCAGCACCAGCGTCTCTCTTGCTCCTGCCACAACCTGGTCAGGCTTCCCAATCACGGCGAACGTAGTCATCACGGGCAGCGGCACGTCCGTTCCATCGGGCTCAGTTAGTTGCACTGTAACGTCATCATCAACCTCTGGAACACCCACTTCTCCGGTTGACATAGGATCGAGCGGCTCCGCGAGCGTAAGTATTACAACCCTTAATGGACTCCCGGTTGTTCCGACCGCGGGTACATCCGTGCCGTTCACCGTAACATGTAATTTCTCGGGCACGAATGGGTATGCAAACAGCCAATCTGCTGCAGTTGCTGGGACGGCAACTGTAGCACCTCCAGGAGCTGAGACGGCGACCGGTTCACTTGTTACAGGGCGCGAGAACCAGGCCGCGACCCTCCTTGAAGATGGGACGGTTTTAATAGCGGGTGGAGACAACGGTGTATCGCCTCTTGCAAGCGCAGAGATTTACTCGAATGGCTCGTTTTCGTCAACAGCCTCCATGACCTCGGCTCGTTCCCAGCACCAGCAGACTCTCCTAAACCTCAGTACGGGACAGGTGTTAGTCACGGGGGGCACCGATGGTGTGTCGGTGGCCCTGAGCTCCGCTGAGCTATACACGCCTGCATCAACCTCTGGTACTCCGGGAACGTTCCAATTGACGACGCAGTACGATTCCGAAGCCCAAGTCTTCACGAACAACGTCACAAGTATGACGACCGCACGCGCGAATCACACGGCAACCCAACTACGAACGGGCCAAGTCCTCATCACCGGCGGCGTTAACAGTTCTGGCACCGTTCTGAATAGCGCGGAGCTGTATAACCCTCTGACAGGCGTCTTCACCGCGACGAAGGGATCGATGAACGTCGCACGTACCAGTCAGAATGCGACGCTTCTCTTGGACGGGACTGTGTTGATCACAGGAGGCATGGATCAGGACGGCAATCCACTGCAATCAGCCGAGATCTATAACCCTGTGACCGACAGCTTTGCGCTGACTACGAGTACGAGTACAGGTATCCAGTCATCGATGCAAGCCCCGCGCGTGGGAAGCCAAGCCACGCTCCTTGGCAGCGGCATGGTCTTGATCACGGGAGGACAGTTCGGGAACAATACTGCCGAACTCTATAATCCTCCCACAGGCCTGTTCAGTATGACAACGAGCATATCGGACGGTAGCCAAACTTACATGGTCGCCTCGAGATCGTACCATTCAGCCGTTCGCCTGTATGACAACACTGTCCTGATTTCGGGCGGCACGGACACCGCGACGGACACGCTCTCGTCCCAAGAGCTTTACGATCCCACCACGGGGGCATTCAGCCCTGTTGCAACGAGTCTTCAGGCGCCACGGCATAACCATTCAGCGACCTTGTTGCCAACGCAGGGTGTTCTGCTAGCGGGGGGAGAAGATACAACTTCGAACGGAGCGGCGATTGAATCGAGCGCTGAGCTGTATGGGCCAGTTGTCTTGACGGCAGGTGTCCATCCAAAGTTCATGGTGCTCAACATTCAATATGCGCCGCCTGGTTCCAACAGTGCACTCACTTATGCGGATTCAACAACGATGGGAACTAGCACTGGAACGGAAAACTCCTTTGCGCATCAGACCACCCTTAATTATTCGACGGGATTTAAATTTAATATTGGGGTGTTCCAGCTGAGCGTCGTCAACACCACAACGCAGACATGGCTAGACTCGCAGGACAATACCTCAACTCATGCGCTAAGCACGGTGCTGCAGGACACCGAGGTGGTCCCGGGACCCAATAGCTCAGGACTTGGGGTAGATCATGAGTCAGACATCATTTGGTTATGGCTCAATCCGGTGGCGGACTATACCGTGACGTCTTCTGCGGGGAGTTCGAATATTGTCTGGAATGGCTTTGACATCGATACTGCTGATACCAACGTAAGTCCTGGTGAAATGGACGTGGTTCCGTTGTCCGTCAGTCAACTTGACGGTACGGCAAACATAACTAACGCACAATGGGAAATTCTCGATCGCAACTGGGATCCAATTTCGTCGGGCGGCGCGGGGGGATTGACAGCTGCTGATTTCCTAACCATTCTTGGCAGGGATCCCTTTGCGACGAACCTTACGGGAAAGGGAAGAGCGACAGCCCCCACAACATCGGCATCTCTGGCGCTTCAATATCAGGTGTTCGATCCCAACGTTCCGACTCTCGATCCGACCACTCAAGCATGCGGTACCAGATATGACTTTTCACCGGGCTTTAGTATGACATTCCCTTATTCTCAGCTTGGGGGCGACAACCAGGCCCTAACACAAAATTACCTATTGTCATCGAATACAGCGAGTGCCACAAGTTCTGCCACGACGGACACCTACCAGGTCGCAATTAGCGGCAACTTCCTGGTTCTGAGCGGAACGCCTCCCGTCACACCCATTGATATCCTTGGTAATCAGCTGGCGGCATCAACTCTTCAACGCAGCCTCAACCCGGGAGAGCAGCTCGCCTGGACGAGCCGCTGGACCTCGTCAAAAAATAACGCAGTCTTGCAGACTCAGGCACTATCAATTGTGAACCCTCTAGCGTCAGATGATTACACGGGACCGGAAGAGATCCAGGTTTGGAAGGACAACCTCTATGGAACATTCATGTTCTATCCCAAGCCCAGTGACACGAGTTGGATCCTTACTAGCAACCAGAGCCAGATCAATGCCGGAAGTCTGGTTACGCTAACCGCCACGGTCACTCCCGATCCAACGATTCCGTATGCACCCACGGGAACAGTGACATTCTACGATGGTTGTACTGTTCTCGGCTCAGCGCAACTGAACCCAGCTACGGGTACTGCGTCCATCCCCACCCAAGGGATCACTGCAAGCGGAATAAACACGATCGAAGCGATTTACAGTGGGGATGTCAACTTCTTTCACAACAACGCTATTCCAATCACGATCTCTGTGAATTAGTGAGGGCCAAAATGAACACACGTCAGAAGGTCTCGTTCCGGGCGGTACGCGTGAATCCACGCCAGGCAAGCGTGCTTGTAGCCGGAGTGCTATTGTGTCTCTTTTCCGCGGGCTGCCTAAAGATAATCGAGCCGCCCGTGGTCCCGCCTGCGCCGGAGGCCTCCGCGAAGATTGCAACCGCCAAGACTGTTTTCGTTTCGAATCTCGGAGCAGATACATATGTAACCAGATACTTGGCAGGTGGACCGAATGAAAGCTACGCCGTTTTTTCCTCTTCGCTAAAACAATGGGGACGCTTTGAGCTCGTCGACTCTCCGAAAACTGCGGACCTCATTTTTGAGATCTATACGACGGAAAAAGCACCTGATGTCGATCACACTGGCGCCGGCTTCCACACGGATGACTTCACGGTGACACGGTATCCCGTCGTCGTTTCACTCACTGTGAAAGATGCTTCCACGTTGAACATATTGTGGTCGACAAACTTTAATATCATGGTGTATGGCAATACGAAGAATGGACAAGAGAAGCACTTCGCGCAAGATATTGAAGGCTTGACCAACGAAGTGAAGGCGCTCGTCACTGTGGAGCAGCCGGGACTAACATCCTCTAAGTGATTATGGAAAAAATTGCAAATGCATGGGCTGAAAGCTTCATCCTCACGTTGTGTCGCGATCCCGCTTTGCGCGTTGCTTTTTGTAACACAGTTGGCGCAAGCCATGCCTGTGATGTCACCGGCGGACACTCAGGGATTGCCGCAACAACCACCTTCAACTTCCGCTCCGATCCCGAGCGATCTCCTCCAGGCCAGAAAGGTATATCTACAGGACGTGGGTTCTTCCCCCGATCTCTACGCGCGCTTCACGGCAGCGATGTCCGCATGGGATCACTACACTCTCGTCGATTCTCCTACCAAAGCTGATGGTCTTCGAGTTTCATAATCAGCCCGTTTCGGTGGTGATGGAAGAACCTTCTACGGGGGTCGTGCTCTGGACAGTGAACGCCCCATATGTACGGCCTTCGCGCGACGCTGACCGGATGGCTGCGCTTGACATTGAGAATCTCGTCAGCTCGATCAAACTGTTGAACGGCGTACAGCTGACGCAACAGGAAACAGCGGCAATCACTCCGCCGAACCCCGGAGAGGGCTCTACCAGAATTGCTGTGATAGCAATCGTGGGTTCTCTGGTAGTTGCCGTTAGCGTGTTTTTGTTGTTGCACGGACGGGGTCACAAATGACCGGTTCGGCGAGTGAGCCACGTTGATCCTTGGCGTTGCTAATGGGTCAGATTGACCCATATATCTTTCTGGTACCCGCAACTTCCTCTCCTCTCTTGTGTCTTTTCTACTATCCAGCCCGCAAACATGAAACCTGCTGGCGTGATCGCGGTGACCACCATGTTGTCGTTCCGAAGTATGTCTCACACGCTCGCAGGAGCCGTCTCGTTGCTTATGGTCGCGCTCGTCATTGGCTGCTCACCAGGCGGAGGCGGCAGTGGCTCTAGCGGCGGTGGCAGCACCAACCCGCCACCGCCCGCCACGCCCATCATCTCGATCAGCGTAAGCAGCGCACTTCCGCTCACCGGATACGTCGGCCAAACAACGAACTATACCATCACCATCAGCAGTGGAAGTAGCATCACTGCCACATTGAATGGCATCACTCTTTCAAATACAAACGGGTTCGCGCTCACCACAAACTGACCCACCACGCTAACCGCCTATGCCTATTGCACCGGGAAACTCGCGTTTACTCCTGCGGCCACCGGCACCTACTCCACCGCTATTTCAGTAGCGGACAACGCACCTGGATCCCCGCAGATGCTCGCAATCACCGCACAAGCAACGGATGCTCCTCTGCCCGGTTTTTCGCTCACGCCCTCCGTACTAACCTTCAGCAATGTCACACCAGACACCACCTCCGCTGCTCAAACCGTCCTGCTCTCGAACAGTAGCGTCGCAGCCCGGAACATCACCTCAATCGCCATCACCGGGACCAACGCGGCCTCCTTCGTCGAAACTAATAACTGCCCTGCAAGCGTAATCGCCAGCTCAATCTGCACGATCACAGTCACCATGCAGCCGACCGCCGCCAACACCAGCTACTCGGCCGCACTGACCGTCGTCGGCAACGCCGGCAGCTCCACCGGCATAACGCAATCGGTCGCACTCACCGGAACCTCCGGTGCTTCAGGCCCCGCGCCTCAACTCGTAATCGCCCCTACTTCGCTCGACTTCACCGGAAAGCCTGTCGGTACGTCTGTGTTGAAGTCCATCATGCTCACCAACCATGGCACCAGCGCCCTAATCCTCAATTCCATCGCGATCAGCGGCTCAACGAATTTCATTCCTCAGTCCAGCGCCATCACCTGTGGAACATCTCTAGCCGCTGGAGCCAGCTGCACATACACAGTCGATTTCTACGCGGCCGCCATGGGCAGCTTTACTGGCACGCTCGTAATCACAGACAACGCGCTCGGCTCCCCGCAATCCGTACCGCTCACAGGCAGCGGTGTCCAAGCAATAGCCTCCTTCACGAACGGCCCCGTCTCCTTCGCGAATGTGACCGCGAATACAGCGAGCCAGCCGTTCAACCTCGAGCTAGAAAACACCGGCAACATCGCGCTCAACATCTCTTCGCTCACCCTCGCGCCCAGCTCACCGTCCGTCTTTAGCGAGACGAATACCTGCGGGGCAAGCGTAGCGCCGAACGCTCTCTGCACAATCACCGTCAATTTCAAGCCCAACGTAGCCGCCACCGCATATGCAACCTATCTCACCCTCGCCAGCAATGCGTCGCCGGCCGAGCAAACCGTGACCGTCACCGGCACATCTTCCGGCTATGCCGCGCAAACAGCCGATGCCGTTGGACGACACCTCACTGCAATCCGGCCGCAGCCTCGGAGTTTTCGTTACGGGCAGCAGTAACCTCACGACCTTGATGCAAACCATCGATACAGACGCTGCCACGGGCATTCCTTATATCAATTGATGCCAACAATCAGCAGAAGATGAGAAAATCCGACCGATTTGGAACGGGAAGTATCAGAAGTTAGTGAGACGAAGTGCAACAGTTGATAAGACTGTCTTTGGGATGCTCCCGTTTGCAGGAGGAATACGCTCGAATTACCAATTGTCATACTAACTCTTGAATTATCTCGCTAACGTCTGATCGTTCACAATTCCAACTACATAGTAGACAGATCTTTCAAAGGATGGCCTTCACACAAGCGGGAGCTTAGATTGGTGACCGGCATGGACTTTGCTTCAGCAGCCGTACCCGCATGGGCACCGTTGCGTGCGGCTCAATACGCTCGTATGTCGACCGAACATCAGCAGTATTCACCATAGAATCATCTGGAGGTCGTCCGACAGTATGCGGCAGCCGCTGTTCCCGCTGGATGACCGCAAAGGGTGGTGTTGTTGTAGGGTGGCGAATAGGCATCTATGACACCTACTCCCCAGCCGTATAGACGACTGCTCCAAGCGGTTCAAGCCATATCTCATTGGATGCCCCCACCTTCAGCAGGCTGATCCAAGGATGGTGCCGACTTCGAATAGGCCGCTCGGCATCATAGCGATCCGTTTGCAGTGAACCGGAGCGGCGTAGGGCGATCCACTGCGCCGACTACATCACCTTCAGCGGCAAGCAACTACACAGTGTTTGATCCGAGTGTACCTACATTGGATGCCTCGACGCAGGCGTGCGGAACCCGCTTTGATTTCACGCCTGGTTTTAGCCTGACGTTTCCGTATTCCCAGCTTGGAAGTGACAACCAGGCGTTAACACAAACATATTTGCTCGCCTCGAACGTGGCGAGTTCGCAAAGCTCAACTACGACCGATACATACCAAGTGGCCCTTAGCGCGAAGGTCAATGTTCCAAGCGAACTGGGACCTCTATCTGGAACCCAGATCTTGGGGAACCTGCTGGGTGCACAGACGGTTGAACAGTCCCTCACGGCAGGGGAGGAATTGGCATGGACAAACCGCTGGACAACGTCAAAAAATAGCGCCGTGCTTCACACCCAAGCGCTCACCATTGCCAATCCGTTATCTTCGGACAACTACTCAGGGCCGCAGGAAGTCCAAGTGTGGAAGGATAATCTCTATGGAACATTCATGTTCTATCCAAAGCCATCGGACACGAGCTGGATCCTAACCAGTAACCAAAGCACGATCGGCGTTGGAAACTTAGTCACTCTCTCAGCGACTGTGACGCCTGATCCGTCTATTCCCTACACGCCGACAGGGACAGTAACGTTCTATGACGGTTGTGTCGAATTGGGATCGGCGTCGGTTAATCCAGCGACAGGAACAGCAACATTCCCCACTACATCGATTGTGTCGCCAGGTGTCAACACGATCCAGGCAATCTATGGTGGAGACACAAACTTCTACCACAACAGCGCGATTCCCATTACGATTACGGTAAATCAGTGATTCATGACTCAGAACAGGGGAGAGCGAATGTTTGACAAATGGATGGCTCGGAAGCTGTGGTTTGTCGCCGTGGGTACGCTGCTCTGCGCTTCCATGACTGCGTGCATGGAGAAACCTGCTCCTCCTCCGCCGCCACCTCCGCCCAACATCGCGGCACAGATTGCCAATGCCAAGAGAGTGTTTGTGTCGAACCTCGGATCAAATGATGTAGCCGCGGAAAATATACCAGGCGGTGCCAACGCCTGTTTCAACACGTTCTATGCGTCCCTCGAACAATGGGGGCACTATCAGCTCGTTAGCTCTCCCAAGGATGCCGATCTGGTCTTCGAGATCAGTGCAACAAAAAGGCAGTGGGAGCGAACCGGACTTGATGTGACGAGTAACCATGGCGCGATTACCTTTCCCGCTATCATCACGCTTAGCATCGATGATCCTTCGAAGAAATCAACACTGTGGACGACGCAGGTAGCGTATCTCAGCACATCTCAAGCCCGGAAGATCGAGCTGAAGCAGTTCAATGAAGCGATCGAAGCTCTGACGAACCGCTTAAAAGCGATGGTTCCCACCACAGGCCCAGCGCCCGCACCTTAATTAGATTGCGGCGGGTCGTATATGACGAGTCTTCAGAAGAGGTTGACGATGCAGGTTTCACGGACCAGTCGTGTGGTTCTTGGCTCTCTTGGATTATTGATGCTGACGGCTTGCATGGAGAAACCTGCTCCTCCTCCGCCGCCACCTCCGCCCAACATCGCGGCACAGATTGCCAATGCCAAGAGAGTGTTTGTGTCGAACCTCGGATCAAATGATGTAGCCGCAGCAAATATTCCAGGCGGGGCCAATGCCTGTTTCAATACATTCTATGCGTCCCTCCAACGATGGGGGCACTATCAGCTCGTTAGCTCTCCCAAGGATGCCGATCTGGTCTTCGAGATCAGTGCAACCGAAAGACACTGGGAGCGAACCGGACTTGATGTGACGAGTAACCATGGCGCGATTACCTTTCCCGCTATCATCACGCTTAGCATCGATGATCCTTCGAAGAAATCAACACTGTGGACGACAGAGGTTGGCTTTCTCAGCACCGCCAACACCAGAAAGACCAAGCTGAAGCAGTTCAATGAAGCGATCGAAGCTCTGACGAACCGCTTGAAAGCGATGGCTCCCACCACAAGCCCAGCGTCCGTTCCTTAGTTAGATTGCTGCAGCTCGTATGCGACGAGCCTTCAGCAGGAGTTGACGATGCAAGTTTCACGGATCAGTCGTGTGGTTCTTATCCTGGGGCCGAGTGCATCACCTCGCTCAGAGCAAATCCAAGACTTTGAATTATGATTCTGCTGGAGAAGAGTTGATGATGGCCAACAGTGTATCGAATGTTCTTAGATCTGTCGGCGTGGCGTTGTGTGTCGTTCTCTTCGTCACGCAGTCGGCCGAGGCGATGCCGGTATTGCTTGCCGGCAGCTCCGCGAACATGCCCCGGCAGCAGGTTGCGCCGGCTGCGCCGGTTCCCAGTGATGTGCTGAACGCGAAGAAAGTATTTGTCGGCAATGCCGGCAGCTCCCCGGAGCTGTATTCAAGGTTCGTTGCAGACCTTACAGCCTGCGGGCGCTACACGCTGGTCGGCTCGCCGGCACAGGCGGACTTGGTCTTTGAATTTCACGATGAACCGCTGTCGGTGGTGATGGTCGAGCCGTCTACCCAGGTTGTTCTCACAACGGTGACCGCGCCCTATGTGCCTCCGCAGAGAGATCAAGATCAGGAAGCCACTATCTCGGCTCAAAATCTGGTGACTTCGATCAAACAACTTATAGGCGCCCCTCTGTCCACGCAAGACATGGCTGGGATTACCCCGCCGCCCCCGATGAAACATGGCAGATTGCTTATTGGCATCATCATTGGGGGATCACTGGCGATCGCTGGGGGGATAGTTCTACTGCTTCATGGGCGAGGGCACTAGGTGAAATCTACTAGAGGTTAAACCTTTTGCTAAGCGCCTTGAATGTCGCTCAACGGCCCTTTTCTTCGCCTGAGCCATAAGTGCCCGGGAACCCGTTCACTGATCGGCCCCCGGCAATTTTGTACCAGTTGAAATGTTAGTCTTCGGCAAACTTGAAGGGCCTGGCGCTTTTGTGGGCACCATCAATGCCGCTGGCACGTATTTCTACTCCCAACCGGGTCAGGGCGGCGACTATGTTGCCATACTTGCTATCGATCCTTCCACCGGCGTTCTCTCGGGGGGGGGGCCGAATGCAGATACAACAACCGCGAGTGGTCCGGCCTCCGTGGCACTCGCTCAGATGAAAAGTACGCCTATATCGCGAATCGGGGAGACAACACCATCGCCATGTACTCTGTGGATCCGAGCACGGGTCTGCTGACCAGTCTCGGCGCTACAGTTCCGCCCGGCTCCGACGAACCGAACAGCATAGTGATTGATCCGGGCGGTCAGCTAGCCTATGTTACTTGCTTTGGCGGGGATATCACGATCTTCAGGATCAAGTCTGACGGCACGCTTACCCAAGTGGGGAGCGTCACCGACAATAACGAGCCCGGGGTCACGGTTTTGGTCCCGCGATAGCGTGTGCTCAGATATTCAACATCCCTAATCATCGCTTAGAACCGAAGAGTCAGCTCACTGGTACGGAATCCCCGCACCCACATCTGTAAGGACAGTATTGTTGAGCGTTGTGATATTGGCGCTCCCGCTGATAAACGCCCCAAGGCTGCGTCCGGCCTGCAAGTAATTGTCATCCAGCGGCATCGGCGCAATCAACACCCCGCCCGTTACGGGTTGCTGGTTGTATTGATCAACGATCACCAGCGTTCCGTGTACGTTGTAGTTGGTGTAGATGACGTTCTGGCAAACCTCGTTAATCAAATACGACGAAGTGCCCGAGTAGTTAGGGCTGACCACCAACTCAATCTCGAGATCCACGTTTGTGCACGCATGGATGATCGCGTTCACCACCTCGGGAGAGCTGATGTCTTCTGACTCGATGAACAGGCTGTATTGCGCTCCGTTGATAAGATTGACAAGAGCGTTTTGCGGGTCGGGCGTCCAATAAAGATCGCTTCCAGCGCCGGGCGTGTAACCACTCGGAGTCGTTCCGGCGAAGTCCAGCGAGAACGTAGCCTCGGCAGCGGCAATGTCCTGTGGGCCGTTCGTAACCCATGCGTAGTCGCGCGCGGTAGCGTACGTAGAAGAGGTGAGGGTGCCAGTGAGGATAGCGAGTTGGCGGTTGTCCACGACAACCGAGGATTGTTCTGAATCAGGAAATGGGGAGTACGCCGCCGAGCAGTTTGCGCCGGAACTGTTGAGTGTCGAGTACGCGGCGACGATGCTGCCAGAGGTGCCGGCGTAGGTAAGTAGGGCACGGACACGCACGCCGCGTTGGCAGGCGTTGGTGAGGTCGGTGAGCAATGTGCTATCGACGAGCTGCGATGCGGCCAGATCGATGGACGTGGTTGCGCCATTGACCAGCGCATACAGCCAGCTATAACCGTCGCCCGGCTCAACGTAAAGCGCGGTTTGCGTCGTGTAGCCAGTGGACGTCCCCGTAACCGATACAGTCTGCGTGGCAGGGGACGCATTGCTCACGAGCGTGAGAACGCCAGCGTATCCGCTGGAGGCCGCGCTTGGTGTAAACGTCACACTGATCGTGCAAATCGCACCGGCAGCCACGCTCGAGCCGCAGTTGTTCGTCTCGCTGAAGATCGATGCTGTAGCCGATGTGAGCGTGAGTGAGCTAATGGTCAGTGGGATGTTGCCATTGTTTTCCAGTTCGAGATTAAAGGGCGTGCTCGCCGTCTTCGCAGCGACGTTGGTAAACGATACGGGAGCATTGGGAAAGGTTGCGATGGCCTCGACAGCGTTCGCGGTAAGCGGCACGGTCTGCGGCGAGCCAGGTGCATTGTCCGTGAACGTGAGCGCGCCCGTGTAGTCGCCCATGGTCCCGGCATCAAAGTCGATCGCATAGTTGCACGACGCCCCTGCGGCGAGCGTGGCGCCGCAGGTGATAGCGCTGCTCTGTGGAACAAAGTTGCTGGAACCACTCACCACGATAGAACTGAGGTTGAGCGTGCCAGTACCCTGGTTGGTCAGCTTGACGGACTTCACCACAGAGCCGCCGACAGGCGTTCCGGTAAACGCGAGCGAAGACGGCGAGATGAGGAGCTGAGGTGCCGGTCCGGTTGCGCCGGAGGTCCCAGTGAGCGTGGCGGATTGCGTCGCCCCGGTAACGTTGCCGGCATTATCCGTTACCACCAGCGCAGCGCTATACGAGGTGTTCGCGGCGGTGGGCTCCATGGTCACCGAGATAGTGCAGATCGACCCGGCAACAACGGTCGCGGAACACGTATTGCTTTGATGAAAGGCGTTCGCGTTGGCTCCGCTGATAGCGATGGAGGAGATGTCCAACGCCGCATTGCCGCCATTCGTAAGGGTAATTGTTTGCACAGTCGAAGTAGTGTTCGGCGTGATACTGGTGAAGCTCAGCGCGGAGGGGGTTAAGGAAACGCTCGGCGCTGGCGCGGGATTCGCTGTTGCGGTAATCGCTAAGGTCTGCGGAGAGTTGGGCGCGTTATCCGCAATCGTAAGCGTAGTGGAATAGTTGCCTGTCGCCGTGGGCGTAAATGTGAGCGAACCGGTGCAATAGGCATAGGCGGTAAGCGTTGTGGGGCAGTTGGTGGTCAACGCAAAGCCATTGGTGTTCGAGAGGCTGATGCTGTCGAGCGTAGCGGTGACGGTGCCGCCGCTGCTGATGGTGACAATATAGCTCGTGGGCACTCCGACATACCCAGCGAGTGGTAATGCACCGCCAACGCTGACGCCAACGATGGGCGTAGTCTGCTTCGTGGTGCCGCCGCCGCCGCTGCCGCCGGAGCTGTTCCCGCCGCCGCTGCAGCCTGTCAGAAGCGCCAGACAAGAGACCGATACGATTGTTGCGAGCGCACAAAACGTTCTGCGAGACGAGGACATAGGAGGATCACCTTGCGAACCTACGCCTGCCGGCGCGTGCTCTATAGCTGCAAAGACGTGAAGGTGGAGAAAAAGTTGCGGTACGGCAATCCTATATGCAGTGCTTCAACCCCAATCTCCCGTCGATTTAGGATCTCTAGTTGAAGTAAGCACACACCGATCCGAGCGCAGATGCGCGCAACGATATGGATTAAGACTGAATAAGGAACAACATGAGAGCCGGATAATCAAGCGCAGAAGGAAAAACGCAAGGTGGCCGGATCGGCCTTGATCCGCGCGAGGAAATAATCGGGTCGTCGGTAGAATGTACCTTCTTGAAAACTTGTTAATAGTAAATGCTGCCTACAGTCAGCATTCAATCAAAAAGAATCCGAAACTATGCCGAATTTAATCATTAGATTATGACTGGAGATTGTTTGGTTTATCCTAGAGATTCAGAAAATGATGACTATAGTCATCAAGTCACGGATAACATATTCGTAGGTGCCTCGCCATAACTCGGCTTTAGTGGAGACTGGGTTAGCACTAATAGACATTTTCGCTCGGAACCGTCATCTTAATTGGTAAAAACTATTGCCCTGCAAGAAATAAAGCCTGCTCGCCAGTAATTCCGATAATCAACCTTCACACCGAGTGGGTCTTCTGAGTTCTAAGGCAAGCCCTTCACTATGCGTCTCCTGAGCATCCTTGTATGCTCTATGCCCGGTACGAGGTGCAAAGAGTGAAAGTCTCCTACTTTGAAGATAAGGAAGATATCCCCATGCAAAGCCGAACTGTACTCGAAGTCCATATTCTTGTTGTCACGATTGCGCAGGAGGGTAGCTTTGTCCGGGCTGCCCAAAAACTTGGTGTCGCACAACCCTCCCTCTCACGCAGGGTCGCATGGCTGGAAAGAAATCTCGGAACCAGATTGTTTCACCGCACTTCACGCAGCGTAGAACTTACTGAAGCAGGCAGGCTTTTTGTCATGGAATCGACTGTGTCGCTCAAACACGCGGACCGTGCCTGGGACTTAGCTCGGCATCAAGCGCAGATCGAGAACGGTCCTTATCGGATAGGCTATTCTCCTTATACGCACAGTGAATTTCTGCCGCTCCTTTATCATCTCAATTCGCCAAGTGGTGAGCCTTCAGGCGTAGTGCTAGAAACCGCATCAACGTTGGAGATGGTGGAGCGCGTTCTTCATGGGCAGCTCCACGCGGCGTTGGGCGTCCTTCCTATCAGAGATGCAGATCTATGGGTCGAGCCCGCAGGCCGTGAAAGGTTCTCACTATGCGTGCCCAAGAACCATTCTCTAGCGCGGAAGGCGGACGTGACGGTTGCAGATCTGGACGGCGAAATGATCTTTTGGGTGCCCCAATCCTTGCATCCCCGCTTCTATGCACATGTGATGAAATACATCCGTAGCGTGGGAGCGGCGCCTGTCTTCAAGGAAGTTTGGGCGGAGGCCCATGCTCTTGAGTTTGTGGCCCAGGGGTTTGGCCTTGCTCTTCTGCCCCGATCGGCGGCGCGCCTTTCCCGCAACGGCGTCGTTTTTAAACCTCTTAGCGACCGCTACCTCCGCATTGAAACCGTGCTGTTCATGCGGCGCGATCAGAGATATGGATTAGTCAAAGAGTTTATCGATGATCTCTTGTCTCGTCTGCGTAAGCTTAGATCCGAAATCAACTAACACGATGGCGGAATGTCTTCTGCGGAAAATATTCCGCTTCTTTCCTCCAATAATCATTTATTCGCAAGCGAAAGGTACTTCTGTACTTCAAAGCTTCGCCTTCCAAGCGGTTACATACCGGAGATTTCAGAAATCTATTCAAAAGATTTATTGTATTTAGTCTTGACGTAGCTTCGCAGAAGTGTATTAATTAGACCGCTTTAACATTGAAACATTTTAAAACTCCTAGGTGAGATGCAGCCGAGTATGGCAGTGAAGCTTATCGCCTAAGGAGAAATCATGAATTGGAAACTCGTCCGTCTTCTGCTCATATTCTTCGCGGTGACCCCAGCTTTGATATTGGCTGGTCACGCGCAGCAAACACACCCCGCACAGCCCGCGACTCGCGAAATGCGCGCTAAGTGGAAAGCATGGCACGAAATTATGAAGCACACTCCTAAGCCGGAGAAGACAGGATGTTTTAAAGCCTCTTATCCGGACACCACGTGGCACGAGGCCATCTGCAAGATTGCGCCGCTTGTCCCGTACCCTCCGGCGAAGAATGTTCGGTCGTCGACTGGGCGCGCGGCCCGCGGTGCTCAGCCCTATACGGTTGGCGACGGTACCGACGACACGGCCTCGGTGACGGGTACATTGTCCTCTGCGACTGGATCTTTCCCCCTCGTTAGCGGATTGTCGAGTGCTAACGCCTACTCTCTCCAACTCAACGCGAACACATTCAGCACTTCCGCTTGTGACGGTGCCGCAGTCCCATCGGAATGTCAGGGCTGGGAGCAGTTCCTCTATACTTCGTCTCCTTCGGAGACATACATACAATATTGGCTGCTCAACTGGGGAACGACATGCCCCTCGGGGTGGATGACACATAGCGGTTCTTGTTTTAAGAATAGCTCCGCAACCGATGTTACTGCCCCGCAGCTTGCGAACTTTGGTTATCTGGAGTTGGTGGGTGACGCTACGAGCAGCACGGATGAGGTTACCTTCTACCCTGGGGCGGGCGATGTTTCATCGACAGGCGAAGACAGCCTACTCAATCTGTCGGATAGTTGGAATCAAGCAGAGTTCAACATCGTAGGCAATGGCGATTTGTCCGAGGTAGATTTTAATAGCGGCGCAACCTTCATGGTAGAAACGAGCGTGGTAAATGGAACGACAACCGCACCCGCCTGTGAGTCACTCGGCTTCACGGGGGAGACAAACAATCTCAGTCTGGTTGGGTCTTGCTGTCCTTACGCCGGGACGACGTCCGTGTCACCCAATATTCAGTTCCTCGAAAGCAGTAACTCTGCGGCGACGGAGAGTTGTGGGACCGGAGGTTTGGTGAGCAATGTTACGACGGCACCCAGCAGCAGCGGCACCTATTCAAGCTCCGGGGGAGAATATCCCACCGTTACGTTCACCGAAACTCTAACGGATAGTACACCGGGGGCTGAGATCTACTGGACGGTTTCAGGCTGCAGTGGGAGCACGAGCGGAAGCAACCCTTTAAGTTCTGGCGGAAGTTTTACTCTTGTTTATGAGAGCGAATATGACTGCAACCCTAGCGGGACAATGTACGCGACTGAGTCGGGCTATATAGCGAGTCCGGTAACTTCAATTGATTTCCCATAATTCCTGGTGGGTCCTTGTCACGACCCGCAACCGCGACCCGAGAAAGAAGCCCCGGGTCGCGGTATATCCGCAATTCCTCCAAGCGGTGAGCCTCTACGGGAGGTTCCGTCCATTTCTAAAAGAGGTGCCTATGCCAATACGATCCAATCGTGTCCAACCTGACGAGGCTGCGGCTGACGCCTGGAAGGTTTTGTTATGAAAAGGTACGCAGCGCTGGTTTGTCTGGTGTCGTTAATTGTATTTGCTTCCGTTTCTGGCAGAGCGCAGATGCCCACTCCTAGCTTCACGCTCGCCGCCGGCAATATAACAATGCCTTCGAGTGGCAACGGACTTATTCCGTTTACCTTGACCTCGGTCAATGGATTCGTCGGATCGGTTCATGTTGGGTGCACAACCCCGGATGCGCCTGCCGGAGTAACGGAGCCGGTTTGCGACGGAGAACCTGTTAGCCCGCCAACCGTACTTGCCGCGAATGCAACGGCGACAGGAGTCGTCGGTCTGTGTGCATGCAAGTATATAGCGCCAACGGCCAGCAGCAGGTTGAATCGTTCAGGGCCTGGAGCAGGAGCGAGCTGGGCATTGGCTGGGGCGTTGATGCTGGGTTTCGGACTGCAAAGGAAGAGAGCGCACCGATATGGGCGCTTGTTGTTGGCGGTGGGCATGCTGATTGGACTGGCGGGAGTTAGTGCGTGTGGAGGTGGTGTCTTGACTTTGACACCGGGAACTTATACGTACACGATTTCTGCGACCGAGGCAAACAACCCATCTTCCTCGGTGACGACCAAGGCTACCGTGACGGTGCCGCGCGGGATCGTCGTCCAGACCGGCCCTTTCTAGTGAATGGAGCAGGCGAAGACTGAAAGCCCTGCTGTGGACAATTATGACGTCCTGTTATGAAGGGAGCATAGCTCTGAGCTGCCTGATATGCCTTCTTGCTTCCGCTGTTGTTGCTGGCAGTGAGCAGATGCTCGCTCTCACTCCGAGCTTCACGTTTCTGCCAGCAATATAGCGATGTCATCCAATGGCCAGGGATCTATTCCGTTTACACAAACCATTTCCTCCAACTTCCACTTGAGGCACGGCGACATAATCATCGGGAGCGGATTGAATGCACCCAGGATGCTGATAACGAAGACTTTGCGTATAGAAGTTCGATGCAGTTTGAGCATGGTCATCACTGCGTTGAGTTTCTAGATTTTTCCGTATTCGGTTCTGATTGAGAATGGGCTATGAGAGCCCACGTCGCTTCGGTGTGTTGATCGAAGCGATTGAGTGAAGGGCAAAGCAACACTTCACTCAAAGGGGCTTCCGATAGCAAAACGGACCTCTGGCATCGGATCATTCGGCGCATTGTTGAGCCACTCATCGAGTTCGGAGTGTTCCACCCCATCCTCACGTAAGGCACCCGCTAGTCGGGCCGCTTTCGCTCTAACCAATGTCCACGTAGTATCTCCAATAATTCTCTCGTCCTCGGCAGTGTCATAAAGGGTCTCAACGTAAACTAGTCCTAAGGCATTAGCGAGTCTGTCCTTATCGTCGGCACTTAGCAGCCCTCCATGTAAAAAATGCCCAGCCATATTAAGCGCATGAATCAGTCCGGGTTCGCGTCGCGTCTCTATTACCGATAGAGTCGCTTCGATGAGGCGCCGTGGCAACGCTGGGATCGAACCATTTTGCACACTGCGGAACCAGCGATACAGTGCATTGAACCCGGCCCACGCTACTCCATTCTTGCGATTGACTATAGCGCGAATAATGCCCTTTACCGCGCGGTCTGCTTCTGACGGAAGAAGTCGTACTACTTCGGGGTACGCCTGGACAACCGAAAGCGAATCATTCTCTCGTGCAAAAATGCGTTCGGCTAGCTCTGGCGGCAGTTCGCCGGGTTGGAGAACTGGCAAAATCGCATTTGCAATCGCTCCGCCTATAGACTGAACGCCTTTTTCGTTCTCAGCGGCGACCTGACCGAAATCGAACCTCGGAGCAGGTTCGGGACGCCAATCGACAATTTTCTCCAGCATCGACAGCGCTTCGGTTCGATCATAAAGCTCATACCGGCTTCCATCTGGCCGCGCGTGTGTTGCCCCTGACACTGAAATCAAATACGCAGCCGACAAGTCCTCATGGTTCAGTTGTTTGAATAGATCACGCGTCTTTTGCGGATCTGGAGACGGAAGAAGGAGGAACATATGCGATCGGAGATTTGTATCTGAGGGGAACTCTACTTCCGATGGTCGCCGCGACCAAAGGGCCTCTCCGAAATCCTTGCCTTCCTCTGGGGTTAATACGCCACTGATTTGAAGTTGCATCAACCAGAAGGCCGCACGCTGTCTCGTTTCGATCGAGCCCGTCCGAGTCATCTCGATCAAGGAAATAATGCGTCGTTTTAGTCGATCATCGGTATCCAGTCTTTTCATGAGTGGCATGCCAATCCATTCTGATGAATTGGGCCAGTGTCCTTCAAGATGAATTGGTAACGGGACTTCGCCCGGAAGAGGGAATTCCATCACCTCAATCAATAAAGTTGTTCTATCGCCCGTTGGGATTGCAGAGATGGCTCGCTCGATCATATGTGCGAGAGGCTCGAAAAGCTCCGGATGGTGCCACCGAGGATCGCGGCCGAACGCGAGACTTTTGCGCAACCATTCCAAAGCCTCGGCGGAGTCCGAGCGCACGAGCAATCGAGAAAGCACTTCTGTGTATAAGCCGGCCCGAGTACTCCAGAACTGATCTGTCCAACCTTCTTTCTTTGCGACTTGCGTCAACGCATAGTCCAAAGCACCAGAGAGAACCTGCTTCAAGAACACGACACTTTCCATTGGCAAGTTTGCCACTTGAATGCGTCCGAAATGTCTTTCCATCGCTGCCGGTTGATCAGCCTGAATGATTCTTAGCAGTCGCAGATAATCGGCATCGCTCCCATAAACGATCAGAGGCTCGGCCTTCTCCATCCGTGAACCCAAGACCACTGTATTTCGCGTACGCAAGGGAAGACCCACGGAATCGGAGAGTCGATCCATAACGTAATTGACCAATCCAGGAGAATTGCCAAAGCGGAGTGTACTGCTATGGTCACGATAAGTTCCCGGCTCAAACTGTGGCTCGATAGTGCGACTCGCCTCGGCATGGCGACGGAGACTTTCTTCGATCTCATTATCCAAATCCGTGAGGGTGTCCCAAGGCTCACACTTGGTTTCATGCAACCTCAACTTTAGTGCTGTTTTGTCTTCATCATTTGTGTCGGGTTCATTCCAATCCCGCAATGGTCCAGCACAAAACTGTGCCCAAGCCAGTCTCGACAGCGCCCAAATTGAATTACGATCTCTCGAAAAGAGATCACGAGTTTCAGCTAGAACTTTTTCTATAAGCACACGAGCTGTACTAAAGTCCCCTAGATAGCTGTGAAGCGCCGCTCTCCTGAGACCCCACACAGGATCGGTCCCACTTAGCGTCGGGGCCAACTTGGTGAGTTCGTTAAAATCGAGTCCGTCTCTAGCCCAGAGACACCGCTCATAAATCACTGTGGGTGCTATCTGTGGATTCGAGGCGGCGCGTTGTGCTAGCTCAGCTGCCCATTTCTCGAAAGAGAAGGTGTCCCGATCTTCCCGCGCGTTCCGCAGTAGAAGCATCATCACAAAATCCCGTTTCTTGGCATCCTCCCAGCAGGACGACTCCCCGGCTGATGCAGCAAGCGTCGTCGCCCAGGTTCCGATCGGAAGGAGCGCCGCGTCGAGGCGCCAAACCGTTTCAAAGCAAATATTCGCAAGATCCTGCTGCGACATCGAGGCTAAAGCTCTGGGGTTTTGGAGCGCATGCACGCTATCGAGCTTCAGTTCATTTCTTAAAATTGCAGGACAAACAGCCCATCCTGGATAGGACAGTCGAGCGGCCTCCCACCCTTCAGCCAATGCCTTCAATGCAACTGCAATTTGGACGGGTTCCGCTCGAAAATCCGGCGTTACAGAAGAACTGGAGCGATGCAAATTCCACTCCCACATTGCCTTTGGGCGATCAGCATATAACCGGTTGAGAAATAGCGCCGTTGCCGCCTTGTGCCGATCGGCCGGGTCCAAGTGATTGACTAAAGGGGTCAAGTCGATTGGCGAGATATTCCTTTGTTCTAGCAATCTTCGCTGAGCGGTACCGAGGCGCAGTGCGCCCACCAGGTAAATCCGTCTTGCAGAAATTCCCAGCTGGTCGCGAATCCAACCGGACCATTTGAGAAAATTGGGATCGTCACCCGAGAATCCAAGAAGACAGAGCTCATTCTCAAGCAGAACTTGCTGGACAAGATTGACGAATGGCGCGAATCGTTGCGGATAAGTGCGATAGTCGTCTTCAGACAAGATGAACGGACGATTCGAAGGGAGGCTGCCGTGAAGCTTAACCACACGAGGCGACCTGGTTGTGGCTATATCTTCCATACAGTGCACTGTTTCAAAATTTTGGCCAAGGGTGGTAGTTGCGGCTCTCTCTAAGAGAGTGTCCCAGTTCGTCGTCAATATATCCACCCATGGAAGAGCCACAAGCTTTTTGTGTAGTTCACCCGGCAACCATTGGTCGTCTGGAACCAACTCTCGAATCAGTCCCTCCAAGGCTGGTTGACCGAGTACGGCGCGGAACTCTTCTGCTGTGCGCAATGGATCTCGAAAGCGGTCACTTATGGGTCCGATACGATCTTCCATAGCATGGGCAAGATCGCTCCATAATGGAGGAAGAATAGCCCCATCGTGAATTGCTTCCGCGTTACGGCTGAATCCTGCACCCACCAGAACTGCGGCCCCCCTTGTCTTTCCTTGCTTCCAAAGGGCTCTTCCTATCTGTTGCAGGGCGGGAAAGTCGGGCAAGTCCTCAATGTTCATGCCTTTATTGTGCGCCCGTTCAAGACGATATGTCACAGTGAAGTTACCCGAACTCTGTTACCGCGATATCAAAGTCCTCCACTAACCGAGAACGAGCAGTAGCACTAAATTATCCTCACTTTCTGCGAATGCTATGCATTCTCCCCTCCTTACCGCGCATGCTGCGAATCCAAGCGTAACGATGAATTTGCGCTTCGGCGGAGAAGCCGTAGACTGGACCGCCACTTAGTCGTGGCTTCGAAGCATATGTACGGTGAGATTGTCTTCTGGATACCACGGTCCGCTCACCGGCGCATCTACGATGCAGCGGCGAACTATATCCATAGCATCGGCGCAGATCCGATTTTCCAAGAGATGCGCGCCGCTGATCATGTGATCGAGTTTGTTGCCCAGGGCTTCGGCATCAGCCTGGTACCAGGCTCGGCAGTACGTCTGGCACGCTCCGAGGTCGTGTTCAAACCATTGGCGGACGGTTATCTGAGGATCGAAACCACACTCATTGTGCGGAAAGATAAGAGGACAGAGCCTCTCCAGAGCTTTATCGATGATTTGTTATTCCAACTCCGTGCACTCAAACTTGACATCCAATAACCTTCGGAGCGGAGTGCCCCTCCGAGGCATTCCGCTCTGTAGATTATCAGTCACATGCCGGTAGTTTCAGGATCTCGCGGACGTGACGCTGGCCGGCTTCACGATCAATATGGACCACGCGATGAATCGACGTGCGTATCTCGGCATCGGCTTCTTCAGGCCGCAGGGAGGAAGCGCCGCGCAGGAGTAGGGTGCGCAGCCGGAGCAACGCTCCCTGCGCACTGCTGGCGTGGATGGTGGCCAACGCTCCACGATGCCCAGTGTTCATCGAATCCAATAGAGTACGGGCTTCGAGGCCACGGATCTCACCGAGGATGATCCTGTCAGGGCGATGCCGGAGCGCAGCTTTCAGCAGGTCGTCGAAGGTGATGGGGTGCCGGTGGGTATCGGTTTGAGCCTCTTGTTGGACGACGTGGGGCTTGCGTATATGCAGCTCGGCGGTATCCTCAATAATCAGGATACGCTCCTCCTCCGGGATAGCATCGGCCATCACATTAAGAAGGGTGGTTTTGCCAGTCCCTGTACCACCCGAGATGAGGATGTTGTCGCCGGTACGTACAGCGTTGGAGAGCGTCTCGGCCTGCTCTGCGGTCAGCATCTTCCGCGCGATCAAATCCTCCATGGTGAAGTTCCGCGAGGTAAATCTACGGATGGTCATCAGTGGAGAAGGATTGACTATCGGCGGGATGGCTGCGGCCAAGCGGCTGCCGTCCGGCAGGCGCAGGTTCATGATGGGAGAGTCGGCATCCAGTTTCTTGCCGAAGCGGTTGGCGATCACTTCAAGGCCCGCCTGCAAAGCTCCTTCGTCGAAGTGAACGCCAGATAACCGCTGCATCTGCCCCGCCTCCTCCATCCATACAGAACCGTCTGGGTTCACCATGATCTCGGAGACGGTTTGGGATTCGAGTAGATGTGCGATTGGTTTCAGGAACGGGATGATGATCTCGAAACTCACGCGGATACCCTCTTTGGGTCGAAATCAATCCGTTCCTGGTCAAACCACGATATCGTGATGGGCAGAAAGTCGGGTTTGAGATAGCAGTAGGTCGGCGGCATGGGACTGATGCCATCGAAGGCAATGACAATAGACTGAGCATTCTTAAGATCGAAGAAGACCTTCTCCTCAAACAACGGCTCCTTGCTTTTCTGATACTGCTTCGAGGCCGAGACCGCGCCTTTGCTGGACGAGGTGCGGCCCGAGAGCCAGCCGACGTTGGCGTTAGTGGAGGACTCGGAGACGGTATAGCTGATACGTGTCCGGTCGGCCTTGCCACACAACTCGGAGGCATAACGAGCCGTCTCCGGGTCTGTCGTTGTCAAGAAGACCTTATTGCGAAGCGCCTGCAGCAGGGTCTTGACACCCTCGTTCGGAAGCGCGTCCTTCAGACTGGAGATGCTCTGGGTGGCTACGATGGGGATGCACTTCGGTTGCCGGGAGATGGAGAGGAACCGTTCGTCGCCGGTTGGATTGTCGCCCCCGACAGTAGCGAAGTTCTGGTACTCATCGCAGATAAAGACGGTCGGACGGAAGTGTCTTTCCGGATCGGCATCCATCTTTGGGATACGCAGCTGTACGGCACGCTGATAATCGATCTTCATCATGGTTCCGATGGTCTTCGCCAGTGCAGGGTTCAGGGCCACCGGGAAGTTCAGGCCGACCACCGCACCCGACTCGATCAGTTCCTCGAAAGGTGGCAGGACGCGACCACGAGGATCTCCGGCGCATGGCTTGCCCTCATAGAGTTCCCTGGGAGGGCAGAAGACACGGCGCACTTCCGGGTCGGTCTCGAAGAGCGAAAGAAAAACAACGATGCCCTGGATGATGCTCGTCTTGACCTCGGAGCGAAAGAACTTCCAGTGCTCCCAATACCAGTACTGGATGCTGTCGAAGCTGTCGCGTTGCTCCGGTCGATAGGGCTTACGGGTAAAGATATCGAATGTCGCCGATGTTTCCTGAACCAGCAGATCTTCTAGTTCTCTCTTCCATACGATCAGGTAGAGATCCGCATCCTTATTCCACTCGAAGCCGAGCGAAGAGAGCAGGCTTTCATGATCCCGGTAGGCTTCTTTGCCGATACCGATGTAGCTGACGGCGCTGAAAGTTGATCCGACTTCGGTCAACATGTCTTCGAGCCTGCCCGCGCTGATGACGGTACGAAAGAGATCAACCATCGTGAGGTATCCGTCGCGGATGCGATGGAGCAGGATCACATACCGGACAAGGTCTGTATATGATTGCTGCCAGAAGGGCTCTTTGCCCTTACCCCAGATCGACGTAATGATCGACGCAATGTTGAACGCCTGCGCGTAGGCATCGAGGGAGTTGTTCAGCGGGTTATAGCGGATGTCGCCGTGGAGCGAGACCTCGACATAGTCCTTCTCTCTCCCGCACCATTTCAGGATGCGCTGCAGTTGACGGCAGAGATCGCCTTTGACCTCAAGGACGATACCTGACAGCTTTCGTGCTGGATCGTCGGCGCGGTATGCGAACAACTGTCGCATGGCTGGAAGGATCAGACCGTATGTCTTTCCACTTCCGATAGAGCCAAACGATGCGATGCCGGTGTACAGTCCACGCTCAGGAATCGAGAGCCAATGCGGAGCAGAGCTGGGCTCTGGGACAAGCTGGCGATGGACTTCGCCAAGTACCAGGGACAAGTCCGTCCGGGTGCGTGGGTTGGGATACGGAGGCATGGTGCCGGCAGCCGATTCTGACTCTGCTCTATATAGATGGACGTACAGCAGCGAGAAGATCATGGAGAAGATCAGGAACGGCGTGCTGTACAGGAACAGTCCGTAACTCCATACCAGACCTTGAAAGATCGAAAGCCGCTGATATGCAATCAACTGTAATAGGGGATTCGACGTACGGACGGGGAAGAGAGTGTTGAGGAGGACGCCGCTAGCCCCACTCAGCCCCAGCGCGAGCAGGACGCGGTACTCGACCAGCGGACGAACGAGTTTTTGCAGGTGCGAAGCAAAGCGCATGAATGGACTCCCTCCGTTATAAGTGAGCTGTCACGGTATCTGATTTTGGAGCAGTTTCTGGCGTTGGTTTGATCGGTGGGGGCACGGGCTTCGTACCGCCGTTGGGCCGCGTAGGATTTGCGGTGGAGCTGGCCTTGTACCGTAGGAAGTCCTCTTCCTGGGTCAGCGCAAAGCGCAGCAGCTCATTGACGACATACTTGCGGTCATTGTTTGACCATTTGGATAGTTGGTCGATGTCCTGCGAGATTGTGTCCTCGATATTGGTCTTGAGCAGAACGAGATTGATTTTGCTGGCTCCATGCTCGATTTTGAATTTGCTCATCGGTGATTCCTTTCTGGCCGTGATCGCGGCTATGTTTGCGATTCGTGTTGGTCACATCTGCATACCGGTTTAAGTCTCAAACTGGTACTTGGCTCGGACTGACTTGGTACTCGCTTTAGTCCAGTGCCGTACCGAACATGGACTCAACCTGCTATGCGCTGAGATCAAATCCGGTGCGTCATTCGGTGCAAGGCCGGTATCTGTCGATGAAGAGGCGGGAGTGACCAGCGTGGCGTAGCCGACGCGGGAGGGGCGGAGCACTGGGGTCGCTCCCGCCTCTGCCTTATACTTTCCCTACACACCTCCTTTGCTAAGTGGTTGTAGCTGAATAGGTTTTCCGCCAGACGACAGCAGATGACTAGACCGTTCGCTAGACCCAAGCTCCAGCTCAGTAAGGCGCTCATACTTCAATTGATAAAGCGGGTAGCGGTACGGCATGAGGATGGTGGTGAACTTCGCCGGTGCACCATGCTGCTGAAATCTCTGGCGGATGCGCTCGGCGCTGGTGCTGCCGATCTGCCAGGCAGCGCTCAGTGCCTGGTGTTCGAGCGTGGTATAAAGCGGTTCACCCTCGCGCAGGACCGCAAGGTCGCGCAGGGCGACGGCGCGGTTCTGCGTGTCATAGCTCTCGCGGGCACGGAGGTAGTCGAGAAAATGATCGACGCCGCGAGGCGTCATCGGCGTGATGCCGAGAGCCTGCATTGCTGGATAAAGCGCCGCGAAGATTTTACCGGCACGTTCAAAATTTCGGTCGGAGTCGGCGAGGTAGAGCAGCTCGAAGCCGGGGAGCGCGGCGAAGACAGCGCGATAGCGGCGCAGAAAGCTCTCGAAGCCGCTGGTGGAGAGAGCGCCCTCGTCGAAAAAAGTAAAGCGGACGGCCTGTCTCTCAGCGATGAAGACGGGGAATTCTTCGGGAAAGAGACGGGCGTCTCCCTTCGAATGTGGAAGAAGAGGTTCACTTAGTCGAAGCGTGCGGGTGAAAAAAATGACCTTCGATTCCGCGGAGTCGAGCATGAAATCGCCGAGATGGTCGAGGACGAAGTCCAGGACCATGAGGCGAGACTTAATCTGCGCGTCGCCTTTGAGCCGGCGGTGCTGCGAAGCAGCCAGCCCGACCGCTTCATATACCTGTTTTGCAGTGAGGTGATAGACGAAGCGAGCCTGGCCGCAAGTTATGCTCTGAAGGTGGCCGAGTGCGGAGGCTTTGCGCAGGAGCTGGGCGGCGATCGCTCCACGTCCGCGACGAATGAAGTAGTCGTACTGGCGGCGGAGGAAGTAGCCAGAGTGTAACGCAACCAGGTACAGGAACGCCGCCTCGCGTTCTGTGTACCCCACGGACTCCAGCACGGGCACGGGATCGTAATCGATGGTCATAGGTCGAGAACGTCCCTCATCATGTCGTGGTCGTCTTCGATCTTCGCGGTAATGCTCGCGCGATCCGAGGCCGACGCATAGTTGCGGAAACCGGCCTGCGCTTTCGAGCGCAGATGGCCGACATGGTAAGCAGCGGTGAGGACTTCGACGTCCTCGTGGCCGGTGCGCGACCCCTGGTCCTGGTCGTTGTTCAGTGGACGGTCGTACTCGATCCGGGCATCGGGGATCTGAATTCTGCCATCGATGAAGGGCAGCTCATATTGTTTGGCGGCATGCTCTTTGATCTCCGCCATCTCGCGCTTCGGGTCGACTTTGCGCTCCTTGTAGATGGCCTTCTGCACATCGGCCTTAATCTCGAAGTCGAGCTTCACTCGAAGATTCGTTCCGCCATTTTTCGCGATCTTCTCCGCTTCCTTGCGATAGGCGCGATAGATCAGCGAGTCATGTTCAATCTCTCTCGGCTTGACGAATCCCGCATAGATGGTCTGCCCGCTCGGGATATCGCCGCTTTTTCGCAGCCACGCGCGACCGTCTTTGGTCAGCGTGGCGACTTCGATCCGCTCGATACTCCGGCGTTTTCCGTCGCGACGGAGATTGATATGGCGGGTGGCGACCATCCCCTTCGAGCGCAGGTAATTCAGGTCCTCATCGAGTTTGCGGTGCTTGCCGCCGTAGACGGTTTCGGCGAGGTCTGCGGTCCGGACGACGCGAAAGCGTCCCAGTTCCAGCATCGTTTGCCGTTCTTCCGGCCGCAGTTGCATCCCGATGGTTTGGGCGGGAATGCGGTTTCGCTGCGGGCGCCGGGAGTCCAGCGTCTCGCGTGGATCGTTGAGACTGTGATGGCGCGCCGGGGCATCGTGCTCTTTGTGCGGAGGCGAAGACCGGGCGCGGCGCGGCGGCTCATGGTTCAGCTTGTGCTGGCTGGCGCGTTCGGAGAGCGCCTTTAGACGGCGCAGAATCGGATGCGACTCCTGCTCTTTCGGGACGCTCGGTTCCGCTGGTCTCGGAGCGTCGGGCGTGATTGTATGTTGGCGCGTCTGCTCGTGGGGAATGTCGATTCTCATACATCCTCCGACTTAGCACCGCGCTCCGCAGGAGCAGGCGGAAAGTCCATCGACGTTTGGTTGGTAGCTGATCTTGCGGCGCCCTTCTTCGTATGCTTTGGAGCAGATGAAAGCGCAGGTGTTTTGCTAGAAACCGGCGCAGCTTTCGGCCCTTGGCCGACGACACGCCGCACATCGTAGTCGTCCACGCAAGTGAAGCGGTCCATCTGTCTCTCGGCGGTCTTGCGCATCTGTCGCACTTTGGCAATAAGATCGGGCGTGCGCTCCATATATTGGTCTTCGTTCAACATGGCTACTGTTCCTCCTCATCCCCAAAGCGCGAGAGGATCTCTTCCGACAACTCGCTCTGGCCGGTGTGTATCTCCTGGTCGAGATGCCTGAGCTTGCGGCCTGTGTCGCGCAGGAAGAACTTGCGTTCGACCCAGACGGCAACGCCGAGCAGGTTGGCAAAAAGCAGGGCGCAATAGAGAGCGATGTTCTGGAGGTACGTGTGCAGGATGAAACTGCGCCAAGGTACAAGGAAGCGCAGCTCCGTGCTCAACCAGAAGCCGAGTGCAAGGAAGATCAGGGTAGCGACGAATACGGCGTTGGCGATCACGAAGTTTCTTTCCGCCGCAATGAAGGAGCGGCATTATCGGAAGTAGAACGGAGAGGCGTTAGCCTCTCCGCCGAAGAGGACAGCCTGAGTTAGTCGTCCTCGCCCGTGTCGACGAGAGCGTCGGGACGGTCCAGTCTCTGAATGCGCGTCGCGTGAACGGCATAGGCACTGTGCTTTACCGGGAAGCGTTCGCCAGCGACGACCGCCCCACGTTCCTGTTCCAATGCATGTAGCTCGCCTTCGACTTCGAGATAGTCGCCTCGTCGCATGCCGCGAACCATCCCACAGAAGAACGGTCCAGGGCAGATGATGCGATGCCAGTCGGTGCGCGGAGTCCACTCGTTGGTGGAAAGGTTCCAGTTGCCGGCGACTGTTGCCAGGAGCAGGACTGCGAACGAATCTACCTCGATGTGGTTGGAGGAGGGAGCTTCGGCGTCCTTAGCTAGAAAGCCTCTGAGCGTCACGGTGTTGGCGAAGAGATTCATGATGGCACCTCCCATAGGGAGGACAACGCGGCCTAAGCCGCGTCATCCTCCGTGATGGGCTCGGCATCGGTGCTCTCGCCCGCTACCGGCGACGCTAGCTTCTTGACAATGCTGGCGCGAATCTCCCAACCCCGGCGCTTCGCCGTGGTCTTCTTTTTGCCCTCGCCGACTTCCACGTCGAACTCGGAGCTGCGCAGCTCACCTTCGACCTGCACGTAGTCGCCCTTTTTCAGGTCCTTCGCATAGTCGGCGGGTTTACCGAAGGCGACGATACGGTGCCACTCGGTGTGGTTCACCCACTGGCTCGTCTGCTTGTCCTTGTAGCCGGACTTGGTGGCCAATGACAGAACCACAAAGGTGTTCTGCTGTTTGGTTGCGAAGCTCTCAGCGCTCTTGCCGAGATAACCCTTCAAAGAGATGTTGTTTTCGTAGAGTGCCATGTCATTTCTCCTGTTTGTATTTGCCCGGATTGCCCTCGGGACACTCCTGCGCGAAGCGACGCGAGGTGCCCCGCTCCCAAGCGCCGTGGGCGTGTCTTTCTGCGGAGGCTCCGAAGAGAAATCTCGCCCGCACGTTGGGCCGAAGCCGAAGGGAGATTTTTCTTTGGAAACCCAGACCCGGAGGGCGCACGAAGTGCGAAGCAGAACGCCGAGAGCCGCAGGGCGCGGGAGTTGCACTGAAGCGAGTGACCGAGGGTGAGCAGGGAAAATATGGGAGAATTGGCGCCCTATGGAAATACTTGTCCGCAAGGCGTCTCTATAAGGGCGCCCATGCAACCGGGCTGCTGTGGAATCATGCTCTGTCGCCTGCCACTCCTCCGTCTGCAAAAGCAGTGAATGGATGGGCCATAGTTTCCGATGGCTCGCATTGTCCTCCGCGAGCCGCCATACGAAGGGCCTCTCTTCGTGAGACGGAGTTAAGGGCGAGTTGCGCGGCTCTGATTCCGAGGCGGTGTGGGCAACAGGAAGATCCGCACCTTTCCACGGTGGGGATGTGCGTGGCAGTATCGTCCAAATGTGCGCCGGACGGTTCACTGCGCCCTCCCAGCGACGGATTCATCACGGAGGATGGCATCGACCGCGGAGATGCGCTCGCCGATCCAGCGCATGACCGGGACCGCCATGGAATTGCCGAGAGCTCTATAGCGGGGTCCGTCGGATGCCAGCCGGCCACGGTACTCGACCAGGGTGTAATCGTCTGGAAACCCCTGCAACCGCTCGCACTCGCGGGGCGTCAACCGTCGGACGGCCATGCCTTGCTGCGCGACCGTCGTGGAGCTATTCTCGATGCTTCCAGGGGCCTTGGTGCGCACACTGCCGGCGGTATCTGTCGGTGAGGCCGTACTTGCAGTGCCATCGCTGCCATGAAGTGTGAAGGCAACGGTCGGTGCATTGCGCCCGGTAGCATTCTGGCTTGTTCCAAGCGAATGCATGATTGCGCCACTTCGGACGTTGCCTTCCTGGTTCTGCGCAAAGGCGATCGCCACCTGCCCACCACCATTGGCATGGCTCGCATTGTGTCCCATGCCGCGTAGCGTAGGTGCAACATCGCTGGCATCGGCTCCATAGTCCTTCGCTGAGAAGGCGACGGCCTGGGGAGCGCTGCTTTCGAGTGTGTGAGCAATATCTGCGGAGAACCCGCTTCCGTTCGATTGCGTATGAGCCATACAGATGGCGACCGGTATCAGGGGAGTACCACGTCCGGTGCCATCCTCGCTGGCATCGAAGCCGTCGGCTGAGAGCGCATGCGCGATCAGCGTTTCGGTCTGGAAGTCCTGCCTGCCCATCCCACCGGCATTGAGGCAGTGGGATGTCTCGCCGGTCGATGAGAGTACGCCGACGCCTAATTGATTGCGGACGAAGCTGTCTTTACAACCTGCATCAATGGTTGGGGAGGTATCTGTGAAGCGACCGCCAGCAGCGCCAACTTCAACGCCTCCGGCAGCTCCTTGCCGCGTTTTGCTGCGCGGCGGAGGATACCCTGACAGGCCCGCGAACTCAAGAAATACCGCGGCGGCGGCTCTCCAATCTCCAAGATGTCCGACAACGAAGACGCGCCGCCGCCGCTGGGGTACTCCGAAATATCGAGCGTCCAAAATTCTGTAAGCGATCCCATACCCGAGTTCGACCAGGAGCCCGAGGAAGGCTCCAAACGTCCGCCCTCCGTCGATTGACAGGACGCCGGGGACGTTCTCCCACACCAGCCAAGTGGGCCTGAGGCGATCAGCAAGTCGAGTAAACTCGATGGTGAGGTTGCCACGCAGGTCATCCAGTCCTGCTCGCTTACCGGCAATGGAGAAAGACTGGCAAGGTGTTCCTCCGGCCAGAAGGTCGACTGTTCCCACATCCTGTTTTCCAATCTTGGTGAAGTCACCAGCGTTGACGATCACGCCATCGGCGGGCAGAGCAACGATGTTCCGGATGGCTGCCGCACGCTGCTTCGCTTCCTTGCGCGAGGCCGCGTCAAGTGGGCTCGGCATGTGAATGGGGCGTGATGCGCCATAGCGCGAGCGCAGCAGCCAGCAGCAAAAGGGATCGATCTCGGCAAACATCGCGGGCTGCCAGCCCAGAGGTTGCCACGCAACCGAGACGGCTTCGATGCCTGAGCAGACGGAGAGATATCTCATGCGCCATTCCCAGACCGTGATTCCCGCTTCTGTGCGCGGAGCACCTCAAGCGCTGCAAGAATGTGCGCCATCGAAGTGTTGTGGCCGTAGAGCACGATATCCGCATAGCGAACGGGAGCAAGATCACCCGCGCGGTCTACCAATAGAAGAGGAAGAGTTGAAGCACATTCGAGGATACGGTGAATCAGCCGTCCCGCGAGATCGCCTTGCTGGGCATGGATGAGAATTCCGCAGGCGAAGCCGACATGGTGCTCATCAGTGAACAGCGCGGCCACTTCCGCGCTGTTGCAGAAAGCCGACACATCATAAGGATGAAGACGCAGCGCGTAAGCGGTCGCGGAGAGCAGGTGGACGTCGGCGCAGTAAAGCAGGATGGGTGTCTTTGATCGCATGGCTTTTAGCTCCCGAATGCCTGGTCTTCGTGGACGTAGCTGATGACAAGACCGAGCGGATTGGTCAGCAGCATGGCATTGGGAACCTCGCTGCGAAAGCTATAGATAACGTTGGCGGTCCAGCGTTCACGGCGCTGTTCGGTTCCATCTCCGGGCGAGCGAAAGACCTTCTGGAACTCGATCTGCGCGCGGTAGGGCGACTGCCGCATGTCTTCCAGCACCACGGCATCGATCTCGATGTCCACGTTGGGTGCGCTCGGGTCGAGCAGAAAGGTTTGGAGGGTCTTCTGCTGGCTCACCTGCTGAAGTGTGGCCGACTGCAACGGCGGGGAGAAGAAATCGAGCGACTGTGAGAAGTCGCGCTGCAAGGTGGCATGATTGCGTCCGTAATAAAGTTCCGCCCACTGCGCGAGGTAGTATTTGCTGACGCGGTCGACGGGAATCTTGGAGAAGTCGTCGTAATTCATCACCTGACCGCGTCCGATGTCGTGAACGGCAATGACGAGCGGCTTCAGCCGCAAGGCAGCCGTCTGCGCTCGATAGAGGAGCGCTAGCGAAGCGAGCGTGACGACGGAAAGCACCAGCAGCGCGATCTTCAGGTAGCTATTGGTGACGACCGGCTCGGCATATAGCTCAAGGAACTTATGCCCGGCATTGGTAGTAGAAAATTCGGTCGTTGGCTTAGGCATGGCTAATCTCCCCACACGTTGATCCAGGTACCTGTGCGCCCGCTTAGGATGGCCGATGTAAGCTCGGGAATCTTAACCAGCCCGTAGATACAGACAAACAACGTGATGAGCAACGCTGGCAGGATGGTGAATGCGTTCGAGATGCTGATGTTGCCGATGGCCTGAAACATCCCGGTGAGCACCTTCGCGAAGATGTAGATGAAGGCGGAGGCAACAACCTGGTAAAAGCTGAAGCCGATAAAGGCTTTCAACCAGCCCCAGAAAAGCCAGTCCATCTTGGGAACGATGAACCAAGGAATGAATACGGGGCCGAGCAATACGCAGACAGCGGAGGCGACGTAGCCGTAAGCGATCACAGCGAACGTAGCGGCCTCCATTGCGGCGAGGATGACGGCAATCAGGAGATACGTCAGATCTTCAATGAGGTTGAAGCTGCCCGGAGGCGAGCCCAGTTGTTCTTCCTGGGAAGTGATGGTGGTAGCGATCTGCTGGGTCTGGTCGGACTCGATCTGATTGGAGAGATTAAGGGCTTCCTGGGTGATGAGGCCCGAGAAGCTGTAGCTGGTGCCAGGGATGGGTGAGGAGTAGTACGTCAGCATCCCCAGGCCAAATGCGATCATGAGGATCAGGTCGGCGAACTTGGCGAAGTGGAAGCCGCCTCCGCCCTGTGAGGCGGAGAGGGCGGCTTTGATCCCGAACCAGACAACCAGGATCGTGGCCAGGCCGCGGAAGATGTCCAATCCCGTGGCCTGCAGAGTGCTGCTCTGCGAGGAGAGCAGTTGGGTGATAGCTTGTTCGACGGAGGCGATGATGTTCTGTTGCATCAGTTGCCCCCATTGAGCGTGAGGGACAGGGAGTGCATGGAGTCGCTCACGCCGTTATTTACGTTCTGCATGGTGGTGGGGAAGTTCTGCTGGAAGTAGATGGCATTGTTGAGGGC
The DNA here is from genome assembly GCA_049578265.1 of Acidobacteriaceae bacterium. Lineage (GTDB taxonomy): Bacteria > Acidobacteriota > Terriglobia > Terriglobales > Acidobacteriaceae > Granulicella. The sequence goes on from JBAULP010000005.1 coordinate 70,428, forward strand.
GCGGTTCTGAGCGTCGATCTCCTGCTTCTGAGCAACAAGCTGCTGTTGAATGGAAGCCAGGAGCAACTGGTTGGTGTCCTGCTGCGAATGAATCTGCAAAAGCGTGGCCGAGTTGATCTTGCCGAGCAACGCAGACTGTGTCTGCTGACTGGAGTCGGTTGAGAAGGTATCCGAGTCGAGATTGGCCAGCTTGGTTGCGAACGATTGTTCGTCGGAACGGATCGTGCCAAGCGTGGCCAGCGTGTTGGTCGTCGTTGTCTGTGCCAGCTCCGAGGTTGCATACTGATTGGCAACGGTGGCCTGCGTCCGTGAATCCAGCGATGAGTAATTTCCAGAGGGGTAACTCTGCGCCTGCACATAGGCGCTGCTGTAGCCCTGCTGCGCATTGACGAGCGCACCATAGTTGAGCGCATTCACCAGAGCGGCCGTGTTGCCATAAGTGTTCGCCGGAGCCTGCAGGCTGGTCCACTGCGACCAGTCGGCTTTATACCGCGCTTCCAGATCCTGCGGCAACTGGGACATCTGATACGCCAGGTTGTACATAGTGACGATTTGATTGCGGGTGGCAACAGCAGTGGTATAAATCTGCGACGCCTGCTCGATCTGCTGGAGAGCATGAGCGCTCTGCGTTGGGTCGAATACGATGCCGGAGCCAAACTGCGCGTGCGCCGTCGGCGCGAGCGCGAGGGCAACGGTAAAAATAGAGAGAAGAAATTTGTTCATCTTCATGACAACTCCTTTGGCGAAGCGCCAAGCGTCAGCGAGGCGGTTGTAGATGGGGAGATCTAGAAGTCACTGGGCACGGTGTGGTTCTCATACGCAGGCAGGAGCATGTCTTGCGTGATGTAGACCTTTATCCGGTGGCCTTCTCGGATCGTGAGGGTGGGTGGGATATTGATGAAACGGTCGAGCACATTGGTGCTCGACTGGGAAAGGCTCGAAGCGACGCCGGACTTGTACGCTTCAGTACCCGACTCGTTATAACCTTCGTTGAGGTTCGTGATTTCGGCTGCGCCGGAAATCACGCCTAGGGCAATCGACGCGCCGAAGATCTCTACATAGTGGTTATTGACCTTGTCCTTCAGGCCGGTAGCTCCGGCCTGATCGAGACCGCGGAACTGGTCGAGATCGACGGAATACCCATCCGGCATCAGCAAGCGATGGAAGGTGACGGCGAGGCGCTTCTGGCCAAGTCCGGCGACCTTCTGCACCTCGCCAAGAATGAACGTGCCTGCGGGGATGAGCACATGTTGTCGATCCTGGCTGTAGGTGGGATTTGTGACCATCACTTTCAACGGTCCCGCAAACTCCCCATCCAGACGATTCACGAGCACCGTATCGATGGTTGTGCCCTCAAAGACAACATAGGGCTGGCCGTGCGCGGCGTTGAGGTTGACCTCTGGCGCGCGCTTGTTGCCGGTTGTCGCAGTCGCGGTATGGGGTAAGCTCGAAGAATGAGCCGGGATGCTGTTACCGGCGTCGGCAGACTCCGCCGATGCGTGCGCAGCTCCGTCATCGGAGGCGACAAGGTTCGACGCGAAACGGGCCTTGAAGGCAAGGGCCTTCTCCGCATCCGCGACGGGATCGCGGGGCGACTCGGTCGACGATGGCAGTGGCAGTGACGCTGCCGGGGCCGATGGCATCACCGTCCCGTTGGGCTGCATCGTTGCTGGAGTGCCATTCGGCGCGACGGTATTGCCGCCGATTGTTTTCTGCGCCATTGCCTGCTGCTGGCTCTGGCGTTGGTCGGCGCTAAGGTCCTGCTCCAGCTCCTGAATCTTCCGCTGGTTCATGTCCGTGGACATGGCCAGGGGAGCGGCCGCTGTATCCTTTGCTCCGGGCTTGGTGTGGTTCTTAGAGAACATTACCGCCATGAGGATGAGCACGGCGAGTCCGGCCACGACATAGCCTTGTGCCTGCTTTGGCACAACGCCTTCAGGCAGCTTGCGTTTGTCCCGCACTCTTGAATCCGGGGTCTGCACGCTTGGCGAAAGCGCCTGTGGCGAAGTGGTCTGCGTTTCCGATTCAGATATGGGTTTCTCTTCGGGCATGGAGATCACCTACTGGCCTTTCCGCTCGAAGGTGAGCTTGTGTTTGCCGATTTCGAGATAGCCCCTGTCGACGATGGTGGGGAGGACGTAGGTGCCATCCTGCAACTGGAAGGTGATAAGGTCGGGCTTGCCGTCCTTCATCTCGTAGACGGAGAACTTTTCCGATGCCGACGACTTGATGTAGGTGAACTTGTCGTCGTGATAGATCGCAGAGACAGCGAAGGGCTTTTCATCATGGAAGATGTAATCGAACTTCAGCGCCTGGATGGGATAGTCGGCGCGGAACTCTTCGACCGCAGTGGCGGCGCGCCGTTGGGCCAGCTGCGCTCGTGTCTGCGCGGCGGCAACCTCCGCTGCCGGCACCCACTTCGTCGCACTGTCGGCGGCGGCCAGCGATGACGGGTCGGACGGTTCGATGACGACCTTTAGGTCCGGGTCGCCGGACTCCACATCATCAAGGGTGAACGAATATACATTCCCCTTGTCGGTAATGAGGTTAAGGTCGGAGTGGATGCCTTCTTTCGCCGGGTGGAGAAAGCAGTAGTTACCTACGGCGTCGATGATCCAGAAATCTTTGTCACCAGTGGCGACCTCAAGAATCTTCTCGGTGGCCGGTAATTCGATGAGCGTGGTGTAACGCATCTTCGCGTGAACGCTCACGATGTCGTTGGCGTGGTAGTGGACGATGCGTGCCGACTGCTGGCCGTGAGCCACAGCCGCGGCCAGACCAAGTAAAAGCGGGATGATGGGTGTGCGATTCATGGGTCTCCTTTGGTTTGTGCGAGGTTATGAGTTGAGTGGGTTGGGGTAGTCTTCGGCCAGACGCAGAAGTCCCTGCTCAGGGCCGAAGCGGGCGAAGTAATCTTGTTTGCGAATGCTGTCGCGGGCGTTGTTGGTCGCCATCCAGTAGCCGAGCGCATCGACTTCCAATACCAATTTCTTTGTCCCGCGTGGCTGGATCAGCAGTAACTCGCGCTTGGGCACCAGCGACTCCAGCAGCTCAAGCTGGGTATCGTTCAACTGGAAAATCTCGGCATACAGCTTGCGGTCGATATTGGGATTGGCGAGGAATATCTTGGTGGGGCAGGACTCGTTGACGATGTGCAGCATGTCCGAGGCTGCCAGTTCGACGACAGATTGCGTGGCGAGGATCATGGCGGCATTCTTCTTGCGCCATGTTTTCTCTGCGCGGGTGATCCAGTCACGGATGACTTTATTCTTGAGGAAGATCCATGCCTCGTCGATCAGGAACGGCTTGAAGGTTCCTATGTTCTCGGAAGTTTCGATCTTCGATGAGGCCCGCTGCAACACGTAAAACAGTAGCGGCTCCAGGATGTCGGGATAGTCGGACCAGCCATCGAAGTTGAAGGCCTGAAAACGTGCGAACGTGAGCGTATCGTCGACGTTGTCGAAGAGATAACCAAACTGTCCGGCCTGGGTCCAACGATGTAGACGCTCCCCTAGCGGCCCAAGGATGGATGCGAAGTTGGATAGCGTCCGTATCTCGGCGGGCAGTTTATAGACGCGCTCCAGCGCAGCGTAGAGTGATTTCTCATCAGTAGTCGTCAGCTCGTAGCGTCCGCCGCCTTCAATCAGCACACGCAGGAAGAGAAAGAGAAAATTTAGGTTCTCGTGTGTTGGCTCCATTGAGAAAGGATTGATACTGAAGCCGGGATTTCTGAGACCGACGTTCAAATAGGACCCGCCGAACGCACGGGTCAGCGTCTCGTAGCTGCCACCGAGGTCGAAGACAAAGGTCAGCGGTTCGTATTTCTGCGCGGATTGAAGAAGCATCGACGCACAGAAGCTCTTACCTGATCCGGTTGCGCCAAGCATGAGCGTGTGTGCCACATCGCCGCTGTGAAGGTTGAGGTAATACGGCGTGCCATGCGTTGATTCGAGAACGGCGAGGTACTCGCGTTCGAGATGCGGGTTCCACCGTGAGCCTGTGCCCACCGCGAACAGGAACGACAGGTCGGCGTAGTTGGAGTTCAGAGCCCACTGTTTGCGGAGATTGAATTCTTTGTTACCAGGGATGGTGGCGAAGAACGCGTTGAGCAGGTTGTATCGTTCCTCGTATAGCAAGCCATCGTGCTGCGTGAACAGCTTCTGAAACTCGGCGACTGCGTGTTCTACCTTTACTCGGTCTTCGTCGTAGATCACGACGGAGAGGGTGAACTCGCCGAAGTTTTTACCCTCCATTCCGAGCGCTGTGAGGGCGCCGCCCAGCTCCGCGACGGCGGCAGCTTTGGAGTCATCGACCAGGTTGTCCTGATTGGCGGTATTTCCACGGTCCTGAAGGTTTGAGACGAAGCTGGTCTTGGAGTTGTGGTGATGGCGGCGACGGCTTGCAATCTCTTTGCGGGCCTTAGCGTTATCGACTGGATGCCATTCGGTAACGACGTGGAAGTTGGCGGTGATGTCGAGCAGGCCATTGAGGATCAGTGGCCGCGTCTCACCGGGCAGCTCCTTCAGTGTCAGGACGCGGAGATAATCGTCATCCAGGCGCAGATAGCCGCGATGGGCTTCCAGCTCCGAGCCGCAGACCTGCCAATCCAGATGGCGCGCATCGCACAGCGGGACGTCGTTGATCTTGGAGGGGCGGAGGTTGGTGAAACAGCGCAGTATGCGAAACGTCTCCTCCGCCCCTGACAGCTCGACCGTCATGAGGTCGTTTAGCTGTCCACTTAAACTGTTGACCTTCTGTTGCAAACGCAGCCGGTCGCGCTCGATCTGCTCATAGATCAGCGTGCGTTCTTTGTTGCCGGAGAACAGCGCACGCAAGTCGCGGAGCGATGAGCGTGGCTGCTTCGGCAACTGCGCTAGCGCGTGCAACAGGCCGGTCTTCTTATAGCTGCCATCGATCATCACAACCCAATAGATCTCGATCGAATAGAGCCGGTCGGATCTCGATTGTAGAAACGCAGCGCGTTGCTCCACGGAAGCGCGGACCAGCGGGTTCTCATAGCCGGCATGTGGGATTGTTGGACGATTGTGCTTGAAAAGAATCTGATAGAGGCGGCATCTGTCATCGAGCGAACGGAAGGCAGCTTCCAGCCGTTTGACGGCATAGTCTCGTCCGGCATGGTCGAGGCTTTCATAGTCGATGCCGCTGATCCGTAGCACACTGCCGAGGTCACCGGACTTGGTAAGAAACGAATGCTCGTCCCAGAACCCGTACAAGTTGACCTGCGCCGGGAACGAACCCGCCTCTCGCCAGTCCTTCGTGATGTGTTCAACCTTGACCATCGTTCCCCGCAATGCGTATCTGTGTGTCGTCAGCTTTCATAGGGTCGTAGCGTCTGCGGAACTTGCCAGAGTTGAACAGCACGCGCAAAATCTCTACGTCGTGTTTGGTAGCGATGCGGGCGATGATCACGCCGGCGATGAACAAACCGATTCCACCAAACAATGAATGCAACGCCGAGAAGATGGCTCCTCCCGAGATCAGAGCGACGAAGAACAACCGTCGCTCCGCTCCCAGGATGGTCATCGGACGGTTCATGGCCTTGAATACCGGATTTACTCTGCCGTCCGCTGGCCTAGACATGGATCACCTCCTTCCTGAAATTCCTGTGTCTTGTTTGGTTTGTCTTTAGCTCGGAAAGAGCCAGGACATGAAGTTGACCGCGCCGATGGCCATGCCAACGCCGAAGACAATCCCGGCGAGCATCTTCTTCGACTGGCCCTCGCCATAGGCGAACATCAACCCACCCACCACGATGGCGACCAGCGATAGCCCGGTCGCAATTGTGCCGGTAAAGGCGGTCTTAAGCACGTTGACCGCGTTGTCCCATGGATCGCTGCCGGTGCTCTGTGCGTACACCGGCAGAGCGCTCAGGACCATCAGCGATGGGATCAGCCATCTCCGGCACTGCACGCGCCATCGCCGGAATTGCGGCCGTTGGGTGGAAAGACTTGTTGTCATATCTGCTCCTTTCGTTTGCATCTCCGGCGAGTAGGGACTCCCCGTTGCAACGTCATGGAGCGAAGGTAGGACAGAAAGGAGGGTTCGATTGATACCTTTTCATACCGATCATTTCGCTGGGAGCAATGATCCGAACACACTCGTGCGGTCGTTCACGCACACAACCGCCATTGCGGTGTCAGCTTTCTTTCTGAATGGAGAGCGCAAGGATGCGCATTCCAACGATGCCAGGCAAGAGAAACGCGGGCAGGGCGCGGGTCAACGCCAGCAGGATTGCGATTCGAGAAGATCAGTTCGGCTTGAGGCGTGGCGGGCACGCGTGAACAATCACACTTGTGTCGGAAGGCGCGTCGGGTAAGATCGCTTTGCGGCGATCCTCTCGTGGATTCTCTGCATACGGGCGCAGGCATGATCGAAGTATGCTTCGTCGAGTTCCATGCCGATGTACCTGCGGCCCGTTAGTGCGGCAGCCGCGCAAGTGGAACCGGAACCTGCAAATGCATCGAGCACGATTTCCCCAGGAAGCGAAAAACATCGGATGAGGCTCGCCAGTGTTGCTACAGGCTTTTGAGTGGGATGTAGTTTGTTACCGCTATAGGGCATCTCCATCACATCGCCTAACGGCTGCTTCGGCAACGACGGCTTGCCCTTCGCCAACAGAAATGCCTGCTCGTGCTGATAGCGAAGGAATCTGCTTTTGCTGGCGTAGGTCTTTTGGAAGACAAGATGTCCAACAGGCCGAAAACCCGCGCTGCGCCATGCTGCAAAAAATGCATCGACCTTCGTCCATCCATAGAACATGATCGCCATCCGGTTCTGCTTCAATACTCTGTATGCTTCCTTCATCGCAGGCTTGAGCCAGTCCGGGTTCGCATCGTTCTGAATCGTGCGCCCGTCACGGTCGCGGTAGTTCACCAGATACGGAGGATCGGTGAGGATGAAATCCACGCTGTCGGCCGGCATCTGTTGCATGACTTCGATGCAGTCGCCATGAACAATCTGGTTGGTGAAGCTGTTCTGCTGTTGGATTGCTATGCTCGTGGTTGCCATCTCTGAAATCTCCTTGTGGTCTCTCGGTTTCTGAAGTCGACCGGGACACACCACGCGAAGCGACGCAAGGGGCCCGCCTCCCAAGGCAAGCGAGCGCTTTTTCGGAAGGTTCGGAAAATCTTTTTGCGTTCGTTGCACAATAGATTTTCTGAAGGCCGAAACCCTTTAGGGCGTTCGCGTCAGCGAACGAAGCAGAGCACGCGCAGTCCGCAGGGCGGCGGATAGGGCCCGCAGCAGTGTCCTGGCGATGCGCAGAGATCAGAGAGCGATTCAAGGTATGAGAGAGAAAGGCGAACTCACATCAGGACATCCGGATACGACTACTGGATTGTTTCCGGACCGAAGCCACCGGAGAGCGTCGCCGCTACAAGTGTGACCTGCCGCATCACGTCCGCAGGCAGTACGCTCGCTATGGGCTGGGCCGCTTCGATCTCCTCCAGCCGAGGCACAACGATCTGGTCTTCCTCGCAGGCCGTCGCGTCGTTCGATTGCATCAGGCGCAGGAACTCTGCCTTGTTCTCCGCGGAGTTGAAGGAGAACAGCAGTTCGTAGACCTCGTCCCTTTTGCTGCCGACGAGCGCCAGCATTCGTGTGTCGGTCATCTGCGCATAGCCGAACAGGTAGCCGATGGACTCGGCTCCTCGGGCACGGTCTTCCGGGTCGTCGCTGCGCAGGAACTCGATCACACAGATCCAGTCCTTCTCGCTGCGCCAGAAGGGGCGCATCGGTGGCATATTGGCTGGCGGATTGTTCGGTGTGCCTTCCATCGCTGCACTCGATCATCGCGTACATTGCGTGAACGCATCAAGTTCTCCGCAAATGACTCCGGTGCGGCTTCCTTGCCACGAAATGTGGCTCTGGATCATTGGCTCTAGTGAAATGATCGGTATGAAAAAGTATCAATCCGGGCGCTGGATCGGGCCTATTTTGAGGCTGGGAGGTGCCCGGCTATGTCAAAGGAGACGGTTGCGGCAGCGACGATTCCCAACGATTTCGAGCCGCTGCTTGATTTACGAGAGGCCGCTTCGATCCTGGGAATGCACTGGAAGACGCTGGAGGGGATGGCTCGGAACAGGAGAGTCCCAGCGTTGAAGATCGGTAAACGCTGGAAATTCAGGCTCAGTTCGTTGAACCGCTGGCTCGAAGATGGATTAAACTCGACCACAACCAACGGTGCGGTGCTGACTGGAGAGGGGCAACAACCTTGAAATTCACACGGCAACGCTTTCAACGAGGCAGCCTGCGCAAAGTCGCGCGGGCCAACAACAAATGGGCGTGGGAGTACCGCTACAAAGACCCCGCGACCGGCAAGGACAAGTCGATGTTCCTGAGCACCGAAAAGTTTCCGACAGAGATGTACGTCTCGCAGCATCTGGAATCTTTTGTGCTTAAACTTAACTGCGACAACCCCACACTGGCGATTCTGGAACCGACCTTCAACGCCGTTCTGGACCGTTTCATCGAGGACGAGAGGCTGCTGGAAATCAAGCGGCTCCGCCCCGGTGAGCAGTGCAATGGCGAAGGGGACCTGAGCTATGCGACGGTCATCTCCTACCTGAGCGTCATCAAGCAGGTCCGGGTGAAGTGGGGGGCAACCCGCGTTACCCGGATGAAGCCGCTACAGGTTCAGGAGTGGCTGAAGAAGATGGACGTCGCCCCGAAGACCAAAGGCCACATCAAAGCGATCATGCACCGTTTGTATGAGAAGGCCATGCTGTGGGAGATGGTCGAGTGGCAGCGAAACCCGATGCAGTTGGTCGAGGTTAAAGGCATCAGCAAGCGGAAGAAGAAGCCGATTGTGCTGACCGTCGAGCAGTATTACCAAATCCTCGCATTGATTACCGAACCCTACCGGACGATGGTGGTGGTGGCGCAATGCACCGGCCTTCGGGCCGAGGAGGTGTTGGCGCTCGAATGGCAGGACATCGACTTCGAGAATCTGAGCGTGAAGGTTGTCCGGGCGGTTACGCATGGACGGGTCAAAGATGTGAAGACCGAGTATTCGGAGGACGAGCTTCCGCTCGATCCCGACTTCGCTTCGATCCTTCTGAACTGGAAACTCCAGTCCGAGAGGAAGGCCCAAAACGAGGGAAAAACCCACCCTGGTGGGTTGAAGCTGCTGTTTCCCAGCCCCTCCACCGGGCGTCAGTTCCATGCGGCCCCGATTCAGCAGGACTATATCCGTCCGGCTGGATGGTGCCTGGTGGCGTGTCCGAAGTGCGGGGCCGCTCCGGGCGTTTGGTGCGTCTCGGACGGTCTGACGCCGAACGGTAAGCGGCTGCCGATCCATAAGGAACGCCGGGAGGCAGCCGGGAAGTACAAGGGGGTGGGCTGGCATACCTTCCGCCATACCTACCGCTCGTGGCTGGACGATACCGGCGCGCCGGTGGGGGTGCAGCAGAAGCTGATGCGGCACGCTCAGGTCTCGACCACGATGAATATCTACGGGAACGCTTTGATGGACGCCAAGCGAGAGGCGAACAGCAAAGTTGTCAGGAAGGCACTGAGGAGTTCATAGCCATGCAAAGGACCCTGCAAACAGCCCAGAACCCCACCGGCGTTTTCGACGGCGCTGATACGGTGGGTTATTCTGGGTTGGAGTTTCCTCTAAGTGGTTGCGGGGGTAGGATTTGAACCTACGACCTTTGGGTTATGAGCCCAACGAGCTACCGGGCTGCTCCACCCCGCATCTCGATTATAGGGTGCGTTGCCCCGGAGGGTCAATCAGCGGCCAAACACGGTAAGCCGGCCGGTCCCTTCGCCGCGCCCCACAATTGCGCCAACCCCCCGGCCGTCTGCATCTATTTCATTAGTAGGGCGGAAACCGAACCATCGCGACCGGAACTTTTCTTTCCAATTCGCGTCTTTGATACTGTCGGGTTCGCTCATCCGTCCGATAACTGGACTGCGCTGAGTGTGTCCGAGCATGTTCGCGCCGATCGTGGTTTACGATGCGCATGAGGAGTAGGCAATGACCGTACGAATGATTCACAGATTGGGTGTGTCTGTATTAACCGGGGGCTTGTTCCTTGGTGCACTGGGAGCCTTCGCTCAAAACGCTTCAAGCACGATGCCCGACGCCCAGATTGAGTCCAATGTGCTGAAGGCTCTGGCCAGTGCACCTGAGTTGTCAACCCAAAATATTCAGTCGTCTACCGTCTACGGCACTGTCACTTTAACCGGCAACGTGCAGACCGAGGAGATGCGTTCGACCGCCGAGAACCTTGCGGCGCGTGCCCAGGGAGTGCAAAAAGTTGTCGACGAGCTCACGCTCGGCAACACTCCTCCACCGCGGGCCGATAACCAGGCTGGCCAGCCGGACGAAACCCAGCCGCGTGCGTCTGAGATGCCCGGAGACCAACAACCCGGAGCGCAACAACAGGGGCCTGACCAGCCAGACCAGGGTCAGAATAACCAGATGGTGCTGCAATCGGACGGTACCTATGCCCCCGCGCAGAACAACGCGGCGCCTCCGCCTGAAGGGCAGCAGATGCAGGGTGAAGCTCCTCCTCCTCCGCCAGACCAGGGCGAACAGGGTCCGCCTCCCGATGGCCGTCAGCCCATGGATCAGAACTATGGTGGGCAACAAAACCAGGCTCCGATCCCCGGCGGCCAGCAGGCTGGGATTGCCGTAACTGTCCCGGCCGGGTCGATGTTGCGGATCCGCATCAATCGTGGGCTGGATTCTAACCACATCCAGGCGGGAGACCAGTTTGATGGAACCGTCCTCACAGACGTCGTAACCAACGGCCTGGTTGCAATTCCGCGCGGGGCCACGGTCAGTGGCGTGGTCGTCGGAGCCAAAAAAGCCGGCGTCTTCAAGGGTGAGGGGGAGCTTTCTCTACAGATCAACAATGTGACGCTTGGCGGCCAGGTCTATCCCCTCACCACCGAGGTTTGGGCGCACACCGGCCGCGACAAGACTCCGGGCACGGTCGGCAATACTGTCGGCCTGGGCGCAATCGGTGCTTTGTTGGGTGCGGCCGCAGGCGGAGGAACAGGCGCAGCGATCGGCGCAGGCGTCGGAGCAGGGGCTGGTCTTGCCGGCTCTGCAGCAGGGCCACGCGGCCAAATCATCATCCCGCCAGAGTCAGTGCTTACCTTCCGAACGGCCGACCCGGCATCGGTAAGGACTCTTTCAGAGCGAGAGATGGAACGGCTGTCGTATCAGGCCGGTCCGCCCCAACCCCAGGGGCCCCCTCGGGTTCGTTACTATAGCCCCTATTATGGCTACTATTACGGCCCACCTCGGTAGGCTAATGAGCCAAAATTAGACATCAGCAGGGAACCGAAGGCTGCGAGTGATCCTCGCAGCCTTTCTCTTTGCCGCCACACCTGTCCGCCGAGATCCGCTGCCCGCCCGCCGGCTGATTTATACTTTATGTTGAGCCCCTGCGAGCAGGAGTGGTGCGTCTCGCAGGAGACCGTGCCCCAGCCGTGCGCAAAAATCCCGGGCAGCGTGGTCTCCGTCCGAGACCCGCCTGAAGTGAAGGTCGTTAGCCAAGCATGATCCGCATTCTGCAGCAAGACAGCCGACTCATTAAAGTTATCTTTGCCATCATCATCGGCGCCGCCATCATCACGATGGTCATCACTCTCGTCCCCGGTATCTTTGACAACGGCGCGGCCAACGACGCCACCGCCTACGCCACCGTGCACACCCCCGGCATTGTCGGCCGCATCACGGGGGAGACGACCACCATCCCGATCGAAGACGTCCAGCGTGCCGCCGAGCAGCAGATGCAGCAGCAACAGCTCCCCGACTTCTATCTACAGTTCGTCATGCAGCGCGCCGGTCAGCTCCAGGTAGAGCGCGTCGTCCTCGAGCAGGAAGCCGATCGTCTCGGTCTACACGTCTCCGACGCCGACCTGCGCAACTACCTCCAACATGGTCCCTACGCCGAGTACCTCTTTCCCGGCGGCACCTTTATCGGAGAGAGCCAATACATCAACTTCGTCGAATCAGCGTTTCGCGTTCCAGTGGCCAAGTTCGAGAGCGAAGTCAAGGCGGACATCGAGCTCCAGCGCCTCCAGGCATTGGTAACCGGCGCTGTCAGCGTGTCGGATAGCGCCGTGCGCGCGCAGTACATGCAAACTGGCACCAAGGTTAAGTTTGATTACGCTGTAATCTCCAGTGCGGACATCAAGAACAGCATCAACCCCTCCGATGCCGATCTCCAGGCCTTCTTCACGAAGAACGCCACGCACTATGCGACCGCAATTCCCGAGACCCGCAAGATTCAGTTCTTCAGCTTCGAGACCTCCAACCTTCCCGGGGGTGCGCCGTCGGTCTCCGATGCAGACGCTGAAGCCTACTACCAGGCGCATCAAGATCAGTACAAGACCCAGGAAGAAGTAAAGACGCGCCACATCCTGATCGCCGTCGCCAAGGGCGCAGACGCCAAGACCGACGCTGCCGCCAAAACCAAGGCTGAAGACGTTCTCAAGCAGTTGAAGGCGGGCGCGAGCTTCGCAGAGCTCGCGAAGAAGTACTCAGACGACCCCGGCAGTAAGGACCAGGGCGGCGAGCTTCCGATGATCGCTACCAGCTCACTCGATCCGGCCTACGCTCAGGCTGCGATGGCCCTCAACCCCGGCCAGACCTCGGGTCTCGTGCGTTCCTCCTTCGGCTATCACATCATCCAGACCGAGGCGAAGCAGACCGCGCACGTCAAGCCCTTCGCCGAAGTGAAGGCTTCCATCATTGAGCAGATGCAGACACAGAAGGCCGCTTCCGCCGCGCAGAGCTACGCCGCTCAACTGACCGCCGAAGCCCAGAAGGATGGCCTCGACAAGACAGCCGCTGCCCATAACCTCCATGTGGTGACGACCGATTACGTCGCTAAAGACGGCATGATTCCGAGCCTTGCCGACTCGACCGGACTTCTTGCCGCAGCCTTCAATGCGAGCAAAGGAGCTCCACCGGCAAGCGCCTCCACCGGCGAGGGTTACGCCATCTTCCAGGTCGAGGACATCAAAGCCGCCCACGCACCTGACTTCGACACCTACAAGGCGCACATCCTCGACGACTATCGCAACCAGAAGGCGCCCGAGCTGATGAACGCACAACTCATCAAGCTCTCCGATCTAGCCAAAAAGCTCGGCGACTTGCACAAGGCTGCGGCCCAGATGAACCTCACCGTCAAGTCCAGCGATCTCGTCGGACGCGACGCGCAGATCACCGACATCGGCTCCCTCACCGGCCCTGCTTCGGTAGTCTTCACCATGCCGGTAGGAGGCATCTCCGGTCCCATCAACGAAGGCGTCAACGGCGCGGTTCTCCAGCTCACGGACAAAGAACAGCCCACTGCCGCTGACGTCACCCAGCACTTCGACGCGACCAAGCAGGCGCTTCTGAACGAGCAGCGCCAGGAGGCCTTCAGCGTCTTTGTTGACTCGTTGATGAACCGCTACGAGAAGGCCGGCGCCATCGTCTACAGCAAGAAGCCCACACAGCTCCCGCTCGGCAACTAACGACCCACCGCACGTACCCCATTCCTGATGCCGCGTTTTCCGCATCGGAATGGGGTACTGTCGTATGCGGCGGCATCCTCGGTTCGAGATTCTACGTCCTAACGATAAGAGATGATCGCTGCCTCGAGAGGGTCGAATGAAATCCGCAAGGTTAGTCGATGAACGCTGAGCGTATCTCAGGGGTTTTGTTGCACGTCACCTCATTACCTTCGCTGGGCGGCGTTGGCGACTTCGGCCCGGCGGCTTACGGTTTCGTCGACTTCCTCGCATCCGCCAAGCAGCGGCTCTGGCAAGTGCTCCCCCTCAGCCCCACCGGCTACGGAAGCTCGCCCTACTCTGCGCTCTCCGCCTTCGCTGGAAATCCGCTCCTCATCAGCCTCGAGTTTCTGGCGCGCGACGGATGGCTCGCCCAGGACCGCCTGCAGGGAGTTCCCGGACATGAGGGTCCCTGCGACTTCGAGAAGGCGTTCGCCAGCAAGATCCCTCTCATCGAAGAAGCAGCGGCAAACTTTCTCGACAATGCTTCGCAGGAAGATCGTTTGCGCTTCCAAAAGTTCTCGCAGGAGAATATCTCCTGGCTAACCGACTACGCCCTCTACAGCGTCCTTCGCCGCAAATTCAACTACCTCAGTTGGAGCGATTGGCCGACAGAATATTCCAGACGTCAGCCCGAAGCTCTCTCCGGCCTCATGAACGAAAGCGGCAGAGAGCTCGCCGTTGAGCAGGTCATCCAGTTCTTTTTCAGTGAGCAGTGGAGCGCCCTCCGCGCCTATTGCACTGAGCGCGGAATCCGCATCCTCGGAGACGTTGCCATCTTCGTCAGCTACGACAGCGCCGACGTTTGGACGCACCCTGAAATCTTCGAGCTCGACGAAAACCTCAACCCCATTCGCGTCTCCGGCGTTCCTCCCGATTATTTCTCCGCCTCTGGTCAACGCTGGGGCAATCCGCTTTACAAGTGGTCTCTTCTTCAGGAGAACGGCTTCGACTGGTGGATCGCACGCATTCGCCGCGCGCTCACCCTCTACGACCAGATTCGCCTCGACCATTTCCGCGGCTTTGAAGCCTACTGGTCGATCCCCGCAGACGAGCCCACCGCCGTCAATGGCCAATGGGTCAAGGCCCCGGGCCACGCCCTCTTCAACCGTCTCAAGGAGATCTTCGGCAACCTTCCCTTCATCGCCGAAGATCTGGGCCTCATCACCAAGGAAGTCGATGAGCTCCGCGAGTACTTCGGCATGCCCGGCATGCGCATCCTCCAGTTCGGCTTTGCTGATCGCGGCGGACACCTGTATCTCCCTCATCGCTACGTCGAAAATACCGTCGTCTACACCGGAACGCACGATAACAACACCACGCTCGGCTGGTGGCGCGACGATGTCACCCCGGACGAGCGCGCCAACGTCCAAATTTATCTCCACCCCATTCAGTACGAAGCCGACATCGTCTGGGCAATGATCAAGGCAGCCGCGGACTCTGTCGCCGCCACCTGTGTCTTCCCTCTGCAGGACCTTCTCCACCTCGGTGGGGAAGCCCGCATGAATCGTCCCGCCGCGGCAACAGGTAACTGGTCCTGGCGTTTCCGTCTCGACGCTCTGCATCCCGATCTCGCCGCTCAACTCGCAGCCGTCATGGAGATGACGGACCGCGATGGCTACGAGAAACCATTGGAAGGCCCCGCCGCCGGTGGCCCCACCGACGAAGCCTCGCTGCGCGTCCGCGAAGGCTCCCAATCCTGATGCGTTCCTTGTTCGCGCGCAACCGGGTAAACTAGATCAAACGAGGAGAATTCTGTGCCACTTTCCGGTGAAGCCATTCGCACCATGAACTACGTCGACGACATCTCTGTCACCCTGCGCCGCATCCTGTCCGTTCTTCCCGTGCTCACCGCTGAAGAGCGCGAGCGCGTCGCCGAACATATCCGCCACGCTGAGCCCAGCTACGAGTCCGTCATCAACGCACTCTCCGTCAAGTAGCGCCAACCACCGGCCTGCAGCGTGTCTACTGCGAGGCAGCAGCCTCCGGTTTGTACGCCTTCTCGATCAGCGCCCGCGCCTCGTCCACCGCACCGCGCGTATCGTCTCTCGTCTGGATTGCCAGCCGATATTCATTGACCGCGCGCTCCCGCTGCCCGGCAATGTCAAAGATCTTCCCCAGATTCACGTGGCTCCAAACCTGCGTCCACTTCGGCTCGCCGTCCCCGCGCAGGCAATCGCGAAAGCTGTTCGCCGCTGCCTGGTAATTTTTCTGCACGTAGTAAACCTCCGCGAGCCGATAGTTCGCCAGCGAGCTCCCGCGATCCACCCCCAGCGCCTTCTGATACTCCGCAATCGCGCCGCTCAAATCCCCCTGCGCCAGCGCCTCCTGCCCCAACAACACATCCGTCCGTAACGTCAACTCCGGCGTGCTCTTAAGAATCCAATCGTCCGGATCAACAATAATCTTCGTCGGTAGCCCGAGCGTCTCAATCGAGTACGGCACCGAACTCCCAGACATATCCACTCGCCGATTCAACGTCTTGCCTTCGGTCTCAATGCGCAACTCCACCGGCATCGAAAACAAGTCAAGGTCCTGCTCCAGCGAGCCCACCGTGCGATACCCCTTCTCTCCACCCAACCGAAATACGCTGTAGTTATTTGTGTAGGCCGGCGCACCCGTACCATCGAGCCACTGTGAGAAGAACGCCGTCAGATGTAGCCCTGACGTCGACTCCGCCAGCGCCTCCACCTCCGCAGTAGTCACACCTCTTTCCGCATACTCTTTCAGCAGCGTCTGCAGAAACTGCGCGAACACCGCATCCCCCATCTCCCACCGCAGCATATGGAAGACCATCGCACCCTTCTCCAACGTCATCGACTGAAACTGCGCAGAAAACGGATCAGCGCGCCCCAAAGCCGTCAACGGCACGGTGTCATAGGCCAGCGCACCAGCCTCCACATCCTGAATTGCGTCTTCAAACGCAGCCTTCCCATCCGCGTCTTCAACAAGCATCAACTCCGCATAGCGGCTCATCCCATTCGTAATCCACGCATCGCCCTGCGTCGCGGGCGAAACCTCCGACCCGCACCACTGGTGCGCCACCATATTCGCCAGCAGCCGCGGGCTCCCATGGCTAGGCCTAATCGCAATCACCCCCGGACCCCACGCCGCAGATACAGAATCATCCGGCAACTCCACAACGCTCAGCCGCCGTTCCTCCGCATCCCCAAACTCGCCACTCATAAACTCAAACGCCCGCGCCACCTCAGCTGCGAACTGCTGTCCCTTCGCTGCGTTCGCCTGCGTCAAATACACGCTCACGTTCTCAGCAGAAATCGCCGGCGCGAACCTTCCCGCAACCAGCGTCCCCGGAAATCCAGCCCTGTCCCATCGAAACTCAAACTCCGTCCGCCCGCCGTCGGCATCATGCCCACCACCAACTGCACCACTCCCCACCACCTTCTCACCGCGCGGCACCGTCACATAGGTCTCCGCGGTAAACCGGTCCGTCAGCAATCCCGGCAGCGCAATCGGAAACCATCGACCCGGATAAAGCAGGGCACTCACCGGATCATGCACCTGCACAAAATCAATCCCTCGCACAGGGCTAGTAGCCGCCGTCGGCACGCCCGCATACGTGAACGTCCACGTCACGTTTGCACCCTTGCGAATCACCGCCTCAGGTGCAACGCTCAACGTCGAATCCATCGCATCCCGCGTGCAGCTCAAGACGTTACCCGCACCATCCTCTACGCTCGCAATCTGCAGCGCATCATTCAGCCCAAACACCGCCGCATCCACATCTTCCAGTGCCGTAAACGTAACCGCAGCCGTAGCGCTCAATCTCCCCGCGGCCGGATCAAGCTCCACATGGATCACATATCCCGTAACATCAATCTGCGGTTGCAACGGAATCGTCGCCCGCGCACTCCCCGCCAGGGTCGCAAAGCCCAGCGCAACCATCGCAACCCGGGCCATCCGCACCATCACTCGCCCTCCACCGACAGCAACCGAACCACCGCCTCCGCTACGCGCACGATCGGAGTGCCGTCCCCATCTTCCTCCGGCGACAACCTGCGCCGAACCTCGCGCAACCCTGCCATCTGCCGCTCGCGGTCCTCACCATCCATCAACAACGGCCCCAGCGCCGTAGCGACGTTCGCCGCCGTGAAGTTCGCCTGCAGCAGCTCCGGCACCAGCCTCCGCTGCGCAATCAAATTCACCATCGACACCGGAAGATTCCCATTCAGATCGCGCTTCGCCTCAAGCTCCTCCGGATATTCCACCATCTTCTTCGCTACCGCAAACGTTAGCGCCGACACCCGATACACCACCACAAACGGATTGCCCACAATCGCTGCCAGCACCGTAGCCGTCCCGCTCGCCACCACCGAAGCCCGCGCATGAAACATCGCCTCCGCTGCATCGGGAACCAGCGTCAATCGCAGCGTAGAAGCCTCGGGCCCAAAGTACTTAAGATGCTCCGCATTCAGCTCGTCGATATACTTCTGCAGCGCACCAGCCTCAATCGTCGAAGCCACCGGCAGCAGAAACTCATAGTGCGTATACGCCGCCGGATCACTCGGCTGCCGCGTCGTGTCGCCATCGAACGTCGTATAAGCCGCGGAGCCATTGATCAAATCGCTCATCGCCAGCTCGTGCAGCGCCGGCAGGTTCGCATGAATCTCCTTCCACCGGCTCCCCGGCAGCAACGCAATCCAAGTCTTCTCCGCATTCAACCCGTGCTTCGCCGCATACGACTCTCGCGATGTCGCAATCAACGCATTCGCAGCCAGCGGATGCCCCACGAATTCCGCATCCACTCCGCGCTCCCGATAGAAAATCTCCTCAAAAGGAAAGATCACTAGCATCTTATCCACGCGCTCCTGCACCCACCGCAGTCGCCCGCGCTTCCAAGCCCAAAGCTGCGGACTCACAAACCAAACCACCGGCACGCCCGCCTTGGTTAGATGCTTCGCCAACCGGAAGTTCACATCCGGAAAATCAATCAGCACCGCCACATCCGGCCGCTCCCGCCGAATGCTCTTCACCAGCCGCCGATAGCTCCCATAGATCTTCGGAATATGCCGCAGGATCTCCGTCAATCCCATCACCGCAACGTCTTCAGCGCGCACCACGCGCTGCTGCCCGGCCTCCGCCATGTGGCTTCCACCCAGCCCGGTAAAGCTCGCCTCCGGCAACCGCTCGTGCAACGCCGCAATCAACGCCGCTCCGTACGCGTCGCCCGACGCCTCTCCGGCGGAGACAAAGATGCGCGGGTTGGGCTTCGTAGCGATACACCAAGTCTATCGCTGCATTTACGATGGGGTCATCGGAGGTCCCATGCCTGCCCGCCCCCGCACCTTCCGCGCCACCCTCGAGCAGGGAAGTCCCTCGCTCGGCTGGACGACCGCCCACGTCCCATTCGACCCCGCCACCGCATGGCCAAAGATGATTCGCCTGCGCGTGCGCGGCGAGATCAACGGCTTCGCCTTCCGCACCTCGCTCTTTCCCGACCCGCGCGGAGGCTTCTATCTCCTCATCAACCGCACCATGCAGAAAGAATCCCGCGCCCACCTTGGCGACACCGCCGCGTTCCATCTCGAACCCGACCTCGACCCTCGCGCCGCCGAACTCCCCGACGAACTCTGCGTCCTCCTCGACGACGAGCCCGGCCTTCGCCCCTGGTACGACGAACTCACCGAGTACACCCGCCGCGAGATCGGCAAATGGATCACCACCGTCAAGACCGAAGCCTCGCGCATCAAGCGCGCCGAGCAGATGGCCGAGCGCCTCCTCTCCACCAAGGAAGCCGAGCTCGAACTTCCGCCCCTCATCGCCGCAGCCTTACGCAGCAACTCAAAGGCCCGCGCCGCGTGGGATCGAATGACCCCCCTCCAACGCCGCAATCAACTCTTCGCCGTCTTCTACTATCAAACCCCCGACGCCCGCCAGCGCCGCATCGACAAGCTCATCACCACGCTTATTGAATCCGCCGCCAAAACCACGCCCAAGACAAAGCCCCCCGCCTAAGCCGGAACCGCTGCCGCGGCATCTTCGTCCATCTCCTGGTCCTTGTACTGCAACTGATAGAGCTTGTAGTACAGCCCATGCATCGCCAGCAGCTCCTGGTGCGTACCCTGCTCGCGCAGCCTACCCTTGTGCATCACCAGGATCGTATCCGCGCGTTGAATCGTCGACAGCCGATGCGCAATCAGCACCGACGTCCGCCCCGTAATCATCCGCTCCAGCGCCAGCCGCACGCGAATCTCCGTCTCCGTATCCACCGAGCTCGTCGCTTCATCCAGAATCAAAATCCCCGGCCGATGCGCCAGCGCCCGCGCAAAGCTAATCAGTTGCTTCTGCCCCGTAGACAGCGTTGATCCCCGCTCCAGCACCGGCTCCGCAAAACCCTCCGGAAGCGTCCGCACGAAGTCCGCAACGTTGACCTCCTCCGCGGCGTGTTCCACTTCCTCTTCCGTAATCCAGTTCGAACCCAGCCGGATGTTCTGCGCAATCGTGCCTGAAAACAAGAACGGATCCTGCAACACGACGCCAAACCGTCGCCGCAGTTTGTTCAGGTCCTGCTCACGCACATCCACGCCGTCCACCATCACCGCGCCGCGCTGCACATCGTAGAACCGCATCATCAGCGCCGTAATCGTAGTTTTACCCGCGCCCGTGTGCCCCACAATCGCAGCGGTCGCATCCGGCTCCACGACAAAACTAACGCCGCGCAGAATCCACTCAATATCGCCGCACTTCCCCAGGTCCTCATCGTTCAACGTCCGCACGCGTTCTCGCTGCTCCGCGGTCAGCGTCTGGTACGTAAACCACACATCGCGAAACTCAATCCGGCCGCTCCCATCGCCCTGCGCCGGATGCGCGCTCGTCTTAATCTCGGTCTCCGTATCTAGCAGCTTGAAGATCCGCTCCGAGGCCGCCATCGCCGCCTGCAAAATGTTGTACTTGTCGCTCAGGTCCTGAATCGGCCGGAAGAACCTCTGCGCGTACTGGATGAACGCAATCAAAATCCCCAGCGTCACCACCGGATGCAGAAAGCTCGCATGCGCCGCCAGCGCCGGCGTTGTATGCAGCACCGCAATCCCGCCGCGCCATATCACCAGCGCAATCGCAATCGAGCTCAGCAGTTCCACCACCGGGTAATACAGCGCATACGCAAAAATCGCGTCCGTCCACGCCTTCTTATTTTCAAAGTTCACCGCGGAGAAGTCGTTGAACGCCCGCCGTTCGTGGTTGAACAACTGCACCACGCTCATCCCCGACACATACTCCTGTGTGAACGAATTAATCTTCGCCGTAGCCGCCCGCTGCCTCCGATAGCTGTCCCGCACATACTTCCGAAACAGATGCGTCGCATACAAAATCAGCGGAATCACCGACAGCGTAAGCAGCGCCAGCAGCCAGCTCATCTTCACCATGATCGCCACAATGAAAGCCAGCACAAACACATCTTCAAAAATCGCCAGCACGCCCGACGTGAACATGTCGTTCAGCGCGTCCACATCCGAGGTAAGCCGCGTCACCAGCCGCCCCACCGGGTTGCGATCAAAAAATCCCACATGCAGTTGCTGAATATGCCGGAAGATCTGGCTGCGCAGGTCGAACATGATCTTCTGCCCGGTCCACTGCATCATGTACGTCTGCACAAACTCCAGCGCAAAGATCAACCCCAGCGACGCCAGGTACAACAACCCAATCTCTGTCACGCCGCGCACCGGATCCGCGCTCAGCTTCGTCGCCAGCCAATAATGCTTCCCCCGCGCAGGGGCAAAATAGGTGTCCACCGCCACAGAAACGAAGTACGGCCCCAGCACATCGCTTCCTGCCTTCAGCACAATCGCCACAGCCGACACGGCCACCTGCAGCTTATACGGCGCAAGATATCGCACCAGTCGCCGCATCAACCGCCCATCGTAGGCTTTGCCCACCACGTCGTCGTCCGCCGTCTTCCGCGAGTCTTCCGGCTTGATCGGCTGAGGCGGCGCCGCGGTCTTCTTATGCTCGTCGGCCATAGTGGCTATTTTAGATGTTCTGCGCCCCCTCAGCGATTCCGGGATGCTGCATCTTCCCCGCCTCCGCATGAACCCCTTGCCCCTACGTGAAACAATGTCCCTATGCGTGTGAATGCACCGAGAACGCCGTCCGCCGAGCGCGAGCAGGGAACCGCGCTGGGCCTCTACGTCTCCGTGCCCTTCTGCCGCGCCAAGTGCAGCTTCTGCAACTTCGCCTCCGGCGTCTCCTCGCCCGCAACCATCGACTCCTACGTCGACAAACTCTGCAACGAAATCGACTCCGCCGCCGCAACCGCCGCCTCCCTAAACGCCGATCTCCCGCGCCAAGTCGACACCCTCTACTTCGGCGGCGGAACCCCCAGCCTCCTCCACCCCACGCAGTTGCAACGCATCTTCACCACGCTGCAGCGTAACTTCACCATCGCCGCCAACGCAGAAATCACCTTAGAAGCCGCGCCCACCCAGATCGCCGACGAGATCCTCGCCGAAGCCCAACGCCTCGGCGTCAACCGCGTCAGCCTCGGCGTCCAGTCCTTCGTCGACCGCGAAAGCGCAGCCGTCGGCCGCACCCACACCGAACGCGAGTGCATCCGCGAGATCCTTCGCCTGCAAGCCGCCGGCCTCACCAACGTCGGCGCCGACCTCATCGCCGGCCTTCCCTACCAAACCCCTTCCACCTGGCATCACTCTCTCGAGGTCGCAACCAGCATCGGACTGGCGCACCTCAGCGTCTACATGCTCGAAGTCGACGAAGACTCGCGCCTCGGCCGCGAAGTCATCGCCGGAGGCCAGCGCTTCCACGCCCACGGCGTCCCCGCCGACGAGCTCTCCGCAGCCTTCTACGAGACCGCCTGCGACTACCTCCCGCAGCACGGCTTCCCGCAATACGAGATCTCCAACTTTGCACCCCTGCCACTGCAATCGCGCCACAATCGCAAGTACTGGCAGCGCGACCCCTACCTCGGCTTCGGCCTCGATGCGCACTCCATGCTGCTGCGCCCCAACGGCGCCGTCCGCTTCGCCAACCCCGACGAACTCTCCCACTACACGTCAGCGCAGACCACCCCCACCCCAACCGATATCCACGACCGCGAAGCCTTCGAAGAAATACTCTTCTTAGGTCTGCGCATGAACGAAGGCGTACGCATCTCGCATCTCCGCGAAACCTTTGCCCCCGAACTCGTAACCCCCGCAATCGAAGCCGCAGCCGAACTCATCCGCGACGGCCTCATGATCGAGCACAATGGCCATTGGCAGCTCACGCTCCGTGGCCGCCTCATCTCCAACGATGTCTTCACCAACCTTTTGCTGACCGTCGCAGCCTGAGCGACCTCCGGAGGAATACCGTTGTCCACCACCACGAACGTAATCGATCTGCGCAGCGACACCGTCACCCGCCCCACCCCCGCCATGCGCGCAGCCATGGCCTCCGCCGAAGTCGGCGACGACGTCTACGGTGAAGACCCCACCATCAATCACCTCGAAGCTCGCGCCGCAGAAATCTTCAACCGCGAAGCCTCCCTCTTCGTTCCCACCGGCACCATGGGCAACCAGATCGCCATCCGCCTCCACACCGAGCACGGCCAGGAGGTCATCTGCGAATCCCGCTCCCACGTCCTCGACTGGGAGATGGCCATGATGTCCGCCTTCTCCGGCTGCTCCCCGCGCGCCATCTACGGCGAGCACGGCATCCTCACCTGGTCGCAAATCCGCTCCGTCATCGCGCCCGGCATGTACTACCGCGCCGCCACCGGCCTTATCTGTCTTGAGAACTCGCACAACATGGCCGGCGGCACCGTCACGCCGCTCACAATCTACGAAGAGATCTGGAAGGGAGCCGCCGACGCAAAGCTTCCCACACACCTCGACGGAGCCCGCGTCTTCAACGCCGCAGTCGCGCTCGGTATTCCCGTGGCAGACCTCACGCGTGGCTTCGACACGGTCAACTTCTGTCTCTCCAAGGGCCTCGGCGCGCCCGTCGGCTCCATCCTCGTCGGCTCTCGCGCCGTCATCGATCGCGCCCGCATCTTCCGCAAGGCCCTCGGCGGCGGCATGCGCCAGGCCGGCATCCTCGCAGCCGCGGGCCTACTCGCACTCGAAGAAGGTCCCACCCGCCTGCATGAAGACCACGCTAACGCGCGTCTCTTAGCCGAAGCCGCAGCCACCTCCAGCAAGGTCTCCATCGACCTCGGCTCCGTGCAGACCAACATCGTTCGCTTCGGCCTCAACGGCATCGACGCCCAGACACTCGTAGCCGATCTCAAGAAAGAAAACATCCTCTGCAGCGCGCTAGGCAACGACGCCATCCGTCTCGTCACTCACTCCGACGTCAGCCGCGCCCAATGCGAACAAGCCGCCGCCACGCTCCTGAAGCTTCTCGCGAACTAGCGAAGTCAGTCTGCGTCCGCCAACTCGCCGCTCGCCCAATGAATCAATCGCGGAATCAAAGGATAAAAAAGTCCTAGCCGTATCGGAAGCTCTCCCTCCGGAAGCGCACGCCGTACGCTAGCATACGTCTCCAGCTGATCCCGATATTTCTTCAGCTCACTCGCCTCAAACGCTGCATCCGAACGCGAACCTTGCTCGCTCGTCTTGAAGTCCACAATCCAGATGCAACTCTCCCCTCCAGCGAGCGGTGTATTTCCAGCCACAAACGTTCGATCCACCTGCAACGTCTGCGCCTCCGCTGATCCCGTAGCAACCGCACGCTCGCTCGCCGCTGAAACATGCGGCGACAAAATCCATCGCCCGACCGGATCACTCAACGCCCCCGACAGCGCCTGCACCGCTCGCCCAGCCTCGCGCGCAGCAACTCGTGGCGCAAGCCCCTCGCCCCGCAAACTCGTCGTCAACCTCGCCTCCCACGATGCAAGTTCGCGCAACAACGCCTCATGCTCCGCGCTGTTCTCTAGCCTCATCGCCAACACCTGCAAATAACGATGCACCACGTTCCCAAACGCCCTCGCCGCAAACGATCCTTCCGGCCGCTCAAACACCGCACTCTTGCGCAGCGCGCTCGCCGCAGGGTAGGGAAGCCGATGCAACTCCGCTTCTCGAAACCGCGCCAGCGGATCAAACTCCAGCGGCAACCGTTGAATCATGGCCGCAGGCCGCACGATGTCCGAAATTTCTTCCGTCGCCGCAATTGCCAGCACCTCGTCTTCGAGCTCAAACAGTACCTCAACCTCCGCCGGCGCGCCCATCTCCGCCGCCTGGAGCTCCTCGAACTCCTGCTCCGCCGCCGGCCAGCAAGCCTTCAACAAGCTGTTGTATCGCGGCTTTGCCAACGCACCTTTCGTAGTCCGCGTAGCTGCGGCAAATAAATGCAGCTCCTCTCTCGCGCGCGTAGCCGCCACATAAAAGACCCTCTTGTTCTCCGCCGCCTCCCGCTGGGCACGTATCCCATTCAGCCAACTGCTCAGCCTGTCCTTCTCCGTCCCCTTCGACTCAATCGGCGCCAGCACCACGCTCGGAGAATCGCCGCGATCAGCCATGCTGTCGAACTCCTGCCAATTCAACAGCACCGTATGCGGCTGCCCACTTCCACGCTCCAGCCCTGGCACCAGCACCAGGTCCCACTCCAAGCCCTTAGCCTTGTGAATACTCAACAGCTCCACCGGCTCACGCCCTTCACCACTCACGGGAGACTCCGCGTAAAGCCGCTTCAACCGCGCCGCCAGCACCTCCAGATCAACGCCATTCTCTTCAGTCTCGGCATCGCGCAGCACGCTCAGATAGCGCACCACGTTGTCCCGTTCACCTGCCGTCAACGCTGCATCTCCGCCGAGCGATCGCCACGTTCTCTCCACCTGCGTCGCAAGCATCGTTCGCCCTCGCGTCTCCACCGCCGCCGCAAGCACCGGCCACACTCGATCAAGCCGCTCCCTCCCGTCCCCCGAAAGCAATCCACGCCGCCTCCGCACCAGTTGCGAAACCGTCGCCTTCGCATCCGCATCTTGACCTTCGCCCGAAAGCGCCAGCAAGTCGGCCAGCCCCAGCCCACACCAAGGCGCATGCAACACCGCCAGCCACGCCACACGGTCCGCCGGATGCAGCAGCGCCCGCGTCAAGGCCAGCGCATCCAGAACCTCCTGCCGCTCATCCAGCGAGTCCAGATCGATCGCACGATACGCAATCGGCCCATCGCCGTTGTCTCGCTTGAACTCCTCGATCACCGCTGCAAGGTGCTTCTTCGCGCGCCCCAATACAGCAATGCTCCAAGGCTTGCGTTGTCCTGGCCGATCTCTCTCAGGTGGCAGCGGCATCGCAAGCCGCTGCTCAATAATCCTCCGAATCTCCCGCGCCTCTTCGCCCGCGTGATCCTTCGCCGAATCGCTTTTCGCAAGTACCTCCGCATGCCACACCACCCCCGGGCCTTCGTTCTTATCGCGAACCGCCACAGCCTCCACAAACGGAACCTCAGCGCTCTCACCCCTCTCCGCGCCGTCCGCCGCAGCTCGCGGAAAGATGCGATCGAACATCTCGTTGAAATCCCCGACAAGGCCTCCCTGCGATCGAAAGTTCGACGTAAGCTGCAGCGGCTGCACGCCAATCTCTCCTAGCCGTCGCTCTCGCATCGTGCGCAAAAACCGCTCCACCCGCGCCTGCCGAAAAAGATAAATCGACTGCTTCGGATCGCCCACCAGGAACATCGTCTGCGTGTGCCCATCCCAGCTATCGGTCAGCAACTCCAGCAACTCATATTGGCCCGACGACGTATCCTGCATCTCATCCACCAGGACGTGACGTAGCGTTCCCCCCGCCGAGAGCACAAACTCGCTCGACCCCTCATCCGCACGCAACGCCTCTCTGGCCGCCAGCGACAACTCCGTGAAGTCGCACACGCCCCGCTCCCCAAACAACAGCCGCAACTCCGCCAGCGCACGCCGCAGCACGCGAAACAGCGCCTCCGCGACCTCCCACTGCTCATCCGGATACTTCGCAGCCGGCAGCCGAAGCACCGCCCCCAGCGCATCGCCCAACTCATCACTCTGGATCGCCTGCACCATCTCCTTCAGCCGCGCCGCCTCGGCCTTCGGAATCTCAAATCTCACATCCGTCCGCGCATGCCGCTTGCGCCAATCACCGTCCGGCTTCAGCAGCAACCAGATCAACGCGACCCAGTGATCAAGATGATCCGCAACCGCCGCTGGTGGTTCCATGCGTCCCGCGCACATCGCAATCGGCGACGCAACATTCACCCCCGGCTCAACTCCCAGCCGCGCCGCCAACGCCGTCAACTCTTCCAGAACACCCTTCGGCAAAGTTCGCAGCGCCCGCGAAAGCCCGGCGCACACAATATTCTCGAGCGTGCGTTCGAGCTTCGCTCGCACAGCATCCATGGACCCGGCATCGGTCTCCAACTCCGTGGTAAGCGGAAGCAACTCGCCCCACTGCTCCCGCGTCTGCAGCATGCCGGCGATTAACGCCTCGCAATCCGCAAGGTTGCCATCACGATGCAGCAGCACCGTCTTCAGCGCATCATGCAACGGCGCATCGCTTCCACCCAACTGCAACAGTGTCCTTCGCGCCGCCAGCCGATACAACGGCGCCGCATCCTCCACCGGCGTCCGCGGTCCGCCCGCTCCGGAGAGCAGCGGCAGCGAGTTCGCAATCTCCGCGCACACCGAATCAATCGATCGAATGTTCAATCGATTCGGCCTCTCGATCAGCGCCCACCCGTGCCGAATGCTGCACGCCAGCGCTGCCTCTGCCAGCACCCGCGTCTCACGATCGAACGCCTTCTCCCCCTCCTCCGCAACGCCACGCTTCGCACGCTCCAACTGTTCCAGCGCGCGCTCGCGCAGCTCCGAAGTTGCCTTCTTCGTGAACGTAATCGCGAGCACCTCTTCCGGTTGCTCAACCCCCTCATCGCCCAGCAGCTTCAGATACCGCTGCACCAGCAACCCCGTCTTCCCCGAACCAGCCGGAGCCTCCACCACGCATGAAGACCGCGTATCCAGCGCCTGCGTGCGGGCCTCTGCGTCGTTCGCAGCGTTCGCGTTGTCGGGAAAGCGAAGCACCTCAGCCAAGGCCGTCTTCTCCTTCCTCGTCCGCATTTTGAGATCCATCAATCAGCGCACCGGGATCGATGCGACAGAGCAGCCGCTGTGCACACCGTGCGCAGTTTTTTTCAAAGCTCTTCGGTAGAACCGCGGCCCTCCCTTCAGCAAAATCTCTTGCCAGCTCATCGAGCATCTCTCTCCACTCCATCGCTAGCGACGCCATGTCCTTGACATTCGCGCTCGCTCGAACCGCCGGCAGAATGCCTTCCTCAGCTTGAACGCCCACCCACGCCATCTCACGCCCCGCCCGCAGCCTTCCAAACCCAACACCCTTCAACTCCTCGCTCTCAGGAAGAAGCGCATACAGCGGCAACTGCGGTTCATCAGGTCGAGGCCCGTCCCACTGCTTCACCCCAATCTCAACCCCCGTCTTGTAGTCCACAAGGAACACTCCACCGGCCACCGCATCAATGCGGTCCACGCGAACATCCAGTGTCAAGGGCCCAACATCCACAAGTTCCATTCGTTCCACGGCCATCACCGTAAACGGCCCGCGCTTCAACTCATACGGCAACCACTGCAACAGCAACGAGCGCAATCTCTGCTTTTGAACCTCCAAGTACGCACGGTCCCACGCATCCCGCGCCTGCACCTTTCCGACGAACGCCACCTCCACAGCGCGAGTCACCGCCGCATAACGTCCTTCTGCACTCATGAGACGAAGCGCCTCCTGCGTCTTCGTCTCTTTCCAGAAGGCCTGCAGTGCCTGATGCAGCACGCTCCCACGCTCGCCCGCATCCAGTCCGAGATCTCCACTCTCCGGCGCCCGACCCCGCAATCGCAACTCTGCAAACGCCAAAAACCCGCATGCTGCCTGCAGTTTCAACACCGTCGCCCCGCCTGCGACCTGCATAGAAGGCAACTGCGGAAGCTCTCCTTCATCCACCGCCCTCTCGCAAGCAACCTCCTCAACGGCATAGTTGCTCAACTCGAGCTCGGACACATCTACCGCTCTCATCCCCAACTCGTGAAGCAACGGTGAAGGCCGCAGCGCCCCATTCGCATCTTCTCGCGCGACCATGCAGATCGCCGGCCCGCAACAAGCCAGCACCGCACCGATCATCGCCCTGCTTCGCGCCGCTGTCAGAGCGGGATCGCTCCCCGGCATCTTCATGCTCCGCTGCATCGTCCACGGCAGCAGAGGATGCGTCCGCTCGACCACTGGCCAGCTCACATCCGTCGCACTCATCATCACCACTGCGTCAAAGAATGACCCCTCGGCCTCCGCAACGCTCATCACCTTCACCGGCGCATCCGTCGAAGGCAGCGTCAACCTCGTATCCCGCAACTGTAGCTCGAGCGACTGCAGCGCGATCGCGAACGCAACTCTTCGCCCCGCAAAATCCAGCGTCGCTACGGTGTCCAGCGCACTCTCCCATGCGCGCGTTGCCTCAAACTCTGCAGCGGAGAGCCCACGGTCTCCCGGCCAGTTCGCCGCCGAAAGAATCCCGCGCACCAACTCCATCCACTCCGCATACCCGCGTGGCCGTTGCACATCCCCATGTCGCGCCCCAAACCCGCGCACCTCTCTCAGCCATTTCGTCCCCTCTTCAGCGTCGTCCCGCGGCAACAACTCAACGACATCGGCAATCTCAACCTCCGGCCGCAACAACGCCATGCGACGCAGCCCGCCAGCGTCAAATCGCGCCGCCCCCTCCCGCGCCTCTTCGCTCGATCCCTGCATGCCAAAGTATGGCGAAAGCAGCAGCGAACTCACGCGCTCCCGATGCATCGCTCCCTGCGTCCACCGGACAAGCGCCATCGCATCCGCAATCATCGCAGTCGATGCCAGCGTCTCTCCGCTCGTAAACTCCCACGGTGTCGACGAAAGATCGGCGTCCACCGCCTGCAGCTCCGGCGCTAGAATCTCACGCAGCGCACCCTCCAACTCATCGCGTCTCTCCGCGACATTCGGAAGCAGCAGCGCCAAACGCGCTCCTGCCTCCTTCACAGCATCGCTCTCCAAAAAACCACGGATCCAGCGTGCCGCCAGCAACAGCTCTGCGCGCTCATTCGCCGCAGCAACCGAAACTCTCGTCGCCTCCGCCGCATTCGCATCTTCCAGCGCGAACTCCCGCACCTCCGTGCCGCACGCGCGAAGCGCATCGAGCAAGCTTCTTTGCGCAGGCAACATCTCAACAAATCCGGCAAGGTCAACCGTCGCCGGCGCGGCTAGAGCCCCTGTTCGCGCATGTTCCTCCAGCGCCGCATTCAGCAGGCTCGCCGACAGCACCTCGCTCTCCCTGCATCGCGCCGCAAACGTCGTAGCCCAGCCAGCAAACACGCGGCTGTCATGAGAACCAGCGAATCGTCGCAGTTGCTCACTCGCGTTGTAATCGCCCGCAAGCTTCCACGCAGACGCAGCCAGCTCTGCCAACGACTCCACCGATCCCGACGTGCCGTTCGCCGCATCCTCTTCCAGAATCTGCCGCCAAAGCGAGCGCTCCTGCGCGGCGTTCATTAGCAGCCGCTGCTCCGCGCCCGTAACGATCAAATCGTTCCACAGCCCCCGCGTCCACTGCTCCCAACTCAGCACTCGCGCGGGCTCCCACGCAGCCAGCCCATGCAATCGTTGCCGAGCATGGAACGCCGCCCGCATCTGGCGCGCCGCTCGCGCATTCGGCAGCAACACCATCTCGCCGCGAACCAGCGCGTCCAGCAGCCCCGACAAGGTCACAGAGGTCATCGTCTACCGTTATACCGAATCTTCGTAGAAACTTCGCCCCGCCGCGGCTCCTACTCCAACACGACTCCAGAATCACCCCGACCCGGTTCACCGCTCAACGCCAGCAGCGCCACCGCGAGCGCCATCGGAACCACCATCGCCACCTTCAGCGATCCGCTCTGCGTCGAAACAAATCCCATCATCCAGGGAAACAGCGCAGCTCCTAATCCCGACACCGCGAGAATAAATCCCGCCTCCCGCGCCGTCGGCCGCCGCTTCATCAGCAGCCCAAACGTCGCCGGAAAAAATGGAGCGAGGCTCAGTCCCAACAGCACGCAATACGTAGAGAGCAGTGGCCCATGGCGCGTAGTCAGCAGCGCCGCAATAAACACCGCAGACAGCGCCAATCCAGCTCTCTGCAAGGTAGCCTCGCGCATCACTCGCAGCGCAGCCGACGAAACCGCCCTCCCAGCAGTCAACGATGACCAAAGCAAAACAATCGCGCTCTGCCCGCCCAGCAAACGCACATCCGAGAAGCGCAGCGTATAGGTCGTCAGCCACCCCGTCATGCAAGTCTCCAGCCCGCCATACAAAAACAGCAGCAGCCCAAACCGCACCAGCACCCGCGCGGGCAAACGCTCCGCCACCACCCGCTCCAACTCAACCGAGTTCGTCGATCGCTCCGAGGGGCTCAACAATCCGCCCAGCCCCGTCGCCAGAAACAATCCTGCAAACGTAAGCAGCGGCCCGCGCAGATGGAACCGCGGCAACACTGCAGCCGCAATTAATCCGCAAGCCACTGCACCCAGGCTCCAGAAAAAATTCACAGAAGCCAGTGCCGAACCCGTGTGTTCGCGATACCGCCGCCCAATCAAAATATTTGTTGAAGCAATAATCTGCCCCAACCCAAATCCACCCACAAACAAGCAAGCCGAGCCACTAGCCAACCCGTCGCTCAATCCAAACGCGCCAAACCCCAGGCAAGCGAAGATCATCCCGCCCAGCACCCCATACCGCAGTCGCCGCGGTACCGAGATTCCGCCTAGAAACGATCCCACAAACTTTGCAGCCAGCAACAACCCACCCTGCTGGTCCGTCAGCCGCCAGTCATGCAGCAGCGTGGGCATTAGCGGCCCCAGCATCACGGTCCCAAGCCCAGCCAGCAGAAATCCAGCCGCCAGCCAGACGACGGAAGGGCCCGCAACACCGTCATGATGAGTCGGACCGCCTCTGGTTCCTGCCACGCTCGTCACACTCCGCTTGCAACCAGGAACTCCCTGAATGCAGAGCTCAAGTGCGGCCATCGTACGGGGCTTTGAGCGGACTCGCAGCAACTGCGCAGCGCGTCTCCCGCGGTAGCCGCCGCACCCGGTCGACTCCCATTGATCGCTGTCTCTCGAAGCTACCACGCCACAACAGCTTTGCGCGCTGCCTGCCGCTCCGTACCTCGCTCATGCCACGCGTTTATCATGGAGCTAGAGGTTCGCGCTCAATCTCTGCGTGCCTCCAAGGAGATCTTCATGGCCGTCCGCTGGTCCCGTCTTTTGCTTTTCCTCGCGATGGCCGCGACCCCATTCGCAATCACCGGCTGTCGAGGCACCGGCAACTCGCCCGCAACCGCCAAGGCCCCATCGCAGCAATATCATGTGCGTGGCGTTGTCATCAGCACAGACCCCACCAACGGCGAGGTTCTCCTCAAGCACGAAGCTATCCCTGGCCTCATGCCCGCCATGACCATGTCCTATCGCCTCGAAAATCCATCCATCCTCCCCGAGCTTCACCCGGGCGATCTCATCACCGCTACGCTGCTCGCCGATCATGACGCTGCCGGCCCCACCAACCTTCGCCTCACCGACATCGTCGTCATTGCCCAGGCGCGCCCCGATTACAAGCCCGCAGTAAACTACCATGTGCCCGCCAAAGGCGATGCCGTCCCCAACTTCGCCCTCCTCAATCAGTCCGGCCACACCATCGACCTCAAACAATTTCGCGGCAAGGTCCTTCTCATGACCTTCATCTATACCCGCTGTCCGCTCTCCGACTACTGCCCGCGCATGAGTCGCAACTTCGCCACCATCGACAGCACCCTCAAGTCCGACCCCGCTCTCTACAAGGGCACGCACCTCCTCAGCGTCAGCTTCGACCCCACCTACGACACGCCCAAAGTCCTCCGCAGCTACGGCGAGGCCTACACCGGCAACTACACCAACGAAACCTTCAAGCACTGGGAGTTCGCCGCACCCTCCGTCGCCGAGCTACCCAAAATGGAGCAGTTCTTCGACATCGGCGTAACCCCTGGCCAGAACGGAACCCTCCAACACTCCCTCTCCACCGTCGTCATCGGTAAGGACGGAAAGATCTTCGCCTACTATCCCACCAACGACTGGACCACCGCTGAAGTCCTGGCACAGATTCATAGCGCCGCCTCCTAGCGCTCTCATAACGCTGCGTTTCTTCGCATCGATCTAGCCTCTCGAAGCATCGTATCCTTGCTTAGCTGCGCGCCCCCGCGCCACCGGTGGTGTTCTCATCCGCCGACCATCATCCTCTCCCAGAAAGGAAACTCATGTCGCGAATCACCCTTTACTTCGGCGCTGTCCTCACCGGTATCGGAATTTACTTCTTCATCGCCACTGGATCCATCCACCCCACCTCTCTCATCCCCGTCTGGTTCGGTCTTGCTCTCGCCCTCTTCGGCCTGCTCGCCAACTCGCAGGATCCCTCCAGGCGCAAGCTCTACATGCACGTCGCCGTCACCATCGGCCTGCTCGGTTTTCTCTTCCCCGGCTTCATGGCCGCTAAAGATCTCATCAAGTCCCACTCGGACGGCCTCCCGCTCGCGCATCCCTCGGCCACGCACGAGCAACTCCTCATGGCTATTCTCTGTTTCATCTTCGTTCTGCTCTGCGTGCGCAGCTTCATCACCGCCCGCCGCGCAGGCGTCGTCTAATCTCTAACCAACGCACGTAAAGGCCTCATGGCACATCACGGAATGTCCAATATGGGCGGCGCACCCAGAATGCGAGCAGCAGACGCTCCCTCACGCGGCGCCGGTCGCGCTGCCTCCGCCGACCTCACCGCCAAGCGCGCCAAGCCAAAGTTCAAAGATATCTGGCCCGAGATCTGGGCGCTCATCCGTCCGCGCCGCTTCCTCCTCGCCGGCTGCTTCATCCTCATGATCGTCAACCGCACCTGCGCCCTGGTGCTTCCCGCCTCCTTTAAGCCCCTCATCGATAACGTCTTCACCAAGCACCACTACTCGTTGCTCCCCTGGATCGTCGGCGGCGTCCTCACCGCCACGCTCATCCAAGGCATCACCTCCTACACCCTGACGCAGCTTCTCTCCAAGGCTGGCCAGCGCCTCATCGCTGAACTCCGCATGCAGGTCCAGCAGCACGTCGGCAAACTCTCCGTCTCCTTCTACGACGAGAACCGCGCGGGCACTCTGGTCGCTCGCATCATGAATGACGTCGAAGGCGTTCGCAACCTCATCGGCACCGGCATCGTCGACTTCGTCGGCGGCGTCCTCACCGCGGTCCTCGCCTTCACCTACCTCATGTACGTCTCTGTCAGCATGACGCTGCTGGCCTTCGTCGTCATGACGGCCTTCGCACTCGTCCTGCAGCGCGCCTTCAAAGTCATCCGCCCCATCTTCCGCGAGCGCGCCAAGATCAACGCCGAAGTCACCGGCCGCCTCACCGAATCCCTAGGCGGCGTGCGCGTCGTCAAGGGCTATCACGCCGAAGCCAGTGAGGCGGCGGTCTTTGCAGGGGGTGTAGCCCGACTCCTCCAGAACGTCATCTCCTCGCTCACCGCGCAGTCTCTCATGACGCTCTCCTCCACCGTCATCCTCGGCATCGTCGGCGCCATCGTCATGTACATGGGCGCGCACCTCAACGCCCTCGGCAAGCTCACCGCCGGCGGCTACTTCTCCTACGTCATGATGCTCGCCTTTATGACCGCGCCCATCGTTCAACTCGTAGCCATCGGCACGCAGCTCACCGAAGCCCTCGCCGGCCTCGACCGCACTCGCGAGATCATGGGCGAGAGCGAAGAGGACGCTGACCCCGCCCGCTCCATCGAACTCGGCCCTCTCGCCGGCGACGTTCGCTTCGTCGACGTCAACTTCGCCTACGTCCCCGACAAGCCCGTGCTCCATAACATCAGCTTCGAATCCCAACCCGGCACCGTCACCGCGCTCGTCGGCTCCAGCGGCTCCGGCAAATCCACCATCATCTCGCTCATCTGCGGCTTCCACACCGCCCAGTCCGGCGCCGTCCTCATCGACGGCCACGACCTAGCCGCCGCCCGTCTCGGCAGCTACCGCCAGCAACTAGGCGTAGTTCTCCAGGAGACCTTCCTCTTCGACGGCACCATCCGCGAGAACGTAAAGTTCTCCCGCCCTTCCGCCACCGAAGAAGACTTCCTGAAAGCCTGCACCATCGCCCGCGTAGACGAGTTCGCCGAGCGCTTCCCTGAGCAGTACGACACCATCGTTGGCGAGCGCGGCGTCAAGCTCTCCGGCGGCCAGCGCCAGCGCCTCTCCATCGCGCGCGCCATCCTGGCCGACCCCCGCATCCTCATCCTCGACGAAGCCACCAGCTCTCTCGACTCCGAGTCCGAAGCCCTCATCCAAACCGGCCTCAACTTCCTCATGCAGGGCCGCACCACCTTCGTCATCGCCCACCGCCTCTCCACTATCCGCCGCGCCGACCAGATCTTAGTAGTCGAGCAAGGCGTCATCGTAGAGCGCGGTACCCACCAGACCCTCTACAACCTCAACGGCCGCTACCGAGACCTCTACGACCGCCAGCACGGCCTCGAAGCCAACCTCTTCCTCGCCCCCGGCGAAGGCGACATCATCCCCGCCTAACCCTCCACAGGCGCCATGTACACTATGTACATGGCGCTCCACATCACAAACCCGGCAGTTGAACAGAAGGTGCGGGATCTCGCCTCTCTCACGGGCGAGTCCATGACGGACGCGATCGGTGCTGCCGTCGAAGAACGGATGCTCCGCGTGAAACCGCCACTCTCCAAGCAGGCAGATCCCACGATCGAAGAAATCCTCGAATTGGTACGTAGTTTCAAGCTGCAACCGATCAACGAAGGCCTCACAGAAGACGAAATTCTCGGGTATGGCCCGCATGGGTTCTCCGAATAATGGTGATCGACACATCAGCGCTGATCGCCATTCTTCAGGAAGAACCCGACGCCTCAATCTATATCTCTGCAATCTTGAATGATCCGACGCGGCTTATCTCTGCAGCCACCCTTGCAGAGACCTCAATCGTTACTCTCTATAAACGAAAAGCCGATGCGACTGCTGTTGTAGATGCGCTAGTGGCGCGATTTCGTCTTACCGTCATCAACGTAGACTACGAACAGGCCTTGCTTGCGCGTGAGGGCTATAGGCGTTACGGAAAGGGAAGTCATCCCGTCGGCCTCAACTTCGGCGACTGCTTTTCCTACGCATTGGCAAAACAAACGGGCGAAGCTCTGCTCTTCAAAGGCAACGACTTCAGCCAGACCGACGTCCTGCGCGCCTAACCCTTCACGCCCAACTCCCGCAGCAGAAACGCATCGTCGAACGCGATCTCCTTCAGGTAGTCGTACCGCCCGCTGGCCCCACCATGCCCCGCATCCATATTGATGTGCAGCAGCAGCGGAGCATCATTCGTCTTCAGCGTGCGCAGCTTCGCCACATACTTCGCCGGCTCCCAATACATCACCTGCGAATCATTCAAGCTGGTCTTCACCAGCATCGCCGGATAAGCTCCCGCGCGCAGGTTGTCATACGGCGAATAACTCATCATGTATTCAAACGCCGCGCGCTCATTCGGATTCCCCCACTCCTCATACTCCGCCACGGTAAGCGGCAGCGTAGCATCGAGCATCGTATTCATCACATCCACAAACGGCACATGGCTCAACACCGCGCGAAACAGTTCGGGCCGCAGATTCACCACCGCACCCATCAGCAACCCGCCCGCGCTCCCACCCTCAATCGCCACGCGCCGCGCATCGCCGTACCCTTCGCGCACCAAAAACTCCACAGCGTCATTGAAATCCGTAAACGTGTTGCGCTTCTCCATCATCTTGCCCGCATCGTGCCAGGGATCCCCCAACTCTCCGCCCCCGCGAATATGCGCATACGCCATCACCAGCCCCCGATCCAGCAGCGCCAGCCGCGACGCCCCAAACCCCAGCGGCAGCGCATACCCATACGACCCATACCCATACACATAAAGCGGCGCACTTCCATCCTTCTTAAACTTATCCAGCCGATACACCAGCGAAACCGGCACCTCGGTCCCATCCTTCGCCTTGAACCACAACCGCTCCGAAGCATACCGCGAAGCATCGAACCCACCCGGCACCTCATGCTCCTTCAGCAGCTTCGACGCGCCCGTCCGCACGTCATACTCAAACACCGAAGGCGGCCGCACCAGCGACTGGTACGCATACCGATACGCCCCCGCAGCAAAATCCCGATTCACATCCCCATCCGCCTCATACGCCGGATCAGGAAACCGTATCTCCTTCGACGCCCCCGGCAACCCCTCCGCACTTAACCCAAACACCCGCATCACCGGCAGCCCGCGCTCCCGATAGCTAGCCACAAAAAAATCCCGAAATAAATCCACATCCTCCAACGGTGCATCCTTGCGCTCGGCCAGCACCTCCACCCAATGCGCTCGCCCCGTCGCCGTCACCGGCGCACGCATTAGCCGAAACTGCTCCGCCTCATGGTTCGTCCGAATGTAAAAAAAACCCTCCCGATGATCGACGTCATACTCCTCATCGTCCACGCGTTCGGCCAGCAAACGAAACGCCTCCGTAGGCGTCTTCGCATCCATCATCCACGTCTCACTCGTCGTATGGCTGCCCGCCTCCAGCAATAAATAAGCCCGATCCCGCGTCCGCCCCACGCCCACATTGAACCGCTCATCCGCCTCATGAAACACCTCCACCGCCTCCGCCCCCAGTCCCTTCCGAAACACGCGATCGCTCCTCTTCGTCTGCTCATCCTCCGTCGAATAAAACAGCATAGCCGAATCCGGCGTCCACACCACCGACCCCACTCTCTCCGCCTTGTCCTCCAGCAACTCCCCCGTCTCCAGGTTCTTCACCGCCAGCGTGTACTGCCGAAACCCCGTGTTGTCGGTCGTATACGCCAGCAGCTTTCCATCCGGCGTCACGCTCATCGTCCCGACACTCATAAACGGCTGCCCCTCGGCCAGCACATTCACATCCAGAATCACGACCTCCTCATCCTCCTTCCCCACCGGCCGCCGGCAGAAGCGCGCATACTGCTTGCCCTTCTCCGTCCGCGTCAGATACTCCCACGCCCCATCGCGATACGGCAGCGAAACATCATCTTCCTTGATGTGCGACAAAATCTCCTCATACAACTTCCCCTGCAACTCCTCGGTCCCGTTCATGGCCGCGGCTGTATACGCATTCTCGGCCTCCAGGTACGCCGTCACGCGCGGAGCACCCTTCTCCCGCATCCACGCATAGTCGTCGCGCATCTCGGTTCCAAACATCGTGGTGGTCTGCGGTTCGCGTGCTGCAACAGGCGGTGTTGGCAAGGTCGTCTTCATAAGTCTCCGATCTCAGCATAAATGTTGCGCCCCAATGGCAACGCAACCCTCCCTCGCCGCCTCTCAACCTCTGTAAGCATTCGCATCTCGCGGCCCTGGCCGCATCCGGAGACTCCCATCATGAACAAGATCACCAAGCTCCTTTGCACTGCAGCTCTAGCCTGCGCCGCCATCGGCCTCAGCCTGTCCGCGCACGCCGCCGTCACCGATCAGGACAAGGCCTTCCTCACCAAAGCCTCGCAGGCAAACTTCGACGAGATCAAACTCAGCGAACTCGCCGAAAATAAGGCGACCAATCCGCAGGTCAAAGCCTTCGCCCACAAGATGGTCACCGACCACACCGCCCTCGGCCACCAGATGATGCCCTTCGCCCAGGCCTGGGGTATCAATCCTGCTGACAGCCTCGACGCTGACCACCAATCGCTCTATGACAAGCTGCAAGGCCTCTCCGGCGCTCAGTTTGACAAGCAGTACATGGACGCCATGCTCAAGGACCATCAGGAGGCCGTCCACCTCTTCACTCAGGAGGCGCAAACCACCACCGACCAGAAGTTCAAGCAGACCGTCATGCACGGCAAGAGTGTCGTGACCGCGCACCTCAAGATGGCGGAAAGCCTCGACCCCAAACTCCAGGGCTAACCAAGCCCCTCATCACTCCAAGGCCTCCTGCGCAAGCAGGGGGCCTTTTCTTTCATGGAACTCCCCACCCGCACCTGGCGTACCATGTCACTGTGAACGCAAAACGCATGGTTCTCGGCGCCGCGTTATTGGGCTGCACGCTCGTCAGCGTCGCCTGTGCAGAAGCGCCCGATAAACTCCCCAAGCCCACCAGCTACGTCAGCGACTTCGCCGGCGTCATCGACCCCGCCTCCAAGGAAAACATCGAAGACCTCGCCTGGCAGGTCTACTCCCGCGCCCACGCCACCATCGAAGTCGTCACCGTCAAATCCCTCGACGGCCAGGACATCGACCCCTGGACCACCGCTCTCGAAGACAATTGGAAGGTCGGCCCCAAGTCCTCTGACAAGGGCATCCTCATGATCTTCGCCATCCAGGAGCACAAGGACCGCATCGAAGTCGGCTACGGCCTCGAAGGCATCCTCCCCGACGGCAAAGTCGGCGACATCCGCCGCAGCATGAATCCGCTCCTCGAGCAGGGCCAGTACGGCCCCGCCATCCAGTCCGGGGTCCAGCAGATCGCCAACGTCATCGCCGCCGACGCCAACATCACCCTCACCCCGCCGCAGGAAACCCCGCAGCCCGTCTACAACTACCAGCCCGTCCACCACCACACCAACTGGTTCGGCATCATCTTCTTCATCATCTTTATCCTGCTCATGTTCCGAGGAGGCGGAGGCGGCCGCGGCTGGCTCTGGTTCCTCCTCGGCAATATGATGGGCGGTGGCTTCGGCGGCGGCCGCGGTGGTGGCTTCGGCGGCGGTGGTGGTTTCGGCGGAGGTGGTGGAGGCGGCGGCGGAGACTTCGGT
>JBAULP010000006.1:0-2454 GCA_049578265.1 Acidobacteriaceae bacterium
TTCCACGGCGGTGGCGGCGGCCACGGCGGCGGCGGACGTCGCTAACCTCTAACAGTACCCCACCTCGAAACGGCTGCCCAAACAGGCAGCCGTTTTCCTTTGCTCCCCACCCCGACAGCCGACTCCGCAACGCCAACTACCCTCGCACCCCCCTCTCGTACTATCCTCATCGGATACCCCAAACCCCGCTTCGACGAGGTCTATGTCCCAGGGCTCTCCCATCATCGGCGCATCTCCCCTCCGTAAGGAAGGCCGCGCCAAGGTCCTCGGCCGCGCCCGCTACACCGACGACATCCCCGTCCCCAACCTCTGGCACGGCTGCACCATCCGCTCCACCATCGCCCGCGGTCACATCCGCAACATCCACTTCGCCCCCCACATCGACTGGTCCCAATACACCATCGTCCGCGCCTCCGACATCCCCGGCGAGAACACCATCGTCCACCTCACCAAGGACCACCCCTGCCTCGCCGCTCACGCCATCAACCACGTAGCCGAACCCATCCTCCTTCTAGCCCACCCCGAAAAATCCGCCCTCCTCGCCGCCCGCGCCGCCATCACCATCGACTACGACGAGCTCCCCGGCGTCTTCACCATCGAAGCCTCCGAGTCCGCCGTCGAAACCAACGACGCCGCCAACATCATCTGGCCCGGCTCCGAAGCCGGCGGCACCGCCAACTGTTTCAAGCAATACCTCATGTACACCGGCGACTCAAAAGAAACCGAAGACGCCATCGCCGCGGCCTTCGAGAAGGCCGACTTCATCATCGAAGGCGAGTACACCACCGGCGCACAAGAACAGCTCTACATCGAACCCAACGCCATCATCGCCGAGTGCCATCGCACACCCACCGGCGCCATCGACTCCGTAACCGTCCGCGGCTCCATGCAGTGCCCCTTCTACCTCGTCCACGCCCTCACCTTGGTCTTCAACCTCCCCGAAGAAAAATGCCGCGTCATCCAGGAAGAGACCGGCGGAGCCTTTGGCGGCAAAGAAGACTTCCCCTCGGTCATCGGCTCGCACGCCGCGCTGCTAGCGATGAAGTCCGGCCATCCCGTAAAGATCATCTACGACCGCGGCGAAGACATGGCCGCCACCACCAAGCGCCACCCCTCCCGCACCCGCCTCCGCACCGCCGTCACGCGCGATGGCAAACTCCTCGGCGGCACCATCGACATCGCGCTAGACG
The DNA here is from genome assembly GCA_049578265.1 of Acidobacteriaceae bacterium. Taxonomy (GTDB): domain Bacteria; phylum Acidobacteriota; class Terriglobia; order Terriglobales; family Acidobacteriaceae; genus Granulicella. Next base: position 1,191 of record JBAULP010000006.1, read on the forward strand.
GCGGCGCCTACGCCACGCTCTCCCCGGTCGTCCTCTCGCGAGCAACCATCCACGCCCCCGGCCCTTACCACTGGCCTGCTCTCCGCGTCCGCGCCAAAGCAATGGCCACCAACATCCCACCGCACGGCGCCTTCCGAGGCTTCGGAGCCCCGCAGTCCCTCTTCGCTCTAGAGCGCCACATGGACCGCATCGCCCACACCCTCAACATCACCCCCGAACAACTCCGCCGCAAAAACTTCCTCTCCACAGGAGACCACACCGCAACCGGCCAACCCCTCCTCGAACCCGTAGACATGCAACACCTATTAACCCGCGCCCTAACCGACTCCGACTACCACCACAAGCGCGCAGCCTTCGCGAAATCCAACCCCACCTCCCAGATCAAACGCGGCATAGGCTTCGCCACCTTCATGCACGGCACCGGCTTCACCGGCTCCGGCGAGCGCCGCCTCAACTCCGAAGTCCACCTCGAAATCCTCCCCAACGGCCGCCCGCAAATCCTCGTCTCCTCCACCGAGTTCGGCCAGGGCACCAACACCATCCTCTCCCAGGTCTGCGCCCAAACCCTCCGCATACCCTACGAAGAGGTCCTCGTTCAGCAACCGGACACCAGCATCGTTCCCAACTCCGGCCCCACCGTCGCCTCCCGCACCGCCATGATCGTCGGCAAGCTCGTCGAGCGCGCCGCCGAATCCGTCTTGGCTACACTTCGCCCCTATTTGTCATTCCGTAGCGTAGCGGAGGAATCTGCTTCTCAGACTCTGCCGGATTACACCCCAGCCGACTTCAAACGAGCCGCCCTCGCCTACCTCGCCCGCCACGGCTCCCTCGTCGCCCAGGCCCGCTACGAAGCCCCCGGCAACATCTTCTGGGACGACGATCAGTACAAGGGCGACGCCTACCCCACCTACGCCTGGGCCGTCTACGTCGCCGAGGTCGCCGTTGACACCCTCACCTACTCCGCCTCGGTCACCGACTTCCACGCCGTGCAGGAAGTCGGCAAGGTCATCCATCCCGTCCTCGCCAAGGGCCAGATCGAGGGCGGCGTCGCCCAGGGCATCGGCTACGCGCTCTACGAAAAATGCGTCTATGTCGACGGCCTCATGCGCAACAACCAGATGACCAACTACATCATGCCCACCTCCGCCGACCTGCCCCCCATCCACGTCTCCTTCGAGGAAACGCCCAGCATCCACGGCCCCGGCGGTGCCAAGGGCATCGGCGAACTCCCCATGGACGGCCCCGCCCCCGCCATCCTCAACGC
>JBAULP010000007.1:0-82836 GCA_049578265.1 Acidobacteriaceae bacterium
CAACACTCTTATCCGCGAATTCGATCTTGCTAACCAGGGTTCAACCATGGTCGAACCCTGGTTAGCAAAACCCAAAGTGTAAAGGATGTCCCGGAACAATCTGTAAGGGATGTCCTGGAACTTGACAACTCCAGGCCGGCACTCCAGCGGTCGTTGTGCCGACGATCACAGAGCGCGAAAGCAATGCGCGACGGCTGGTGGCCTTAGGGGCCGGTGAGATCGTCATGCCTGTGACCAACCTGGATGGAGAGAAGACCATCGACACAAATGAGTTTCGTGCAGCTATCTTCCGAGTGCTAGCGAACCCAGCGTACCTCCAGTCCGCGCAGCGAGTTTCAGAATCCATGCTCAACTTCGGTGGTGCAACGGCCGCCGCGGACAAAATCTTGCAGCTGTCACAGAGTCTCGGATCATAGGGTTGGTTTTCCACCGGGGTCGGCTTATCGTCACCATCCCCTTCTCAATTGGCAAGGACAGGGCAACGCGCGTTTCCAGAGCGAGTATGGTTACAGCCGAGTCCTTTGAGCTCGATCGAGACGTCCTCCCATTGCGCGTTTCCGCGGCGTGCCATCCGGAGTCAGATCGAACCGGCGTGGGCCGGAATGTTGATGCCGAAGCTCCAGACCCAGGTGTCTCCGCGCCTGACGTAGAACGATGATGTCCAGACCGGGGCAACGGGTTGACCAAAACAGCTTCCGTCCACGGTGGCATACAAGGTGAGGATTCCGAAATCCGGAGTGAACATTGTCGCTCGGGCGTCGGCAAGCTGGAAGCTTTTGACGTCGCAGCCTTGACCAGACCAGGCACTGATGCTCGCGGCCCGCGTACCGATGTGCGTCCCGAAGATATCGATGAATTGAACCTCCTGTGGCATTAGCGCGTCGAGCCGTTTCGCATCCCGGTCCTTCCACGCATCCCAAATCGCCTGTTCACGGGTCAGCATCGCCTCTGTGTTGGCGTCATGGTTGACGGGCCGGCCCCCTACGGTTGCATCCAAAGTTCGTTTGGGCAGCTTTGCGGGGTCAACGATGGCCGATCCGGCGCGGAATACGGCTTTCCACTGCGTCCCTTCGAGAACGTAGCCTGTCGCCGTCCAGGTCGCCTTTGGGAGGCCGTCCTTGCCGCAGGAGCCGTCCACGGTCGTCTTGTGCGTGATGACGGCCGCATCGGGTGTCAGCCGGCTCACCTGCGGATCGGAGATTTGGTAGCTGACAATTTTGCAGTTCGCCCCGCTCCATTCACGTCTGGCGGCCGCTTTGTCCATTCGCCCCGACGAATCCCAACCGACGAACTTTTCGGACAGGAAGGTATCCCAGAACTTCGTGTCCTTCGACTGCCACGCGCGATAGGACTCATCCTCGAGCCCGCTGAGTACTCGTGTCAAATCCGCTGTACCGCTGGCTTCAGTGGACTGTCCACGTACACGACAAGAACATGCCGAGCCGATGCCAACAACGAACAGCGCCAAGGTAATTATTCTGAACCGCTCAAGCATACAAGCCTCTCAGATTGGTGTGGGTGCTCCTGAGGCTACATCGACGCCAGCTGCTCATGCAAGACTCGGGCGCCCATGCGTTGACCGGAAATGTGCGAAATCGAGCCATCGAGAGAATGCTCTCAATTCGCGAGAACAGGGTAATGCATCTCTGACAGGTTCCGAGGCGAGTGGTCGCCCACTCAGACGCTAGGCTCGATTCCGATCTGGTCGTTGACCGCCGAACGGATACGCTGCTTGCAACCAAGGTACCGTTCAGTTGTCTGAATGGAGACATGACCCAGCAAGAACTGGATCTGTTCCAGTTCTCCTCCTGACGCATGGCAGAGTCGAGCACACGTGCGGCGCAGGTCATGTGGCGCAAGCTTCTCAATCCCAACCAGCTTTGCTGCATCTTTCACGATGTGCCATACGGCTTTCTCGGTCATGCATTCACCCAGGATTCGTCCCATCTTAGTCACTCGACGAAAGATGTTACCCCGATCTATCTCAGCCGCGGCCAACCAGACCCGCAGCTCTTCCATCACCCAAGCGGGTACAGGAACCGTACGCAGATGCCCTGCCTTTCCTTTCAAATCCACAATGGCCCAGTGACCCTCTCGTTGCTCCAGGTGTTCCACCCTCAGTTGAACGGCTTCGTGTCGGCGCAGGCCGCAGGCAAGCAACAAGGCCAGTAATGCGCGGTCTCGTTTGCCCTTGAGACTTTCATCATTCGGTGCTTGCCAGAGCGCAAGACTCTGATCGGACGTGAGCCAGTTGCCCAAACGGACCCCGAGGTTTCTTACGCCCTTCACACGACGAATACCAGCAGCGAGATCAGAACTCAGGAGACCTGAATCCGCTGCCTCGTAGGCCAGGCGCCGTACAGTTCCGAGGCGAAGGTTGATCGTACCCGGAGCAAGCTGGCGTGCTTCTAGATAGCTGCGGTAGCGGAGAACCACGGTTCGATTCAACGCGAGCCTTGGCTCCGAGCAGTACCAATCGACGAATTCATCAATTGCGTGGCCGTATCCACGTCTGCCGTCCATACTTGTCAGGCTGTTCAGCACCGACGTCTTTGAGTATTCGAGGTCCGGCAGACGCAGATGGTTTTTAGGGTGTTTGTTTGTGTGTGCGGAACGAGGCTTTTGCTTCATACATGTGGCCTCCTCGCCACAGGACCATGATGCTCCAGCTCTCAAACGCTTCCTATTTGGCGATCACCCAACCATAGCCGGAGAAAAGGATTGCCGTTCGGCATTCGATGATGATGACAGTTTCCGACTCACGACAACAGCCTTGTTTCGTAACCAAGTTTCGAAAGGAGAGTAACAGCCTTCCTATCGAACGACGCGAATGTCTCTGCACCAAGCCAGCTGCCTTCGTAGGCGATGATCCCGTCTGCAAAATCGCCACCGGCGGTCAAAACAGTGAGTCCGACCTCAACGGCCGGCCGGTTGACGCTGACATTCGCCGTATCGGCCAGAGCTCGGATAGCGGTGACGATGTCCGAGCGGTCAAATTCGTATAACCGACGCAGTACCCAGACAAACTCGCACAAGCAAGGAAGCGTTACTGCGATGATCTCAGCGCCCTTCAAAATCTTGTCTGCAGCCATCGCCTGTTTCTTATCGTCTCGCACGACAGCGCGAATGAGCACATTCGTATCTACAGTGATCTTCATTCCTTGCCAGCCCAGCCCTCTGCCACAGCTTCATTGATCTCGTCGATTGTGGCGCTCTTCTTTGTCCGGCCCGCGAGAAGACCCAAAAAGCCATCTATCTTCTTGGATGGGCGCGCGGCTTTGAGAACTCCCCGCCCCCCAGGCAACAACTCGAGCTCAATCTTTTCTCCCGGTTCGATACCAAGGTGATGCAGCACTTCCTTCCGGAAGGTGATCTGCCCTCGCGAGGTAACGGTCAAAATCCTCATAGCACAATCCTCCAACAAATGGAGCTTACCATAATGCAGATGTCCATTACTCCGAAATCGTCATGCGCCGACCAAAGTGCCGAAACCCGCGCGTGACAAACTGACAGTAATTCCCGGGTTGGCGGTGATACGACCGGAATGATCATTTCTAGTTCTGGCCGCGGACCAAAACCGAAGGAAATCGCACGAACCGCGTTACTAATGTCCGGGGGGCCAAAATCGCCAAGAGACTCCTTGGCGACTCCTTTGCTTCGTTATGCGTCCATTCAGTATTCCATCAACGCCACCCTCGGTGGCGCTGCAGCCTTAGAGACGAACGGGGCATAGCGGTCGTTGGCTTCCCAAGATGGACATGGACGTAACTCCGGCCATGCACATCAATGACGTGATTGGAGCCTTGGGCCTAACTTTGACTGATGGATGAGGCGCGGCGTGCAATAAGAGCCACGCCGCCGGGTTGATGGCGACTTAGAATTCGAGCCGCATGGAGACCTGGCCGACGCGCGGCGCGACTCCTGAGGTGATGGCGCCAAAGCTTACCTTATCGAGGTTCAGGTTTGGCTGGCTGAGGTTAATGTGATTGAGAACGTTGGTGAAGGTTCCTTCCGCGCTCAGTTTCAACTTGCTGGTGAGATTGAAGGTCTTCACCAAGCCACTGTTCAGGTTGACATAGCCGGGGCCGACAATCGAGCCCACCTCCGAGTTGCCAAAGCGGCCAATCGGAAGTGGGACAGGACCGGCACCACTTCCCGTTGTACAGGGAGTGCCTACGGTCCAACCCGAATACCCCGGGCAAGTGAATGCCGCTGAGTTGATCCACTGATTGCGGTCTTGGTTTGCTGGCTTCCAGTTCACTCCGGATACGCTATCGGCGTGTTGATCGCGGTGACTCGGATCCCAACCGGTGTTTGTGGAAGTGAGACCAGAGCCGGTACCGGAAGGGTCGCCCTCGCCGGCGGGGAAATAGGGCGTTAGGAATTCGCCGGTCTCGACGGTTAGGATGCTGCTGAAGCGCCAGCCGCCAATGATCGCGTCCAGTGCCCAGGGCATGGACGTGCCGAACGTTCTACCGCGACCAATTGGAAGGTCATAGAGCACTGTTGTGTTCCAGAGCAAGCGGCGAGTGCCTTCCACGTTGCCGTAGTCGGCGCGGCGATCGAGGATGGAGGTAGAGCGAGCGCCGCCTGTTTCACCAGCGAAGCTGCTGCTGTCGGGTCCCTGGTTGTCTGCCAGTGCTTTGGCCCAGGTGAAGTCGGTATCAAACTCCAGACCATGCTGGAAGCGATGGTTGAAGTCCAATTGGAGGGAGTTGTAGCTTTCATTTGCGCCCGTGGCGCGGGTGTTGATGCGGCCCCAGTTGGGAAAGAGGCGCGCGCTGAAGGGCTGGTTGGCTGCTGATACCGTGGAAGAAAACGGCAGGGTATTCTCGTCCGGGGCCCACACCAGATCGTGAGTCTCGTCGCCAATGTAGGAGATACGAGCGGCGTAACCGCCGCCGAAGTCATGGTCGATACTCAGCGACCATTGCTGCGTGTACGGGTCTTTCCAGTTCGTGCTATTCGCCGTGCCAAAATAATCCTGACCATAACAGGTGGAGCAGCCACCGCCATTGCCCGAACCGGCATAGATATTGGGCCACTGGTACCCGATGGCATGGGTGGCTGCATTGTAGGTGTTGATGTACTGGGTCGTTTGCGCTTGAAGGGTCCCGGTGAGGGAGTAATACACGCCGCCGAGCTCTGTGATGTTGTACATGCCGTAGCCGCCGCGCACCACCGTCTTATCGTTATTGAAGGGACGATAGGCGAGACCGAATCGCGGCATAAAGCGCAGGTGCGGAACCTTCTTGAGGTACGAAGGAAAGCCGGCTGCGCTGTTGCCCAGAACCGGCATGCAGGGCGCGCCGTTGATCACCGCGGTGTTGGTGTTGGTGATGCCATCTGCGTCGCACGCATTGGCGCTGGCGAGAAACGATTGGGCCAGGAGGCTCTGGTGGCCGTCAGGATAGAGGGCCTCGCCTGATAGAGGCACGTCGGGATTGAAGTTGCCGATGTCTCCGGTAACGTCGTGGTATCCCGGATGAAACTCGTAGCGGAGACCGTAGCTGATGGTCAGGCTCGGCGTGGCGCGCCATTGGTCCTGCGCGAAGTAGGCATAGTCTGTGGCCTGACCATTATTGTCCTGTTCGACGACGTCATAGAACGTGTTGTCGGGGATGCCGGCCAGGAAGTCGGCGAAATCAACTCCCGTGTATTGCCCCACGGCATTGCCGGTATTGGAATAACCGAAGGTGCCGTAGTTGTCTGAGCCATTGAAGCCGAGAGGGGTGATCGCCGTGAGTCTGTGAAGGTCGACACCGAACTTGACGACGTGGGTTCCCTTCACCCAGGTCAGGAAGTCTGTGTAGACGTAGGTTTGAGACTTGGTGAGCGAGGTGAGCCGATCGGCAGTGAGACTGGTGAGATCGGCAAAATCCAGTTCAGGAATTCCGTTGTAGAAGAGATTCTGCAGCCCGACAAGACCGAGCCCCTGGGTGAAGGCTTTGCCATTGAAGGCATTTGAGGTTCCGGTGGTGCTGAGGGTAAACCCGAAGCGGAATTCGTTGATCAGGGTTGGCCGGATGTTCCAGTTCACACTGGTCGTAAGGGAGTGGTTGACATTGGTTTTCTGGGCCGAAGGAACGGCGAGCGCCTCAGGTGAATTGCCGGGGAAATTCTTGTAGGAGTATCGCCCCCACAATAGAACTCTTTGATTCGAACCGAAGTATTTATCTGGACGGATATCAAACTGATTGGAGTGCTGGCTGGCATCCTGATTCACGTAATAGTTTGGGGTCTGGCCATCGGTATAGCTGGTCGTATTTCCGTGATTGGGGTCGGGAAAGAATTGGAGGAATTTCTGCGCCGCGGAGTTGATGGCAGGCAGCGTATAGCCATACGAACCGCCCGTAAACGGGTTGGTCAGGCCGGTAAATCCAGTCGCCGAGTAGGCGCTGAAGTCGCCGGTCTTCATCGCAGCGGTAGGAACGGTGTACTGCTCGGCCTCCTGTTGAGGAAAGCGGTACCCCTCATAGCCGCCGTAGAAGAAGAATTTGTCGTGACCGTTATAGAGGTGCGGAATGATCACGGGACCGGAGAAGCGGCCGCCGAATGTATTCCCGACCTTGTGTGGCTTGGCGGCAGCGCCGAAGTTGATTGAGTCAAAGTCGGAGTTCTGAAAGTACCAATACGCTGATCCATGGAAGTGATTGCCGCCAGCTTTGCTAGTGAAGGTGACTTCACCCGGCTGGCCGTACTCAGCATTGTTCAGAACGCCATCTGCGCGAATCTCGGCGATCGCATCGGTGGACGGCAGCGCATCCTGGATGGGAGAGTTTCCGGTCGCGCTCTGCACGGTAATTCCATCTACCTGCACCTCCGTTTGAAACGGAAGGGCGCCCTGCAGCGCATAGCTGCCCTGATCCGCCTGCACCCCCGGCAAGGTGCCAATCAGGCTGAGGCCGCTGGTACCGTTTGCGCTGGCGCGCGAGTTGGTGGGAAGGTTCACGGCATCGTTGGCGCTATACACCGCGTTGATCGAGGCGGAATCGGTATCGATTGCACTCGCGTTTGCGCCGGTAACCTGGATCGACTGCTGGACGCTGCCAACGACTAACTTTGCGTTAACGCGCAACTGCTGGCGAACCGCGAGGGGTGCCCCGGAGATCGTCCACTGCTCAAAGCCGGGAGCCACAATCTTGATGTTGTAGTGCGACGCGACCACATCCGGGAACAGGTAATCTCCCGCGGCGTTTGTTTTGGTGGTGCGCACAACGCCTTCCTCAACGTTGGTCAACGTGACCGAAGCGCCGGGCACGAGCGCTCCAGCAGAGTCGGTGACCGTTCCGAGAATCGAGCCCTGGGTGGACTGCGCGAGGCTGGCGAGGCAGCCAATCTGTAGTAACGCGATGAGTACGATTGTGGCTCCCATCCAGCGCAATCGAAGCAAACGATGAGTAGTGAGATTCATAGGAAAATGCCTCCTGTAGTTGTTCAGTCATGCGGAAGAGTGGGCCGACGGCAAGGCCGCAAACGTTGGCGCGCGGGTGTAAACCACGCGCATGGCGGGTCCAGGGAGTTTCTTGAGATGAGATGGAAGATATCGATGCGAAATATATGGATGATGAATGCCCGGCGAAAATCAGATGGAGCGAGACATATAGTTCATTGAAACGGAAGCTGTTTCCCGCACGCGCACGCTGCCCACCACAAGACGGTCAGAAGAAACACACGCCGCATCCCGGCTGATCGCAATTCTCCGCCGCGGTCAGCGTTTCACTTGGGGGGTATTCCAGAGCTACTCCATTGTGGCTGGCCGGTGAAGATGAGGAGCGGCCTTCTTCATCTCGATGCGGATGGCGTTCGCGTCGTCCATGTCGCGAAGCTCCGCGGCCTCTTTTTTCGTCTTTGGCCTGGCGAACCTGGCCTTAGCGGGATTGAAGACGCGCAGATCCGAGGGCCGGACAACATACGGGCTCATGTGCGGCTGGCTGTCGAAGACTCCGTCGATCTCGCCGGCGAGCGCGTCCTCCAGGTTCAAAGGGCCCAGGCCCAGCAGTTCATCGATCGTTCGGGTTATCGAGCCCATGCTGGTGTGGTCATGCGAGATCGCACCGGGCTTCACCCAAGGACTGGCGACGAGCAGGATGCTGCGGTGAGCATCAACATGATCCACCCCACCCTGAGCGTCATCTTCCGTTACGAAGACCGCGGAGTCTTTCCATATCGAAGTCTTCGACAGAAAGGCGATGATGCGACCGAGTGCGAGATCATTATCGGCTACATAGGAGGCGCGGTAGGGATAGCCATCCGCAGGCCTCGGGCTCATCGTATGGTCATTGGGCAAACGGATCACGATGAGCGCGGGAACGTTGTTGTTCGCAAGCTTCTGACGGAAGTTGCGTTCGAACTCCGACGCTCGGAACTGGTCGGGGATTCCGAGATTGAACGTGGGAAAGTGTCTGTCGCTGGCCTCGAACACCGGCTTTGGCAAAGGCGCATTGAGAAAGAGACGCTGGCCTTCGGGGGCTGCACCGTCCATCTCGTCGTCGCCCTCGACCTCGAGACCTTCGCCGTAGTTGAACAGGCGCTTGCCACTATAAACAATGTGCTCCCAGAGAGAACCAAACTGCGGTTCATCTTCCGGCATCGGGGCATCGGCTCCGCCGAACATGGCGCGCCGGCCCGGAGCACTGGAGAGCACGTTGCTGTGCCGCCGGCCGCCGTAGTTGGAACTCCACGCCGTATTGAAGAAGGGCGTCGGATCGATACCAACTACCCATCGATGTCCGTCGGCAGAGACGTCGCTATCGGTGAAGTAGTTGTCGCTCATCGCGAACTGGGAGACGAGCGCATGAAGGTTGGGCGTTACGCTCAGATGCAGGGCACGGGGGTCCTCCTTGGCCCAACCATCCACGCCATAACGCGCCAGAGAGGGGTCGCCATTGCTTCCTGGCACGTCACCCAGCACCTCGTCGTACGTTCGATTTTCGCGGATGATCAGGAAGCAATGCTTCAGGTGCGGAAGCGGGTCTCGAGCGTCGATCGCGGCGGTGTTCGCGGCGATCACAGTGTTCGTAAGCAGCTCCGGGGCAGGTAGGCTGGCGAGAGGAATTGCGCTGACGCTTCCGTATTCAAGGGAGCCCACATAGGTTGGAGCGCTTGGATTGTGGGCTATGCCGCCATTCGGTCCCGCACCTTTGCCTTTGGTGTTGACGACGTAAAGCATACTGCCATCGCGCGATAGAGCCACCGCCGAAGGATTCCAGCCAACCGGAATATGCTCGATCACCGACATGTCCGATGTTCGCAGCACCGCGACGGCATCGATGCCGGACTCCGCAACATAGAGGCGGCCACCGCTCACGGCCACGCCGCTCGGCATGATGCCGCGCAGAGGGCGATGCATGGCGTCCTCAAAGCGCTCGCCGGTAAATGGAGTCAGCGGGGTTTGGGAGAGAACACGGCGGCCGTCGGCGCTCACCTTCACCACTGCGTCGCCGTGCGCCAGTGAGACGTAGACGCCGCTGGCGTCCGCCACGACCCCGGTCGGCGCCGCTCCGCCGACAGTCTGGTTCGGGAGTTCGGAGATGCGGCTGCCTAATCTAAGTTTAGCTACCGTCAAAGGATCGCTCGGGTTGCTGACGTCGTACGTCCACAGCGAGCTTCCACGAACGCTGTTCTCATCCCCAAGGCCCGGCACTACTTTGCCCTCTGCCACGGTGCCTTTGCGTGCCGCTTCGGACGGATAGCCAAAGGGCGGAAACTTCAGCCCCGCGGATAGTCTCTGGCCTTCGCTGAACATTTCATTGGTCGCACCTGCCGTTGCGCCTGATCGCGCCTTCGCTGCTGCCGCAACGTTCGGCAACAGCGTGTATTCGAACAATCCAGTGTTGGCGACATACAGGCGCTTGCCATCCACCGACAAAGCAAGGCCGAAAGGATAGTTTCCGGTAGCAATCGAGGCGATGCGTCTCCTGCTGACAAGGTCGATCACCACCACCCGCCAGTTCCCCTGGTCGAGAGCGTAGAGCGTTCTGCCGTCGGCTGTGATGACCAGCGTGGCAGCAAAGCTATCCCGGTACTCCTTGCCTCCGGTGAGTCCATCGAGTGGAATTTCGGCTGCTACGGGTGCGATAAGCTTCTGTGTGGTTTCTTTGGGACCCGTGCGCCACGAATCGGTGCGGTAGGCACGGACTTTTCCCGAGTCTCCAGTCGCTACCCAGAGCAACGAATCGTCCCGCGAGTATGCCAGGCCCGCATGCACCTCCATCGCCGGATCGTTGCTCTCCTCTTTCGGCAAGCGGCGCACGACAGCCGACGGAGACCCCGGGTGCGTGATGATATTTAATGCAAACGGAAAGCCAATGGATGGGACGGCCGCCTCCGTGCCATCTGGTGAAAGCGCAATCGCAAATGGATAGGGGGCAACCGGGATCCAGTTGCCGGCAGGATGGATCTCCCGGCCATTGGGCAGTACCGCACTGACTCGCGGAATCTGATGCTCCCGCTGCTCGAAGCTCTGCCTCGCAGGCTGTGGGATCGCTGTCCGAACGGGGGCCTGCGCAGATGAGCTAGGTGTTGCCCCCAAGCAGGCGATGACAACAAGAAGAGCAGAGATTCGCAGCATGACAAGGAGTATGCGCTCAAAGAATCAATGTTGGATAAAGTTCAGAAATGGGATGGAGGCGGGCCAAGCGCAACGACAAACTTGCTCTACCCTGCTGACCTGTGGATAAAGGCGAGTGTCACGAGAGCGATCTCTTTAAACCAGACTGTGGGTTCTCGTGTTTTTCGGGAAGATGATGTGCGCGGTTCAGGGCACAATGGATCCCTCTCGCGACAACCTTGTTTCCCCTGTTATTCGGTCGGTCGTCGGGGATCGTTCCCTTAGGCACTTGTTGGTTAGGTACGAGTAGGCGGTAATGCGGCCGGAACCACTCGATGAGTGATTTGGCGAATTATCGCTCATTGAGCGGAGGCAACGGTCACAGCGGCCGTAATTCCTGAAAGCGCCGTTTTGAGGGATGCTCGACGACCGTAAACAGAAACTGGCTAGGCAGTATTCATCTCGCGATCCACATTAGCTTCGCCACGCTAGCAATTACCATCTTTCGCTTCTTGCAGACCTACGAATGCCACGCTCTTCTAGGACTTGCCCGGGTATTTGGGGAATAAGCATGGCGTACTGGTCAGCAAATGGTCCGAAGAGGGGGACGCCGCGCTAACCACATTGATACGCGTGGCCATGCGTCTCCCGATGTTTTGCGATCGTTCGCCACGCGATGAATGCCAAACAACTGGTGCCCATCCACGGGCCTGCGTGGTCTGGGGACACAACTGCATTTCCGTCGATCAGACGCCTAGTGGATGATGAGACGATGACGCTCTAACAGTCCAGGTAGGCTAAGTCAGCCCGGCACATGAAGATTAGCAGCGGATGTATCGCATCATTCTGATGCGCCTTCAGGCTGCTTCATCGTGCGAGGACTACTCCCTGGGAGCGGTTCGAATCACCCAATCAGTCTGGACGGCGTCTCGGTCCGCGCCAACTTTCACCCAATCCGCACATTCCGAGCGGGTTAAGGGCACGGTTCTCGATTTTGGGAAACACGACAAGTAGGGACGGATTGCGCGTTCCATGCGCGACGCACGCGTTATCGATTGGGCGAAGGACTAACCTGTGGTTTGAGTGCCACATGTTACTGGAAATTGGTTTGGGGGCTGTGTAATTATTGGGGCCAAAGATTGGTAGCATTTGCATCCGTGCTATACTGACGGCCATCAACCGTCCCCACTCTCCAAAATCGACGCCGTGAAAAATTTGCTGTTTACAAATTCGGGCGTTTTGAACGATAGCGTGCCGATTCATATTCCTAGGTCCTCCCGGTGGGAATCATGGCCAGCCAGGAACAAGCCGTTGAGCAACTGTTCGGTGCCGCCCTGGATCAGCGGCCTGAAGATCGCCGCGCTTTTCTTGACCGCGCCTGCGCAACTGCGCCCGAGCTTCGCCAGCGCGTCGAAGAGCTGCTCCTCGCAGACGAGCAAGCCGGAAGCTTCCTGGAAAGAAAGCCGAAGCTTTTCGCACCGCCATCGGACCTGACCCAGTCTGCCGTGGAATCCACGGGCGGTCTTGCGAAAATTCGCGGTACCGCTCATTGCCCGACCGGCCGTTTCCAGCCCGGCCAAACGATCGCAGACCGCTTCGAGGTCGTTCGCTTCATCGATCGAGGCGGGATGGGAGAAGTCTATGAGGTAGAAGATCGCTTTCTCCATGGCGCTCACGTTGCCCTCAAAGTCATCCTCCCCGACATCGCCGACCCCGCAGAGTCAGCTCACCGGTTCAAGCGCGAAGTGCTCCTCGCACGAAAAGTGACACACCCCAATCTCTGCCCCATCTACGACATCGCGCACTCTGAGCTGCCCCCGCCGGCATTTCTGTTTCTCACCATGAAGCTACTCTCAGGCGAAACGCTCGCGTCCCGCCTCACGAAAGCCGAGAAGCTCTCCCGAAGCGAAATCATCTCGATCTTCCGCCAGATGATCTCTGGCGTTGCGGCCATGCATGCAGCCGGGGTTGTTCACGGTGACATCAAGCCCAGGAACGTTATGCTCGAGACATCGGAATCGGGTCTTTGCCTCTCGATCATGGACTTCGGCCTGGCCCGTCTCTATGCTTCTCAGGCAACAGTGTTTACCCACCAGCACATCGCAGGCACGCCGGGGTACATGGCCCCAGAACTTCTCCGTGGAAACCCTCCCTCGCAAGCAACCGACATCTTCGCCCTCGGGGTGCTCTTGCAGCAGGTGTTGACGAACGAAAAACCAAATGTCTCGATCGATGGCCTAACGGCTAAACCCTCATCAGTACTTGAGGCCGCTGATGCTCCGCCCATTCTCATTCAAGCCTTAAAAGAGTTCCTCTCGCCCGAACCGCTTCGCCGCTCCCATGCCTTCGAACAAATTCAGCCTGCTTTCGAAGCTGGAGGCGACCTCGAATCGCGCAAGCTCGTTGTCTTTCCTGGCGACTCCCATCCGACAGTTCTAAACCGCCGGAACTTCATTGTGGGATCTTCGATTGCGGTTTGCGGTGCGGCGGCCGGGATCTTCTGGAATCGGGAGAGCCTCGTAAACCGCGCCAACGACCTTCTGCACCCCTTGCCTCTGAAACGCTTCGTCGCGTTGCTCAACTGGCCACCGTCGTCGGACACGCACATCCGACCGATACTGGCTGGGGTTATCGACGCAATAGGAAATGAACTCGCACGCGCCGAAGCGTTCGATCGCAACCTCTTCGTGATCGCCCAAAAGACAAGCTCGGAGATCACGACGCCAGCGCAACTTAACCAACTTCGTGAGTCTCTTGGGGCCAATCTCGTGCTCGCTGCTTCCGGGACGCGACGCTCTAACGGACTTCATGTACTCCTAAGCGTTCTCGACGCCGCGACGACCCGAACGCTCAGGGCGCAGGCGGTAAACGTTTCGCTGGAGCAGCAATTGCAACTCCCGGAAAAGGCCGTTCAAACTGCCGCAAAACTTCTGGACATTACCCAATATAGGCCCGAAGACCAACACAGCAATGTTGGAACCACTAGCCCTAGCGCATACGCCGCGTTCCTGACCGCTGAGTCGCTAAGAAAGAAAGAAAATGACACAGGTCTGGACGCAGCGATTGAGAAGTACAAGCAAGCGATCGATATCGATCCTAGGTACGCCATTGCAGAGGCGGAGCTGGCGTGGGCATATCTCCGTTCTTACGGGCTACGTCGGGAACCGGCCGCCCTAACACTCGCAGGTCTGAACTGCAAGTCCGCAATCAAACTCGATCCCAATCTGGTCGACGCGCATCTCGGTCTTGCTTCTTTCTACCGACAGACGGGCGACGATGACGGGGCCGCGCGGGAGATGTCAAAAGCCCTTGCGCTCGACCCTTCCAACGCACACACGCTAACGTATCAGGGGGACTTCTACGCGTCAGCCAATAAGTGGGACAAAGCAGAAGAGACCTTCCATCGGGTCCTCGAATTGCGTCCCAACTACTGGCTAGCGCACAACGAATGGGGTGCGGTCCTGGAGGACCAGGGCAAGTATCCTGAGGCGCTGACGGAATTTCGTGCGGCCAGCCTTATCGCTCCCGGGAATGCTTTCGCCCTTAGAAACGTTGGCCATGCCTATCTGCGGCTCGGCAAGTTGCCCGAGGCTCTGGGATGCCTTAGTAAGAGCTATAAGATGAACCAGGACGACACGGCCGCGATAGCGTTAGCTGAAGCATACCGTCTTCAACAGAAATATCCTGAAGCCATCAGTTACGGAGAAATGGCAGTCAAACTTGACCCGAATGAGCCCAGCTATTGGCTCGAACTCGGCGACATATCCTCTGCGGCGGGAAAACATCGTTCTGAGGCGGAAGACGCATACAAGCAGGCCGCGGCGACCGAAGAAGAGAAACTTCGGACCTCGCCAAACGATGGTCCCAACTGGATGTTGATGGCCTTAGTGAGCGCGAAGATCGGGCAGCAGGAGAGATCATTATCTCTAATTAAGAAAGCGGAATCATTACATGCGGACGACATGGATTCACAACTTTCCAAAGTGAGAACGTTAGAATTGGCCGGTCGGCGAGACGACGCATTGGCTACAATGGCGCGCTGCTTGAGGCGAGGCCCCACTTTATTCCAGTTTGAGCGCATGCCTGATTTAGAAAAACTGCGGGCGAGTCCTGAATTTAAGCGCATGGCAGCTTCCAACGAGCCTGTAGTCTAAATGTCGCGATAGGAGTCTTCGAGAAATAGCCAATAGCAGCAGCATCGCGTTTGGGTAATTCGTACCTGTTCAGCGTTATTGCATTCAAACCTTCAGGCACGGTTTGCAGGATTCAAATTGCGCGCTCGTCCACCGAATTTCGAAAAGGAGATCGATATGCAGGGAACCCGAGTAACAGCACTGATGGCCCTTATCCCGCTTCTGTGGATCGTAGGATGTCGGGAGCAGCCGCAGCCCGCCCCGGCGCCGGTAGTGGCGCCAGCGACCAGCCCGGTACAGTACCTCAACGTAACAACTGACCCCGCCAACCTCGACGCCGCCGGGAACGCTCGGTACGAGATACATTCGGACCTAAGCGAGCCAAACGCAACTATAACGTGGACAGACACGAACGAGGCGTTCACCATTCAATTCAACCCTAGCAAGAACCCTTGCAGCGACGACTCCAACGGTACCAATAAGTACACCTCCACCCCCACGAGCAAGGGGACCTATATCGTGACGTGCCACATCCAGCCCAACCTTAAAAAGGATCACTTCGAATACAACATCGGACCTGTCCCACCAAATACCGTTCCTAAAAAGCCCCAGCCTGCACGTTCTCCTTCGCCTACAAAAACCTCGCACTGTGAGGGCTGCGTCATTGACAACTGAGGGTAGCGGCAAGTTCGCTTTGGCCGCTAATACCAAGCGGGTCGTGGTTGCCCAAAACCTCTTTCCGCCCGTCCCGGTCATCTCGTGCGCTTGCCGTTCAACCGACGCGTATTCAAAGTTCCCGTAGAGTCGCCTTAGCGCTGTCCTAGAGCAGGACGTGAGTGGTAAAGACAGTTCTGCTCTGGTCTCTCAAGGGGATGGCGTATGCATGTGCGGCGCGGTTGGAAACTGCCCGCTTTGGCTATCGAGTGAAGCGCCAATTCCTCAGCGGGTGCTTAAAGCTAGAGGGATTCAGAGTTTGCCCTTCAGAAGATCTAGACGAATATCCGGAAGTTGAAGCTGGACTGGTGCGTACAGTCAGTATGGAGTGACCGGCGCCGATGCGCCGACCGTGGGTTAGGCTGTGAGCGTCCTTACGGACGCACAGTTCAGAGCCACAAGCGGAAGGGAGCCGGTCATGAAGGAGAAGGTACGATTTCTAGGTTTGGATGTCCATGCTGAGACGATCGCGGTAGCGGTCGCGGAACCGGAAGGTGAAGTGCGGAGCCTGGGAACGATTCCGAACCGCGCTGAGTCTATCCGTAAGTTGATCAAGAAGCTTGGTCCAGCAGACAAGCTGAGAGCCTGTTACGAAGCTGGACCGACGGGCTACGTCGTGTACTGGCAGCTGGCAGAGCTGGGCGTGGAGTGCGAAGTGGTGGCACCCACTCTGGTACCGGTCAAGGCTGGCGATCGAGTCAAGACGGATCGACGGGATGCAGAGAAGCTGGCACGCTGCTATCGATCCGGGGATCTTACGGCGGTATGGGTTCCCGATGAAGGCTCCGAGGCCTTGCGGGATCTGGTGCGTGCCCGCGAAGCAGCCAAGCAGGATCAGACGCGAGCGCGTCATCGCTTGAGCAAGTTCCTTCTGCGATCCGGTCAGCGTCCACCGACTGGGGTCAGGCCGTGGACACGACCTTATCTGATCTGGGTCGCGCAGCTGCGTTTCACACAGATCGCTCAAGAGTCCACACGCCAGGATTATCTGCACGAGGTCGAGCACATGCGCGAGCGAGTCACGCGGCTGGAGCAAGCCATCATGGAAGCGGTGAAGCTGGCATCTCCGGCGCTGCAACAAGTCATTAACGACCTACAGGCACTGCGCGGTATTGCAGATATCTCGGCGGTAACCATTGCGAGTGAGTTGGGCCAGGTATCTCGCTTCGAGAGTGCTCGGCAACTGATGGGTTACTGCGGCGTTGTACCAAGCGAGGATTCCAGCGGCAAGCGAACCAGACGCGGAGGCATCACCAAGACTGGCAACGCGCACCTGCGACGCATCGTTGTCGAAGCCGCATGGAGCTATCGTCGTCCGCCAGGTATCTGGTACGGACTGCGAAGACGACAGGAGAGCATCTCGGAAGAGACCAAGGAGATTGCGTGGAAGGCGCAACACCGGTTGCATAAGCATATGTGAAGCTGGGCGCGGCCGGCAAGGATCAGAGGAAGATCGTCACAGCTGTAGCTCGAGAGCTGCTGGGCTTTATCTGGGCTATTGGAACCAGAGCAGAGACTATCTCCAGGCAGCAAGTTGCAGCCTGACAACAGCCAAAACAAAACCTCCTAAGAAGGAAAAGCTAAGACCGCTGAATCGATGAACGCTGACATCCATCTCGAACACAGAGCCGGCAGCAGCCAGGGCAAGCACGAAGGAGAACCCTCGCTCGGCCTATGCGACAGGCTCAACCGGACTCGCGATAACAGTCAGAGGCAGCTCCCGACGGATCATGATTATGCGGTTTCGACCCGCGAATATCAGACTGATCAATCGTCGCTCAAAACTGCTCCGACTGCTGCTCGCTCTGTCTTCGGGAAAAGACAAAAGCAGCGACAACGACAAAAATAACCCCACAGGTTTGGCGGTGTTGACACGGTCACTCCATATCAGGCCGAGGCACTCATTGACCGGGTTCCGGGAGGTTGGTCGCCCATCCGGAAGTAACGATTAAGGTAACGCAAACCGAATTGTGCTCCAGGAAAGATGCTCCTGAAGCATGCCAGTCCAGTTCCAACAAGAGACCTTCTACAAGTAGGGGTCTTTGCCAGATAGAAAAGGCCAGATCGATATCTCAGATGGATTGGAACAAATGTGCTCCGGCTCGTTTGGTTTCAGCCACGCACTGATTCCAAGGTGAATATCCTTGCGAAAATCTACGATCCAGTTTCTGAAGTTATCGGGAGTCGGACGATGCCGCGGGGGGCGGTGTCTACGCTACCGAGTCGCAACGGCTTCTGGTATCGGGGCAGCCGCGGCCCGATGTTTGCGCACGAAGATACGGCCGTAACTCCGCTCCACTTTTTCGACGATCTGATCCAAGCGCTGCGCGATATGCTCGTGGATGCATTGTTCCGCTGCCTGCACGCTTCGACCTTTCAGCGCCGCGAGGATCGCACGGTGCTGTTGTTGTGTCTCCGGGCGCCGTTCGGTCATATCCATCCAGCGGACAAACTGGATGCGTGAGTTAATATTGCGCAACGCTTCGAGCATCTGCGTATTGCCAGTGAGACCCACCAGGTACTCATGGAACTTTTCATCAAGTAAAACCAGGTCGTCGACCGTCCGAGTCGGATCTTCCTTCGCGCTCGCAATGGCGAACTGCTCGATCTCTTCTAATTGCTCATCAGTGGCGCGGTCGATGGCAAGCCTCACCGCAGCCTTCTCGAGGTGCGTTGAGCCACAGGCGTCCTCGTGGCTTCTGCTTCTGTGGTACCTTCAGCCCCTCGCGACGCCAGATACCGGGTTCCCTGCGGACAGGTCTTCGTCCGTGGGGTGGAGACGCGCTCCACGCGATCCTTGCCCACCCGCCACCCGGCTCGCTTGAGCAGCGCCGTGATCCGGCGATACCCATAACGACCGTGCTGGCTGGCAAGCAAGATGATCGCCTGCGTGAGTGCATCTTCGTCTTCACACCGTATCGCCCGATAGCGCTGCGTGCCGCGTGGCTGGTTGGCCAGCCGACACGCCCTGCGCTCCGTGAGCCCATGCTTCTGCTGTGCATGAGATGCTGCGATCCGTCGTCGCTCAGGGCTTGGAAGTTTCCCGAGGCGAAGTCCTTCAACACCAGGTTATCCAGGCTCAGGTTCGCAACCAGACGCTTCAACTTGGAGTTCTCCTGCTCCAACTCTTTCAGCCGCTTCGCCTGGTCCACTTGCAGCCCGCCGTACTCCTTACGCCAGCGGAAGTACGTCTGCTCCACGATCCCGGCGTCCTTACACGCCACATCTGTCGTCTTGCCGTTCGCTAGCGCCACTTCGATCTGCCGCAACAGATTCACCACCTGCTCAGGCTGGTACTTCTTGCCTCGTCCCATATCCTCTCCTTGACCAGCTGTCTCTTATCCACTGGCACATTTCAAGCCGGGCACTCCACTACCTTGTTGGGCCGCCGCACCGGGCAAGTCACCGCAGTAGGAATCGAGGATGCGACCGGCGCAAATTGCGACGCCAAAAGCTGCCCGATGAAACGATTGGAAGAAAGCATCCTCGAAGTGGTGAAGTTCGCACCGCCGTTCTCACGGGAAGAGAGCTGGGTTGAGGCATCGCGTGATCGCATCGAACCCCTTGAGGTGCTGACCATTGATCGAGCGATGGCTGCGCGCTGCGGAACGATCTACGCGTTATCGAAATACTTCACGAACATCACCTCGTTCTGCGCTTCGTTATAGAGGAGCTCGTCGGCGCCAGCCTTCGTCATCATGATTCCGAATCCACCTGGGCGAATTCCACGTTCTTCGCGAATGGACATGTGGGCTGTTGGGTCCGACTCCGGTTGGCCGACCGCCGCATGCGAGAGTTTTTCGAATGAAAACCCCGGGCCCGGATCGGCGATCCGGAACATAAGCATTCGCGGAGAACGGACATATGCAACTCGAACTTTCCGATTCGGGTCGAGCTGACCACCCCATTCGACGGCATTGGTCAGCAATTCCCCGAAGCACGAAGCGATCGATTCGCGCTCTTCGTTTGGAAGCTCCGCCTCCAGTTTCATCATGAACGTCTCAATCCGCTTGGCAGCCTCGTGTGTGCAAGGGCTTAGGAGTTCGACCCAGTGGGGACGGGCCGATAAAACTTCTATGGGCGGCACCTGATCTGCCGACAGCGCCCGTTGCGCGGCTTCGACGGCTTTGCGCGGCGGAAACGGTTTGCTTAGGTAGTCGTAGGCTTGTTCCTTCACTGCACGCAACAGCGTCTCGGATGTACCGTCGGAGGTGGTTACGATCACTTTCGGTCGATTGGTTCCTGTGCGAATACGCGCCAGCACGTCCAGTCCCGAAAGCTGAGGCATCCAAATATCCAGAAATACCAGATCGAACGGCTTTTCCTGAATCGCGTTCAGTGCGGCGAGCCCATCTGCCGCTTCTGATACCTCAAAGCCGGCATTTTCAAGCAACCTGGAGATGCCGTGGCGGATCGCTGCATCGTCATCCGCAACCAGAATTCTACGTCCAGTGGGAGGTTCGTCGGACATAATACAGATCTCCTCTATCTCGCGATCGGTATCGTTGAATACTATGTCCGTGTGCTGCTAGCGTCAACAATAACCTAGCGAAAATTGCCTGCCCTCGGAGGGCGACCATGTCTGAACCCTCACCGTTGCAACCGACCGCCAGCGACACTGAAGTCACCGAGTTGCTCGATCTCTCCCTTGACCTGATCTGCGTTGCCGGTCTCGATGGATATTTCAAGCAGGTAAACAAAGCGTGGACAGATGTTCTCGGCTACACAAAAGAGGAGGTGCTGACCCAGCCCTGGATCAACCTCGTCCATCCCGACGATCGCGAGTCGACGACTACAGAGGCTACCAAGGTCTTCCAGGGTTATAAAACCATGCGCTTCGGGAACCGTTGCCTATCCAAGGACGGTTCCTACAAATGGATTCTCTGGACAGCGGCTGCGCCGGCAGATGGACAGTTTTTTTATGCGACTGGCCGCGATGTAACGGAGACGAAGCTCGACGAAGACCGCCTGCTCGCTCAGTATTTCGTCACCAAAGTGCTGGCGGAAGCGCCTTCCCTGCATGAGGCGGCGCCACAGATTTTGAAAAACATCTGCGAGACACTGGAGTGGTCCGTAGGCACGGTGTGGAAGCTGGATAAGAAGGAAGGCGTGTTGCGTTGCGTCGAGACCTGGCACATCCCAACCGCGAACGTAAGCGAGTTTTCGGCACTCACTCGCTCCCACACCTTCGATCGCGGCATTGGATTGCCCGGCCGTGTCTGGGAACGAGCCGATGCTAGCTGGATTGAGGACATAACCCAAGACACGAATTTCCCGCGCGCTCCGCTGGCTAAGAAAGAAGGACTACGCAGTGGGTTTGGATTTCCCATCCTCCTTAGCAATGAAGTGCTCGGAGTACTCGAATTCTTTAGTCCGCAGATTCGGCAGCCCGATACGAAGTTGCTTAAGCTCTTGTCGGCGATCGGCAGTCAAATCGGCCAGTTTATCGAGCGGACGGAGGCAGAAGCAGCGCTGCGAATCTACGCACGTGATCTCGAATCCGCGAAGCAGGTTGCTGAAGAAGCGACCAAAGCGAAGAGTGAGTTCCTGGCCAACATGAGTCACGAGATTCGCACGCCGATGAATGCGATTGTGGGAATGACTGAGCTTACGCTCGACACTTCGCTCACCGGTGAGCAACGCGATTACCTGGGCATGATCAGGGACTCCGCAGACGCCTTACTCGCGTTGATCAATGATCTGCTCGATTTCTCGAAGATCGAGGCGCGGAAGTTCGATCTGGATAAGAGAGACTTCAACCTCCGTGACACGCTTGAGGACACCGTACGTCTGCTTGCCCCGCGCGCTCACCAGAAAGAACTGGAGCTGGGGTGCCACATTCAAGTCGATCTGCCGGATCGCGTCTTCGGTGACCCGATTCGTCTGCGACAGATCATCATCAACCTAGTCGGCAATGCCATCAAGTTTACCGACAAGGGTGAGGTGATGCTGCACGTTGAGCAACGAGGTCAAACGGATTCCACGCTCGATCTGCATTTTTTCGTGTCAGATACCGGCATCGGCATTCCCAAAGAGAAGCAGCAAACGATCTTCGAGGCATTCGAACAGGCCGATACCTCGACGACGCGCAAGTATGGAGGAACCGGGTTGGGGCTCTCCATCTCCGCCGCGCTGGTGAAGCTGATGGGCGGAACGATGTGGGTGGAAAGCAAGGTAAGAGAAGGGAGCAGGTTCCACTTCACGGTGCTGTTAGAGAGGACCACATCGGAAATTGAACCTCTCGCGAAAGAGGATGACAAGCTAGTCGATCTGCCTATCCTGGTCGTTGATGACAACGCATCGAATCGGCGAATCCTAAGTGAAATTTTAACCAACTGGCACATGAAACCCACACTCGCCAGCAGCGGCTCTGAAGCGCTGAGCGCTCTTAGCGATGCGGATTCGAAAAATCTTTTTGCCTTGGTGCTACTCGACGTCCACATGCCAGATATGGACGGCTTTGCCGTGGCGGAGCAAATAAAAAACAGCGACAAGCACCAAGGGCTCAGAATCATTTTGCTGACCTCCGGCTCGAGGTCCAGCGATCTCGAGCGCTGTCGTGACCTGGGAATATCCGACTATCTGAGCAAACCGATCAAGCAATCGGAACTCTTTGATGCGATCGTGACGACGATGGCCGACCATGGTCGAAAACGTGAACAACACGCCCGCCCGCCGGCTCTCATCCAGGCTCCGGAACGCTCCTTACGCGTTCTGCTCGCGGAAGATAACCCGGTGAACCAGACGCTGGCGATGAGAATTCTGGAGAAGCTCGGCCACAAGGTACAGGTAGTCAACAATGGCAAGGAGGCGTTGGGGCGCTCTCAAGCGGAAGAGTTCGACCTCATCCTCATGGATATACAGATGCCCGAGATGGATGGGCTGGAAGCCACAACTGCCATCCGTGACGCGGAGACACGCACCGGAAAGCATTTACCGATTGTTGCGATGACGGCACACGCAATGAAAGGCGACAAGGAAGCATGTTTGAGCGCCGGCATGGACGGATATCTTTCCAAACCGATTCGAGTTGACGAGTTGAAGCGTGCTATGTCCGAAGCGACGAAGACAAAAAGCATCGATCGCTCATCAGAGCCCAAACCGTTTCGGGCTATCGGTCGACTAGAGTTGCTCCTGGACTCTGTCATGGGAGACCAGGCCCTGCTAGCCGAAATGGCCGAGCTATGGCTTGCGGACAGCACAAAGCAAGAGATCCAGATCCAAAAGGGTTTCGCTTCAGGGGATGCGATCATGATTCAGAGGGCAGCGCACGCACTGAAGGGATCGGTTGGAACGTTCCAGGCCACCGCTGCACAGGACGCCGCGAGCCAATTAGAAGTGTGCGCGAAAGATACCGACTTCGTCGGCGCGAGAGAAGCTTTCGAACGGCTTTCGACGCAAATTAATCTGGTTCGGCAGGATCTCCGACAGCTAGCACAAGCGCCAGCTGCCGAAAGTAAAAACCTTGGTCCCCGCCCTATCGTCTGACGCCGTGACGGAACCAGATGCCAGATCACGGCGATGAGTTGGAGGCCCCCACTCATTTCCAGTAACGCCCAATCCGGTGGCTCTGCGATGATCCGCGACGGATATAGCTTTCACCGCCATCCAGATTCGAAACGCGAAGGGCGGGTTGCGGCCACTGGATTCGTTAGCACAACTTTCCGGAAATTCTGTAGTCATCATTCGGTGTTAACTGCGCGCTCGCTGCAGGCCGCAGGCGCGTTGTCGGGATTGCATCGAGCGACTGTTGCACCATTCGGAAGTGCGACAAAGAAGTGTCCCTTCCAACGCGCCGGCTCTGACGCCGGATAATCGGTGCTGAGGATTTGCGCGCCGCTGGAGATCATGGCATCCCGTCGTGCAGTGTCGTCGGTGCGCGCTTCGCGCGTGTCAGCATCTGTGCGGGTGCGGACGAGATATCCTTCGCGAACCAACTCGGCAATCTCTCCAGGCGGCCCGTCGTTGCGCTCAATGAACGCTGCATCTGGCTGGCCTGGATCTGAGTTGGTGAAAAGAACTCTTCCGCGCAATGAGGGATGGCCTTCAAGATAGACGGGACCAACGTTGTGTTGATCCATGAGAAACACGACCTTGCCTCGCGCACTGTCGAGCGAAGGCCAGCGGCCTGCCAGCACAGCATCCTCGAGCGAACCATACGATCCGCGAACATCGTCGGGAGTAATCATCTCATTGGCCGGAAATACTGAGCGAATCTCTGCGTCGAGCGCATCGAAGGTGGCAGAGGAGAAGGGCTCTGGTTCGGTAAGATTCGGCTCTTTCGGTTTGCCTTGTTTTGTCTCCACCAAGATGAAGATAGGGATGTGCCGGGAATGCGCACGCGACCAAGCACGAATCTCGGCCAGGCACGCAGTAAAGGGTTCGCAGTTGCTGCGGTAGTCAACGTCCTGCACATGCATGACCTTGAATCCCGGCTTGGACATGATTCCCTCCGGATCAAAGGGAGGGTCCGGCGGCAGACCCGCAGCGGCGACCATCTTCGGCCCGTTCGGATGCGCGTAGCGGCCGCCCTCTGTATCGGCGAAGACGTCGAGCTCCAATTGACGTACCCCCGACTCAAGCTGCTTCGTCAGCGATGGATGCGTGTAATCGAGCCCCGCGAGCTGCTGGGGATACTTCTCTTGCCATAGCTTGCGTTCACTCGGCGCGATGCCTGCGTGATAGCTGTTGTGCGTGCCGATGATCTGGATCTGGTTCATCTGCACGGTGCCGTGTGGCAGCGTCGCGACGATAGGCTTGCTCTCCGGAGCGTTCGAATGGAACGGCTCTGTCTGCGCTGCAGCAGCGCAGAGAGGTGAAACGTCATCGGACAGCGATGGTGGCGGGTTCGTTGTTCCCCATGCGGAGGGTGCAGGGCCCATGGTCAGTTCCAGCGTTCCACCGTTCGCAATCTGGCCGTGACGAAACCACGACTGGCCCAGCGGCTTCCCATTGATCGTCGCCGACTGCACATAGTGATTGAGATGTTGCGGATCAAGATTCTTCGCAACGATGCGCAGTGTCCTACCGGGCCCCAGGAGAATGTCCGCCTCCGGAAACGACGGCGTCCCGATGAGATAAATATCCTGCCCCGCGTTGGGATAGAACCCGAGCGAGTTGAAGATGAACCAACTGGACATCGCACCCGAGTCGTCGTTGCCTGGGATACCGCTCCGCTGATCGGTGAACGCCTTCTCGAGCAACTGGCTCACCACGTCGGCAGTGTGGTCGGGTCGGCCGGCCCAGTTGTACAGCATAGGCAGGAGAAAGCCAGGTTCGTTTGTTACGTCGAAGTGCTGGCTATAGAAGATGCTGTCGAGACGTTGCACAAATGTCTTGTCTCCCCCCGCCATCTGAATCAGTCGCCGCACATCCTGCGGGGCGTACAACGAGTACGTCCACAGGTCGCCCTCGTAAAAGAAGTCGGGCCATGTGCCGCGGACCTGCAAATCCGGCGCGGCCCATGAGCCATCCACGTTGCGCGGTCGCAGAAAGCCCTTGAAGCCTTCGTCACTAAGATTCCTGTCCCATAGGTTCTGCCAGTTGTTGGCGCGGCGCGCGAAGAGAGCTGCCTCGGCGGGATGGTGCAGTCCGCACGCGACCTCCGCGATAGCAAAGTCGTCGTACGCATACTCCACCGTGCGCGAGCCGGAGCGCTCGTCGGCGAGTGTAATGTAGCCCTTGCTGTTGTAGTCGAGGATGCCGCCGCGGCCTTCCTTTTGCGCATCCGCGGGTGGAACGCTTGCGTCCTTAAGCATGGCCTCGAAGGCTGTGTTGTAGTCGATGCCGGCGAGGTGCTTCACCCACGCGTCCGCGACGACAACGTTCGCGTTGCTACCGCCCTGGGTGCGGCCGTTGTCATTGCCACTCCGCGCGTCTGGCATATATCCGGTGTGGCGATAGATGTCGACCAGCGAGCGAATGAGATCACGCTGGCGATCGGGGGCGATCAGCGTTAGCAGCGGCCCTGAGCTGCGGTATGTGTCCCACGTCGCATAGTAATCATCGTAGTAGGGTTCGGTTGATTGCCACTTGGGATTCTCGCCAGTCCGATCGGTTGGCATGAGCATGGTGTGATACATCGCGGTATAGAACTGGATGCGTTTCGCATCTGTCTCGCCATGGAGTTGGATGCGGGAGAGCGCCTGGTTCCATATCGCTGACGAC
Organism: Acidobacteriaceae bacterium; assembly: GCA_049578265.1. Taxonomy (GTDB): domain Bacteria; phylum Acidobacteriota; class Terriglobia; order Terriglobales; family Acidobacteriaceae; genus Granulicella. Next base: position 25,567 of record JBAULP010000007.1, read on the forward strand.
GTCTTGCGCGTAGTGTCGAAGGGCCAACCAGGTGTCTCCTGCTGCAGCGTAGCGCGAGCTTGCGCGATGCTCACAAAAGAGATGGCAACTTTTGCCTGAACGATCTGACCAATGCGCACAGGAAGATCAAAGGTTGCGCCGAGTGGCGTGTCGCTTTCAACGCTTGCATGCTGCGCCGCGGTGATCTCGTGTCCGCTCCACGTGCGCGTCGCCTGCGCAGGCTTGTCGATCTGCATCGAGAAGTACACGTCGTACTCGCCACCCTTATTCCATCCGCCTGCATAGCGCCCTTCGCCATCCAGCTCATGGTCGGACACGAAGTGGACCTCTCCGCCCAGGAAACGCTGCGACTCCGAGCCCGGTCCTTTGCCAAGACAGTGGGAGATGTTCACCGTAATGTGCGCTTTTCCCGCATCGGTGAACGTATAGCGATGCAGACCAACACGCCGCGTTGCAGTAAGCTCTGCGAGAACGTGATAGCGAGTTAGGCGCGTCGCATAGTAGCCGGGATGATTGACCTCTGCGGTGCGTGGCGAGTGAATGTCGCCAATGGCCAATGCTCCTGTTACCGGCATCACCAGGATGTTGCCGTACTTGCCTTGTGCGCCACTCAAATGCGTGTGGCTGAAGCCGAGGATGCGGCCGTCCGTGGCGTAACCGAAGCCCGATGCACGTCCGTCGAACGACTCCATATCTGGCCCTAGCTTCACCATCCCGAAGGGGAGCGTCGCGCCGACGAACGTGTCGCCTCCCCCATCTACTCCCAGAAATGGGTAAACACTGTCGACGAAGTGGGGAGCGTGAACTGCGGTCTGGGCCACCGAGGAAGCACTCGCGGCCATGAGGGCGAGTGAAATCAGCAGACGCCGCAGCGTGAGCGCAAAGGGAAACATGGGTCTGAGTTCTCCTGCATGGACGGGCGACATCCGCTCACGCTATGGGTTGGAGGGTTGTGTTGAATCGCTGTCGTGAGTGAGCGTGTCGAAGAGCGGCGCGGCGGGCGCTACCTCTGGATTCTCTTCTGCTGCCGAGATAGCTAGAATGCGGATCTTATCGTTGTGCGGCAACTTTAGCACATGCGCATGGGTTGGAACGTCCATGGAATACGCAAACAGGTAGGAGTATTGATACGGCTCGTTGAGACCCGCCGATGTGTGATGATGTGATGCATACCAAGCCACACTTGCGGGCTTGATGTATCCCTCCTTAAGGCCGAGGTAATCCTCCGGATAACTCGGCGAGTACTGGCGCTTCTCACGCTCGTCAAGATCCTTCGGCGGCCAAACAGCATGGTGCGCTGAGATGGCCCAGTCGACCGCGGGCTCATTCTTCCACTGGCGTGTGTCCCATTGCCCGATGAAGCCACCCCAGTTCTCAACGTCGAACGTGCTCGCCATCTTGCCAAAGCGGAACGTCGCTTTTTGATCTCCGTCGGCGGACGCAGCCAGTATGTACACGCGATTGAAGTGGCCCGCGGGAAGCTCAATCAACTGTCCATCGGCTGCTATCGCGTTGAGTGAACCGGTTTTCGCCGACGCGAGTTCAAAGTGTGCGCCGTTGAAGTCGATCTGCTGCGGCAACATTTCGGCTGGCAGCGCATCGCCACGGCCGTTGAAGCCCGCGCCATTCGTCTGCGTGTCGTCGTTGGTCGCGACCGCAAGAGTGTACGCGAGATGCACTGGCTTCGACTGCACCGGAGCAACGTGAACCTGTGCAGGGCCCAACCGAAGCGCAAACGTGCGCGGCTGGTATGGTCCAAAAGAAGTCACAAGCGCTCCATCGTTCACGTTCGCGTTTCCCAGCGGCAGCTCCTGCGCGGTGATCTCACGCGCCGCGACGACCGGCGCAGAGAATGAGATGTGCACATTGGGTTCAGCCTTGCCGTCCATCTCCGCCATCCGCAGCACAATTTCGTCGCTCGCCTCGGCGCGTTTGAGCGCGAAGACGCGGATCCTCGGGTTATCGATGTGCATCAGCGAGAAGGTTTTACCGAGCGCACCATCGTGACGCTTCGTTGTGAAAGACATCATTGGGTCATTCAACCGGTAGCCCTGCCAATCTGTCTGTGCTTGCCGCCAGTCGCCCGCGTGGCCGGCGAGTCCGATGGTGATTTCGTGGTGCCCCCAGTCCTGATTGGCTTGATCGCTGTACGCCCCCGGAGCGCGGTTTGCCCGCGGCTGAATTCCAGGGGAACGAAGCAGCGTGATGCGAAGAGTGTTGGCGTCGGGCTTGTCGGAGCCGTTCTTGTAATCCGTGAGCACCGTAACGCCATACGCTCCACTCTTGTCCGTCAGGTCGATCCACCGATGCGAACCAACTTCGAACTGACGCGGTGTCGCCGTTGGGCGTTCGAGCGTGCCAAGGTCCTGGTTGTACGTTGCATCCTCATTGCTCGCGGTGAACGGCAGAGCAAGCTTGAGGTTGGACGTGAGACCACGCCAGTCAATCGCGTTGTGAATCTCCACCCGATTGCCGGCGTCTCCTGCAGACAACCGGATCGTCTGGACGAACGTCGATCCCTCCGCTTGACGCGTCACTTCGAGAGCGACGCGGACCGGACCACTCTCGGTAATCCGCACCTTCGCGGGTCCACTCACATAAGCACGCGGCTTCGCCTCCACCTGCTCGTAGTCCATGTTCCACGCGGGATATTGCTTCGGAGTGTCGGCTGTGATTTCGAGACGGATCGGAGAAGAGAGCAGTTCCCTGTTCAACTGCTTGTCGAAGATGCTTGCAACATCGCCGTCGCTGTTCATTCGCACACGATAGCGTTTGTTCTCAAGCGACGACGTTGTAACCTTCAAAGCGGGATCGATTGCAACGGAAGCCGCCGGCATTAAGTGATATACCGAATACCCTACGGACGGTGCGCTGGCGACAAAGAGGATCCTGCCATCCTCGATCTGCGCCGGCGATTTGACGCCATCCGGACCCATGACGCGCATAGCCCTCGGCATCCCATGCGGGAAGCTGACGTCAGCCGAGACCAGATCCTCGCGCGAGATGTTCAACGGGTTATAGATGACAATGGGCTCGCCTGCGCCTTCCGTATCAAGTGCCGACGCAATCGCTTCCGTTGCGCTCGTGATCACATCCGAAAATTGATTCGCAACAATCGCGTCGTCATTCCATGCGAACTGGTATGCGCGCGGCGTGGCTGTACCGGCGCCCGTGTCGTGAAAGTGTCCGCCAAGTTCAAGTGTCCATGCATTCGTCAGGCGCTCCATCGGATACGTACGCCCACCGAGCCATTCAGCTGCCACAGAGGCTTTCTCTGCAGCGTCAGCCAGTGACTCGTTCCTCATGATCCAACGCTTGTGATACGCCTCTGAAGTAAGTGAGCCTGCCGAGTGATTGATTAACTCGAGATCGCCTTTGTATGTTGGCATGCGGCTGGTATCCAGGCGGCTCATATCGTTAAACATCTGATCGGCAGCCGATTCCACAATATGCACAGGCCCTTCGCCTACTCGAGCTGGATTGGGATTATAGGAGGCGTTTTCCTTAAGAAAGCTGAACTGCGGCGGTGTCGGGAGCACGATCATGCTCTTGTCGATCATCGCCTCGAGCATTTGAATCGTGGACTCCTCCGTCGCTCCGCCAATATCGCCGGTGCCGACATAGTGATAGTCGGCGAAGAGGCCCGTCACCTTGCCATCAAGATTGATGCGCTTCACCCAGTCGGGCTCAATGTGGCGGCGTTCATACTGTCTGAATTGAAGCGGTGTAAGTTTGGCACGCTGCTCAGCGGTGAGTTGGAGAACAGGCTCTGGCGGCGGCTCTTTGCTTAGGTCGCTATAGATGTTGCCGTTATAGCTGCCGGGGTTGAGCGCGGCCAGCACCGAATTGCCGTCCGGCCCCACCCAACGACCGACATTGAATGGAATACCCTCCGGTGTCTGCTCAGGAGAATCGGGTCCACCGACGATGGGCGCCGGTTGCCAAACGGAGCTTAGCTTCTGCGTGGAGAAACCTTTAACGCCAGCATGCGCGAGGATGCTGGGCAGCGACGCGGGAAAACCGAAACAGTCCGGCAGCATATACTCGGTGCTCGCTTTGCCGAAATCTTTGCGATAGTACTCATTGCCGTAAAGAATCTGACGAAAAATCCCTTCGGCACTGGGAAGATTGACGTCTCCTTCTTCCACGGACGAGCCCGCTGGAAACCAGCGCCCCGCCGCTACGTATCGCTGCATGCGCGCATAATCGTCCGGGAAATATTCCTTCATCAAGCGATAGCGATTGGAGCCTGTCCAGTTGAAGACGTAGTGCGGATACTTGTCGATGTAGTCGAAGTTGACGCGCATGGTCTTGAGCAAATATTCGCTGATGGTCTGCGGCATCTCCCAGCGCCATTGCGTATCAAGGTGCGCGTAGGGAACGACGTACAGGGTTGGATCTTTTGTAATGTCCGGGGCCTTCATGGTTTGCGCATGAGCGCCCCAGCCAGGCATTAGCACCGCGCAGAGGAGCAGCAGCAGGCCGCGAGCGCTGCGTCGACTTCCCCGCTCAGGCTTCTGATACGAATGGACCGCGCGTGCCTGTGTGCCTTGATTCATCCCGGACTCCAAATGTGAGAGGTTCGGCCGCGAAGCCAGTCTGACGACTGTCGCGCTGAAAGACGCGGAGCCTGCATGGACGTAATCCATGCAGGCTCAGGTGGTCGGATCGTTAGAAGAAGAAGTGCAGACCCACTTGCAGCGTGCGAGGGTTGCTGGTGGACTTGCTCGTAACTTCGCCGAATTGGCCCGAGGTCGGGTTTAGGTTTGGACCCGACCAGTTGGGATGGTTGATGAAGTTGTAGGCGTCTGCCGTGAACTCCGACGAGATGCGATCGCTGATCACAAAGCGCTTCTTGAGGGAGAGGTTCCAGTCCTGGAATCCGGGCTGGTAGATGGAGTCACGCACACCCTTCTGCAGATTGAACGTGCCTGGCGTAGGAACGGTGAAGAGGGGATTCCCAGAGCTATCGGTAGTGGAGAAGTATTTGCCCGTACCACCGTAGCCTGCGAACTGATGCAGGATCTTAGGCTTTCCGTTCATCACCCAGAACTCGCCTTCGGAACCGCAACCGAAGCTGCCATACTCTCCGACGCCCGCGTAGTCTGCGTTGTTGCCGACGCCGCATGGCGAGCCCGTCTGGAACTGCGACACGCCAGCAATGCGCCAGCCTCCGGCGATCTTGCCAGCCAAGGTGCTTGGGTTGGTGAAGATTGGTAGTGCCCAGGTGTAGTTGATCACGACCATGTGACGCGCATCGTACTCAGACGGCCCGTAGAGATTGCTGGTGTTGTAGGTGTCCGGAACAATGTCGCGATAGTTGGAGCTGTCGTCGGAGCTCTTGGACAGGGTATACGCGAAACCAAAGCTTATATTCTTCGCGTTTGTTCTCTGCCAGCTGATCTGGAGTGAGTTGTACCGCGACTTGCCATTACTTTGCTCCTGCTGGATTGCGGCAAAGCCCTGGTAGGGACGCAGCGCATTCACGTTCACTCCTGGGTTAGCCTGTTGCGCGCCAACCGTTGGCTGATTGATGTCGAACACGCGCCAGTCGTGGATACCACGGCCGCCAACGTAGGCCACGGTGAGCACCGTTCCGAAGAACGTCTCGCGCTGCATGGCGATGTTCCAGTTGTAACGGATCGGCGCCTGGAGGTTCTTGTTGAGCGTCGTTACGGTAAGCGCCGGCGCCACGGTGCTGTTGAGCGAATAACCTGGGTTGTCGACCATGGAGGTCAGGTTGTTCGCGACCGCTGCCACGGAGATGAAGGGCTGGAAGGGCGGGTTGCCGCCAGGGAAGATGTTGTCGAGCAGGCCCATGCGTGTTGCAAAATCGCCGAAGCCGCCGCGGAGGACCGTCCTCGAATTCAATTCGTAGGCGAAGCCAACGCGAGGCTGCACGACGTTGGACGTGTTGACGTAGCCGTCCTTCAGACTTGGAGCAAACAGCGCGGAGCAGGAGCTACCGTCGCAGGCTGTTCCGGCAGTGGACGGTGTTGCTCCGACAACTCCGTGCTGAATCGCGGATTGAGGAAAGCTGGAGCGGCCGGGAATCACCATGCCGTCGTAGGGGTTACCGGTGCCGAGCGTAACGTTGCCGCTGGTCGGGCTGACCGTGGGAGCCGAGGAAAGTGTGTACGACGCTGGATCGAAGAAAGCAGCGTTGCCCCACGCCGCTTTGTATGGCGTGAGCGCGGTGAAGCGAAGACCGTAGTCAAAGTGCAGCTTGGGATTCACCTGCCACGAATCCTGCGCGAAGAACTCATATACTTGACCGCGCCACTCCGTGTAGGACTTGGGACCGATTTCGGTGTAGCTGTCGGCCAGACCGACTGCAAGATTCGCAAGGCCGACGCCAGTCGTTCCGCCCAGGCCGGTTCTGTTATCGCTGAGGAAGAAGTTGCCGTTCTGGTTGTTTGCACCGCCGGGCACGGTCGACACGTTGATTTGATCGTTGTCGTTTTCACCAGAATCCTGGATCTCCACACCTGCCTTCATCGTGTGGTTGCCCCATACCTTGGTGAAGCTGTCTGAGTAGGTGTAGATGGGGCCGCCGGAGTGAGACGGGTAGGGGCCTCCGGCTAATCCATAGAAACTATCAAGACCACTGACCGTCGGAATCTTGTTTTCCTGCGCCTTCTGGCCAGGGATGATGTACGGGAAGTTGATGCCCAACGTTTGCCGGTTGAAGCCCGGGAGTGCCGTGTTCACAGGGATGTAGACCTGATCAAGACTGTAGGTGACGCGAGCCTCGTTGACCGCACTGGGATTGATGATCCATGTCCAGGTGAGACCGTTGGTCTGGTTGGGACGGTTGAAGTAGCGACCCGTAAGTCCAGATCCCTGGTCGAAGGGAATGTACTCGTTGTACGTCACGTTCTGGCGGCGGAAAGCGATGTGATGGTGATCGTTGGCGATGATGTCGACGCTGATCTGCTGCTTGCGCTGGTTGATGGGATGCGCTGCCTGCCCAATCCAGTTTTGCGTGCCGCTGAGGTAGCCAGGAGTGGGCCCAGGATAGGCATCAATGATGGCCATGCCGTTGGAGCTTTGATCCAGCATTGGAATGGTGTTGTTCTGAAACGCGACGCAGCTGGCCGCCTTATTCACCGGACACGTGGTCGGATCGTAGACGACGGTTGGAGAAGCGTACCAGGGATTACTGGAGAGCAGCTCGCTGAAGTTGCCTGCGCGCATGAGGGCGGTGGGGACGGCCTGCGTCTGCGTATCGGTGTAGCGATAGCGAATCCAGTCTTCCGCGACGAAGAAGAACAGCTTGTTCCGGAACTTTTCCGTCCATTGCACGCCGGGGATATACACCGGGCCGCCAAAGGTGAAACCGAAGTTGTTATAGCGGAAGGGCGAAGCATAACGGGTGGAAGGGCTTTGATTTCTCTGCCAACTGTTGGCGTTCATCGCTGAGTTGCGCAGATACTCATAAGCTGTTCCGTGGAAGTGCGTGGTGCCGGACTTGGAGATGATGCGCATCTGTCCGCCGGCTGAGCTTCCGTATTCCGCCTGGTAGTCGGAGGTGAGGATCTGCATCTCCTCAATGGCATCGGGGTTCGGTACACCGATCACCTGACCACTACCGCGCGTACGAACACCGGGTGCGCCATCGAATGTGACAAGCGTGTCCTGTTGGCGTGCGCCGTTCACGTTGAACGGAACCGAGCTACCGATGGCGAAGTTGAAGTCGCCGAGTGTCGAACTGCTTCTCATACCGGGCAGCAGAGAGCCGATGAACAGCGGGTTGCGGCCGTTCAACTGCTGATCGGTGATCGTCTTTCCGCTGATCTCACTCTGTACCGATCCGGACTGAGTCTGCAGCACGAGGGCGCTCGCCGTCACCTGCACTGTCTGATTCACTGAACCGGCATCGAGCGTGCCGTCGAGTTCCAGGGCGGTGCTGGCCGCGAGCGCATTGTGGACGCTCACGAATTTGTTGAAGCCGTTCGCCTCTGCGGACATACTGTAGTTGGCCGGAGTCAGATTGGTAACGGCGTAGTGGCCGGATGAGTCGGTCTTGACCGTCTGGCTTTGGTCAGTTCCTTCATTGCGCACGGTCACGGTCGCGCTGGGAATGACGGCACCGGAATGGTCGCGTATGAATCCGCTGATGCTGCCGACGTCGGATTGCGCCAGAGCGGCAAGGGGAAGGATCAGAATCAGGGCCAACAGGCAGGAAAAACGCACCGCTGTTGAAAGCGTTAAGGTTTTCATTGGCGCTCCTAAAAAAAGACTTATTGAAGATTCGTTTCGTCTGAGAAAACGGATTATGATTGCGCTATCACAGCGGTCAAGCTTATATCCGATCGCAAAGTCGGTTGTCAATGCTGTTTCTATCGCAACTTAGCTCTCGCCGGTAAATAAGAGATGCAAAGGGTGTCAACATTCTGTTAGCGTTCTCAGCACACTTATATTGTGTCGTTATGCGAAAGTCTTTATCTGCAAGAAAAGCAACACTCGTTGACGTGGCCCGCGCGGCTGGGGTCGGGCCGATGACGGTATCGCGTACCATCAATGGCCATCCTTACGTCTCCGAGGCGACCGCGAAGCGGGTGCAGGCCGCGATACGAAAGCTGGGCTACCGGCCCAACCAGGCGGCCCGGATGCTCACGGGACAGAGGTCGATGTCGATCGGCCTGATTGTGCCGGACATAGCCGACCCATTCTTTTCGATCGTCAGCCGTGCAGTGCAGCGCGTTGCTCGCTCAGTGGGATACACCGTCTGGCTTGCCGTCTCAGACAATGATGCCGCCACCGAAGCAGCGGAGATTGAGCAAATGACAAACCATCCGGTGGATGGCATCGTTCTCGCGCCGGTCAATAGCCGCAGCAAACACTTAAAGACCCTTTCGCAAGGAGCTATTCCAGTCGTGACGATCGACCGCTCAATCGAGATCGCCTCAACAGACTCCATCGAGGTGGAAAACCGGATGGGCGCCCATATGGCGATAGGGCATCTGCGTGAGCATGGCTACAAGACGATTCACTGCATTGCCACAGATTTTCATCTTCGCTCGATACGACTCAGGGTTGAAGCGTACCAAGAATATATGCGGCGAGAAAAGCTGCAGGTTGATAAAGTGATTCTTCCGGGCACGGATGCCGCCTTGCCTGCGTTGAAATCATTGTTTGAGTCTCGCCGTCCTCCCGAGGCGCTATTTGCCACAAACAACATGTGTACGATCGCAGTGATTGAGGCACTTCAGACGCTCGGCATTCGAATCGGCAAAGATGTCGCCTTGATAGGTTTTGATGACGTCCCCTTCTATTCGCTAATTCGCCCGTCGATCACCACGATCAGTCAACCGGTGGCAGCATTGGGGCGGACAGCGACACGCCTATTGTTGGACAGAGTGCAGAGCCTTGCGCCCGCCGAAAAAGTTCGAATTACATTACCCGTATCCCTCGTGAAGCGTGAGTCGTGCGGTTGTAAACGGCATGCTTAGGAATGCAGCGAACATCTCGTTGGAATTAGTGAAATTTGATGTCTGAACCGAACTTCGCTCAAAGGAAGCACCTCGTGAAATCAAAGCTTTTGAGAGGAACGTCCCTTCTGGGATACACACTTGCAAGCTGTTTGCCGATTCTGGCGCAACAACGCGGCGACACAGTTACACAGGATGCGGTGAGTTGGGTGAACCCGTACATCGGCACCAGTTCCGGCCCCATCGGCTATGGCGGGACGATGCCCTTCGTAACTCCCCCGTTCGGCATGATCGACTGGACGCCACAGACGCGCCAGAACCGACTCAGCGTTGTCTCGTACAACTACGCGGACAAAACGATCTCCGGCTTCATGGGCACGCATCAACCCGCTATCTGGATGGGCGACTATGGCTACGTCACGCTGGTGCCCGAAGTGGACTCGCTGAAGCTCACGCCTGAGGAGCGCGCGCTGCCATTCTCCCATAGTGAAGAGGTCGCGCATCCGGATTACTATGCGGTCACGGAACAGGCGGGGCCAGCGCGGCCTTTACGTACGGAATTAACCGCAACCGCTCGTTGCGCTTACATGCGCTTCACTTTTCCTGCGAGCAAGAGAGCGATCATCCTGGTCGAAACATCGCGCCCTGGCTACGCAGGGTTTGCGCAGGTAGACGCAGCTCGCCATGAGATCGTCGGCTACAACCCAGCGCGCACCGATTCAAACCTTGGCCCCTTCGCTCTTCCTCATTTCAAGGGATACTTTGTCGTTCAGTTCCGCAGGGCCTTTGCCGATTACGGCACCTTTGGACCACGGGCATCGCTCCACGCAACATCCACTGGAGCCTACGTGCAGTTCCCCACGCAGAATCATGAGGTGATTGAGGTGCGCGTGGGAACTTCCTTCATCAGCATCGACCAAGCGCGCGAGAATCTCGCCAAAGAAATTCCCGATTGGGATTTTGATAAAGTTCGCCATCAGCTCCATCGGGAGTGGTCGAGCAAACTGGACCGCGTGAACGTGGAGGGCGCAACGGGAGATCAGCGCCGCATGGTTTACACGGCGCTCTATCATGCCCTGCTTTATCCACGCGTGTTTTCAGAGTATGGCCATTACTACAGCGCCTTCGACGATCGGGTTCACCAGGGTGAGTCCTACACCGCATACTCTATCTGGGACACCTTCCGCGCTGAGTTCAGCCTGCTGACCTTGCTTGCGCCAGAACGCGTCGATGGAATGGTCACGGCCCTGCTCCAGGATTACAAGGAAGGTGGCTGGATGCCGAAGTGGCCGAATCCTTCCTACACTAACATCATGATTGGCACACACGCGGACTCGCTTGTGGCCGAGGCGATGCGCAAGGGTTTCAAGGGCTTCGACTACAACACGGCTTGGGATGCGGTTTACAAGGATGCAATGACTCCGCCCGACGGTGACACCACGCGTCGATGGGCAGATCGCGCGCCGGGAACGCCCTACGAGGCGCGTGGCGGACTCACCTACCTCAAAGTTCTTGGCTACGTGCCCGCCGACAAGACGGCGGAATCTGCATCGCGCACGCTCGAGGATTCTTACGATGATTGGTGCGTCTCGCAGATTGCCCGGATGCTCGGCAAGAAAAAGGATGCCGACTTCTTCCAGAATCGCGCACACAACTACCAGAACATCTTCAACAGCTCCACCGGATTCATGCAGGCTAGAAACTCTGACGGCTCGTGGGCGCCAGTGGATGCAGGTTGGACGGAGGGCAATAAGTGGGTCTATACATGGGCTGTCATGCAGGACATCCCTGGCTTGATGAAGCTGATGGGAGGTGCGTCCGTTTACAACTCGGAACTGGATCAGCACTTCGCAGGCGGCCATAACGTCCACAAGAACGAGCCGAGCCATCACTACGGTTATCTATACGACTACAGCGGAGAACCGTGGAAGACTCAGGCCAAAGTCCGCGAGATCGCCAACGCTGAGTATGCCAACCTTCCCGCTGGCCTCGACGGCGACGATGACTGCGGCCAGATGTCGGCTTGGTATCTCTTCACGGCCTTGGGTTTTTATCCGGTGACTCCCGCCTCCGGCAATTACATGATTGGAAGTCCAATGTTTTCGCGGATGAGCCTGGCGCTCGCAAATGGAAAACAGTTCACGGTGGTCGCCAACAACAACAGCGACACGAACCGTTACATCCAGTCTGCAACGCTAAATGGCCGAACGCTCGGCATTCCGGTGATCACCTACGAAGACATCATGAGCGGGGCAACTCTTCGACTGCAGATGGGAAACTCTCCTTCAAAGTGGGCAACGCAGTGGGCTCCGATGCCACTCCCCGGCGTCTCTGACGGCCTAAAGCCGAACCAGCGCGTGGCCAAGTAAGATGATTCGAACTGAAGACGGGCGGAGCGAGGAAACGATGAGCGATAAGAAAAACGAGGCGGGAACGACCATTTCGATTCTCAAGGACAGTCACTTTCTCGTTCCATTTCTAGTGCTGATTCTTGGCATCGTTCTGCTATGCCTTCTTCGATAGACAGCGAGAGACAAGTGACCACTGCCATTCGACGAAACGGAAAGATGCGACTGTCGCTGCACACGCTTGGGGTAATCTGCGCCCTCACAGCCGGCGTGTGGCTTGGCGCCGCTGAGGCTCCAACAAAATTGGTGACGGTAGGCTTCTCGCCATTTGCTATCTCCCTCTGCATGGTTACCGGCGTATTCACAGCGCGTTGGACGTTTCCCACGCTGCTGAAAGGCACTGGTTATATCTTCAGTGATCTAGGCGAACGGAAACATCTGGTAGTGTGGGCGCTCCTGGCCGGAGCTCTGTGGGCGGTCGCGAACACGCTGACAGTCTTCGCAATCCGCGACGTTGGGCTCTCGGTGGCCTTCCCTCTTTGGAATGCGAACTCTCTCATCGGGCTGTTCTGGGGGCGTGTGCTCTTCGGAGAACTGAAGGGAGCGAGCCGCGGCAATGTCAGCAAAGTGGTCGCCGGTGCAACCGCTATCGTGATTGCAGCCGTCATGCTCGGCTTCAGCACAATCCACGGCGGCGCACTAGGCCACCATGCTGCACGCGGCATCGTCGCCGCGCTTGGCGCAAGCCTGATGTGGGGAACGATGTACGTCCCGTATCGCAAAGCCTACCTGAGCGGCATGAATCCGCTCTCGTTTGTCACGGTCTTTACCTTCGGTGAACTTGGTACGGTGCTCGCGCTCACTCTCGCTTTCGACGGCGGATTGCATTCGAGTGCGTTTCAACTCTTCCGCGAACCGGGAATTTTGTTCTGGCTCTTTCTCGGCGGCTTCGTCTGGGTAATCGGCGACCTTTTTCAACAGTTTGCTGCGAAATACATTGGAATCGGTCGAGGCATTCCACTCTCGAACACAAACCAATTGTGGGGCCTCGCATGGGGCGCACTCGCATTCGGAGAGTTGGCCCACGCCGATCGTCAACATCTTCTGCTGGTGATTGGCGGTTCGGTGATCATGATTTTCGGGGCACTCGGCATCGGGACCGCGGTCGCATCCGTAAAAGAGCAGAACTCGACCGAGAATGCCATCCTGCGAGAGTGTCGCCGCTACGGCTTGAATTATGAACGCACGCTTCTTGCGATGGCCGGAGATGAATTGGAGGGCCGCGAAGAGCAGCGCCGCTGGTGGGACTACGGCATTCTACTGGCCGCCACCGGCGTCTTTCTTCTGTTAGGACTTCGGGCCGCTGTTCCAAAGTTAGCAATGAACTTACATTGGATCGCAATACTCGGAGTCATTCTTATCGCAAGTCTCATCGCGGGCGCCTGGAGCCTCGGTCGCCGCACTCGATTCAGTTAACTGCCAATGCTTGTCAAGCGGATCATCGTGCTCCTATAGTGAGATTCGGGTCGCGTATTAACGTCGGTCATCTATCGTTTCCGGAGGTGTTTCCTATGTCTACCTTGCATGTGTCGACAGATTCTTCGTCGCAGAATCCTTTAAAAGATATGGAGGAGTGGGATGAATTCCTGACCGGACGCTATCAAGAGGGCAAGAGCAAGGACCAGTTCCGCCAGTACGATGAAAACGCGACTCCATCTGTCGCGGAGTTCTACCGGCTCAACCACACCTTTCAGACCTATGAATATGTTCTGTCTAAAGAGAAGCAGTACTTCGGCCTCAACAAAGGCATGAAGAGTATCTGGGAGGCCGCGGAGTTTCTAAACACGCTGGTGGATGACAGCGATCCGGACACCGATCTCACCCAGATTGAACATCTGCTCCAGACCTCCGAAGCCATTCGCAAGGACGGCCACCCACGCTGGTTTGTGCTCACAGGTTTTCTTCACGACCTCGGAAAAATTCTGTGTCTGTGGGGCGAGCCGCAGTGGGGAGTCGTCGGTGACACCTTCCCCGTGGGCTGCGCCTATTCAGAGGAAATCGTATTTCCGGAGTACTTTGCCTCAAACCCCGACTTGCAGAACCCTCTTTACCAGACCAAGTACGGTGTGTATGAGCCAAACTGCGGCCTCGCAAATTTGCATCTCTCGTTCGGACACGACGGTTATATCAGCGAAGTGATGAAGAACTACATGCCCGAGCCTTCGCTCTACATGCTTCGCTATCACTCCTTCTACGCGGCGCACAGACATGGAGCCTATCGGCACCTTATGAATGGTCACGACATCGAAATGCTGGAGTGGGTAAACAAATTCAACGCGTACGATCTGTACTCCAAGGCCGACTCGAAGCCAGACGTAAAAGAGCTTAGGCCTTATTACGACGATCTCTTTGCCGAGTTCATCCCCGAAACAATCGCGTGGTAGTCAGGGCGATCAGATGATCGCGCACTCCCTGCAAGGAAGACCGCGGAAGATTCTCCAACAAAGCCGCTGCCATCGTCGTCAAGTCAATATGGCGCGCTGCGCGCATAGACGTTATGTTGCATATCGGGGTTTCGAACTTTTCATAACGGGCTTGGCAAAAATACATCAAATAAAGTGCCGCGATAAGGGCCCTGCGTTCTGCTTCGTACAGATATTTTCCCTTTATGCTTTCCGATAACCTCTGCGCTGAGCCACAATCCGATTCCGGATCCTCTGGCATCTTTCGTCGTATAGAACGCGTCGAAGATTTTCGGGAATACTTCTGCTGGAATTCCTGAACCCGAATCGCTGAAGAGGAAACGGACCCCTTTCCTCTGCGTGCGTTGATCCGTCGTCTCAAAACAAGTGACGCGCAGTTTGCCGCCCCCGGTACCTATAGCGTCGATACCGTTGGCGATGAGATTGCTAAACACCTGGCGGATCTCACCTGGGTGAACCTTTAGCTGCCGAGTACACCTGATTCTGGATATCAACTCCACACCCGCAATCTGCGATTGTGCGCGAAACATCGCCACGGCTCCATCTAACAGTTCATCGGACGGAGTCAGGATAGGCTTGGTCGATTCGCGGTGGTAGGCCAACACTTGTTTCGTGATGAGACTAATGCGCATCAGTTCCGCGGATGCCTGCTCAATATATCGATAACTCTCTTGCTGGGGTGAGGTGCTTTGCAACGCAAGGTAAAGCAGATTCGACATCGCTTCGAGTGGGTTGTTCACCTCGTGCGCAATGATATGCGCCAGGCGTCCAGTCGCAGCCAGCCGTTCACTTAATTTCAGAGTTTCCTGCAGCTTCTTGTGGTCGGTGATATCCGTTACAAGAAGGACAGAGCCAGTTTCGTTCTCCGCATCAGTCCTAATTTTGTCGAAGCGCACCCGAAACCATCGGCCATTTGAAGGAAGTTCGAGAGAGCCCTGCTCCGCTTCCTTGCTCGATAGCTCATCAAAAGAGGCTTCAAATCGTGATTCAAACACACAAGAGATTGGGCGGCCTTCAACTTCGGTGGGCACGAATCCAAGCAGATCTCTAAATGTCCGATTGACCCGCAACACCAGCCCCTTCGGATCGACTAGCGCGAGTCCATCGCTCAACGCGTCAAAAGTTATCTGCCATTGTCGCGCCGAAAGGCTAGAGAGAGCCTCAGCCTTTCGTAAGCGAAGAAGAGCACTCACCTGCGCAAGAAGCACCGTAGGCTCGACGGGCTGAGTGAGATACGAATCGGCTCCGCCTTGCAACGCTTGCACTTTACTTTCGTCTGAGATGAAAGAAGCAGAAATTTGAAGTACCGGAATGTTTACGGTTGACGGATTGGAACGCAAGCGCCGGCATACTTCATATCCGAGCATATCCGGAAGATTTACATCGGCGATGATCAGGTCTGGCAACGACATCGCCATTCTGAGACCGTCAGACCCCGTATCGGCCTCTTCGACGTTGTAGCCCGCGTGATTGAGAATCCTTCGAAATATATAACGCGTGGGCTCTTGATCGTCGATGACCAGCACGCGGCCCCGCTTGCCAATTTCAATCATGGTGGTACGCCGTGTCTTTCTTAGAATGTGCAGCGAGCGTATCCATCAACTCCCGAACGCGCTGCGCAGAGTCTGGCAGCGTTAGCGCTTGCTTGGGAAAGATAGCAATGGTGTTGTTCTTGAAGAATTCCAATTCGGGGCCATCCAGAATTTTCGTCGAGTGCAGCACGACAGCAGTTTGGCTTAGACTTTCCGAACTTCGCAGGTCCTGCAAGACTTCAAAGCCGTTCAAGTCGGGCATATAAAAATCCAGAAAGATAATCGCTGGCCTGATTTCATGGGCCATGCGAAGACCTTCGCGGCCATCGCGTGCCTCAAAGACCTCGTATTGAGATTCTGCGATCTGACCGCGAAGAAGATAGCGCGATACCTCGTTGTCATCGATCATTAGGATGCGCGGACGCTCCACAGGGGATGTCAACTTAACCAGCGCCGCGATCATGTCGTCCGGCACAAATGGCTTTGTCAGGAAAGCATCGGCTCCGAGTCCGTAAACCTTGCGCTGATCGTCTGAGACGCTCATCACAAGAACGGGAATACTCGTCTCTTCGGTCTTCAGTTCACGAAGGAAATGCCAGGATGTTTCCCCGCGCAGAAGCAAATCCAGAATGATCGCGGATGGCCGAAGCTTCGCGATGAACTTCTTCGCTTGATCCGTAGAAGCAACAGCGTGGGCGTGGAAGCCAGCCCCGCTTAAGTACCTCGAGTAGACAAATGCAGTCTCGGAGTTGTCTTCGACGATAAGGATCAGCTTCTTGTTCGAACCCACGTCGGGCAGAGGGATCTCAACCGGCGGCGCAGAACCCGCGTAGTTCACCGGCACATGCAGAATAAACGTTGACCCCTGTCCAATGATGCTCCGAACCTCCACAACGCCGCCGAGCAACTCGGCAAGCTTGCGGGAGAGAGGTAGTCCCAATCCTGTGCCCTTCACACGCCGCTGCATGCTGTTTTCAATCTGGGCGAACTCTTCAAAGATGATGCGCTGGTCTGACTCGGATATGCCGATTCCAGTGTCGATCACGCTAAAGGTAATCGTTGATTCGGTTTTTTCCGCTGTGACACGCACCTCGCCGCGGGGCGTGAACTTAATTGCATTGGAGATGAAATTGCGGAGGATCTGTGAGACTTTCTGCTCATCAGTAAAAAGCTCTGGAAGATCTTCAGGCGGCTCAAAGACCAAATTTAGCGAACTTTCAGCAAGCAACGGCTTCAACATTCCTCTCAGCGCGCCAAACAGGTCATCAATTTGAAAGCTCTTTGGCTTCACCTCCAACCGACCCGCCTCAACCTTCGCCAGATCAAGTAGATCATTCACCATGTCGGCGAGTTCGTTCGCCGATTGCTGGATGAACCGGATTTGCTGATCCTGCTCGGAGGTGAGTTCGCCGTCCATTCGATCCAACAGCATACGGGTGAGCGCGAGCATCGAGTTTAGGGGGGTCCTGAACTCGTGAGACATATTCGAAAGGAAGCTGCTCTTCAACTCCGAAGCTCTACGAAGGTAATCGGCGCGTTCGTCCAGTTCGGCGTAGAGGGCCACCACGCCGCGATTGGTATCCTGTAGTTCGTTGTTCATCTGGACGAGCTCTTCTTTTCGTTCGCGGAGTTCGTTGAGGGTTTTGAGAAGCTCCCGGTTTTGCGTTTGCAGTTCGTCAATCGGCGTCGCGGGATGTTGTCGGTTGAGTTCTGTCGAGACTCGTTGCAGAAACGCCTTATCGATCTCATCCTTCTGGTATGGGAGAAGCTTCCCAAAGTTAACCGAGGTGCCCGTTCGCGTGCTTTCGATGGAGAACTCATCCATCAGGCGTTTGGTTCCCATGATTCCCATACCCATTCCAGTGTTTGAACGATAGGAACCGCTCAAAACGGTTTCAAGGTGGGGAATTCCGCCTCCGTGATCAACCACCGCCACACGGAACATATTCCGTTCGGAGTCGACAGTGAAGGACACCGAGCCGCCGCGCGCATAACGGAATGCATTGCGCGCGATCTCGGATACCGCCGTCGCAATACGAATCTGATCGTGATGATCGAATCCCAACAGTCCCGCGATTGACCGCGCGCGCTGCCTGGCGTTGACGACGTCGCGTTCGTTCGCCAGCATCAGGCTATGGATGGGATGAATCATTCTGTAACTCCTCCGATAGGAGCAAATAGCACCGTGGCGTCATCTCTTCGACGGCCAAAATCTCGATAGAGTATCCCAGCGACCAAAGCCGCGTGACGATTCAGAATTCCAGGATAGCCAGCTGTACTCGTTTTTGTACTCAGCCCATCAGAAAACATCAAAAGGGAGGTGTTACGTTCGATCGGGTAAGTATATTCCTGCGTCGTCCGCGGCAGCACAACCCCAAGCGTCCCGTTTTGTGACACCAGGCTTCGTGACCCACTTCCAGTAATCAGCAGAGCGCCGACGTTGCCTATGCCAGCGAACTTCATTACCTGACGCTCGTGATCAATCGCCGCAATGGACATCGCCGCGCCGCGTGTCTTCTTCAGTGCGTTGTGAGACCGCAAAAGAATCTCCGTCAAGCTTTCCTGAGACGAACGCTTCACGGTAGCGACTGCTTCCTCTGCGGCCTCTGTGGCTCCCGCACCATGTCCAAGACCATCTACCACCATATAAAGAGAGCGTGACGCGCCTATTTCCATAAAGAAAGCGTCTCCGCATTTCGTCTCCCCACGCACCGGAATACTGACGACACCAACAGAACTTGAGGGTCCGGGAACGCCGAGAAGGAAGCGGCTCCAATGAGCAGTTCCCTTTTCGGCCAAAGAATATAAGGACGTCAGATCCGACAGCCGTTCGATCGCTCCGAGACCATGGCCTGCGGTGCCGGCAGAGGAGAAGCCATCCTCCATCGCCCGACTAATATCATCGATTCCCCGACCAGTATCTAGAGCAAAGAGATCAAGCCACCCCGCCTCCGTCTCCAAGAATGGACAGACGAGCAGTTCGCCAGTTTGGGCATGGAGCAAGATGTTGGTGGCAGCCTCTGTGGCAACGATTCCGATATCGCTGCGGTGCTCCTCTGCGAAACCCAAAGCTTGAGCGGCCTGGACGGCTACGCGTCGGGCTTCACCAATGGAACTGCGGTCCGTGATCGGAATGGATCGTTGGTTGAGCGGCAAACGTCACTACTTCCAGCGAATGATCGTTACGGTAGTACCCCGCCCCGGCTCGCTCTTGATATCAAACTCGTTTACAAGTCTCTTGCTACCGCTGAGTCCGAGACCCATCCCCGTGGCCGTAGTGTAGCCATCTCGAAGTGCCAGCTCAACGTTCGCGATTCCGGGTCCTTGGTCGTCGAAAATAAGCTTGATGCCTTTCCTGCCGTTGTTCTCCACGAGCTGCGCCGACATGGAACCGCCGCCGCCGTGTTCGAGAGTATTACGTGCCAGTTCACTCGTCGCCGTAACCAGCTTGGTTTGATCCACCAGGCTGAGCTTGAGCTCTGTCGCCCACGACCGCGCGATCTGGCGGACACGGACAACATCGTTGGAACTCACAATCGGAAATGTCTCATTCTTCAGAGCCATCTGCTCCTTCAGATTCTGCCAGTTGACCCGTGTACTGCCTGAGAAGCTGCATGCCTCGCTCAACATTTAATGCCGTCTTGATGCCGGGCAGCGCCATCCCAAGTTCGACCAGAGTGATTGCCACCGCAGGCTGCATTCCCGTAAGTACTGTTTGCGCATCCAGAACCTTCGACATCGCGGCAATGTTTGCGAGCATTCTTCCGATGAAAGAGTCGACGATCTCTAGCGAAGAGATATCGATGAGGACACCGCGCGCGGCGTACCTGGCTATCTGCGAGGTCAGATCCTCCTGCAGTGACATTGCAAGTTCGTCATGCATGTCGACTTGGATCGTGACCAGCAGGTAGTCGCCTACCTTTAAAATAGGGATCCGGTCCATACTCAGAGATCCTTTGGTTTCGAACCAGCACTGATTGCGGTCGATGCCTTTGAATTCGACACCACCTTGCCCAACCGCTGAAGAGCAAGTGCAAACGCATCGGAAAGCTTCGCCTTCGTCTGCACATCGATCAAATCAATGCCAAGATGCACGATGGTTTGAGCAATCGCCGGACGAATGCCACTCAGATAGCAGTCCGCTCCCATCAACCGAGCCGCGGTAATCGTCTTAATAAGGTGCTGCGCAACGAGCGTGTCGACGGTGGGCACACCCGTAATATCGATGATGGCGACCTGGCTGTTGGTCTCAACGATCGCCGTTAGCAAAGACTCCATGACGACCTGCGTTCGCGCGCTGTCGAGCGTTCCAATCAACGGAAGTGCCAGGACGCCGTCCCATAACTTAACGACCGGCGTCGAGAGCTCGAGCATCTCCTCCTGTTGCCGCTTGATGGTCTGCTCGCGCACGCTAATGGCGCTGTTGACGGTAAGCATTGCTAGCTTATCCAGCAAATTGCCGACCGTCCAAATCTCATCGACGAGTTTTGCTGGGTCCGATTTCATCGCGTCGCGCAGGACATTGAATGTTGGCTGCTTGAGCGAAAGCACAAACATTGCCGTGTCGGCTGGACTAAAACCTTGTTCCATCCTGGAGCTCGCCATTTCTTTCAAGAACTCCCGTGTCGGCGCAAACGCCTCCGAGCCAACGTCAGAACTTGCTTGAGCGGCTCCGGTGAACAGCCGCAATAACTCCGTCGCCTGTTGCCTAAGCTCAGTGTCCTTTATCAAGTCGCTACGGCGAGTGCTTCCGGCCATCTCGCTGAGCCAACCTGAAAGGATAGTGGTCTCGTTGGTTTCAATTAGCTTTTGAAAAGAGCTCATCCTGTCTCGCCTCGGTGTATTTGCTAACGAAAAGATTCTAGCTTAAGAGGGATAACCTTCTAAGCACATGAAATAATAGCTAGTTGCGGACCACAAGACAAACGTCCGTTCACTGCCGCTGCTCGCGGAATAAGAGGGCTGAAAGCAAGTCGTGCTGAGCTCGTTAGCGCCTGAGGGAGGTCTCGTTTGAACATTACGATGTATTCCGCCAGTTCGACCTTCATCCGGCATACCATGTCCGTCGTCGCCTGTATGAGCGCCGAAAACTCTCTTCGCTCGCCCGCGTTGCCTTCTCCACGCGCCGACGGTAGCTTAGTTGGAGCCATCGACCCGCCGTTTCGGCTAGATAGTGGAATTTGATGCGAAATAGCTCGGCAAGTTTGCCAGCAACCGATCATCCCTGACAGCGACTCGAATCTATTGCCGCATAAGCTGGGTGAACGGAGTCGAATCTTGACTAAGATCGTCGCTCCCCTCTAACGGAGCAATTACGGTGGCCCTAGCGCCCAGTACACGCACTAAGTCAGGGATATCGTAGTGAAGCAGTACGCCGGGCAGAACGTCCTCAGGCGCGCCGATAGGTAGCGGCGCATGGAGCAGGCTACGATAGCTCACCAAGGAATGGCTGACTGTAACGTGCGCCAGTCGCGGGTCGAGCACGGCAGCGTGAAGCAGCACGAGGCCCATATGCCCGCTTCCAATCGCGCTGATGTTGTGGGAGTCAACATCGCCGCAGGCGGCGAGCGCATCCACAGCCTGGATCACATCGTCTACGCGAATGCCTAGCAGTGTGCGTCCTACGATGTCGGCCCGAAGACTCAGTAGATAGAAGGGGCCGAGCAGAGGCGTCTTCATGTCCTCGGTGCCGGCCGGCGAAGGCTCCGGCGTCATCGCAAGAACGACCTCGCCTTGTGCTGAGAGTCTGTCGAAAATGGCCTTATTAGCGCGAGCAATGGCGCTGTTGCTAAGGATCGAATCGGGCACGAGCAGCACAACTGCGGGATGGCGTCCCGGTGTGGTTGGGACGGAGAGCATGCCGTGCAATTGCACGTTCTCGCCAACATTGATTTCAACGGGGCCAGATCGGGTACTGAGGAGTTGGTTGATACGGTCGTTACCGGGGATGACCGAAGCTTTGGTAATGGCCCGTACTGCCGCGACAAGATTCGCGCCGGACGGATGACGCGGCGGAGCGATCTTAGCCGCGCGCGTCAGATTGAGGCTAAAGACTGTTGCGCATCCCGGGAAGCTGGTGGAGACCTGGCCGGTAGGTGCCACTTGCAGCACGCCGCTGGCGAGTTTCTCAGGCGCCGCGAGGACTGGATGATTCGCATCAGAGCCAGGCTCAAGATTGCGCATGAAGAAGCCGAGAATGTTGCCAAGAATGGGTGCCAGGTTGCCGTGATGGCCGGGGCCTGTGATGAATTGGAAAGGCGCCGTCAGCGGAATGGCGTTGCCTGTGTCGGAGTTGACTGCGGGTCCGATGAGATTCGTCGGCGGCGCGTTACCGGTCGGTGTCCCTTCGACCGCGGGGTCAAAGAGTGAATAGAATCGTCGCGCTTCAACGGCCGTTTGGCGTGCACCGCTGAAGGGGAACATGTCGGCGTAGGTGGCAATCTCAGCATAAGGGCGCGGTGCGACGAGTTCGATCCAGTCGGGAAAACCAAGACCGCTGGAGATGAAATCCGGAATCGACTGTTCGCCTTCCTGAGCCCCGATCGACGCAAGCAGGGCGCTGAAGGAGGTGTTGTAACAAGCGACGCCCGCGGCTGCAACGCGCGGGTCAAGCGCGGCAAGGAACGCTGTGTCCGCTCCCCCGCCAGAGCAACCCAGAGCGCCGATGCGATGGGGGTCAACGTCGGAAAGCGATGTGAGATAGTCGACGCCCCGGATCGCATCCCAGACAAAATAACGAGCGATGGGATCACCAATCAGCATCGGCTGAAGGCTCGCCTCACCATGTTCGCCAGTGGAGCGAGTGGCAAGCGAACGATCCGGATGGGCGGGGTCAGGATATTGCAGCCGCTCACCCTGACCCAGAGGATCCCAGGAGAGAACGACGAAGCCGTTGCGCGCGAAGACGGAGGCCAAGGGATAGTCGTCGGCTTTGCTCCTGGGAGTGTGACCGGGCGTCATCAAAATAGCTGGAAAGCGAGTGCCCGCGGGCTTGCCATCCGGCACATAGAGCAGCGCGGTGACGTAGAAGCGCGGCTGACTTTGGTAGATGACCTTCTCTATGTGAAAGCCGTCGGCCGCAACCGTACCCGTGACGCGGGCGTGGAGCGGCGTCCGCTCGGGCAGGCCGCCCATCAGCGCGAGAATCTTTCTTCGGACCTCGTGTTGCCGCACCTCTGCCCCGCCGCGCGTCGTGATTCCTGCGATCGCGGCGTGACGCGACGCAAGATCCTTCGCAGCGATGGCGTTGAGTGTTTGCACCAATTCGGCGCGGCCACAATTGTTTATCGTCCCAGCGCCCATTTGCTTTTGCGCGACAGAGAAAGACGCGCAGCAACACAAAAGCGTGGCGGAGTAACGAAAGAAACGTGCAGAAATTGAGAACATGGCTTGAAAAACCTTCTAGAGATTAATGCAAACGATACGGTTGCTCTGGTTGCGGAATCGGCGCGGGGATCTTGGTCGCCGGCAGTGGTGCCGCGCCTGCGAGGCCGGTTCCTGTGACGTCATAAGTATTGAGAAGCGGTCCGGCGAAGCCAGTCACATGAATTCCATGCAACTCCGCGTCGCGAATATTGGCAAGGAAAATGCCCTTACCGCATGTGCCTCTTACATCAATCAGCGAAAGACCGCGGAGCGGGCTGCTTGGCAGGATGTCCGTCGCCTGCACGAGAACAGGGACGTCTACCACTCGAATGTTGCGAAAGCGGAAGTCGCGAACGGCAGGGATGCCTTCGGCCCCGGACACTGGAAACTCACCCTCCTTGCCACTATTGAGAATGTTGATGCGAAGAAAGCCCTGCTGAGCATTAGCGACCTCGAAGCCGTCGACCGCGATGTCCTCTATATACGCGCCGCGCCCCGGACGGCTCTTGATGTAAATGGCAAACGTTCTTGCCGCGACGCACTTGCAGCGCTCGATACGAACATTGCGAATCCCTCCAGAGGTTTCGCTGCCGATGCCGATGCAGGCCCAATGAGAGTCGGCAAAGGTGCAATTCGCAATACGGACATCTTCGGTCGGCCGATCGATTGCATGCCCTTCAGCCCCGCGCCCAGACTTAAGAGAGATGCAATCATCCCCAGTCGAGAAGTTGCAGCCATCGATTACGACACGCTCGCACGAGTCGACATCAATGCCATCGGCGCCGCCATGCACCGTTACGTTGCGAAAGAGGATGTCTTCGCAATACACCGGATGGATCGACCACATATCGTTTTGTTCCGTCACGCAGTCCTCAACGTGGACATCCTTGCAACTGACAAACTCGAGCAACGCGGGATGACGCAATCCAGTAAGTGCATCGACCCGGCCCTTGATGGTCGCGTTCCCTACAATCTTGCCTGTGCCGGCGATTCCAATGTTCTCGGCGTCCATAGCAGAGACCAGGCCGATATATCCCTTCACCCAACGACCCTCCCAACGCACTTGCGTCAGCGGGTAATCGGCCAGGTCAGGTGAACCAAGCAACGAAGCGTCCCTATCAAGGTGCAGAACCGTATTGGAGTGCAAAGTGATTGCGCCGATAAGGTAGTCACCGCTCGAAACAGAGACCGTGCCGCCTCCAAGAACACTGCAACGATCGAGCGCCTGCTGTACGGCGAGGGTGTCCTTGGCTTTGCCGTCTGCGACCGCGCCGAAATCTTTAACATCGAGATTGACCGACGTATTCGCGATACCCGCGGAACCAAGGGATGTAGCCTTCTTTTTGTAGACACTCTGCGCCGCCGTCTCGCGTGACAGAGACAGAAGCGGGAACGCGGCGAGGGTCTTGCCCGAGATTCGCAAGAACTCCCGACGACCTGGTTTGTGGATGCGCATCCTATTCAACAAAGGCTCCTTTGTTTTGGCGTTGTAGCTATCGTGTCGAATGTTTTTCCTGGGTGATCAACGTTGGGCAATGAGCCAACGCACAAGGTCTTTGCCGGCTGCGAAGTTGTCGTTTGCGGGATGGGATTTGCGTCCGTCAGTGTACTCGTTATAAAGCCAGGGATCGACAACAGCCAGGACCTTCCCCTTGCCGTAGTTCGCGGTAGCGATAACGATGACGTTGCGATCCGCGACGATAGACCGCGCGTGCGCGGCAACAGAGATAGTGCACGTGTCCTTCATGTAAAGCAGATGCGGCGAGTGAAAGAGCCCTCCATCTGGCTTCACGGGAATCTCTCCTGCAGCCAGGTCTTCACCGACTACGTGATGACTCAGGACCGAATTGAAGTGAATGCCAAATTCATCCGCAATGAAATTGAAGTGCGCTAGATCAGCGTTCGCCGGATCGTTTGCAAACAGCAGAAGCGTGCCACCCCCTCGGACCCACTCCGCAACCTGCGTTCCATCAAACTTAGTCGCATAGTGCGGATGAGGATTCTTCGCAAGATTGTCCGGCGAGGCGATGATGTAATACTGCGCGCGCTTGAGGTCCTCCTCAGTGGGAGAAGTAAAGAGCGTGCGGAGCGCAGCACCGTGATTCTTAAATATTTGGCCAAAGAGCGAGTACCCATCGTTCGTAAAGTCATTCCACTTGTAATGGAAGAACTCCTCTTGACCGGCGGCATTTTTACGCCGCTGGCTGTTAAACCATGCGTCTATCAGCACAGTTTGCCCGCGCATATCCATTGCTTCCGGCGCATTCTCCATCTCCGTAGCAGCAAGCAGAAACGCTCCGACACCTTTGGGATCATTGCTGCCTGTCGGCGCATGAACGTAATAGTCATAGCTACCATCGCGGTAAGGCTCACCGCCAAGACCAATCGCTTTCACCGTGTCCGTAAGAGTGACGGATCCGTTCGCGCCTGTACGCGCAAAGTGATCGAGAATCCCTTGCCATCCTCGCGCAGCGTTGGCGGAATATTTCTCCGGAAGATAACCACGACGAACGCCTTTCTGAAGCGCATAGACAAACATGCACGCCGCCGAAGACTCGAAGTAATTCCCTCCCGCGGTGGGCCTGTTGAGCACCTGAAACCAAAGGCCTGTCCGCGCGTCCTGCGCACGCGCAACAGCCTCAGCCGAGCGGTTGAGTATGGCGATGAGCTTGGCGCGGCCCGGATCATCCTGCGGAAAGTAGGGCAGCGCATCGACTAGCGCCATCATGTACCAACCCATGCCGCGCGCCCAAAGTATCGGGGACGTCCCCCTCGTCGGGTTCGCCCAGTGCTGCTTCCGCGATTCATCCCACGCGTGATACAGCAAGCCTGTCTTCGGATCGCGTGCGTGCGCTTCGATCAAGGAAAACTGCCGAGTGATGTCGGTGTAGTCTTGCGGCTCATGAAAGACCGAAGCGTATTCAGCATAAAATGGCTCGGCCATATAGAGGCCGTCGAGCCACATTTGATCGGGATAGATCTTCTTGTGCCAAAAGCCTCCAGAAGAATTGCGCGGCTGATCGGCAAGCTGCCTTCGTAGCAACGCAGCCGCTTTGTAATACCGCTTATCCTGTGTGACTCGGTATAGCAAAAGCAATTGACGCCCCATAGCGATGTTGTCGAGCGTATCCGCGGAGGCATTGTAGGTAGGAATGGAGCCGTCGGGCAGGACAAGCTCATCTACGGACTGTTTTATGTAGCGAAAATAAGCGCCGTCAGCCGTGCCATACCAAACAGCGTCCATGCCATTGAGCAAGGTCGCCAGCTCGTAATTCCACTTCGAAGCCTGATCTGCGCTGACGAAACCTGCTGGCGCCGGCGCCATGGCTGCGTTCGCCATGCGTTGAGACCAAGGAAGCTGTTGCGCAGCGGCAGTTCGACAGAACATGAGACAGAGAAGCAGAACAGGCGCCCGACAGATGATGAAACGCGATGAAAGCATTCTGGTATCAGCCTAAGTGAGAATTCACGACGCGTTGCTCATGATAAGGCCTTTGGGAAAAAAGCGACGCGAAACTCGTCGAGCTCCGCGCCGCCTCCCTGATTTCATTTGAGTTAGTAGTTGATGTGGCCCCCGAACTGGAACTGGCGAGGATTGTTGGCCTGACCAGCCACCGTACCGAAGCTTGAGGATCCGACGGAGCTACCGATGGCGCCATCCGCGGTACTGGCTGGGCTTCCAAACCAGACGTGATTGAACGTGTTGAAGGCAGAGGCATCGAACACGAGCTTCACCCGCCCATTCTTCCAGATATTGAAGGTGCGGCGAATGCTGGCATCCAGGTTGTAGTTGCTGGGGCCGCGCAGCCCGTCAGGAGCGGTACGAGCTGTATTGCCCAGCGTGTCCGAGAGATCCTCCTCGAAGGCTCCCGGGTTGATGTATTGAGTGGACGCGAGCGTGGTCCGTGTTGCGCCTTGTCCCCATTTGCCGTTTTGACGCACCGCGCCGGTAAAGCCGGGAGTGTACTCAGGCATACAGGTTCCCTGGCCAGTGATGCCGCTGCAGGAAGCGGACGTCAGTGCCAGCGGATTACCTGACACATAGGTGAAGATACCGGACAACCGCCAATCGCTGACAATGGCACTGACAATTGGGTTGCCGCCGCCAATGTGATTTTTGCCGAACGGCAGATCGTAACTGGCAGTGCCAACCACATTCTGCGGCTGATCCTGAGTGCTAAGCGAACGCTCGATGCGGTCGATCGGGTAGGCCTTGCTGCTGTTCGCTACCACGCCGGCTGGAATTGCGTAGCCGGTACGGAAGGTGCCCACATCGTCGATCGTCTTACTGAAGGTGTAGCTCAGCATGAAGCTGAGGCCGTGGCTTATGCGCTGCTGAACAAAGATTTGCAGGGCGTTGTAGTTCGAGTTGCCGACCGCCGGGAGCTGATCCGTCACTCCCGAGTACTGCGGGAATGCGACAAGCGCCTGGTAGACCTTGTAGTTGAAGGTCGAGTAAGGCAACGTGGTTCCTGCTGGCATGTTGCTCGCGGTCGCTGTTGCTCCGAGAGCCGTTGCACCCAAAGAAAGATATTTGGGATCGAGTTGGTTGCTCCAGTAGCCGCGCGGGCTGCCAGTCGGCACCAGGAAGTGACCTTGGTTGCCCACATAGCTAATCGTCGCGGTCATGTCTTTCGTCACAAGAATCTGGGTGCCAATCGACCATCCCTCGAAGGTGGGCGTGCGTCCGCCATAGTAAGGATCGAGATAGGCAAGGCTCGACGAAATCTTATCCGGCGATTTTGCGTTAGTAGAGTAGTAGGTTGCGTACTGAGGATCGAAGACCGGCGGCGCCGCAACCGAGTTGGCTCCTGCGCTGTTTCCGAATGACGTGTTCGCAATACTTCCGCCGGCAAAGCCGGTGAAGTAGGAGCTGTTGTTCAGATAGAAGGCCGGTAAAGAGTCTCCGGGGGTCACAAAGCTCGGAGCTACGGCATAGCCCAACTCCATGGCAGTTGAGGGCAGCGACGTCTGGCCACCGGAGGTGCCGCCACCCTTACCGTAATAGATGCCGTAAGAGCCACGTGCAACAATTCGGTGCGTCGTCTGCCAGGCAAATCCCAAACGCGGACCGAGATCCTTGTAATAGGTCTGCAGCGGAGTAGTGCAGTTGCAGCTATCGGTTCCGTGACCAGCGAACTCCAGAATGCCAGGAGAGCCGGTAACGGGGTTAGTGGCTGTGGGGTTCAGGAAGGAGAACCGATCCTCCGCTTCCCGGAACGGCGGCATCACATCCCAGCGCAGGCCGAGGTTAACAGTCAGTTTAGGAGTTACCTGCCAGTCGTCGTTCGCATAGATGCCGAATGGGTGATAGCGAGCGCCAGTAATCTGTGCAATAGGAGCGTATTGGGTATAGCTCCCCGTATCCACGGCACCGAGAAGATAGCTTGCGTACGGTTGGCCGGAGTTCGGTTGTACTGCTGCAGACGAGCCCTTCACCTGTGCTGTTTCGGTTTGAGCGAAGCTCATCGTGGCAATAGAGCTGCCGGTGTCGTCCGTCAGGTAGTTGTACTCCATCCACTCATACTGACCGCCGAAGCTGAAGGAGTGACGTCCCTTGACCCACTGCACGTTGTCCAGCAAGGTGAACGCGTCGGTGTTGCCCACATAGCCCGACTGTGGACCCCATGATGCCGGGTCTTGCGTGCCACCGCTGAACTTCTCATAAGGGAAGCTGCCCGAAGCCTGGCCGGTGGGGAGGTTCGTGATGCCGGCAGTGGCTGCCGAAAATTCAGAGATTCCGTAGTCAGGGTTGTTATCCGGTGAGTGGTATTGCGCAGCACCCCACTTGAATTGGTTCACCAGATTGTTGTTGATGACATAAGTATCCTCCACGATGACGTCCTTGGAGATCGGCGCGTAGTTTTTGGCGTAACGGTAAGGCAGCGGAGCGACGTTCGTCGTCTGGCTCCCAGAGGGACCCATCAGACCTTGACGGCCCATGGCGAAGATGACGCTCGCCTTATGCTTTTCGTTGATATCAAAATCCAGGCGATCAGCCGTGGACCAGTTATTGAGACCCCATTCGTAGGAGCCGAAATAATTGTTTGTGAGGTTTGAATTGGTCGGTGCCGGCATAAACTTCTGCAGGTACTGTGCGATCGGCGATAGCTCGTTGGCTGGAATGACGTTTGCAATCACCGGACCGGTGCCGCAACCCGCACTCGTATAGCTATTGCCGCTGAATGGCGTGCGCGTATAGCTGGCGCTGGTGCCGGTTCCAGTCTCAACCTGAGTCGTCGGATCGTAGATGTTCTGACCCAGTGCCGAGAAGTCACCGCATAGTTCAGCAGGCGTCGGAATCGTCTGAGCCTGCGGCTTGGTTAACGTCGAGTAGCGGAACCCCGAGTAG
This sequence comes from Acidobacteriaceae bacterium, assembly GCA_049578265.1. Lineage (GTDB taxonomy): Bacteria > Acidobacteriota > Terriglobia > Terriglobales > Acidobacteriaceae > Granulicella. Next base: position 55,081 of record JBAULP010000007.1, read on the forward strand.
TTGCCGAAGAGGAACACCTTGTTCTTCCAGATCGGTCCACCGATGGTCATGCCGTACTCGTTCATGTGTTCTGGCGGAGTGTAATACTTGCCGGCAAGAGCCGCGTTGGGGTAGTTCGCGGGGTACTGCGCTGGGATGAAGCCGGCCGCGTCAAGCGCCGTATTGCGGAAGATATCGTAGAAGCTACCGTGAATCTTGTTCGTACCGGACTTCATCGTGAAGTTTTCCACGCCAATGCCCTGGTAGGCTGGCGAGTACCCAGTCGTCTTGAGCTGGAACTGATCAATCGTCTCCACCGAGAACGCTGGCCAGATAAAGCGCGGGTCTCCCGCAGTCGAAGCCGACTCCAACGGAAGTCCTTCGACGTACATGGTCGTGCCGCTGGAGTAGCCGTTCACCACCATCGGTTCGTCGGATTCGTTGTTCTTGATTTCGTTATTGGTCGCGCCCGGCATCAGGACGGCATAGTCCGTCACGCGCCGCTGGTCCGTGCTGACACCGTTGGCACCGCCCATCTCGATAGGCATGGACGTGTACGTTTCGTGGTCCATTGTGGCGCCAAGGGTGGCGTTTTCCGTTTCCAGCGGTGGCGGCGCCGCGGTCACAGTTACGGTTACATCCGTCTTACCTAATTGCAGCGTCGCATCCAGCGGCAGCACTTGCATGCCGTTCAATGAAATCTTCTCGCGCAAGAGCGTCTCAAAGCCCTTGGCACTGATCTTCACGTTATACGTGCCGACCTGCAGCGGCGAAACGTTGTAGCGCCCATCACCGTTGCTGGTGCGGACCATCTCTGATCCGGTGGCGATATTCCGTGCTGTAATCGTCGCGCCCGGAATGACGGCGCCCGTCGTATCGGTAATCGTTCCCTCTATAGTTCCCGAACCACCAATCTGTGCCGAAGCGCCTGTGGGCAGAAGAAGCATCAGCCCTGCGCATACGGCGACGATTCCCAAAGAACCAACTCGGCGAAGGTTGCGTACCCAGAATCCGATGGTTCTTTCTTCGTTCTCTGGAATGACCGTCTCCTTTCGCTTCTCTTTTAGTGGTCTTACCAATTCATCTTCAAACTTATCGATTTCTGGCATTGCACTGGCATCCTTTATCGTTCGGATTTCGCCGTGTTTCGGCGAAGCTATAAACCCACGGAATTCTCGCTCCGCTTGATAACGGTTGTCAATGGCGAACTTAGAGTATTTCTGGCCTGGAAGGGTCGCCTGTGCCCCGCTCAGGTCCTTTATGGGCTATTTCTTGGCTTTCGAAGTGCTCTCAAAATATTCGAGAACCTCGTATTGGTCAGACCAGATACGCTCCCGGCTTGAATAAATAACCTTCGTCCCCTCGGCGGAAACCCGCCGTCTCGACAGATATCAGCCTATGCAGGAGCGATGGCGCTTTCCCGTTTCCATAGAAGTTAACTGGGCCGATTTTCGGCGCAGAACGTGCGAACACGATTAGGCCCAGCCGACGCTTATCCTTGGTCTTGCTGGTCGCCGTGATCTAAATGGTGCTGCTGACCCGCGCCAAAATTGTCTGATCGATCCGAAACCAGTTGAGCGCGATGTGCATCCCGTCGCCGACCTCGGCGCGAATGATATGCGACTGGGCGATGGCAGCGGGCAGCGTCTTGCCGTCCCGGTGGGTGAGCACTCCGGCGGGTAGGTGATCAGGATGCAGTTGCGCCTCCAGATATGTAAGCATGTCGGCCGCGTCGGAGCGGATGGCGCCCGCCCCGGCAAGCGCATCGAGATCCCACGCATGCGCAGCCGTACCATTGCCATCGTAGCCCTGAATGAAGCGCGCCCGCATAGCCGGCGTGAGCGCGATCGCGGTGTCCGTCATCTTAAGCGGACCAGTCACTTGCTCGTGGAGCAGCGTTGGATACGGAACACCGGCGCGGTCCGCCAACGCCTGACCCAGCAACCCTACTGCCACATTGCTGTAGACGAAGGGAGCATCAGCAGGGTGCGCGACACCGTGCTTGCCAATATAAGCGTACAGATCTTTGGCGTTGTAGTCTGCGTAAGGATTATTCACGTCCGCAGGATGGAAGTTGTCTGGCATGCGCGGAAAGGCTGCATGCTGGTCACTGATATCAAGCAAAGTAATCTCTGCACCCGTGGTGGGCTTGTCCACCGTGCCCGGTGGCAGCAACTCCCGCACCGGCTCATCAAGCTGAACCTGGGCCTGCTGCACCATCTGCGTCAGGAGAAGACCCGTGAACGTCTTGGTGATTGAGCCGAAACACCGTCGAATTACGCTAATTAAAGCGGTTATATAAACACTTTTAAGTTCACCACTCTGCCTCGAAGCGACTATCATGGACGCGTGATTTTGGAGGAGACAGATGAAGCTGCGTAATGCCCACAGTCGATTGTTCCTTACCCTTTGCACAGGAATGATCCAATTCCTTTTGCTCGGCGTTGCGCCATCCATGCACGCTCAACAAGCGTCGCAACCTTCTTCGAAGGCCGTGTATTTGAACCCGACCTTGCCTCCTGAAGGGCGGGCCAGGGACTTGGTGAGCCGCATGACCCTTGAGCAAAAAGCCTCCCAACTAGTGAATCAAGCCCGCGCGATTCCGTCGCTCAAGGTGCCGGCCTACGATTGGTGGAGCGAAGCACTGCATGGCGTCGCCGTGGATGGAACCACCGAGTTCCCGGAGCCGATTGGCCTCGGTGCGACCTTCGATGCGCCGGGAATTCATGCAATGGCTGTGGACATTGGTGTAGAAGGGCGCGTGGTGCACCAGGAGTCCATGCACGACGGAGCCTCCGCGATCTTTCACGGACTCGACTTCTGGGCGCCTAACGTAAACATCTTTCGCGATCCCCGCTGGGGCCGCGGCCAGGAGACCTACGGCGAGGATCCCTTCCTCACTGCGCACATGGCCGTTGCCTACGTCACAGGCATGCAAGGCGACAATCCCGAATACTATCGCGTGATCGCCACACCTAAGCATTTCGATGTGCACAGCGGTCCGGAGCCAACGCGTCATTTTGCGGATGTAGACGTCAGTCGTCACGATGAAGTTGACGCCTATCAGCCTGCCTTCCGAGCCGCCATCGTCGACGGCCATGCAGGTTCCATCATGTGCTCCTACAACGCGATCAACGGAGAGCCGGCCTGCGCCAATCAATACTTGCTGCAGGATTTGCTGCGCGGCCAGTGGGGCTTCCGGGGATACGTCGTCTCCGATTGTGACGCCGTTCGCGATATCTTCAATGGCCATCACTTTCGTGCGACGCAGGCTCAGTCCTCCGCCATCTCGCTAGAGCGCGGCATGGATAACGAGTGCGCCGACTTCTTCGCCAAAGCCAAAGACGATCACGACTACAAGCCGTTTATCGATGCTGTGCAGCAGGGGTACCTGAGCGAAAGCGCGATAGACACTGCGCTGGTTCGGCTCTTCACAGCGCGCATCCGGCTTGGATTGTTTGATCCTGCGGGAACCGACCCGTACTCCAAAATCGACGCCAGCGATCTTAACAGCGCCGCGCATCGCGCATTGGCTCTTAAGCTGGCCGAAGAATCGATGGTGCTTCTCAAAAACGATGGCACCCTTCCCCTTAAGCCCGGCATTCGCAACATCGCAGTCGTGGGACCACTGGCCGACCAGACACGCGTTCTGTTAGGCAACTACAACGGTTTTCCGACCCACACCGTCTCCATGCTGGAAGGCCTGAAGGCTGCGTTTCCGGACGCGAAGATCACCTACGTCCCCGGCACCCAGTTTCTTCGCAACGACGGCAACCCAGTTCCAAGCAACCTACTGACTACGCCCGACGGCAAGCCGGGCCTGCAGGCCAACTACACCAATCTCGAGGGAATGGAGCTTTCGCCGGGCGCGAAGCCAAAGCCCTTCCTCAGCCGGTCCGAGTCAAGCATCGACTTGACTGAAAAGACTTCACCTTCTGAGGTGACGGAGCACAAAAAGTTCGGCGTGGAATGGACAGGCTTCCTCACTCCGCCCGACTCCGGCGATTATCTGATTGGAGTTCGCGCAGACGGTTCCGTCAGCGTGAAGGTCAACGGCAAGGAAGTCGCGCAGGAGTTCAGAACCCACGGCGTGGAAAGTAAGTTGGGCCGTGTTCATCTGGAGAAAGGACAGAAGGTTGCGCTTAGCGTGGAATACGGTGCACCCGAAACCGGGAACCCCGCCGCGCAGCTCATTTGGGCGCCAGTCAACAACGCGCCGTCACCCGAAGCAATTGCAGCCGCGAAACAAGCTGACGTCGTGATTGCCGTGGTCGGAATCACGAGCCAGCTCGAGGGCGAAGAGATGCCCGTGAGTGAGCCCGGTTTCCTTGGTGGCGACCGCACCAGCATTGACATGCCTGCACCGGAAGAATCATTGGTGGAGGCTGTCGCGCACACCGGCAAACCGCTCGTAGTCGTTCTGATGAATGGGAGCGCGTTAGCGGTGAACTGGATTCAGGGCCACGCCAACTCGGTCCTCGAAGCTTGGTACTCAGGCGAGGAGGGGGGCGCCGCAATCGCCGAAACGCTCAGCGGCAAAAACGATCCCGCCGGAAGACTTCCCGTGACGTTCTACAAAGATGTTAGTCAGTTGCCAAACTTCGAGGACTACTCCATGGAGAATCGGACCTACCGGTACTTCACCGGTAAACCGCTCTATCCCTTCGGGTACGGTTTGAGTTATACGACATTCCGCTATAGCGACCTCCAGTTACCTTCAGCGCCCGTCGCGCCAAACAATACGGTGAACGCGAGCGTGGAAGTCACGAATACAGGCAACGTTGCCGGCGATGAAGTCGTGCAGCTCTACCTCAAATTTCCCGACGTTGCAGGCGCTCCTCACATCGCCCTTCGCGGATTTCAGCGGATTCACCTGGAGCCCAACGAAACCCGCCAGGTCCACTTCGAACTGAAGAATCGCGATCTCAGTATGGTGACGGAAACCGGTCAGCCGATCATTGCAAGTGGTGAGTACACCATGAGCATCGGAGGCGGTCAGCCTGACACCAGTGCTCCCAGTGTCAGCGGGCACTTCCGCATCGATGGGCAGATCGCGTTATCTCAATAGGCTCGCAACGAAACGTAAAGAGACGAGGGCGCGTCGAGCCATCCGGCTGACGCGCTTCACTTTCGCCAGATGCGCAGGCCTAACCAACCAGCTTGCGGACGACTGCAATGAGCTGCTCGGCATTGAAAGGTTTGACGATCCATCCCGTGGCCCCCGCCTTCCGCCCTTCGTCCTTCTTTTCTGCTTGTGATTCTGTCGAGAGCATTAAAATCGGCACGAAAGCATACCCCGGCAGTTTGCGAGCCGCACGGATCAAATCAATGCCGTCCATCTGTGGCATGTTGAGATCAGTGATGATCATGTCGAACGCTTCGCCTGTTATCTTTGCAAGGCCGTCCTTGCCATCCACGGCTTCACTAACCTTGTACCCCTCCTTTTGCAGCGTAAATCCGACCATCTGTCGGATGCTTGCCGAGTCGTCCACCGTCAGGATCCGCTTCATCTCCAATACCTCGCTCTTCCTTGGTCGCCATACTTTCGCTGTTCTCTAGCGATTCAAAATAACTCCACATCGTTTCCCGCCGAGCTCGTTTCGGAGTTCACGAGAATAGTCCCGTAAAGTGCCGCCCGCAGCACATCGCGCTCGCTTTGCGTGGTGTAGGCTGCCGAGAACTGCCGCTCAGCCCGCTCCGCATCGAATGCCTGCGCGATTCCCGGATGATTGCTTTCGATCTCGCGCCGCAACCCTTCCAGGTCGGTCTCAATAGAACTGATCCTCTGGAAACAGCCATCCAGCAGGTCGCACGTCTCAGAGATCGCCTTGCTTTCGGCGCACATCACCCGCGCCAGCGAGGTAATCGTCTCGCTCTCCACAGCAGCGAAAGATGCGATCGCACGCAATTGCGCCAAAGCGTTTGTCGCTGCTTCTCGCGTAAGTGAGAATCGAGCATCCCCGCTCGCCGAAAACGTCTTCATCCCCGCACTTGCAGTTTCCGCAAGCACCAGGATCTGCTGCAAAGCATCCCCCGACTGCTGCGCAATTCTGCTCCACTCGGTCGAAACCTCTGAAATTCCATCTGCGATCACGCAGATCGTATCGGCGCGCGCACCAAGGCTGGAAGCCTCAATCACAGAGTTGAACGTGAGCATGCGAAGACGGCTGCGAGCAGACTCCGACGACTTCAGTTCCTCTCGAACCAGCTCCGATAGACCAGAGATACCGCTGAGTGTTCTATCAATGCTGCCGCTGCAGACCATTGACTCCTGCTCAATCCGTTCGATGTCCGATAGTTGTGCCGACATCATTCGTTCCTGCTCCAGCACAAGCGGCCCAATGGACGCCAGATCCGCCCCACTGATCGCATAAATACTCGCTGTGCACTCTCGAACACTCGTCATCCAGGAAACGATCGTCACTTCGATCGATCTCAGTTGATGGGTCTGAATCAGGATCCCGGCATAAGCATGTCTCACATCTTCTAGTTCCTCCGAAGAGACACCGTCATACGACGAGGAGACATCCGCGATCAATTTGAGAGCATCCCGTACATGTTCCATCTGCTGACGCGTAATATCCTGCGACTGGAACGCCACCACCACAGTGGCGATGTCCCGCGCAATCCCCTCCGCCGACGCGCGAAATTGGGGAGGCAGGCAGGCAAGCTGATAAAGGCCAGCATTCAATATCTCCACATCCTTGCGAAGGTGATCCTCCATCTGCGCCATGTCTTCATATAAATGAGGTAGCTCGTTGCATAGGATCGACCGCGCGCGCTCATTCTCCGCCCATCGAGATTCTGTTCTCCCGGTGAGCCGCTCCGTACTCTGCGCCAGCGACTTCGAAAAGTCGTCCAGCTCATGGGCGAGATAATCGAATCCCAGTCCAACCGCTCCCAGGTGTCCAATCTCAATCTTGGTGTGCACAGTGAGCGCCTTGATCGTGAGAGCTATCTTTGCCTGCCCGTCGGTGATCATCGACAACTTCCGCAGAAGTTCTCCCTCGCCCGTCACGGTCTGCAGGATTCCATTGATCGCCTGCATCCGTTGTTTCACAATCTGTCTTGCTGCTACTCCCAGGCCGTCAACACCGGCACGCACGGAGTCGATCGACTCCTCCTCAACCTGCGCGATCATTCTCGAAGCCGCGCGGAGAATAGAGTCAATGCGCCCCGCCATCGCTTGAAATGAGCTTACGAGCTTGTTGACAGTCTCCTCCGTCGTAGCGAGGAGCCACCGCAAATCGGCTTCCGATCGCTCCAACGTAGATGAGGCTTTCTGATAAGCTGTCGCATTCATTCTCAGCGTCCCTCTGCCATCTCTCTATCTCTTTCGGTCGTCTACCGAAACGACCACTTGCTACGGCTTCTTCACCTCAACGCGCGTGAAGCAGAATTGCCCCGGCGATCGATGACAGCGGAAGCACCTTGCTGACCGCGCCATGCCGAATCGCCTCCTTCGGCATACCAAAGACCACACAACTAGCCTCGTCCTGCGCAAGAGTCATCGCCCCTGCCTGTTTCATCTCCAGCATGCCCTTCGCTCCATCGTCTCCCATTCCGGTAAGAATGACGCCGACCGCGTTCTTACCCGCGTAGCGCGCCGCCGAACGAAACAATACGTCCACGGATGGTCGGTGGCGGCATACCAGCGGCCCTTGACGTATCTCTACGTGATAGCGAGCGCCACTTCGCTTCACTAATGTGTGATAGTTCCCTGGCGCAATCAACGCCCGTCCACGCAGAACCGTGTCATCGTTTTCCGCTTCCTTAACGCTGATGTTGCACAGTCCATCCAGGCGCTTCGCGAACGCGCGCGTGAACAGCTCCGGCATATGTTGCACAATCACAATGCCCGGCGAGTCAGCCGGCAGAGCTTCTAATAGCGTCTTCAGCGCTTCGGTACCACCGGTTGAAGCACCAATCACTACCACCTTCTCCGTCGTCTCAAGCATCGCCTTCGTTGCCGGCATCAAGATCGCATCCGCGGTCAACTTCGGCTCGATCGCTCGCTCCGGCTGCAACAATCGCACCCGCGCCGAGGCTGCCGCCTTCACGACCTGGCAGAGTTCTGTCCGCGAATCCTCGAGAAACTGCCGAGTCCCAAGACGCGGCTTGGTGACGATCTCCACCGCGCCATACTCCAGCGCCTTTAGCGTACTTTGCGCACTCTCCTCGGCCAGGCTTGAGCAGATGACGACCGGAATCGGATGTTGGCTCATCACCTTTTGCAGAAAGGTCAGCCCGTCCATACGCGGCATCTCGATGTCCAATGTGATCACATCTGGTATACGTTCTGCGATGCGTTCCGCAGCCACAAATGGATCACCCGCCGTGGCGATGACTTCGATCTCAGGATCGGAGCCCAGGATCTCGCTCAATGCCTGCCGAACAAGAGCAGAATCGTCCACAATCAGAACACCGATCCGACCACCCAGAGTCATACGGACACCCCTTCGTTCTTTGCTGTGCTGTCTTCCGTCGCGGTCGCGTCTTTTAGACGTTGAACCAGAACTTCTCCACTACCCGTATCAAAGGAGAGCTTTAGACCACGCGTGCCGCGTAGACTAGACGCAAAGATACGAAACCCCTCTGCGCATAGAATCTCCTTCGCAGCCGCGCAGTTCACCAGGCCCACCGTCTGTCGTCCAGCCTCCCGCTTACCGACCAGCAGAACGTCAGCGCCGCCAAACAGTTTCACCTGGACCTCGGACCGCGGAATGCCAAGCGAATCGAACTTGCGCGCGATGTGTTGAATCGTAAAGTCCACGTAACGGTGGCCCATAGTGTAGGAGATCGATTCTGGCTGTCGCGGCAGCATTGCGTGGCACAGCGCTCCGACCCTTCGCTGTTCATTCCAAAAGGTCGCTCCAACGCAAGACCCAAGGAGCGTTCGAATGATCGTTGGTTTGAGAGCGAACAGCATCTCTCCCGGCTGGAGGTAGACCTCCGGTTCACCGCAATCAAGTGGATCCATCGGTCCTCCTGTAAAGTGCCGGCGCAATCGGCTGTAGCGGAACGTTCATCCCATGTAAAGTCTCGGAGTGACCCACGAACGCATACCCTCCCGGAGTGACATGCCGAGTAATCTTCTGAAGAATCTGCTCTTGGGTGGATCGGTCGAAGTAGATAATCACGTTGCGGCAAAAGACAGCATCCACTTTCTCCGCGATGCCATAGTGTTCCGCCATGAAGTTCAGTCGTCGAAACTGAACATGCCGTCGAAGTTCGGGAACGATTCGTACGAGGCTGGAATGATTCTCTCGTCCCCGCATCAGATACTTCGTGCGCAACGGCTGCGGGATGGGATGGATCACCTCCGCACTGTAGATACCTTGTTCGGCCTTGGCCAATACCTCGGTCGAGAGGTCCGTGCCAAGCACCCGGAAGCGAAACCCCGGATGCTTCTCGGCGAACTCCGACATCACCATGGCCAGCGTATAGGGCTCTTCGCCCGTCGAGCAGCCTGCACTCCAAACCACGACCTCGCGCCGATCGTGCCAGCGCGCTTCCAGCTCCGGAAGGACCGTCTCCGCAAGAAACTCGAAATGCCTGCGCTCTCGAAAAAAGTCCGTCTTATTTGTTGTCACTACATCCAGAAAATGGACAAGCTCGCCCGCTTTTCCTCCTTCACCGAATAGGTAGTCGCAATACTCCGATGTCGAATTAAGATTCAAGCCGCGAAGCCGCCGCTTGACGCGGAGCTCCAACATCGTCTTCTTGTCATCGTTCAGACATATCCCGGACTCTTGATAGACCAGGCTCCGCAGCTTGCGGAAGTTTGCGTTCGATAGGATCTCTTCCTGCATTGTCTCGGCATCCTGGAGCGGTGCACCATCTCTGTGAAGGAACAGCGTTACGCAGCCGTCCGGCTACTATCGCCCCCGCGGACAGATACAAGCTCCTCGGCGGAAAAGACTCTGTCGATGTCCAGGATCATCAGGAATTCTGCATTCTCTCGCCTGCCCATTCCCTTGATGAAATCTGTTTTGATCTGTGTTCCGATTTTGGGAGGTGGCTGGATCTGGTCAGGCTCCAGATCGATCACCTCCTCCACGGAATCCGCCAGGGCGCCAATCACAAACGATTCGTTGTCCAGCAATACCTCGACAACGACGATGCAAGTGTTCTTAGTCTTTTGTGTCTTGCTCATTTCGAAGCAAAGCCGCAAGTCCACAACCGGCACCACGCTTCCGCGCAGGTTGATGACGCCGCTCATGAAATCGGGCGTCCTTGGAATCTCAGTAATTGTTGTGAAGTCGAGCACCTCTCTCACCTTAGCCACGTCGGTCGCAAAGACCTCGTTGCCCAGCTTGAACGTCAGGTACTGTCGCGACTCCGTAATCTCGCTCACACTCATCGTCGGATCCTTTCGCAATCTGAAAGCGGACTGCTTGCAGTCCGGGTTGGACCTAGTAACGCTCGAAGCTCTTATCCAGCTCGTCTTCTCTGTCCTTCAGCCGGAGATTGACGCCCGCCTTTGCAGTGCTGCGCGACGCACTTGGAGCGAGCGAACCATTCGACTTCGAAGCCCTGGGCGAAGCTGCGGCAACCGGCCTTGAGATCTGCCGAACAGTCTCGCGCGATGCCGACTCCGCCCTCTGCTCTCCTGTGCGAAAGAACCCAAGCGCGCTCACCAATTGATCAGCCTGCCCGGTAAGCTCCTCCGTGGTCGAGGCCATCTCCTCCGATGCGGCTGCATTCTGCTGAATCACGTGCTCCAATTGCTGCAGCGCCTTATTGATCTGCTCCGCGCCCGTGTCCTGTTCCTTACTTGCAGCCGTTATCTCCTGGACGAGCTCTGCTGTCCTTTGAATGTCGGGCACCAGTTTCTCGAGCATCTCGCCAGCTTTTTCCGAAACTTTCACCGTAGTGCTTGAAAGTTGATTAATCTCCCCAGCGGCTTTCTGGCTGCGTTCGGCGAGCTTGCGCACCTCCGCGGCTACGACGGCAAAGCCCTTGCCGTGTTCGCCGGCGCGCGCCGCCTCAATCGCAGCATTCAGAGCTAACAGGTTCGTCTGGCGCGCGATCTCTTCGATGATGGAAATCTTACTGGCAATCTCCTTCATCGCAGAAACAGCCTCCTGCACCGACCTTCCACTCTCCTGCGCATCCTTGGCCGACTTGTTAGCAATCTTGTTCGTCTGCTGAGCATTCTCCGCATTTTGCTTGATGTTGGAGACCATCTCCTCCATGGAAGAAGAAGCCTCTTCCGCAGAAGCAGCCTGCGATGTTGCGCCATTGGACACCTGGACCGACGCCGTACTGATCGACTGGCTCGCTGTCGATACCTCGCCTGCAATGGAACGAATGTCCGACACCGTCCGCACTAATCCATTCACCATTGCGGCGAGTGCCTGCATCAGTTTGTCATTTCCAGAGCGCTCCCGCAGCGCTACGGTCAAATCGCCGTCGGCAATTGATTCCGCTGCCACTGTGATCTGGTTCATCGCAACGATGAGGTTATTAATGTTGTCCTTGATCGTATTGAACTCACCCTGATATGCGTCGGTGATACGGGACGGCATATCTCCCTTGCTTATCTGCTCCACGTATCTTGCTGCAACATTCAGAGGCGTGATGACGGCGTCCAAAATCGTATTCACGCCCTCGACGATCTCCGCGTAAGCTCCTTTGAACTGGTCCGGGTTGCCTCGTTCCGTGAGCTTGCCGGCGTGTGCGGCGTGAGTGAGATGACCGAGCTCCTTCTGCAGGCTAACCAGGGCCATGCCCACGTTGTTCACCGCCAGCTTCATCTTCTCGTGATCCCCTTTGTACGTCTGCGTGATCAGCTCATCGATCTTGCCATTTGAGATCTGCGCCAGAATCCGGTTTCCTTCACCAATCGGCAGCAGAATTGCATCCAGCATCGCGTTGACGCCGCGCACAATTTCCGCGTAGGCACCCTCGAACTTCTCCGGACGGCCACGGTCCGACAGTTGACCTTCTCGGGACGCCTCAGTCAGCTGTAGCAGTTCCCCCTGAAGTGCGCCAAGAACGCTCGCCACGTTATTCACTGCCAGCTTCATCTTCTCGTGATCGCCTTGATACGTCTTTGTGATCAGCTCATCAATCTTGCCGCTGGAAATCTGCCCAAGAATCCTGTTCCCTTCACCAATCGGTAGCAGAATCGCATCCAGCATCACGTTCACCTGTCGCGCAATCTCGGCATAAGCACCTTGGAACCCCTCAACATGGCCTCGCTCTGAGAGTCGGCCCTCTGCCGACGCTCGCGTAAGCCGCGTGAACATCTGCTGAAAGTGCTGCATGACCACGGCGACGTTATTAACCGCCTCCTTCATCTTCTCGTGGTCGCCCTTGTAGCTCTGCGTGATCAGTTCATCGATCTTTCCCTCGGAAATCTGCGCCAGGACCCGATTTCCTTCCCCAATGGGCAACAAGATGGCATCGAGCATCTCATTGATCCCCACCACCATCTCCCGCTGCACACCTCTGAACTGCTCTAAGCGTCCCCGCTCCGACAGCCGGCCCTCACGGGAGGCTTCTACCAGGCGACTGATCTCCTGGGAGACGAGATAAAGATCCGTGTCCAGCTCGTCGTGCTTCCCGTTGACCAGGCCGTGCTTTCCATTGATGTGCGTTCCGTTTCCATTGACGACTGCTGTTGCCATTTTCTCCATCCTTTACGGTGTGACCTGTTTCGTATTGAAGAGCGACTCCCGTCGCACACTATGCCGACGCTTGCGGGATCTCGAGTGACCTGCGTACCCGTTCTAGAGCCTGTGGACGGCCACGTGGACTTTGCGTTGTTCCCCGCACCACCTCCTGAACCAGCCGATGTGGATCGAGAATCAACGCGACGGAGCCATTGCCAAGAATCGTCGCTCCAGAGACGAACTGCACCTGCCGATATAGCCGACCGAGATGTTTGATCACGGTCTGGTGGTCACCTAGAACCTCGTCCACCACAAATCCATAGCGTCCGTCTTCGGCCTCCGTGATCATGATCTGTTCGCGGTCCGGACGTGCAGTCTCTACTCCGAAGAACTCGCGCAGACGAATGTACGGAATAATCTCGCCGCGCACCGAGATCACACACTTGCCGTTCGCCAGCTCAACGTCTCGTTTCGTCAATTCGATACACTCCAGCGTGTTCGCGAGGGGCAGCACAAAGTAGGCATCCTCGACACGCACCAGCAGTCCGTCAATGATCGCCAGCGTCAACGGCAGTCGCAACGTTATGGACGTCCCCACTCCGAACTTGCTTGCAATGTCGATCGATCCGCGCAGTGCTTCGACGCTCTGATGCACAACGTCCATCCCAACGCCGCGCCCCGAAATGTCGGTAATCTCGCGCGACGTAGAAAAGCCGGGCTTCATAATGAACGAATAAATCTCCGCTTCAGTAAGCGCTGTCTCGCCCTTCACGAGCCCTGCTTCAACTGCACGCTCGCGAACCGCGCCTGAATTAATGCCGCGTCCATCGTCCTCCACACTGATCAACACATTCGCGCCGCACTGCCGCGCTGACAGGCAGATCTTTGCCACGGGCGACTTCCCAGCAGCAAGCCGGGCGTCCGGATTCTCAATGCCGTGGTCCATGCTGTTCCGGATCAAGTGCATCAGCGGATCACTTAGTTGATCGATAACGGTCTTGTCCAGTTCTGTGTCTGCGCCTTCGATCGACAACTCAACTTTCTTTTGCAGATCGCGAGCGAGGTCGTGCACCAATCTACGAAACCGCTCGAAGGTTGCTCGGACCGGCACCAGGCGAACGCTCATGGAGCTCTCGCGCAGCGATGCCGTCAGTCGCTCCATCTCCTCCGCTACGTTGGCGACATCAGGATCTTCACTCCGTGATGCGATCTCAGTCAGCCGCGCTTGAGCCGTCACAAGCTCACCCACCAGATTCACAAACTGGTCCAGCTTTGCAGTAGGGACTCTGAGACTGGGAACTTGCTCTTGTCTCTCTGATCCACGACGCCCAACGGTGAGACGCCCGCTTCCATCTGCCTCCTTCATCGTGAGGTCATGCCCCGGCTCCTGTCCGCCCCACGGTTCAATCGAGAGTTCGCAACTGCCTTCGATAAAGATGAAGACGTCTTGGAGGGTGGTGCGCGGCGCCGCAGTCGAAAGAATCATCTCCCAGCTCAGGTAGCACTGTTCCGGATCGATCATCTCCAGCGATGGGATCGCTCGAGTGTCAGCGATAACCTTGAGTTCGCCCATGCGCTCCAGCTCGCGCAACAGAAGTAAGGGATTCGTGCCGTTCTTCATGACGTCTGGACTTGGCGCGAAGAGAATCTTCCATGTATGCAGCGCGTCGTCCGCCGAACCCTGGCTGCACATCAGAGAGCTGACAGAGTCCGATTTCTTTGCCTCGGAAGTTCCTGTCATGCGTTGGAGCCTCTCTACAATAGCTGCCGACTCCGAATCGTTCGCCTGATCGCCTCCTTCCTCCAGCATGCGTTCAATCTGATCGAGCGACGTTAGCGACAGGTCGATGAGTTCAGGCGTCACCTGCAACGATCCCTTACGGACCCCATCGAAGGCTGTCTCCAGGTGATGGGTGAAAGCCGCCACTTCGTCGAATCCAAACATCGCGCCGGAACCCTTGATGGTATGCATGGAGCGAAAGACGCTTCCTACTATCTCCTTGTCCTTCGGCGCTGCATTCAACTCCAGCAGCGACGATTCCAGCGCACGCAAAATCTCGCGTGCCTCCTCCCGAAAGCTTTCACGGTGCTGCTCGAGCGTTTGGTCATGCGTTGGCAGAAGATCCGATCCGTTCATAGCGTCGCGACCAGTTCTCCGAGAAGCGGCATTCCAGCGGCTGCCCTCGCACGCGAAACCGACTCGGCAGTGCCGTCGGCATAGTGATACTCCACGCCTGTGGCGTAAGCCTCGCGTTCCGCCGCAACGAGCAGTTGCAGCGCTGCAAGACTCAGCTCTTCTTCCGGATTGAGGGAGATCTCAACAGTTTTACCCAAGGCGAGGGCATCAAGGAGTACCTGCCTGCTCTCCGCTGCATCCACAAGACGGATCTCGCCCCGCACGCGGACCATGTCGGGTGCCGCACTCTGATCAAGAACGAGTGACATGCTTACCCCCGGTCATGGTTTCGTAGAGGAGATCATACGGTTCATTGAGCTGCGAATTGTAAGCCTGTCTCGGAAGCATCTCTAAACACCATCCACATGCCCTCATCCAACTCGATACACGGAATGGAGAGCGCTAACCGTCCTGGATCCACTTGCTATGAACCAGATTCGATACGTACCCACTGCATCGGCAGTTACGAATCAAACTTGAAGAGCGATGTCGTTTGCAGCACCTATACCCGAATCTCTGCGCTCACCTCGAGTACAGACGCACTCGGCCTACGCCGCAAACCATTGCACCGAAGCCTAGCTAGCGGCTTGGCCGGCCCTGCATGGTTGCAGGATCGGCGCTGGCACACGCTCGACAGGCTTCCTCAAGTATCGAGAGGTAAAGAGAGAACTAGGCAACGGCTTACTGAACAGAAACCCCTGCACCTGATCGCAGCCCAGCATGCGAAGAAGACGCAATTGCTCCTCGGTCTCCACCCCTTCGGCAACCACCTTCAGCCGCTTAGAGTGTGCCAGATTCACAATCGCAGAGATCTGCGACAACCTCTCCGTCGCACTGGTCACGTCCACCACAAACGAACGGTCAATCTTCAGCGTGTCCAGCGGCAGCTTCGCCAGGTAGCTTAATGACGAGAAACCCGTTCCAAAGTCATCGACGGCAATCGTCACGCCCATCGCCCGAATCATCCGAAGGACTTCGATGCAGTATTCGGTGTCCTCCATGATCATCCCTTCCGTCACTTCCAGTTCCAGGTTGGCTGCTGCGTCTGGATGACGTGCGAGCGCAGTCTCGACGTTATGAAGAAACTGCCTGTCGCGAAGTTGCAACGGAGAAACATTTACGGCAATCCGGACCGACGCGGAGTGCGTCTTCCGCCAACGCAGCGCGTCCTCGACGGCCTTCCCCAATGCCCAGCGCCCCACTTCGCGGATCAGACCCGTCTCCTCCAACATCGGAATGAATCGATTCGGCTGGACCAACCCGGTGTGTGGGTCATTCCATCGAATCAGGGCCTCGGCGCCCGTGAGCTTGCCAGAGTTCGCGTCAACTTTGGGCTGGTAGTACAGAACAAACTCTTCCCGGTCCAAGGCCAGGCGAAGCTGGTTTTCCAGCACAAACTTTCCGGCCGTCATTTCACTCATCTTCCGCGTGTGGAAGAGGTAGCGATTACGACTCGCCTTGGCCTGCCTCAGCGCTGCTTCCGCATGATTGAAGAGTGCGCCTGCGTTGATCCCGTCCTCCGGATAGACCGAGATTCCCACCTTCATACTGATCCGGAACGGGTCTTCTTCTGGACCAAATGATTGGTCGCGAAGCGCGCTCATCCACCGCTGCAGCATAAGCTCAATATCCGCCACGCTCTGCACCTCGGGAAGGATAGCGGCGAAGTGATCCGCATCCAGCCGCGCCAACAGTACGTTTTCTCCACACTCTTCCACCAGCCACTTGGCGACTTGTTGCAACACCAGATCACCGGTGCAGTGCCCTAGACCGTCGTTGATGTTCTTGAATCGCTCCACATCCAACTGCAGCACAGCCAGCTTCTCGTTGTCCCTCCCAGCCTTTCGAAGATGATGGATGATCCTGCTCATGAACCAGGCACGGTTTCCAAGTCCTGTAAGCCCGTCAAAGTCGACCAGACGCTTCAACCTGGTCTCCTTCTCAAAATGGTCTACGGCAAAGGAAAGGTTGGAGGCAACGTCGGTCAACAGCTTCATCTCTTCTTCGTCGAAGGCCCCAGGCTCACTCGCATACAACGCAAGCACGCCAACCGGCTGCCCATCTCGTTGCAACGGGATTGCTGCCAGAGATCTCCACCCAAACTCGCTACATCTTTCGTGCAACGCGGCCGTAAGGGCATGCTCTTTACACTCCTGAATCCACAGAGGCCGATTCTCGCTGACCGCCACACCCTCCGGACGTTCGGAAAACGGAGCCACCACATCTGCCACATCCAGATATTCCACCGAATGTTTGCCGAAGCTCGCGCGCGACTTCCACTGCGAGCTCTCTGCATCAAGCATTCCGATCCATGTCATGCTGAACGCGCCCGCCTCAACCGCGATCCTGCATGCCTCGCCAAACAGCTCCTCGCAATCCTGCGCCCGGAGAATTAAGGAGTTAATCCGACCCCGCATCGCCAGCACCCGATTCAAATGCCGAATCCTGGTCTCCGTGGCCTTGCGTTCGGCTATGGCCCTCACCGTCACCAGCGTATAAGTCGAGTTGGAAGTGACATACGGATTGAGACTTACCTCCACCGGAAAGTTCGAACCGTCAGCCCGGCAGGCGTTAAGTTCGATACCCTGCCCCATCTCGCGTACGCGCGGCGCCTTCGCGAATGCCTGAAAATACTTATCGTGCGCGGCGTGATAGCGCTCCGGCACCAGCGTCGTCAACGCCTTTCCGTTGAGGTCACCCGCAGCATACCCAAATAGATTGCAGGTGTTCTCGTTGGCGAGCACAATCTTGCCCTCCTCATTCACCAGAAGCATAGGATCTGGAACGATCGAAAAGAAGTTTGCTATGCTCTGCACGCGGCACCCGTCTCTCTGTTCCGCATCCTTGCTGACATGATCATCGCCAACCAGGTTGTGAGCAGGAGCTACGACTGACAGGCAATTCCTTCGTCCTCGCCGCTCCTGTGCGGTCCTACGGTGACTATCGGCGGGTATGGGGAAAAGTTGAGATAACGAAAGACGCGACTATGACATGCCGTACTGCTTCAACCACTTCAGCTCTTCACGGACCTTGATATAGCCATGCCAAGGATTCTTGTCCAACGGATGATTCTCGCCCGGGAAGACAAGCAACGTATGCGGCACATTCAATCGCTGCAATGCGCGCTCCAATAACACTTGTTCCAGATAGCTCACCCGGTCGTCCGCGTTTCCCCCAACAATATGCGTTGGTGTCGTCACCTTGTCCAGTTGAAACAGCGCTGCTTCACTTTGGTACAGCTCGGGCTTCTCCCACGGCGTGCCCGAAAGATACCAAGCGTCGTCCCAGGTAAGATCATCATTCCCCCAATTGGCCGCATGCTCCACCGCCCCAGCTCCAGTCACAGCCGCCTTGAATCGCGTGGTCTGAGTGATCAGCCAGTTCGTCATGTAACCACCGTAACTGTAGCCGCCGATCGTCAAGTGATCCGGATCGGCAATGCCCTCTTTCACCAGCGCATCCACGCCCGCAAGAATATCCTTGCCCGGCGCGGAGACAATATGCGGCCGGATCCCCAGCATGAACGAATCCCCATAACCCGTCGAACCGCGATAGTTAGGTCGAAACACTAACCACCCGTTCGCCGCTGCCAACGTCGCCCAGTCATACCAGTCGGCTCCAAAGCGATCTCCATCTGCATCTTCAGGTCCGCCGTGAACGAGCGTGAACGTCGGCAGATGCTTCTCGCCCATCTTGCCAGGCGGGTAGATCAGTATGCCCTCAACCTCGGTCCCATCCGCCGACCTCCAGCGGTAAGAACGCCACTCTACCTGCGCGCGTTCAGCAAAGACTGGATCGAACGCCGTCACCGCCTTGGCCGCGTCCATCGATGCAGCATCTCCTGTGACATAAACCTGCGTCGGCTGCGTAATCGTCGAGTGCGTAAACAACACGCCGCGCCCATGCAGCGCCGCGTCCAAATGCGCATCATTCCCAGGCGCAGTCACAACCACCTCTGCACGCTCTCCCTCGATGCGATATACCTTCTGATCGATTCCCTCGAGCCCAGCCGCAAGCACCGTGCCATCCACCGTCACCGCCATATCCTCCCAGGAGCCGCGGAACGCCGCGCCCAGCCGCTTCACAGCCCCCGTCGACACGTCCAGCGAGTAAATTCTTCCTTGCACATCCTCGTAAGGCCCCTCGATCGATCCGTTGCCAGCCCGCACCAACAGGTCGATCGTCTTGCCCCCGGGCATCCAATGTAAGTCACTCTCCAACCCTTGGTTGTGCGTGAGTCGTCGCGCCGGCCCACCGCTCGTTTTCACAACAAACACTTCGCTCTCCGCCGGGTTTTCCAGTCGGCGCGACACGGGCCCTGTCTCAAACGCAATCTGTCCGCCCTCCGGCGAGGGTGCGATTTCCACGATCTTCAGCTTGCTGTGCGCAAGCACTGTCGCGTCCGCAGGATACTCGGGCTTATCCGTAGCAGGCTTCGGCGCCTCATGAGCCGCCGGCGTCTTCGTGCTCACCTCCAGCGCAGCACCAACCCGCACCGCGAGCAGCACGTCGCCACGCTCTTGCTCGCGCCACCGGATCACATCCTTCCACTCTAACTTCTCTGCACCCTCCTCATCTTTCGACAGCGGCTCCGTCACAGAAACCACGACGCTCCTCCCATCCGACGACCATGCAAACGCGTGAACGTCTAAGGGTTCGCGATACAGCGGAACCGCTTCTCCACCTGCAACAGGAATAAGCCAAACTCGGCTGCTATTGTCGCCTCGCTCAGCGGAGTTCCCTTCCGCATTTGCAGCGAGATCTCCTGGAAGCGCACGATCCGAAAGAAACGCAATCATCGTCCCGTCCGGCGACCACTGCGGTGACGACGCATGCCCCATATACGTGAGCTGCCTCACCGCGCCGCTCTTGCTGGTCCACAACCTCAGGTCTTGCTTGAACCGGTTGTGCTGCCAGTCCGGTGCTGCTGTCGAGATCACCGCCGCTGATCCATCCGGAGAGATCCGCGCCCCGAGAATCTCCGTCGCATTCATAAACTCATCCAGTGTGACGAAAGGCTTCTGATGCGCCGCCACAACTCCCTGTGCACCGGCAGAAATAGAAGCGCCCGCCAACACGGAGAACACCACGACGTATGCGGAAATAAATCTCATAGTCTGTTTCAAGGTTCCTGCTTGAATAATGCCTCTATCGTAAAAATGAGAAGACCGGCGGAGTAAGCTCTCCGCCGGTCACGAGTCACGCCATGTGCTGAACTAGAAAGCGTACCGTAGCGAAAATTGCATACGACGTGGTGTCGTGAGCAATGCACTGGCTACTCCTAGGTTGCCACCGGTTAGCTGAGATCCGATAGAGAACGGGTCAAACCGGTTTGAGTTGGTAATGTTGTACACCTCCCAAGTGAATTGGAGACCCCCGTAGCGACCAAGTCCCCAGTTCTTTGCCAAACCGGAATCCAGATCCAAGTAACCATCACCACGGAAGTTGTTGCGTTCGCCAGTTTCTCCCGGATAAGGCAAGCGCACGGGAGATCCGTTATACACACCGCCGTTGATTGCATTCGGATTAGAGAAATACGATACGTTTCCGTATCCGTCGCGTTGCTTCTTCGCATGGAGGGTAGCGTCTGTGACAACGCCATAGCCCTCTTGCTGCCAGTCCGTCGTCCAGCCCGGCTCAAACAACGAAAACGGCAGTCCGCTCGTCGCCCGGAAGATTCCCGACGACTGCCATCCACCCAGCACCGCCTGAATGAAAGGATTCGCCGTGCCAAGAAATGACTTTCCTTTTCCAAACGGCAGCTCGTACACCCAATCCGCCGTTATCAGGCTCGTCGTATCAAAATCCGAAACTCCCTTATTCAGATAGGGCTTCCATGTATCGATGATCGAGCTCGCCCCGGTAGCAACTCCGCTGGAGAACTCTGACGACCGCTCCGCATCCGAACCCCAGTCAATCGATCGCGAGAACGTATAGCTCACGTCCATCTGCAATCCATGGCGCATCGGATGACGCAACGTAAACTGCGCCGCGTTGTAATAGCTTTTTCCAATCGTCGAGAGCGCATACAGCGACGAGAATTGGTCCTGCCAGAACTTCGACTGATAACCCGTCGGGCAACCATAATCGCAGTAGAAGTCGATATCCGCTAATGAGGTGGTTGCCCCGTAGTTATACCGATAAGGGGCCCACTCCTCTGAATAGATATTCTGCGTAGCAGATTTCCCCGTCCCATCGTAGACAATTGCGCCCGTATTTGGATCCGTCACAACAATGTTCGCCATGAACGGGAACACGTTCTCGAAGTACGGTATGGCCTGGACGACTGCCGTCGGATCGCCTCCATGCTGATCGACTTCCTTGGACAACTGCGAACCCGCTGTAAAGTAATCGCCGCCACCCTGGGGATCCGTATAATCCACCGGCTCGGCCAAATCCAGACTCTGCAGCAGATGCTTTCCTAAGCGGCCCACATAAGCGAGCTCGAAGGTGAACCCGCCTGGAAACTCGTGCTGCATCGACAGGTCAAACGACTCCGCATAAGGCGTCTTCAGCCGGTTGTCGATGCCCCAGGTAATAGCGAAGTTATCTTCCGGCGCAGTGAACGGAAACGTCTCCGTCGAGGGCGACACGAGCGTATTTACTCCAGCGGGAAGATTTTGCCGTCCCGTAAAACGCGCAGCGCTCTCATAAGGAATTGTTCCGGCCTGATTCGTTACCGCACTGGAAATACCAAAGGATCCGTTCTGATCGAACGTATTGATTAGTCCTTCTCCGAAGTGGTCATAATAGATGCCCGCGCCCGCGCGGAACGTCGTCTTGTTATCGGGCGAATACACGATCGCCAGCCGCGGCGCAAAGTTGTTCTTGTTCTCCGGATAGAACCCGGGCTTCCCATAATACTTTCCGCTCGGCACAAAGGTTAGATCTGGCTCGTAGATCTGTCCTTGTAGTGCAGCCGTCTCGCGCTCCGTGTACCACGCGTGCGTATCTACAGTCGGCGAAACCTGCTGGCCCTTCGTCTCGTAAGGCGTCTGCAGCAACGTGTAACGAACACCATAGGTAATCGTCAGGTTATGCAGAATCTGCCATGAGTCCTGCGCGTATCCCTCATACTCGTTCGCTCTGAAGTGTCGAACCAGCGGCGTTCCGTCCGCAAGCAAGGTCGCACTCGATGCGCTCGTGATGTCGTAGTTCGAAACCACCGTCACCGATGGCACCGTTCCAATCAGATTGGCGTAAGCGATGTCATACGAGTTCGTGAAGCCGCTATCCACGGGATCCATTCCCAGCACCGCATCCGGCTGCGGAGGATCGCCCTTCAACCAGTAAGGGTTCGTGCTCGCGTTATCGAACGACGATTCATTCGATGTCCGGTTCTGATCAACCAATCGCCAGTTCAAACCGAACTGCATATTATGCTTCCCCTTGGTCAGGGAGAAGTTATCGATCAGATTATTCACCGGAACGCTGACAACTGTGCTCCGCGTCTCCGCAGTTGCGTTCGCGAGAAACCGAAAATCAACATAGTCGCCGGACCCAACGCCAATATCTCCGTACCCCTGGCGAATATATCCGTATCGAATGTCATTCACCATGTTTTGACCAATCGACCACGTATCCCCAAAGGTCATGCCCTTGGTATTGTCTTCGGTAGTCGACGACGGCCCCTGGCCAGGAAACTGCTCGGTGTTTGCCGTCGTATCCTTCTGCAGATTGCCTCGCGCGAAGATCCGCTGGCTTGTACTCGGAATGTAATCAATCCGAACAATGCTCGTGTTCAAGGTCTTTGGGTTTGGCGAAGCAAAGGTGTAGGAGCCTTCGTTAAGTCCATCTCCGAGACTCGTTCCGTTCGCCGCAGGCATCGACGTGAAATAGCTAAGAGAGTTCGGATTCGGCCCCGGATTATTCGGGTATGCCGCGGTATTGCACACCTGGCACCCACTATCCAGCGTGGCCACCTGCTGCGCCGTGATCGTGTCCGTAACAATTCCGCCAGAGCTGTTGTCTCCCTGGTATTGCAGTATGCCCTGCTGATAAAGCGCCGTCGGCACCGTTTGGCTCACGATTGAGCTCTCCGCGATACGCTCCGCCTCGTAGTTCCCAAAGAAAAATAGCTTGTCCTTCACGATCGGGCCGCCGAGGTCAGCACCAAAAATATTGCGGATCTTCTTCGGAGGACGGTTATCTAAACCGCTCGACAATTGAGCTTGCTTGTTGAAGTAATCGTTTGACACCGTGTCTGACGGGCGAAAATATTCATAGGCCGCGCCGTGAAACTTATTTGTACCCGACTTGGTCACGAGCGATACCTGAGCGCCCGACGAACGCCCAGCATCCGCATCGGCATTGCTCGTCGTCACCCGGAACTCTTCCACCGAGTCTTGAGTCTCGCGCAAAACACCCGTAAATGCCAGGCCTCGAACCTGGTCATTATCGTCCACACCATCCAACGTAATATTGCCCTGATCGGAACGACCACCGTTCACCGCGCCGGTACGGCTGTCCGCCATTGCAGGATTCGATGGAGGCGGCAGAAAAAAGACTCCTGGTTGTAGCGACAACAGGTCCGGAACATTTCGTTCTTCACTCGGCAGCGCTTGAATCGTCGCATTGTCCGTCGAGCCGCCCAGCGACGCATCAATCGTATTCAACGTCTGCGCAGACTCCGTCACGTCCACAACCTCGGTGCTTCCCTTCACCGACAGAGAAAAATCAATCGTCGCCGGCTGATTCACCAGGAGCTCCGCCTCTTTAGAAACGCTTCCGAAGCCCGGAGCGATCACAGTAATCACGTACTTCGCAGGCGGAAGCTGCGCTAGCTGATAATCACCACCGCTCTTAGAGACAGCCTTGAAGGTCTCCCCTGTCGCTCTGTTGTTGAGCGTGATAGTGGCGCCCGGCACGAACGCGCCCGTCGGATCTTTCACCACGCCCCGCAGCGACGTCGTCGCGATTTGAGCAAAACCCCCAATGGCAAATAGAGAGAAAAACAAGACGGCAAATACACGAATGCATCTCATCAAAAGCTTCCTCCAAAGAGTTAACAGCTTGACCTGACCTTCTAATGGGCCTGAAAAATCCTGAATGAATACACGGATGCGTCGGTCTGGTTGCCAACAATCAAACAGGAAAAGGTTTCTACAATTTGCGAATACCTAATGTATTACAGGAAGATAACCTCAAATGCAAGGTGCAACGGCGCTTTAACCACCGCAGATCCTACAAAAATGTCCACGATTCTTCGCGAGCGCATAACTCTGCGCATGCATGTCTTCCGTTGCGCAGCTTGCGCCCCGTCTCGCGCAGGCGCGTCGCCACTTCGCTTCGTTCTAAGGCTTCGCCGCGGGGGACAAATGATCGAAATTCAAGATCGCATTGAACACCAGCGGATAACTCCCCACCGTCTCCCCGCGATACACCGGATTGTTACCGAACAACAGCACGTTGCCATCACCTAGATGCGCGTCCACAACAATTGCATGCTCCGCGATCGAGCCCTGATTCGCAAGCAGCCCCGACAGCAGCATGTCCTTCGCATCGGCAAATCGCAAAATCACCTCCGGCCGCAGCGCCACTGGAATGACCGCCGGATTATTCCGCATCTGCTCCTCATTCAGCACCTTTGCCTCCCAGGGTTTCTGCTTCACCAACACTTCTGGCGCCACATCCTTGCGGCCTTGCACCACGTCGCTGTCGTCCACGCTCCCACGTCCCGTTGGCCGCTGCGTGTAAGGATCCATCAACATGCGCCCCGGCCCTCTGCCGCCATCCACGTCGCTCACGTTGAACACCATCCCGTTGGCGCTGATCACCGGCACTGAAGCTCCATAGCCCCATGCCACCGGGTTGTTCCGCTCCACGAACACCGTGTCCAGCACCGTACCCACCACACGCGCATCGCTATGCTCCACCGAAACGCCAGGTGCCAGCCCGCTCTCAACCGCGAACTGTGCCGTATCCTCCGACGTAATCAGTAGCCCGCCCTTTTGCACAAATGCGCGCAGATGCTCCAACCCCTGAAGTCCCAGCCCTGGACGCGTGTCGGCAGTAGAATCCAACCGCCCGAGATTCGGCGTGAGCGCCGTCTTCTCCCAAGGCAGCGCGTTCCCGTACATTGGTGTTCCATTCATAATCGATTGCGTCGACGCATACCCCACCGGCGCAAACACAATCACGTCATACTTGCTGCGGAGATCCGGCTCCGCAGCCGCCGTCTGCGTGCTGATGTACGCATACGGCACGCCTGCGTGATCAAACTCATAGCGCCACCATCCCTCGGTCTGCGTTCCCTGCCACGTATGCATAAACGCAATTCGCGGAGCCTTCACCGCATGCGTCGCCACATCCGGCGCAGCCGCCAACCGCGTCGCATCCAGCGACAGTTCCTTCAACACCGGCCCCAACGTCGCATCCGATACATCGCTGATCAACAGCGAGCCCTCACCAAAGGTCTTTCCATCCGTATCGAATGCCTTCTCCGTCACGGCCACATGCGCGTCCTTCAGCTTGTAAACCAGCGCCAGCAGCGTGCTCTGCCCCGTATTCGCAATCGCTACCACCGAGCCCGCGCCGGTCTCCTTGCCCGACAACCCAGCCGGATCATCCACGCTCGTCATCTTCGCGGCAAGGATAGACGTGTCCGTAAGCCGCACCACCTTCAAGTTAAACAGCTCGCTGAAGCTCCACCCCGTGTCATCGTACGGATGCTTCTGCGGATCATCCGGAGACCAGTACTGCTTATCCAACAGCGCGTCCGCAATGCGCGAATAGGGTTGATCCATCCGCACCACAAAACTTCCCGCCGGGAACGTCTCCTCGGTAGCTTTCCCTCCACGCTTCGCCGCAGGCACGCTTGCCGTGGCCGCATCCGTCAGTTGCTGAACCTCGACATGCTGCTTCTTCAACACCTCCAGCAGTTGCACCTGCCGATTCAGATCCGCCGCATTTGCCGGAATCACGTAAGCCGCCGGCCCTTCCACCGTCGCCTTCAAAACTGACCGCTTGCTCTTCTCGTAGTAGTCCACCAGAAAGTGATGCGTGTTCTTCGAAAAATAAGAAAGCGTCGAGAGCAGCGCACTCTCCTCATAGTTATTGTTGTCTCTCTGCGACCACGTCACCACCGGCAGCGGAGGATTCTGCCGATACCACGTGCGTGAATACTCCTCCGGCGACAGAATCCGCTTCTCCGTATCCGCGCCGCCATTGCCAAACGTCTCATATAACCGGCTGATGCCGTTATGCAGCCCCGCCAGGAACATCAGATACCCCGGGCTCCACGTGTCGAAGTCCCCATGCGTAAACACCCCGGGCATGCCAAAGTTCTGCATCTGCGCCACGTTATTCCATCCCAACTCCGCCCACTCATCGGCCAGCATCGGGTCGATCCAAGCGTTATATGGCCCATCCCCCACCGTGTTGTCATACAAAAACGGCACCGACTCATGCAGATCATGCAACACCTGTGCGTGCCATCCGATATACGTATTCAGCACGTTGTTCGTAAGGTTCAACGTCATGCCCATCGCGTCGCGGTTATTGTCATGTGCCACATAGTGCCCCCAGTACACCAGGTGCGGCCACTGCTCCGTCGGGTGCGCGCGATGCCACTTGTAGATGTCCACCATCCGATCGCGCCCATCCACCTCCACCACCGGCGTGATCAGCACAATCATGTGCGAGCGGATGTACTTGATGTACGGCGAATCATCTACCGCCAACCGATACGCCATCTCCATCAGCGCGGTCGGTGCGCCCGTCTCCGTCGAATGAATCGTTCCCGTAATGTAGTACACCGGGTACGACGCATCGATCAGCGGCTGGGCCTTCGCATCGTCCATCCCAATCGTCCGCGGGTCGGCAAGCTTCGCCAGTCGCTCGTTGTTCTCCTTTTCACCCTTCAGCAGGCTCTCATCCGCAATCGCCACCGCAATCATCTCGCGGCCCTCTTCACTGTGCCCGATCGTCACCACCTGCACCCGCGGTGTGCTTGCCGCCAGCAGCCGAAAGTACTTGTACACGTCCTCCGCATACGGCAGCATGTTCGGCGCACCGGACACGTCCCCCAACACCTTCTCCGGCGTCGGCACCGTCGACGAAGCCGGAAGATAGTTCACCAGCGGCGACAAAAATTGAGGGTCCGTCGTGTACTCCAGAATCTTCTTCGTGTACTGCTGATCGACCGGTTGCTTCGGGTCGCGCGCATAGTCGCCGTTCATCACCTGGGCTGAAACGCCAATGCAGACAGAAAGAACCGCTGCGGCCGCGAGGGCCGGAACAAAATTGGGGAGTCGCATAGTGCTTTATATACCGGAATCCAACCTGAAGACCAGTTTTGCTCCCAATCGCTTGTCATCCGTTCCCGCTGGCTCTAGGACAAAAGTCGACGGCGCCAGAAAGTTCCCTGGCGCCGCCAAACCATTCGGGCGTAATTCACGCCCTTATTCGGATCGAAGATTTCTAGTCGGGACGTTGCTGACCCTGCGGACCTTGCGGTCCTTGATCACTCCAACTGCCTCGCGACCGCATACCGTGCATATGATCCTTCAGCTTGCTCCACTGATCCGCAGTTAACACACCTCGAATGTTCAGCAGCATCTTCGCGTTTGTCTTCTCCAGTTCCGCGCGCGTATCGGCAATCTTATCGATCTGCGCCATCGCCTTCGTTTCATCAAACGGCGTCGCGTTCAAAAGCGGCCCAAGCATCAATTGCTCTTCTTGGAGCGTGGCGTGCAGATGAATCAACTGCAGCCGGCTCTGCAGAAACATGTCGCTGATTCGTTTCTGCTGATCAGCCGTCAGCCCTAACCGCGCTGCCACCTGCGAATCTCTCCACCACAATCCCAGCGGTAGTAGCGAGTCTCCGCGCGACCAGTCCCACATCGGCCCGCGGTCCATCTCCCGATCACGCCGCTCACCCCGACCCCAGTCATGCCGCGGAGCCCAGGGCCGATCCCCCCGCGCTCCCGGAGGCGCCGCATCTGGCGCCGGAGCTGCATCCGGTGCCGGCGCAGCCTGAGC
>JBAULP010000008.1:0-173278 GCA_049578265.1 Acidobacteriaceae bacterium
ATGTGGGAGCAATCGACCTTCTGGCCGGAGGAACACCTTGCCAGTCTTTCTCCGTCGCCGGGAAACGAGCGGGACTGGATGACCCGCGTGGCAACCTCACCATCGAGTTTGCTCGACTTGCTGATCGGCTCCGGCCCGTATGGTTGGTGTGGGAGAACGTCCCCGGCGTCCTGTCGATCGACGGAGGACGGACGTTTGGAGCCTTCCTCCGAATGTTGGTCGACTGCGGGTATGGGATCGCCTACCGAGTTCTTAACGCTCAGCATTTCGGAGTACCCCAGCGACGGCGCCGCGTCTTCGTTGTCGGACATCTTGGAGACTGGCGAGCTGCCGCAGCGGTACTACTTGAGCAGCACAGCCTGTCGGGGTATCCTCCGCCGCGCCGAGAAACGCGGAAAGGAACTGCCGGAGGCGTTGAGGTCGGCCCTGCTGGTGGTCGCTTCACAGACACCGCGCCGACCATCGACTCAGGATGCAAAGACGGTTTCATCCGCAATCAATTAGGCGTTGGTGTCCTTTCATCGACCGACGAGCTTTCTTACTGCCTCAACGCCGGTGGCATGGGCAGACAGGATTCTGAGAGCGAAACTCTGATTGCACACTCGCTCTCAGCCGATGGCTTCGATGCGAGTGAAGACGGCACCGGGCGTGGCACGCCCGTGGTGCCGGTCGCCATCTGCACTGCGCACACGCAGTCCAATGGCAGCGGCTTCTCTGATGACATCGCGCACACACTTGAGAGTGGCAGTGGTGCTCAGGCCGTAGCGTTTGCTCAAAACACCCGCGACGAAGTGCGACTCTATGGCGGCGACGGCAAAACAGTCGGCACATTGGCAGCGCGACCGAGTATGAGACAGCAGTCTTATATTGCTTTCTCCTCGAAGGACTCTGGCGACGACGCGAGCGACGTGGCGCCGACACTGCGCGGCATGGGACATCACGGTAGCCACTCCAATGGCGGTGGCCAGGTAGCCATCGCCTTTACTCAGAACCAGGACGGGGAGGTTCTCGCCAGCGATGTCATGCACTCGCTGGGGACCAATCCCAATGCCACCGGGCGCAATGCGGCTACTGTCGCCTTCACACTTCATGGCAGCGATGGAACTACAAGCGCCGCCTCATCCACCGAGGTCGCTGGAAGTCTACGCACCCGCGCTCCCGGAAGTATCGAGAACAGCTCGACGACCGCGGTGCTTCAGGAGCAGCCTGTCGTCTGGTCTGGAGAACTCACCGCATCGACCGATATAGCGGGAACCCTCCAGCGTGGCGGCGAGGGTGGGCGTATCGATGGCGTGATGACGCCTCAGATGGCCGTGCGGCGATTGACGCCACGCGAGTGCGAACGGTTGCAGGGATTCCCCAACGATTACACCCTCGTCGAGTATCGCGGCAAGCTGGCAGCCGATGGCCCCCGCTACAAGGCTCTCGGCAATTCGATGGCTGTCCCGGTCATGCGCTGGATCGGGGAGCGCATCGCAGCCGTCGATGCCATCCTCCGTGATGGTCCCGACATCGGGAGGTCCAGGTGATCCGGCGGGCTCGAATTCTGTGGATGCAGTCACGTGCCTCCCAACCCCGAAACGAGCGGGTCCTCTCCTTGCCCTCGCCGCCTCAGTGTTCGAGCTGTGCGACTCACCTTCGATTCCGTCGCCCAAAGTCAGGTCTTTACTCACGGCACAGCGGGGAGGACGATGCGGACCATCGGAAACTATGGCTCAACCACCCTCTGCTTTTGCAGCCGGAAACATGGCAGACAGACAGGCACAGTTCCACTACTGTCCGGTTGCTCCGGTGTCCTTATAGAGATGCCCTTCAAACAAGTGTTTCCATACAGCGCCAACTCTCCATATTTTCCCTGCTCACCCTCGGTCACTCGCTTTGGTGCTTGTCCCGCGCCCTGCGGCACTGCGTCGTTCTGCTTTCCCGGCACCTCCCAGAACAAGTTTGTAAACCGCGGCAAAGAACGCCGTACAAACTTCTTCTGGGTCCCTCCAAGAAAGCACTCCTTGGCGCTTGGGAGCGGGGCACCTCGCGTCGCTTCGCGCAAGAGTGTCCCGAGGGCAATCCGGGCAAATACAAACAGGAGAAATGACATGGCACTCTACGAAAACAACATCTCTTTGAAGGGCTATCTCGGCAAGAGCGCCGAGAGCTTTGCAACCAAACAGCAGAACACGTTTGTGGTTCTGTCACTCGCCACCAAGTCCGGCTACAAGGACAAGCAGACGAGCCAGTGGGTAAACCACACCGAGTGGCACCGCATCGTGGCCTTCGGCAAGCCCGCCGACTACGCGAAGGACCTGAAAAAGGGCGACTACGTACAGGTCGAAGGCGAGCTGCGCAGCTCCGAGTTCGACGTGGAAGTTGGCGAGGGCAAAAAGAAGGTCACGGTGAAGCGCCGGGGTTGGGAGATTCGCGCCAGCATCGTCAAGAAGCTGACGCCGCCGACCTCGGGTGAGAACCCCGATGCCGAGCCCATCACGGAGGATGACGCGGCTTAGGCCGCGTCATCCTCCCAATGGGAGGTGCAATCATGAATCTCTTCGCCAACACCGTCACCCTCAGAGGCTTTCTCGCTAAAGATGCCGAGGCTCCCTCGTCGGACCATATCCAGAATGATTCCCTCGCAGTCCTGCTGCTGGCGACCGTCTCCGGCGTGTGGGATCTCGGAGCCAACGAGTGGCTGCCACGCACCGATTGGCATCGCATCATCTGCCCTGGTCCGTTCTTCTGCGGTCTCACCCGCAGCATGAGGCGCGGCGACTACCTCGAAATCGAAGGCGAGCTGCGTGCTCTGGAACAGGAGCGTGGCATTGTCGTCGAGGGCGAACACTTCCCGGTGAAGCACTCAACCTATGCCGTCCATGCGATACGCATTCAACGGCTGGACCGTCCGGACGCGCTCGTTGATTTTGGCGAGGACGGCTAGTACCGTCCCGCTCACATCTTGCGGAGAGGCTAACGCCTCTCCGCTTTTGTACTGGCAGTGCCGCGCAACTATCGCGGCGGAAAGGAACATCGTGATCGCCAATGCCACCTTTGTCGCCACCCTGATCTTCCTCGCGCTCGGCTTCTGGCTGAGTCACGAGCTGCGTTTCTTTGTCCCGTGGCGCAGCCTCATCCTGCACAGCTATCTCCAGAGCATCGCGCTCTATTGCGCTCTGCTCTTCGCCAACCTCCTCGGCCTCGCCATCTGGATCGAGCGCAAGTTCTTCCTCCGCGACACAGGCCGCAAACTCAAACACTTCGATCAGGAGATACACAGTGGACACTCGGAACTCTCAGAAGAGATCGCCGCGCAGTTCGGCGAAGAGTAGGCAAGATTCAACCGGAGCGCCAGGGACACCACCCAGCGAAGCCGACGAGAAAGAGCACATGGACTTCTCGACCGGCATGGTCGCCCGTGTCCGCGCCGCCAAAGAAGCCGCGCAACGGGAGATGGAGTTCTTTGGCGATATCTCCGAATATGACGTCGTTATCCTTCAGGGCCAACTGAAAGAGGAGCCTGCTATTCCATCACAGTCACCACTCGACTTTGAAAACCAAAACCGGGAGACTAACTGATGCGCCTCGATATCTCCCATGACATTCCTCGCCAGCGGGAGCCAGAGGCTCCGCGCTCCGCACCGCCGCTGAAATCTTCGCCCGTTGAACGGCGGCGGGAAGACCTCGCGGCCCGCGCTCAGAACCGCCGCGTGTTGCAGATTCCTCATCCCAGCCGCGACCGTTCTTTGCACCCTGAACGGCCCCGCGAACCACGGCAGCACAGCGTCAATCATGACCGCCCGATGGACCAACGCACCCGCAGACACGCGATTCCGCAGCAGGTCGTGGGCATGTCCCTGCGTGAGGAAGAGAGAAGGGTTCTCGCCGAAGTGGGCCGCTTTCGCGTCATCGCCACCCGCGATCTTGCCGAAACCGTCTACGACAATCGTCCCTCACGCATGGAACGAGACCTCTCCTTTCTGCGTGAACAGGGACTCATTCAGGTCGATGCTGTCAACGCCCGCCGTGATGGACGCGGCGGCAGGGTCGAGAAAATCGAAGTCGTTACCCTGACCAGAGCGGGCCGCGATATGGCCCGTCAGACCTCCGGCTTGCCGCAGGATCAAAGATTTTACTCCGGCATGGTCAAGCCCCGCGAGGTGGAACATGACACGCAAATCTATCGCGCCTATGGCAAAGAGGCTGAGCGCATCGAGAAAAAAGGCGGTACGAACCTCCGGGTTCAGCTCGACTTTGAACTGAAGTCGCAGGTCCAGAAAGCGATTCACGCCGAGCGAAAAGCTAATCCCGAACGGGAAATGGCAGAGATCAAAGAGCAGGTCGCCGGGCAATTGGAGCTGCCATTCGTGGATGGCGGCATTCAAATCCCAGACGCGCGAATTGAATACGATCTGCCTCATGATCCTGACCGCGATATCGATACGGGATCGCGCACCAGTCACGACGATATCGAAGTTCTGACCGCGGCCTACCGGCCCGGCCATCTCCGCGCCAAAGCGCAGTCGGGCTTTCATGTCTACGCTTCGTCGTCCGACCGGGCCACGTTGACCGCGAAGATAGAGAACGACCAGCACCTTATGGAACGCATCCTGGAGTTGTAACTGTGGACACCGATCCCATCGTCGCTCTTAGATCGCTCGGCTATACCGAACGCGAGTCCGCGTTCCTGTATCTTGTTGCCGTCCATTCCGGCTATTTCCTGCGCCGCCAGTTCGATTACTTCATCGACCGCAACAAAGGCGCCCTGGTCATGCGCTTTCTGGAGAAGGCACGGACCGCAGCGCACATCGAGTCTCTGGACTACCGGCAGGGATGGCAGGTGTATCACCTCTACTCACGGACGATCTACCGTCTGTTCGGTAATCCAGATTCGCAGCTCCGGCGCAGGAAGGGCGACGGCCAGGTGCGCGCCCGCCTGATGGCGATCGATTATGTCCTCGAAAACGACGGTCACCATTACCTCGAATCCGACGAGCAACGGCTCTGCTTCTTCTCGGACGACCGGAGCATCCCGCCGGAGCTTTTCACTAACGATGACGGACGGCTGCTTCCCTTGCTCGCAGCTTCTCCCATATCGATTGCAGACCGGAGCCGTCCTGCCCACTCGCCGGTGCGCTTCGCTTTCATCGATGAAGGACTCGCGACCGTAGAAAAGTTTCTTCGCTTCCTGGCGGTTGCCGATTCGCTGCTGCGCGCTGTAGGCAACTTCGAGGTGGTCTATATTGCAGCCTCCGACTTCAATTTCGCCGACGCCAGAGATACATTCTGGAGCCGCTTTTCCGGTGCTTTGCCCCGGAGTCCGCGTCTCTTCGACGACGACGACGGCCCCATTGCGGCGCAACCTCGCGCTCAACTCCAGCCACGATTCACCACACTTCTGCTGGACTACAGCTATCCCCGGATTCAGCGAAGTGAGCCGAGGGGTTCTATCGAGGGTTCACATGCCCGGAGATAGAGCACCGAGGAAGTGCTTTGCTGCCAGATACATAGCAGGACAAGGCACAAAGAGCTGGGTAGTACGTGGGCGGGAGCGACCCCAGTGCTCCGCACTTCCCGCGGCGGTTGACACCGCGCTGGTCGCTCCCGCCCACGTACCGAGATGGCCTGATGCAAGTACCTGTGATGGTCCTGTTCCGGTACTTGCTTCGGTCCTAACCCGGTACCAGCTTCGGTCCAGATCAGGTACCAACTCTGGACTGTAGCCAGTACCACAACCAGCCGCGATTGCGGCCAGAAAGGAAAGCAGAAATGAGCAAACTGAAGATCGAACACGGAGCCAGCAAGGTCAGCCTTGTTCTGCTCAAGACCAATATCGAGGACGCCATCTCGCAGGACATCGACCTGATGGCCACATGGTCAGATAACGAACGCAGATACATCGTCAACGAGCTGCTGCGCTTCGCACTCACGCAGGAAGAAGAGTTCCTGAAGTATAAGGCCGGTCTCGCCACAGGTTCGACACGGACCGTCGGAAGCCTAAAGCAGATACCGGCTGCAACCAAAACCGTGCCGGATGTAGTCACGAAGTCCGATCCGTCATCGACGGCACGCGCATAGAAAGGAGGCTGTTGTATGCGATTGTCACCCCGTCTTCAGGACGCGCTTCATCCCCTGATCGAGTACCGTCTGCTGCTCTCTCTTGGTATGAGCGCGGCCTGCGGCATCGTGCTTCAGAGTCTCTGTCCGATCCATGTTGGTGATCCGCTGCTGCGGCTGCTGGAGCTGGAGCGGCCAGCGACCTTTCAAGGATTGGTCTGGAGCTACACCCTGTTTCTTTACAGCACGCCATTCCTCGCCTTCTCGATCCTGTTTTCTGTGGCCTACGTTCACTTCTATCAGCCGAAGCTCGATCAGGTCGCCGGACCGTTGCCGCCATACCCCGATCCGCTCTTGCGGGAAGATCTAGAACTGATCGTCGGCGAGCTTCACCATCCGTTGAAACCAAAACCTTCCCCAACTCCGCAATGGCTCTCTCTACCGGAGCGCGGCCTGTACACCGGCATCTGCGTGGCCGGGGCAACGGGCAGTGGGAAGACTAAAGCCATCGTTCTGCCGGCCATGCGCCAACTGTTCGCGTACAAGGCAAACGATCCTGAACGCAGACTCTCCGGCGTTGTGCTTGAAGTCAAGGGCGACCTCTGCCGGCAGGTGCGGGAGATTCTTACAAGTTGCGGACGCGAGCGGGATTATGTGGAGGTTTCACTTACCGGGAACATCCGTTATAACCCTCTAAATAACGACTCCGATGCTTACGCGCAGGCGTTCAACATCGCCTCGGTCATCGTCGCCATCTGGGGCAAAGGCAAAGAACCATTCTGGCAGCAGTCTTACACCGACCTTGTCCGGTACGTCATCATGCTGCATCGCGTCCGCGACGGGTACGTAACCCTGCTCGACATCTTCCGCACCGTCATCAGCGCCGGGACGCTGGAGCAGATGTTGGTCGAGACCGGACGGCGGTTCACAATGGTTTCCTTCATCGGATGCAGCAAACCGGACTATCTGAAGTATGAGTCAACCCTGGCCCCGTTCGGCTTCTCGTGGAATGAAAAGCTGGCCCAGTATCTGGCCCGCTCGACGGAAGAACTGGAGTCGGCCATCCTCATGGAAACATCCATTGCTGCATCCTTATATAGGCGCAGGCAGTGCGACGAGGATGCTCATGCCAGTTGGGAGAGCGTCTTCTACTGGTATTGGGAGCACTGGAAGTTCTTCCGTGATGAGACCAAGACCGCGATCGTCCAAGGTATCGCCATCTTTCTGTCCTTGTTCGAGACCGACAGAAAGGTGCGCCGCATCTTCTGTCCACCAAAAGAGCTGTACGAAGGCAAAGCCATCGCAACCGATCCTGTGGTGAAGGTGCTGCCGCCCTTTGAGGAGTTGATCGAGTCGGGCAAGGTCGTGGGCCTGAACTTTCCCGCGGCGCTCAACCCGGCCCTCGCCAAAGTGATCGGGACCATGATGAAGGTCGATTACCAGCGGGCCGTGATGCTGCGCATCCCCGCGATGGACGAGCACCCGGAGCGGCACTTCCGGCCTACCGTCTTCATCTGCGATGAGTACCAGAACTTCGCCACCGTGGGTGGTGACAACCCTAGTGGAGATGAGAGGTTTTTGTCTCTGTCGCGGCAGCCGAAGTGCATCCCTCTGGTCGCAACGCAGAGCATTTCGAGTCTCAAGGAAGCACTGCCCAATGAGGGGGTCAAGACCCTATTGCAGGCATTCAGAACTAAGATTTTTCTCACGACTTCGGACCCTGATACGGCCCGCTACGCGTCCGAGCTGTGCGGCAAGACGGACAGGACCCACATCAGCTATACGGTGTCGGAATCGAGCAACAACGCCAATGTCGGCTGGCTCAGTGGCCGCACCTCATCCAGCAAAGGTTCCGTGTCTGCCTCCAAGCAGTACCAGAAGCGCAGAGAGCCTCTCTTTGAAGAGAACGTCTTCTATGACCTCAAGAATGCGCAGTCGGTGATCGTCGCCTTCGATGGCATCAGTCCGTTGCCCCCGACCTACTGCTATCTGAAACCTGACTTCCTGCCCGTCACCATGACCTGGTTCGATCAGGAGCGGATCGGCTTCGAGCCCACGAGGATACGCCCATGAGCTTCGAGGTCATTATTCCATTCCTGCGTCCGATTGAGCATCTGCTCGAATCGCAGACCATCTCCGAGATCATGGTCAATCCTGATGGTTCCATCTGGATCGAGGAGGGAGGACGCATCAGGCATCTGGCGGATATTCACTTCGAGGAAGACGCTCTTCAAACCGGCCTTGAGGTGATCGCCAACCGCTTCGGCAAGAAGCTGGACGCCGACTCTCCGATACTCAATCTGCGACTGCCGGACGGCAGCCGCATGGCAGCCATGATTCCGCCCGTCGTCAATCCCCGTCCGCTTCTGACGATACGCCGGTTCGTCACCCGAAGCTTCACCTTGGCGGACCTGATACGGGTTGAAATGATCACGGAGGAACAAGCAGCCATGCTTACCGACTCTGTGCGTGAAGGGCAAAACATCCTCATCGCCGGGGCTACTGGTTCGGGTAAATCGACTCTATTAGGAACCCTGGCCGACGCCATACCCGAACACGAGCGCATTCTGCTGATCGAGGACACGGCGGAGCTGCACATCCGCAAACCGCATGTCATCTCCGCAGAGTCGCAGACCGACACCCATCGCAGCCAGATCACCTTCGATCACCTGCTCAAAGCTGTTCTCCGGCACCGCCCGGATCGCATCATCGTCGGCGAGGTACGTGGGCCGGAGGCGCGGACCTTGCTCGACGCCATGAAC
This sequence comes from Acidobacteriaceae bacterium, assembly GCA_049578265.1. GTDB lineage: Bacteria > Acidobacteriota > Terriglobia > Terriglobales > Acidobacteriaceae > Granulicella. Next base: position 8,805 of record JBAULP010000008.1, read on the forward strand.
ACCGGCCATCGCGGTACGCTGGCAACCATCCACGCCAGTAGCGCGGTTGAAGCACTTCATCGCCTGGAAACATTGGCACTGCGCGGCGACGTTCATGCCGACATTCAGCGAGTCAAAGGGGATGTTGAACGATCCCTCAACGTTGTCGTTCACATAGCAAGGTTGGAAGGAAAGCGATTTGTCCGCGAAATCCATAAGGTCGAAAGAGAGTAGTCAACTCTCAGCCACTGGATATCCGAAGGACGCCGCTGCGTCTGTTTCGGCTCAATCCTTCGATTACGAGCCGTTAACGACCCATCCCTTATTCGTGAGATGGAGCGCAATCGTCTGGTTTTTTCCAGCCATCTCCAACGTCGTGCCGATCAATGGAAATGCCTGCTGCACGTCCGGCAGTTTTGCCCATGCAGCGAGATCAGGAATTTTATAGGTATAGGTTACGGTCGTTTCGGAATAGTTGCCCTGTGTCTCCGGTTCGGTCCGATTCACAATCGTGTCCGCTTTTTCGTGACCGTAACAGAACCCGTCCGACTGCCCGAATGTGCCCCGGACTTTCCCGAAGTATTTCTGGCCTCCACCGCTGACTGTATAGCGCTTGACTGGCTCCGGCTTGTGCGAACTCAACGACAACGAGTTAGCCACGCTCTGTACAACCGCGGTCGTATTCGAGGACTGCACCAGGCCGGCGCGCTCCAAAGCGGCTAGTTTGGCAGTCTCGCCTGACTTGTCATCCCAGTTCGCCGCAGGCACGTTAAACGGGAACTGTCCGTCTACAGCCACGCACGCTCTGTTTTGCGTAGGGAGATATTGGTCGATGGCGTTTCTCAGGTTTGTCTCATTTGGGTTCTTAATGCTGTTGCAGCCGGAGAACAAGATCAGACTAGAAGCGATCAGCAGTGTCCATTTGCGCATCCGAGCCATCCTTCCTGGAAGCCACTGGCCGACTTGCCCATTCGCTGCATGGCGTCCAATTCTCGATTTGCTGTAAGCAGATTCGCTCGGAACTCTCTCGGTGTCAACCTCGGCTGGCATGATCGCGCGATCGCTCCAACCTCTGACGAAGTCCAAAAGCAGATGCTATTTCTAAACGACCGGATAGCGTTGCAGTACCTCCACGTCCCCCTCGCATGTCCGGTAGAGTTCGCCTTCGGCCTTCATCCCAACCTGCAGCTTGATCGAAAGCGAAACGCCATCCGTAAACCGTATGTCCACTTCCGGGGCGCCGGACGAATCATAGATATAACGGATGCGTTCAACAGTTCTGCCTGCAGTCTCTGGGAATTCCAAACAGCAATGATTCATATCGTCTCCTGTCATTTTTAGATTCGTGACTTGGCCCAACTAGCTGTGCGGCTCCTGTGAGTGATTCCCGATTTTGGGGAATCACTCGATAGTCCCGCACTCTCAGTTTGTGAACAAAGGCGATGCAGCATACCAGCGAGCTTACCAAGCATTTTTGAAACGTCTGGTAAAAGCCCGGCACGATGCAGGTTATTTGCAGGAAGAGGTCGCCAGGCGTCTCGGCAAACCTCACTCGTTCATCTCGAAATGCGAACTTGGCGAACGGCGGCTGGACATCATCGAATTGCAGCGAATCGCAAAGATTTACGGGAAAACGATCAATCATTTCCTGGGCGAGGACTAAGATGCTCCCTTCACTTTCCGGGAATCCTCCCTACCTGTGGCCGGCAATGTAACCGAGGCCGGCCCTCGCTTCCAGCGTGTAGTTTCCGCCTGTCGAAGCGAAGCCTCCACCAGTTTCTGCAACAAGGGAGAACGGTTATCTTCACGAACGAACACACCGCATCGTCTCATCAATACATGCGTTGACAGCGGCTTTACGATCAGACCTGGATGGCCACTGACCGACGAACCGGACAATAGGCAGATGCCTGTCTTCTGCTCGACATGCGCCAACGCCTCCGGTGCCGAATACGCATCCGCGACCACATGGAGCGCAACCCCGAAATCTGCGCAATGATTCTCGATTTCCTGATGGCGCTCCGGCCAGGGTTCTCTGGAGACGGCGATAAATGGTTCGCCATCTAAATCCAGCGGGGAAACGACGGGTTTCACCGCCAGTCTATGACCCGCCGGAATGCAGGCCACCAGCGGTTCCTCATAGATGGTGCGAACCAGCAGTTGAGACGCCCGAATCGGCAGGATACCGAATCCGGCATGGAACACTCCATCGATCACTCTTTGCACAGTGGTGGACGTCAGTCCACTTCGGTGTTCGATGTGAACTAGTTGGTCATCCTCAATATGGAATTGTGCAATAGCGGTGATCAGTCTGGGCGGGAGATTTGTCGAATGGCCCACTACCAGATGATGGTTTCGGATATCCTGCCGCGCATAAACCTGCTCTTCTGCTAGAAGCGCCTGCTCAACCGCTCTTGCCGCGTCTTCATAGAACTTCTCGCCATCTTCGGTGAGGATCAGCTTGCCTCCGATCTTTTCAAAGGGACGAATGCCGAAGGTATTTTCAATGATGTCGAGTTGTTTTCGGACTCCGGAGGAGGAGAGTCCAATTTCTTCCGCTGCATTATCGATGTCGTGTTTTTCTGCAACTGTCACGAACGCGACGAGATTATCCAACTTCACTTTTGGCCTGCGCATCTGGTTCACCTATGTACAACTTCGCCGGGCCATCCGGGCACAATGATTGTCAATCGGAAAACAGAGAAATTCCATTCTTTTGTAACGAAGTCTAGCTAAGACGCAAGGAACGAACAGAATTATTCGACCAATCGCCATCAGGATTGTTGTCGAATCAGGGGCGGCTCCGTCACTCAATGCGAGTTGCTTCGTTGTCCCAACAGATCATCGCCGGTCCGTTCATGGAATTCTCAGGAATTTCGCGGAAATCTTTTCCATGCGAATGCTCGCTGCATGATGCACATTTAGTGAAGGATCAGTACCGTCAGCAGGAGGCCTATGCCATGTGGTACAGCCCGTCATTGCAGCAGCTTCTCTTTCTCGAAGCCGTTTTGGAAGAAGGCAACTTTGTTCGCGCCGCCGATCGTCTCCATACAACGCACTCCACGATCTCAAGAAGCCTGAAATCGTTAGGTAATGGGTTGGGAATCGATCTCTTCGAAGTAACGCCTCGCGGCCTGAAACCGAACAATATTGGCCGGATCTACGGCACGCAAATCCGCATTGCTCTGGACCAAGCAAAGTTGGCGTTCGACCTCGCCAGATACGAAGCCACACTGCATCGGCGGCCCTTCTCTGTCGGCCATTCTCCTTATATGCACAGCGATATTTTGCCACTCCTTGAGCAGATCGCGCTGCCAGGAAGCGAAGCGATGCCCATCGTTCTCAGGAGCGCCCCGACGATACAGCTCGTCCGGCGTGTGCGAAATGGTGAACTTCAGGTGGCTTTTGGTGTATTACCGATTCTTGATAGAGATCTCTGGATCGAGCGCGTGGCACATGAGCCGTTCATCGTTTGTATCCCGGAACGTCATCGCCTCGCCGCGCAAACAAGATTGTCGGCACGAGAGCTATCGAACGAAACCCTTATCTGGATACCACGAAGCATCCACCGCCTGTTCTACGACCAGATCGTGAACTACCTCCGGACGCTGAGGTTTCATTCACGGCGTTTTCAGGAAGCACTCACAATCACGGAAGCCTTCGATTTCGCTGCTCACGGCGTCGGAATCGCTTTGGTGCCACAATCAGCATCTCGCTTTCAACGCGCAGGCGTGCTCTTCAAGCCTTTGACCGACGAGTTGATGCGCATTGAAACAGCCCTCTTTGTGAGGAAAGATCAGATGCGCGCTTCAGTGAAGGATTTCATCTCGCTTGCGCTGTCCGGCATAGGGACATTGAAGCTCAACAGGGTGGACAAACGCTAAGCCAATTCTCCAATCTGAAAACTCGCCTCTCCGCCAGCCCTCTCTGCACACCAGACGATGCAACAATTGAAGCAAGGTCATGGCGGCTTGCCAGCGATTATGGGAAAGATGCTTCGTAAAAACTATTGCTTCTTCTCACCCACCGCGCCATAACTTAAACATGCTAGAACGGCTATTAGTCGCCGATGTCCTCGCAGACACTAGCGCAGAAACGCGACAGCAGATTTATTGGGTCTTCCCGGCCGAAGGATTGGCTCGGAATAGAGAAACCGACAGCTTCGGCGCTAAGGGCCTAGGAGATTGGAAGCCGAGACCCTTCCGTACCACTTGCCTGAATCCTTAATCGTGCGTTTCTGATCGCGGAAATCCACATACGTAAGACCGTAGCGCTGGGTGTAGCCATCATTCCACTCAAAGTTGTCGAGTGCACTCCATGCATGAAATGCTCGGACCCGTGCTCCGTCTTGGATGGCTCTCGCCAACTCCGCTAGCTCCGAACGAAAAAAAGCGATACGTCGAGTATCCGGCACGTTCCCGCTGTCTCCGTCGTAGGGCGTATCGAGATAACCGCAACCGCTCTCAGTGATTTCAATGATAGGAAAGTTATATCTGTGAGAGATCTGCATCACGAGGTCGTAAATGCCGCGTGGGAAAATCTCCAACCCGCCGTCGGTGATGGGCCACTCAGCCGGCATCACCGCGTTGAACTGGGTATACTGATTGCCCGCTTCGCCAGTGTCCTCGGTCTCTGTGGCCAGCACTCCACCGCTTCGATGCGTAACAGGGCCAACTGCCGAGACGACGCGACGGGAATAGTAATGGAAGCCGATCCAGTCGAGCGGAGCCTTCATGATCTTGTCATCACCGGGGCGGTATCCCATCGCTTCATAGGGAACTCTGCCGACGAACGCATCCGGATAGCGTCCGTACATTGCGGTTTCGAGAAAAAAGAGATTGTTCATCGCATTGTAGCGAGCTGTGGCGGCAACGTCGGCTTCGCTGTCAGTCTTGGGATAGGCCGGCGACATGCCGTAGGCGCTGCCCACAGTCGCCTTGGAAGACGCCGCTTTGATCGAACGAAACGCCTCCCCCTGTGCAAGATTGACTGTGTGTGCAGCTTTAAGAAAGTCCGTGTACTTCGCGCGGCCCGGCGGGAATACGCCGGTGCCATATCCTAGATTTGTGAAGCTCCAGGGCATGTTGAATGGCGCCCACACTTGAATCTGGTCGCCTAGATGTTTCGCGAGGATGCCAGCATAATCTGCAAAATACCCAGCGAGGTCTCGATTCGGCCATCCGCCAAGATCTTCAAGCCCCTGTGGCAGATCCCAGTGATAAAGCGTGCAGAACGGTCGAATACCCGCTTCAAGCACTACATCCATCACTCGCCTATAGTGATCGATGCCTCGCTGGTTCAAGGCTCCGCGGCCCGTTGGTTGAATCCGAGGCCAGGAAATCGAAAAGCGATAGCTCTTCTGGTGAAGGCGCTTGAGTAAGGCGACATCCTGAGAATAGAGGTGGTAGTGATTGCAGGCTACGTCGCCCGTACCTGCTCCCCGGATCTTCCCCACCGTATGCGCCCATCGGTCCCAGATCGACTCACCCTTGCCGTCTTCATTCCAAGCGCCCTCAACCTGATATGACGCCGTTGCCATACCCCACAGAAATCCCTCGGGGAAGCGGGCAGCGTCAACATCTTCTGGTGTATAAGTGCGATAACCATCGCGCTTACTCGTTTGCTCAGATCTGCCGACTGCATGGCTCGCCAGAAATCCCGCTCCGGCGACTGCCGCAGAGCCCGTAAGAAAGTGGCGACGATTCATGAGACCTCCCTTTAGAACGCAACCTATGATCGACGTTGCGCACGAAATCGCAGTTGGGCAGAGTTTCTCATAGACAATCCTCGCGGCAGCAAGAATAATCAGTTGGGTCAATTTACGGTTTCGTGATGTGTCGAAATAACAAGATTAAGTTGTGAGCTTATTCTAAGTTCATTCGCAATGACACACGCTCAATAAGGCGTACTGGAAAAACGTTCAATGTCCAACTTGAATCTTGTTTGCGCATGAACTACACGCTGTATAGTCCGCATTGCAGGCAGTGGCGAAATGCCGATTATGCTGGATGTGGCTAAGATTGTCCGTTTCGGTAAGCGTGGTTTTATGGATTATGAAGATTGTGAGTTCACCACCGGCTGCCAACAGGCTCGGAAATTAAGAATCTTTGTAGCGCCGGCGATAGGCTAAGGGATCGGATTACGGAGGAAACGATTCGATGAGCGACAAGCGCCTCGGACTTCTGAAGCGGGTGTTGTTGTTATGCATATTGCTCTCGTCTACGAGCTGCATGCAAGGACAACCAGTCGAGCCTGGCGGGCAGCGTGCGATCGACGCCGGAAACCAAGCATGGATTCTGGGCATGAAAGAAGGCAGAGCCGCCGTCATTGGCGCCACTTATACCGAGGATGCGATCGATTGCGGTCCTGGCGGCGACTGCATCCGCGGACGCGCCGCTATTGAGCGGCAAATGAAAGAGCTGTTCGACAGACTTGGAGATGCAACGGCCGCTTTTGTGAAAAGCATAGGCTCGGTTCAACAAGGCAGCTTCATTTACGAATGGGGCCACGCAGGAGCCACGTTCGCCAATGGAAAGACCGTTGACAGCAGATATCTTACTGCGTGGCAAAAACAACAGGATGGGACTTGGAGGATTTTCCGCAATTTGGTCATTCCGCAGAGCTAGGCCCCGAACTTGGTCCCGCCTTCAAGAACAAATTGATACGTGGATTAAATCATGGGAAAAAGCAACGTCTCCATTTTCTTTGGCTTACATCTTCACGCCTAACGACTCCGCCGGTGCCTGATTCAGCAATGTGCATTGCCGCTCCGTGATTACGGCTTGCCCAAAATCTTTTGAACTTACCGTGAGGGACTGCGTCATCTGCAGTTCGTCACTCACTGTTACTCCTCGTTGAAACACGGTAGTTCCCACCCAATGTGATTTGCCCGGAACTGCATCCACGATGAACTCTTTTCCAGCCTTCTTTACTCGAATCTGTTTATCCTCATCCGCAAACGCACCTTCCCCTTCTCCTTCACGCCGCAATACCACTTCTCCATTTGCAAGATCAACGCGCTCTACCGTCACTATCTGGGTCGCGGCGGGCCCAAGTTCCCACGCCACCGGCAACTGCACCTCCCAGCTAACTCCCGGCGCAAGTGTTCTGGTCGACATGCCCCACAGAAATGCATCATAAACAGGACCGCTATCGTCCGTATACGGACTGCATTTCCCACTTCCAAGTGAGCACGTCTCGCGACCATGGTCACGTATCTCCACTGTACCCTGGCTGGTTTTATGTCCGTCGTAGTCGACAACCACACTGAACTTCGGACTTTCCGGTGAAGCATCCAACACCTCATACAGTGCGCTTCCGGCAACAAATTGAGCAGTGTCGTCGATGCTTTCACCGGAGTACGAAACCGTCTTCGAAAATACATTGCCGAACTTCTGCCCGCTGACTAGTTTCAGTTCGAAGTAATCGGCTGCATAGCTCTCTCGTGTCTCATCCTGCGCCGTTGTCTGTTGTGCGAAATACACATGCCAGCGATCATTCTCCCACAGGTAATAATCCGCATACCTCATCGAACGTGCGTGGCCGTCTGGCTGCTTCAACGAAGTGGTCCCATAAGCTACCGCCGTATTTTCTTGTAACAGCACGATGCCCTTCGGCGACACCGGTATTGGCAGGTTTTTTCCTCGGTTCGCCTCTGCAAACCCCAACTCGTCGGCCAACACTTTCACACTGCCGTTGCGCATGATCTCCGTAAAATCCGGCGTAAGCAAGCAGCGCATGAACTCCGTATTTGCTTTGAAATAGGCCTCAGTCCATGCTGCTTCCAAACGCTGGATCGTCGCCACATCTTTTTGTTCTTTCATGAACGCTGGCGATTTACACGTCGTGCTCGCCTTCATTCCCGGCGGAAGACCTGCCAACGTCACCACCATGATCGTTTTCATTGTTCGCATCATCTGGATTTCCTCCTCCGGCCTGCAGTGGCCTCTGATCTATTCCTATGGATCGATTCGCTGATCATCGTTCCTGGACTTATGCCGAACGGCGGCGCTGCATCGAAAGTGCTACTTGCTGGCTTGCAGAGTCTTGAGAGGTTCGACCTGAATCTGCTTTGCAAGCGCATAGGCACTAGAGAGGTCGCTGTCGCTGTAAACGAGAACGCGCCCAATCACGAGCACTGAATTAGTCGGAGAGGATATCAGCTTCATTCCCTGCGGCGTCGAGCCCTGCCAACTGGGTCCGGCAATAAGGTAATCGCCCGCCTGCGTTCCGGTCACACGCGTTCCGATATAAGCGAAATCGACGTCCATCGGGTCGGTGAGCTGCACACTGTAATAGCGTCCGGAGAAGGCCGGCACGTGCAAGAACTGCGGACCTTTGCCGAGGTCCAGCCAACCGACAGTAAGAAGCGTGTCGTGGTTTACACCAACAGTCATCAGCTTCGAGCTTCCGGGCCGTAAGGTTGTGTGGAGCGGATCTGCAAAGAGGTTTTGCGGTTCTGTATAGAGTGTATTGATCGGGATGGGTCCGCCTCCGAATCCTTGATCGATGATCGCTTTTTTGAAGTGTTTGGTCACGAGGTGTGGCCAAGAGTAGATGAAAAGAAACGTGCCGGTCACCCATGCCATAATCATGGCCAAGCCGAATGTAAGAAGATGCTTGTGTTTCATAGGCACTATCATCGCGCCTCCACGACCGGCGGCACCCTGTATCCACCGTTCAGAATCGCTGCACCGGGCAGATATACGCGCAACCAGAGTATGAAGTTGTCTGTGGGTGCGGGTAGCCAATTGAATGCATGGCCTGCAGGAGCGGCGTTCTGAATATAAATGTCGACCGAACCGTCAGCATTCGGAACAAGGTCGGAACGGTCGCTCATGCTATACCGGTCAATCGGATTCGGCACGAAACGATTTCGCGCTGTTCCCATCGTCAGCGACCAGAACGCATTGTTCGGAGGGAGTTGTCCTGCCGGAAAGTGCATGATGTAGTTGTGCTGGCCGGAGAGCTTTTGGCCTGTGCTATCTACTCTCGTCATCCAATACATCGCTTCTTGAGATACGTTGATTGGGCCGGGAAACTCATCGGCACATGCGGCTCGGAACAACGCGCCGTTGCCGGGTTCCCCGCATCCCAACATGGTCGTCCAGCCGTTGGCCTTCGTGACATAAGCGTGCGCGATGATTTGGAAGCTGATGAAAGCCAGTACGCAACCGACGATAATTCCCTGGACTATATCTGTGAAGATATTCCTCGGCCCGAAGGTCGCGAGCGATCCGAAACCGGCACCGCGCTGCTGCGACCGATCTGGTTGATTTGCACTCGTCATATCTCAATCACTGTCCACTTGCTTGTATTCACCCAACATTTGTATGACGCTCTCCGCACTCCATTGGGAGGCTGGTTAACAAACGAATCGGAGTCGTCATGGCACTCCTTTGAAACATCCGCAGTTTTCGTTCAATTATGGAAACTTTCATCTAACCCTCCCGGCAGCCCACCAGCAGCTGCATCGGTCTTCGCTCCATTAGCTTATGAACGAAATTGCGACCGCCGGGTTCGCATCGAATTTCCTTCTGAGAGTATGCGCAATGGACGAGTTGTTTGCTTTAGCTTAGGATTTGCAGTGTCACGAAAGAGCCCTTGGAGCCTTGCAAGGGACTGTTCCCACATTTCTTTTTGCCAGAGATACTCGTTCTTCTCGAAAATGCCACTATGGGTCAAACTCAGAACGCTGCAATCACGGCAGCGCTCCAAGTGAATCTCAACGCAACTTGTGACGGAACCCGAAGATGTGTTCCACCAGTCAAATGAAATCCCGCGTCGACTGCAGCAGCGATATGAACCTAAGACAATAAGAGCCAAATTGCCGGACTGAATGTAATCGAGACGGAAGAGGTGCCTCGCTTGCGATGCGACGATGCGACCGGCTTGATCTTGGCCCGGTAGCCGCACCCAGAGCTCTCGGTATTCTGGTTCGATCAGAGCGTTGAATACACGCCGCTTGTCGGCGCTGACCTTTATCTTCATTGAAATGCGCCAGTCGGGTGAAGGCTCCTTGACTGCACCGCAAGCCAGAACCCCTGCGCCATGTTGAAGCGACAATTGTCTTGTCCTCATGGTGACGACGAACCTCCGGCAAGTTGGTTCTGCCTCCGAGCGCCTGATAGCACGAAGGTCAAAGGCCATGCGAGACTATCGGTCAATCACTTCGGTGCGAATACGGATTGCGACAAAGCAGCCATCCCGCAACACCGATGCCGGTAACTAAAAATTGATATTCGCCTTCAACTGAATCAAACGAGGCGATGCATCTCCGCCAAGAAATGATCCCAGGATTGACGTTGGAGGATTCACTGTCGTGCTGATCAGACCGCTGTTTCCATCGCCCACATTGTGATCCGGTTGGCCGAAGTTCGGGTGGTTCAGTAGATTGAAAAATTGCACTCCCAGCTTCAGGTGCGCGCCTTCGTGCTTGGGTAGGCTAAAGGACTTATAGACCGACATGTCTGTGTCCGTATAGTTAGGTCCGAAGACTTGGTTCCGCTCTTGCTGACCAAAGTTTGTCGCAGTCGTGACGTCGAGGGATGCGGCGCATGGAATGCCAGAGTCTGAATTCAGATTTTCGATATTTGAACCTGAACACTTGGTAGGAATGTGTTGGACGGTTTGTTGAGCGAAAAGAGATCCTCCATAGTTGCCGAAGTCGCCCGCCGTCCCATTGTCTGTGAACGTAAAAGGAAGGCCCGAGCTGTGGAAAAGCGTCCCCGCAATTTGCCAACCACCCGTTAGCATTTTAGGACCGCCGAAATAAGGTAACGTAAAGACGTAGTTCATGCTCACGTAATTCCGCGTGTCATAGTCTGCATTTCCGTAGTTCTGCCGCAGGAGGCTTAAGCTAGGATTTGTTGGCGACTCCGAGTTTCCGCTGAAGCTGTTAAAACCGCCATTCGAAATCTCATCCAGCGCATGGCTGTACGTGTAGTTGAACTGAAGAGTGAGGTAAGTGGAACGCTTCGTCGCCGTAAAGACTAAGCCGTTGTAATTCGAGATTGCCCCACTATAGACCTGGCTCACCCCGCTAAAGTTGGGATTGGGAGCCGTGGCCGGTAATGAAGGAAATCCAAGTGCGCCACCTGCGTTATAAGCATTCACACTGTTGTTGACGACCGGCTGATGATAAGTTCTGTTTCCAACATAGTCGAGCCCGATAGTCGTGTTCGCACCCAGTTGTTGTTCGAGCGCAAAGTTGTATTCCTCATATGTTGGATAAGAAATGTGGTTTACAGGACTGATAAAGCTCGGGGGGGTGAACCCGGGGTTTCCGTTCTCAATTGAATTGAGATTGCCACCGCTGGCATATGCCGCACGAAACTGCGCTGTTGAAGCTGTCAAGATCGACTGGAAGCTCGTAGGATCTGCTGGATTCAACGAGGCTGGACCAGGCACGAAGCTGTAGCCAACGTTGCCGGGAGCATTGTTTAGTAGGCCGTCAGCAATCTGGGCTGGAAAAGAGTCTGCAAAGATCCCGAAGCCACCCCGGATTACGGTCTTAGAATGGAGGATAAGCGGAGCATAGGAAAATCCGAAGCGCGGTTCATATCCGACCTTCTGAAAGTCGGAAAAGCCGCTATAAAGACCGCTGCTGATCAAACCGTTTCCGCTCGTGTTATCGTACGGTGCGGTTGGTGACGTGGAAGTCGAGGCGAAATCATTAGCGAGCCGTGCGAAGCAATTGGTATGGCAGACGGGGTTTGAATTGTGCTCAAAGCGCATTCCGATCGTCAATGAAAGTTGCGGAGTAACCTTCCACTGATCCTGCAAATAGATGCCCATGTTGTAAACAGATACTGGTTGGGTTGGCCGAGTGGGGAAGTTTTCCTGATCTAGCAACGATGCATTTCCACTCGCGAAGTCCGCTTCATGAGCGAGGACAAGGGGTATGCCAAACACTTGTGGACTGAGATCCGTGATGTCATCCCGACGCATGTAAAAGCCGGTTTTGATGTTGTGCTTCCCACGGCTATATGTCAAGTCATCAATGAATTGGTAGCCGTTGACCTTTCGTCCTTGAGGAAAGTTGAAATCTGCCCCGCCCGGAGTTTCGGGAAGTCCATTACTAGCTAGATCGCCGTCGAGAAACGCGATGCTAAACGGCGCAACGGAGTTTGCCGCGTTCGCGGTCGTATTTTGGAAGACTGCTTGATAGTAGATTTCAGCGAAGACGAATTGGTTAGCTAAGTTCGGCGTGAATATGTGTGTCTCATTCAATTGACCTTCATATTCCGGCTGTGGACTGTCGGTGTTAAAAATTGGTTCCAGCAGACTCGTGAATGTTGGTTGCACTCCTTTGTCGACGGTTCCGTGAACAAATAGATTGTCTTTGGTGCCGAATCTCTGATCAATGCGACCCGTGTACTGCGCTTCGTGAGCAAAGTTCGCCGACGTTGCGTTAAAGATAACTAGATTGGGATCGTGCGAATCCGCAGCCGCGGTATTAAACGCAGCGTTGCTGGTGTAAGCGGTAAATAAGTTTTGGAAGAAACTCACATTCCCGGGATATGACGCGCCCGCATTCGCAATAATGGTGTCCATGAATGCTTTGCTTGGCGCATAGACGGTGCCGCGAACCGGTATGATAACCCGCAAACCCTCGGTATTGAAGAAAAAGAACGTTTTGTCTCGGACGATTGGTCCTCCGATCGCGCCTGACCACTGGTTGGCATTACTGCGTGGTTTTCTTGTACCGGTTTGATTATTGAAGTAATCATTGGCATTCAATACGCTGCCATTCCACTGATAGGTCACGTCTCCGTGAAATCGGTTGCCACCGCTTCGGCTAATCTCATTTACCTGTGTGCCCCCGAGCCCGCCGAATTGAGCGTCATAAGCATTGCTTAAGACAGTCACCGTGCCGATGTCATTGTTGCCGAGCAGCAGGTTCGAAGCTCCGGAATTGCTGACATTCAAAAAAGGATCGTCCTCATATCCCCCATTGATCGTGAAAGTGTTGGCCGTGGCGGGTAAGCCAAAAGAGGAGAAGTTTCCGTAGCCTCCCATAGTGTTCATTACAGCGCCAGGAGTGGTCTGAGCAACAAAAGTTAGATCGTTACCAGGATTCGGCAAACTTGCGATCTGCTCCTGGCTGAACTCAGTTGATATCTCAGCATTTTCCGTATGAAGTAAGGGGGCCGCCTCCGTGACCTCCACCGTTGTCGCGGCGTTACCCACTTGAAGCTTTACATCTCCATTTGCCACCAGACCGGCGCTGACCGTCACGTTAGTCGCGACCGTTGTAAAACCGTGCTCGGCTATGACGACACGATACGAACCCGGCTCCAGCAATGAGACACGGTACAGACCTGAGTCATTCGACTTAGCGACAGACTTAGCTCCGGTCGCAACGTTCGTTACGGTGATCTCGGCGTTCGAGATGACTGCCCCGGTTGCGTCTTGGACTGTACCTGCGATGTCGCCCGACACAGTGTTTTGTGCTCGCGCTACTGTCACAAGTCCACCAGACAGCGATGCGACCAACAAAAATAGCGTGAGAAAGTATTTCTTCATTTTGACTGGCTCCTGAGCAACGAAATAGGCATACGCGGAGATTGAGTTCTGTTCGAAAGATCGAAAATAGGTAATTGAGATTCCCACCCACGTCTCCATAAGCCGGTGGGCTTTCACGACGAAGCTCATCGAAGGGCTTCTAGAGAACTCCACAACGTGTGATAACGAAACTCTCATACCGGAAGATAGAGCATTCCGGCGACCGTCAGGATGCGTTCGTCGACATATGTGACGGGGCAGCCTATTCGCATTTCAGAACGGTCGTTGCTAGGGACGAGATACGGAAGATGAATCGTAGATCGATCGGATGAGTTGCGAATAATATTGCGGTTTGGAGCAGTAGCGAAACGAGGCTCCCATAAACGGGAACACGCGTCCAAGCTACGGAATAGCGGGCTGAAACCACCTTGTATGCGAACAGGACGCAATGCTACCGCGACAATCACGCGAGACGTGGTCTCCTAGAGTGTGAACATCCATATTCTTGCTTATTACAGCTGCTCGCACAGCGTGGCGATTGGTTGCGTCCTTTTTCAGATAATCCGTCTTTATCAATGAAGGGTGTCACTTGAGGAGGTACAAAGAATGTCATTCAGCAATTTGCACACGGCGAAGAGAACGCAAGCGCGGAGTCGATGTATGTGGAAGATTCAATCGGGCCTTGGTTTGGGGATTCTAATTGCACTGGTAGGACACCTCCAAGCTCAAGATCCTCTTAAGATGCTGCCAAATAATTACAAACTTGCTTTCGAGAATCCTCAGGTGGCAGTGATCTCAGCCCATTACGCTCCACACGAGAAGCTTGGCGTGCATGACCACTCAATGGTGCCTACTATATATGTCTATTTAAGCGATTCAGGACCAGTGAGATTTTCGCACTACAAAGAAAACGAGAGTCCATACATAGCGATCAGGCCCCCAATAAAGAAGGGAGCGTTCCGCATAAGTTCTGGACAAATCGAGAGACATTCTGTTGAAAACCTCGGAGACATCTCCTCTGATTTTTTACGTGTTGAACTCAAGCAAATACCTCTTGGGCATTCAAGCGATTCTTTTCGAGGACAGGCGCCGCTAGACTTGTCGAAAAGCAGCGATCAGATTGAGTTCCAGAATGCCGACCTCACAGTTGAGCGGATAGTATGCGTGAGTGGAGCGTCTTGCCCAATTTCAGCTTCGGCTACTCCATCATTGATCATTGGTTTGGCACCGGCGGGTTTCAAGGGACTTCAAGAGGAGATTAGGCCAATCAGCGTTGGCTCAACCGTCTGGATTCGACCATCCGAATCTGGAATGATTAAGTCCACCTCGTGTTGTCCTGCTCATCTCTTGCGAATATTTCTTCCACCGAACAAGTCTTAGCTTTAGATAAACCTACGGCTAACGAGTTGCGCCAGACCTGTTTCGACGTCATGTAGATCAGCTTTGGCCGGAGGTGCATATGACGCTAGCCTTCTAGACGCATCCGAGTGATCGGTGTGGGGATCTCCTCGCGGGTGACGTTCTCTCTACCGAAGGCACATCCAGAAGGCTCGGCGCAGCGCGGCCACCGGTTTAGCCAGCAATGGCCATGGCCGGGAACGAAAGGCTTCTCACTGCCTGAAAAAGAAATACGCTTAGCGTTCATACACACCGATCAGCGACTTCAACGAAGCGCAACCACGACGCGCACTCGCGTGTTTGTGTATAAGTCGGTCTGAGCGCTTCGTAAGAGGCCGACGCAAATTGTGAAACTGCTCTTCACGCCGTGCAAGACATTGTCCAGCTCTCAGGAATGAATGTTGTAATCCGTAGTTTACTCGTAGAGTCGGCACGGGCCGCGAAGGAACTTAGGCTCGTGTCCTCGACTGAGATCAAACTCAATAGCTCCAGGGTCTCGTGAATTCCATCTGATTCTGGCTCAAAAGCATCTTGATGCCGAGGAATAGGTTGTCGGCTGACGGTCTGCCAAGTGAACAAATGTATGAAGGCTTTTATAACACTGATTGGGAATGCGCTCCAATGACAGAGTCACTTAGGTCGAAGCGCTGCCCGTGCGGTGGCCGGTCCTCCATCCCTGTTTCAGAGTTCGGCGTGCCTTTCTTCAATGCGAAGGCAGTGACGGAAACAGCAGAATCGTGTTGTGGTATGAAGGAAAGGCAACTTGCTTCTAGCTACCGAAGATAGAGCTGTTGCGAGACGAGCAAAGAAGATATGATTTTCGCTTGTGGATGAAAATAAAAACGGAGCAGCGGAGCGCCGACTCACAGAGAATATGGGAAGACTTCCACGGAAGTCTCCGAGCATTCGTCTCGAGCCGGATTAAGCAACCATCTGACGCGGAAGATGTGGTGCAGGACATCTTTCTACAAATTTATAAAAACCTCTTTACTTTACGGGATGAGGCACAGTTACCCGCCTGGGTCTTCACAATTGCGCGCAATGCGATCGCGAACTATTTTCGTATAATCTCCAGGCTTCCAGAACCGCTTGCGGATGATTTCGATTTGCCCGCGCCAATCGAGACACCCGAAACCTACGGAGCGACAGTGAATGCGCTCACTAATTGCCTTGAGCCGATGATTGAGGCTCTTCCCAAAACATATCGGGACGCGGTCCGCCTTACTGAGCTAAAAGGTGTGAGCCAGGCGGCAGCAGCAAAGCAGGCCGGACTCTCAGTTTCCGGAATGAAGTCAAGGGTTCAGCGTGGAAGGCGCAAATTGAGAGAGAAGTTTTTGGAGTGCTGTGAGATTGAACTCGACACCTGCCATATCATCGTTGCTTGTCGGTGCCGGAATTGCGGCTGTTGTCCGTGCACCTCTGACAAGGAAATTGCCGCACAAGATGAGTGAACGGATATCCCAAAGAAGATCAGCCCTGACTGTTCATCGCTTGTAGCGCTAGGAAGGCTCGTTCGAACAACACCACTAAGAACTTGCCAACTGCCCGACATTTACTGGAACTCCGGCTACCGATAAGATAACTCTGTTGCATGCCTACCTTTGAATAGCGGCCCCTGCGGCAATCAGTCGAGATGCGGACGCATTTTTCCGATGGAAATGAATCAACTTTTACGATTTGATACTCGGCGAAGATGAAATGATCGCGGTGATTCATCCCGCATCTTGTTCCGATGTTTTTCGCTGTACTCCAAGATTGTCATCCATTCCCACCCACGAGTCAGCGAGAAGTCGCAGACTGTGCTTGTACGTTCTGGTCACGTTGTACTCTTTTCCGTTCTTGAGACGCAGAAGATATTCACCAGTTGATGAAGGCTGAACCGACTCTACGTAGGTCGTATTTACCAAGACAGACCGATGTATTCTCACAAACCCATGAGGTGCCAGCTTATCGGCAATGTCGCTGACGGATTCGCGTAATAGTAGCGTGCCGGTCTGCTGCTGAAGCAGGACATAATTCCCCTGGGCCTCTACCGCGATGATTTCTGTCGGACTGACAAAAAGAATGCGCCCATCCACCTTAAGGCCAATCTTCTTAGATCTTGCGCCGGGCTTGAGGTACGGCATCAATTTAAGCAAACGTGCGGCTCGTTCTTCGTTCGATCTCTGCGTAGCTCTGCTAATGGCTTGGTGGACGCGTTCGGGCGTAAACGGCTTGAGGATGTAATCCAATGCCTGTCTTTCAAACGCCGCTATTGCGTGCTCAAGAAACGCCGTCACAAAAATGATATTGGGGATCTGTGACCCGCTTCGCTGTAAGGTGTCTATAAGCTCAAGGCCGCCTATCTCAGGCATCTGTATATCTAATAGAACTAGATCGTACGGAGCTCTTAGCATCATCTCAAGCGCTTGGGGAGCGTCGCGGGCCTCATCAATCTCACTCACCTCTACCCGCTGTTTCAAAAGCTCCAGTAACCCTGTCCTGGCAAGCGGTTCGTCGTCTACGACTAACACACGAATACTTTGATTTGCGATCATATTGGGGTTACCGTCTGAACTTCCGCTTGAGCAGGAGTACATGTTCTTAGTTTAGGAATAACAACCTTCGCTCTTACGATACCTGGACTGATCTCTGAGAAGTCAAAACATGCTTGGTCCGCGTACAGATACTTTAGCCGAGACCGCGTGTTCGGAATGCCGAAGCCTGTTCCTGGATGAGATTTCCCGCCCACGCTGTTTGACACCGTTATCCAAACAGTATTGACCGTTTCTTCCGCCTCGATCTTAATCCAACCGCCGTCTCTGCAGCATGCAACTCCATGTACTACCGCGTTTTCAACCAGTGGTTGCAGGATTAATTGCGGAACTAGAGATTCGCGCACCGCTGGGGAAATTTTCCAAGAGACCTCAAGTCGATCACCTAGGCGCATCTTTTCAATATCCAGGTATGACTCGATGAATTCGACCTCGCCAGAGAGGGCGATTAGATCGCTACCACCATACCTCAACGCCGTCCTGAGCAAATCTGACAGTTTGACCAGCATCGTTCGCGCACTCTTGGGATCGGAGGAAGTTAGGGTTGATATCGCATGCAAAGTATTGAACAGAAAATGTGGGTGAATCTGCGCCCTTAAGGCGTGGAGCTCACTTTCAGCAATCACTTGGAGAAGCTTCGCTCGCTCAATCTCCTGCTTCTGATTTCGCAGGAAATAGGTGTAGGCATGCCCAGCCACGACGAGCCCGATATAGATCAACAAAACATCTGCGAACGTTACATAAGACAGGGTCCAAAGTCCCGCTACGGTACGCGATGCCCACGTCCGCGACGCTGCATCCCAACTGGGGTACAAGCACCAACGAATGAAGGCAAAACTGACTGAAAACAAGCCGTACCCGGCAACATATCCCACCACGCGCCGACTGACATGGCTGCCGCTTGCCGGCCATCGCGATGTCAGATAAAAAATCGGCGGCGTTAGAAGTGCGACGGTAAGGTAGCGAACTGCGTTTAAAGCCAGAAGGCCGGAGAACGTGAAGGGGAGATGTTCTTCCGCCGCCAAAGAAGATTGCTGAAATGACACGAGTATGGCGACAACGGTCCAGAAGACAATGGATAAGCCGAAGAAATGAATTGAGTTTACCAATCTGTCCCGAAAGGCAGCCATGCACACAATCTAATCCTTTTCTGCGCACACATCTAGGAGGTTGTTGGCAACGCCTTCCACCCGGCAGAGACCTTCCGCATAGGCCTCATTTTATGTAAAACTACACCCAATCTTGGGTGTAGTGTCACATTTCTGAAGCTTTCATTAATCCGTGGACTCAATGTGAAGGAAGAGACGGTTTGAACCCAATGTTGGATTAACGTGCCGCTCCGTTCGGAAATCCGGAGAGATCGCGCGCCTCACGCGGCCTGCCACTGTTTAGCGAATTGCGAACGGACAAAGAGATTGGCAAACCAACAAAGACCAGATGTTCAACGAATTCGCAAAGCGTTTCAGGTAAGGGATGATGGTAGGTCGGCGCGGCTGACAGGGGCAATACGACGTAATGCATAAAAAAGTAAACACACGCTCCATAGACCATCCCACTTAGGAGCGGACGGTTTGTCAGGACCTCCGCACGCAGGCTTACCAAGTAAAAAACAGCGGTGGCGCTCAACGCAATGGTGAAGTGCAGGACGATGCCTAACGCGGCACTTTCAATGCCCATCCGATACGATTTCGTCCCGAGTATGCCAGTGGCGATCGCCTGCGGAATCAAGATAGGGTGACGAGGGGCGTAGACCGCAATCGCGTATGCAATGTCTAGAATTCCTGCAACTAAACCTCCGCACACGATGGCAAAGATTGCCCTTTGAATTCCGGAACGTTGCCATTGACGTATCATGCGTCCCTTTTCGTCGCGCACGTTAAAGCTAGCTTCACAGCGCGATTTGAACAGTATAAATATCAAAATCTTCGTTTTACGATTGTTGTTTCGAGTTGACATATAAACGGTTCCAACCACCCACTGGCCTCAACGATCGCTTGATCCGGATGGAGGGTTCGATCACGTTCCTATCGATGCGACGAACATCTATGCAGAAGTCGACCTGCATCAGAAGGTCGAAGTGCTCGCTCATTCAAATGCTTTCATACAACTCTTTCCAACAACAAACACCGTATAGACAATCTATCGCCGATTAATTTCCTGCGACCTCTTTTGCATTGCTTTATTGTGCGTCCTCCGGCGCGCACGGAAGTAGTATGCTGGTCGCGACAAAATGGAACCTTTACTCAGCCGCTGATTGGATGAACAAACGTTTGTTGTCGAACAGCCGACGATATGACGAAGACACGGCAGAGGCGAAGAGCGCGGAACTAAAATGATGGATTCGCCGTAGTCCCTTTAGGCAGCCAACTTCTCTGGCGAAAACTTGACGCAAGGCCGAGAATTCGTAACACGCCGCCACTCGTATTTGGGAGATTTGCGCATGAAACCAGGC
Organism: Acidobacteriaceae bacterium; assembly: GCA_049578265.1. Taxonomy (GTDB): domain Bacteria; phylum Acidobacteriota; class Terriglobia; order Terriglobales; family Acidobacteriaceae; genus Granulicella. The sequence continues at coordinate 28,674 of JBAULP010000008.1, forward strand.
TTCACATTTGCACTTTACGGAATCACACTTCTGTTCGCTGTGCCGGCGATGGCCAAACCCACGATGAGTTGCCCCATCGGCACATATCGACTCGCCAATGGCTCCGCGGTCGATATCGCGCCGTCGGAAAACGATACGCTACGCTGGACTACCCTCACAGGTGAGACAGGCCAATTGCACCGGCAGATAAACGGTATGTGGACCAGCACTTATGGCTGGACCGGCCGGTCGAGTGAAAAGACGGTTTCATTTTCCGATTGCAACAAGGGCAGCATCATCTTCGGAAAGGAAAGTGGCCGGCGTATCGCTTACATGGTGAGCAATACAACGTTCGAAAGTGGTGGTGTGAAGCTCGTAGGCCGATTAATTATGCCGCCGGGCAATGGCAAAGTTCCCGTTGTGGTGTTGATACACGGCTCGGAACACAGCTCCGGGATCGACACCCTGTTTCTGCAGCACATCTTTCCAGCTCAGGATATTGGCGCGTTCGTCTATGACAAGCGCGGTACGGGTCGCTCGGGCGGTGTTTACACGCAGGACTACAATTTGCTGGCGGTAGATGCGGTGAAGGCCTTGAGTGAAGCGAGACGTCTTGCGGGCGCGAGGCTCGAACGTATCGGCTATTGGGGTGGTAGTCAGGGCGGATGGGTGGTTCCACTGGCGGCAAACAAAGCACCCGTGGATTTCGCGATCATCGCCTACGGCCTCGCCGTCAGTGTCATCGACGAAGATCAGGAGAGCGTGGCGCTCGACATGCATTTCCACCATCACTCCGCGGCGGATACGGCAAAAGCGCTGGAGCTCGCGAGCGCCGGTGAGCATGTGGTGGCCACGCATGGCATGGACGGCTACGCGCGATTCGATGCGCTACGGCAGAGATATAAATCAAAGCCCTGGTACAAGGACGTTCACGGCGATTACCTTTTCATGGTCCTGCCGCTCGACGAGAAGCAGATTATTCAAATGGTCAAGCCCTTTGCCGCCACGCCGTTCAATTATGATCCGATGCCGGTGCTGCGCGCCTCGACAACGCCGCAGCTCTGGATTCTGGGCGGCGATGATCTCGATGCGCCAAGCGGGGAAACATCCAAGCGCATCAAATCACTGATCGCGGAAGGCAAGAACTTCACACTGGCCGTCTATCCCGGTGCGCAACACGGCCTGACACTCTACGAGCTCGACGCGAAGGGCGAACACCTCTCCACGCGCTATGCACCGGGCTATTTCCAAATGATGGCCGACTTCATCAAGAGTGGCCGCATCGGCAATCGCTACGGAGAGGTGGAAATCACAAGGCCGCCGATGCGCTAGGTATACAAGTCTTGCCCATGAACTGGCTACCGCGTGAATCCGTGTCGTCCCAGCCAAGAAGACATGAGCATAAAGTATGCGGGCGCCTGTGGTGCGGCCGTTTGCAATGCCTTGGGGTTGGCGTCCATTGTCTCTTTTGGTACGAACATCATCGTATGATTCGCTTCCGCGATGATCGCGTAAGTTATTCCCGCGTGTGTGCTTGCCAACGTTTTCAATCGTTGAATTGTCTGACTCACGGGTATCCACGGATCGGCGCCCCCATAGATGAGCAATATCGGCACCTTGGCACTTTGAACCGCAGTGAATGGATCGTCGTCCATTTCCTTGCGCCAGGATGATTTTGCAGGATCCGGTGTCAATTCGGATGCCGAAGGCATATACATTAAGTCGAACCATGGTTTGTGATCGATCGCCCTCAGTGCGGCAACAGCATCCGCTCTTGGTATCGAGCCACGTAAATACCCGGTCCAGGCGCTCCGAGCTGCGAGCATCGCACTGACGTCGGAAGGTGAATACCCGAGGAGTTGCAGTCGGTTAGACATCGCAAACTCCATCTGTTGTTCAGGCGTCACCAGCGGCGCTGAGACGGAAATAGCAAACGCTGCTCTCGAATCCCGATCGGCTGCTAAAATCGTCAGCCATCCACCTTGACTCAGGCCCCAATACCCAATGTGAGCCGCATCAATGAAGGGAAAAACACTAATGGCGCGCGCGCCGGCTATTCCATCGTCTGCCAATGTTTCGTAGCTAATGTTGTCCATCGATCCGGTGGACTGGCCACTGCCTCGACGGTCGAAGATGAGTACTGCCATACCCATCGCCGTTACCCCTTCACGAAGGTGGGTATAGAGGTCAGCATCAGCTCTCGGGACCTCTGCTCCATGAAGAACCACAATGGCAGGAACGGCATACGATACATCGGGCCGGTACAGCGTGCCGCTAAGTATCGCACCCGCGTTTGAGAATTCCACATGCTGCGATAGCACTGCTGGATAGCCACGCACGTGCCACTTATCGCTTGCAAATGACTGATTGTGGCATGCGAAGATCGCAACTATGAATATCACGAAGAATGTTGGCAGCCTACGTCTCATCGCCATATTGTATGAAAATCCTGATGATTTCAAGCTAGAAATACGGGTTACTTGTAGAAGTTAGCTTTATTCGCTGGAGTATGAAGCAAGATAGCATCTCTCTACTTCACCGCGAATTTGGTACGCAACAATGGATACAACAGCTGGCACGTGATTTTCAAACCAGCTTCTGACGTATACGCTGATTTTGCGCTAAAGTTCCTGCCTGCTTCCGCGTTCTAATGTGTCGGATTTTCCAGCAGTGTCTAGAGCTTACGCATGAAAGTGTACGTTTAGTTTCCCGCAGCTTCCTTGCCTAATTTTTTCCGTATATAGATATAGTCCTACAATAATTTCGCTCTTGAACGCGATTCATTAACGCCCAAGGTGTCTTAAATTCGCGGCAGTGAAACGATAATGGTGAGCCGATGCGTTGAAGGAGCCGGCGATGCTTCCCGGTGAAGTTGCCCGCAACATTTTCAGGGATTTTGAAACTTTCATTCGACTGCGCGGTCGAAGCGGATGTACAAAACGATTTCCTGCGCGGTGATGGATGGAGAAGATAATGAGGCTGTTTCGTCTCGTCTGTGTTTTGGGAGTGTTGAGTGTGGGCTGTGGTTTCGGCGTTGCGCAGACGAGTTGCAAACCTTCCGATCCCACTGGATATTTTGAAGGCACTGCCGTGAGCCATCTGATGGGCAAGCTCACGATATCGCTCAACCTGCGCTGCGATCAAGGGCAGTATGCGGGCGGGATGGCGATTCCGCTGGGACCGTCGACGCTGACGGGCGGCCGTTTTGATGACGGCCGGTTGAAGCTGATGTTCGATTCCGGAGTGGTGATGGATGTGACCGTGGATGGAGCGCAGTTGCAGGGCAAGATTACGCGAGGCGACGATTATGGGCCGCTGGAGCTGCGGCGCGTCGGCGAGGCGAAACCGCCGCCTGCGCCGGAGCGGTCCGATCTGAGTAAGGCGGAGTGGCATGAGGACTTGAAGTTTTTTGCTGCTCAGTTGGCGGAGCGCCATGCGAATGCATTTCACTACATCTCTCGCGAGAGGTATGAGGCCGAGGTGGCGGAGCTCGACCGCAAGCTGGATGGGCTGAACAGCGATGAGATTTATGTGGGCCTGGACAGGATTGCGAACTCCATTGGCGATGGGCACACGTATGTGACGTTGCCGGTGGATCAGGCGTTTTTGCCGATTGAAGTTGCGCGCTTTGGCGATGACCTGCGTGTGGTGGCCGTCGGACCGGGATATGAGAGGGCGCTTGGAGCGCGGGTTATCAAGATCGACGGCACGCCGATTGCGCGAGTACACGAGCTCGTGTACTCACTTACACCAGCGGATGAGACAGCGACACTGCGCGAGGGGCGCGCCGATCAGCTGCTTACAATTGGCATCGTGTTGCACGGGATGGGAGTTGCGCGTGACCGGGACTCCGCACGTTTTACGTTGGCGGGCGACGATGGGAAAGAGTTTGTGGTCGAGGTTAAGGCCGTAGCACCGGGAGAGAGCTCGGCGGTTCAGTGGAGTTATGTGACGAAGCGGCTGCCTTTGTTTCGGCAACGGCCGGAGGATAGCTTCTGGTGCGTTTCGCTGGCGGATGCGCGCACGGTGTACTGCAGCTTCCGCGGGTACAAGGATCTGGATGAAAAGAGCAAACGCCTTTTTGAGATGGTCAAGCAGGAGCATCCGGAGAAGGTCGTCATTGATATGCGGCTGAACGGTGGCGGAGATTTCACTGTCGGCTTGCGGGATCTGGTCCACCCGATTGAAGCGCTGCCGGCGGTGAATCGCAAGGGTCACCTTTTTGTGTTGATCGGGCCGAGTACGTTCTCGGCGGCGATGTCCAATGCTGCGCAGTTTCGCTATCAGACAAATGCGATGCTGGTGGGAGAGCCGATTGGCGAACGGCCGAACAGCTACCAGGAGGGTCGCAATATGACGCTTCCGAATTCGCACTGGCAGGTCAATTACTCGACGAAGTTCTACAAGTTCGCAGAGAGCGGCGAAAACCTGATCCGGCCCGACAAGGAGATTAAGACCTCGTGGAAGGACTATGAGGATGGCCGGGACCTTGTGATGGAGTGGGTGGATGTAGTTCACTAGATTATTAAATTTGTCAGCTTGGGCATCGGATTCAGTCAGAAGAGCTGAAGAAAGGTAGAGAGAGGATACAGAATCAATGGAGAGAGATCCCAAGCCGTCCATACCTACCGCACACGACACAGTGCTTACTCACGCTCCCAGGGTGGATTCGGTCTGAAATTTTATAGGCGTTCAGAATCTTTAACTTAGGGACTGTTTGCACTCGTCTAAGTGCAAGGGACGGTTGACGAGGGTGCACGAGGATAGGCGAAAATAAGGCGAAGATACGCCAATGCCTTCCGCTGCGACAATCCGGCTTCAGATCGAAACGGTCCTCGCCCACAGGATTCCCTCCGCGCTGACCCCGGCGACACGGACGATCCGCCCGGCTGCGCCGACTGGGGTGAGCGAGGTCGATGAACTGCTCGAAGGCGGACTGCCGGTCGGAGCCATCACGGAGATGGCCGGCCCGGAATCGAGCGGTCGGACGTCAATCGCCATGTCGTTCCTGAGTCAACTTACCCGCGCGGGAAGAGTTTGTGCGTGGATAGATGTTTCCGAAACGCTCTCCCCCGAATCCGCAGCGGCAACAGGCATAGATCTTGCCCGCCTGTTATGGGTGCGATGTGGAGTTTCCAGATCGAAGGCCAAGCCATCCGCTGAGTACAAGTTCTCTCTGCCCGACAAGTATCTGATCCCCTCCCCTACAAAGATGGGTCTGCACGGTGGAGGCTGCGGCGGGCATCCACGCAAGGAAACGAAGGGTATCCCCGAAGCAATCGGTGGCCTACTTCGGCCAGAAGCTATCGGCCCACGTTGCGCGGAGCCGCAGCGGAAGATTCGCATAGAGCGGGAAGCCTTCGCGCCAGTGGCACCGCCCCGCATATTGCCCGCAAGTACGCATGCAAATTGGGGCAAGCCGTGGAAGCGGATCGAGCAGGCAATGCGCGTCACCGACCTGCTGTTGCAAGCCGGAGGCTTCAGCGCCATCGTGTTCGACATGGGGAGCATCGCGCCCGAGTATGCTTCCCGTGTACCCCTCGCAACATGGTTCCGATATCGGGCGGCGGCGGAGCGGACACAGGCAACCTTCCTTCTTCTCACACAGCATCCGTGCGCCAAGAGCAGCGGTGAGTTGCTCCTTCGATTGCAGCCCGGAGAGGTGCGTCAAGATGAGGCCACCGTCTTCACGGGCATCGAGCATCGCCTCGAAATCGAGCGTAGGCGCTTCGCGCCGACGCACTCGAATGTCGTTCCTCTGCGCAAGCCACCGAGGAACGTGAATGTCGCGCACTGGAAGAGCCAGAGCTCGTGGGCAGGTGCGCGATGACCAACCCTGCCGAGGTGTATGCCTGCCTTTATGCGAGGGAGTTTCCCGCCCAGGCATTGCTCCGTCTGCGGCCCGAGCTGCGCGACAAGCCAAGCGTGGTGATGGAAGGCGAGCCGCCATTACAAGAGCTCTGCTCCCTCACGCAAAAGGCGCGGCGGCTTGGAATGACCTACGGCATGACACAAGTCGAAGTGGACACGTTTTCTGGTGTCATTGTGCTGCAACGATCTTTGAAGGAGGAGGCCGCAACAAAAGAGGTACTGCTCGAATGTGCGGGCAGATTTTCGCCGCGCGTCGAGGACAACAGCCAGGACCGTTCCTTCCTCTGTGTGATCGACATTACCGGAACGACAGGGTTGTTCGGTCCGCCGGATGCGTTGATACGCAATCTTCTGACTCGGGTTGGCGCATTAGGCATCACCGCCTCTGTTGCCGTGAGCGGCAATTTTCAGGCAGCGGTCGCCGTTGCCAAGGCTCCATTGCCGCTATCGGTGAGAGTCATCCCTCCAGGCGAAGAGAGCACGGCGCTGGCGGCGTTGCCGCTCACGGTGCTCGATCTCAGTGAAAAGCAGGCCGAGACATTTTCATTATGGGGGATTCGCAACCTCGGCATGCTCGCGGCATTACCAGAAAAAGAACTCATCTCTCGCATGGGACAGACCGGCAAACGCCTTCGGCAGTTGGCGCGCGGTGAGGCACCACATCTGTTCCAGCCGGTGGAACCTGCCTTCACGCTCCAAGAGCGCATGGAGCTGGACTCGCCTGTCGAAATCCTCGATGCGCTAATGTTCGTGGCGAATCTGATGCTCGAACAGTTGATCCTCCGCGCGAACGCGCGCGTCCTGGCGCTGGCGTCTGTAAGCATCACGCTCACGCTGGAGGGTGGCACAACCCATACACGCACAGTACGGCCCGCATTGCCGACCAACAACCGCCAGCTCTGGATCAAGCTGCTGCATCTTGACCTCGAAGCCCATCCGCCCCAGGCCGCGATTCTGGCTGTCACACTCGATGCCGAGCCTGGAAGCACCAGCCAAGTACAGCTCGGGTTATTCTCTCCGCAGTTGCCGGAACCGTCCCGCTTCGACGTGACTCTGGCGCGCATCCGCGCCCTTGTAGGCGACGACAACGTGGGCCGCGCTGTCCTCACAGACACGCACCGGCTCGATGGATTCCGCATGGAACCATTCACTATCTCCTCTGCCGAAACCGCCGAAGCACCGTCCACTCCCCTGCGGCCTGCTATGCGGCGGCTGCGCCCTGCGGAGGCGGCATTCGTCACACTTCAGGCTGAGAGGCCCAACATATTCCTGTTCCGTGATCGGCGCTACTCCGTCGAGCGTGCGTATGGTCCCTGGCTCACAAGCGGCGAGTGGTGGAGCGGGACGCTCTGGGGATGCGAGCAATGGGATGTTGTGGCTCGCGCGCACGATGGCGCTACTTTCTGTGGTTGTCTCGTCCGTGATCTGCTTCGGCAGCAGTGGCAGATGGTGGCTCTGTATGACTGAACAGTACGTCGAACTGCACGCCGCCAGCGCCTTCAGCTTTCTCCAGGCTGCCTCGCAGCCGGAGAGCTTAATCGAACGAGCGGTCGAGCTAGATATGAGTGCGATGGCGCTGCTCGATCATAACGGGGTCTATGGCACAGCCCGCTTCCACACCAGTGCGCAACGCAATAATGTCCGTGCTCATATCGGCGCGGAGATTTCCGTGTTGGGCTTTGGACCGCGACTGATGCCCCCGGCATGGCTGCCCCATCAGCACAAGCGCGAACCGGCACGAATCCCTCTGCTTTGTGAGTCGCGCCAGGGCTATCAGAATCTTTGCCAGCTCATTACCCAGTTCAAAATGCGTGAAACGATGAAGGGAGACGGCGCGGCGAACATCGATGACCTTCAGCAATATGCCTCCGGCCTGGTTTGTCTTACCGGAGGTGACGAAGGACCGCTGGCAGCGGCGCTCGCGCGTGGCGGCGAAGCCGCTGGCAGCGAGACCGTAGAGCAGCTCATGCGCATCTTTGGCCGCGAGAATGTCTACGTCGAAATCCAGCGCCATCACGAGCGCGAGGAAGAGTGGCGCAACCAGGCTGCGATTCGCATCGCACGCTCTCTGCGTCTGCCTGTGCTCGCAACAAATGGCGTCCGCTACGCGACCGCATATGACCGTGAGGTTCAGGATCTCTTTACCGCCATTCGCAGCCACGTAGAGCTGGATCAGGCGGGCCGGCTTCTCGCCATCAACAACCAGCGTCATCTCCGCACGGCGCGGGAGATGGCGGTGCTGTTCTGCGACGTGCCCGGAGCGGTCGAAAACACCGCCAGCCTTTCGTCGCGGCTTGGGTTTCAACTCAGCGATCTTGGCTATGAATTTCCACGCTACCCGGTGCCCGATGAAGACACGATGGACAGCTTTCTACGCAAGCGAACTCTGGAGGGCGTGGAGCGGCGCTACAGTCCAAAGAACGACCGCAACCTGATGGAGAAAGCCAAGAAGCAGGTTGAGCGGGAGCTGATGTTGATTGCGAAGCTCGGCTTTGCCGGATACTTCTTGATCGTGTGGGACATCATTCGGTTCTGCAAACAGCACAACATTCTGGTGCAGGGTCGAGGCAGCGCGGCAAATTCCGTCGTGTGCTATTGCCTCGAAATCACGGCCATTGACCCAGTGGGAATGGAGTTGCTTTTTGAGCGGTTCCTCTCCGAGAGCCGCAACGAATGGCCGGACATCGATCTCGACCTCCCCTCCAAGGAGAAGCGCGAACAGGCCATCGAGTATGTGTATCAGCGATACGGCGAGCTTGGTGCAGCGATGACCGCGAATGTCATCACCTATCGTGGCAAGTCCGCAGCCCGCGAAACGGGCAAGGCGCTGGGATTCGATGAGGACACCCTTGGCCGGTTGTCCAAACTCGTCGGGCAATGGGAGTGGCGTGGCAAGACCGACACGATGGCCCACTCTTTTCATCATGCCGGTTTCGACATCCGGCATCCTCGTATCGCCAAGTACCTTGAGTTGTCGATGCGGATTCAGGACCTGCCCCGACACCTCGGACAGCATTCGGGCGGCATGGTCATCTGCCAGGGACAGTTGAATCATGTTGTCCCGCTCGAACGTGCCTCAATGCCGGGCCGCACCGTCGTCCAGTGGGACAAGGAAGACTGCGCCGACCTCGGCATCATCAAGGTTGACCTGCTGGGCCTCGGCATGATGGCCGTGCTCCACGATTGTCTCGAACTTATTCCTGAGCACTATGGCAATAAGGTCGATCTGGCGCAACTCCCCGAGGACGACGAAATCTACCGTGTTCTCCAAAAGGCCGACACAGTCGGCATGTTTCAGATCGAGTCGAGAGCGCAGATGGCTTCACTGCCGCGCAACTATCCACGAAAGTTTTACGATCTCGTTGTGCAGGTGGCGATCATCCGGCCCGGCCCCATTGTCGGGCAGATGATGCATCCTTACATGCGGCGGCGACAGGGTAAGGAAGCTGTCAGCTATCCACACCCATCGCTCGAACCTGTGCTTAAACGCACCTTGGGAGTTCCACTCTTTCAGGAACAGCTGTTAAGGATGGCGATGGTCGTGGCAAATTTCTCCGGCGCAGAGGCTGATGAGTTGCGCCGCGCCGTGGGAATGCGCCGCTCCTGGGAGAGGATGAAGAATCTCGAAGGCAAGTTGCGCGCCGGCATGACCAACAACGGCATCGATCTGAAGACGCAGGACACGATCATCCAAAACATCAGTTCGTTCGCGCTCTACGGATTCCCTGAGAGCCATGCAGCGAGCTTCGCGCTTCTTGCCTACGCCTCGGCCTACTTCAAGGTGAAGTACCTCGCGGCGTTCACTGCGGCAATCCTCAACAATCAGCCAATGGGCTTTTACAGTGCTGCCGTGCTCGTGAAAGACGCTCAGCGCCACGGCCTGCGCGTCAAACCCATTGACGTTCAGGTCTCGGATTGGCCCTGCACGATCGAGCACGAGAGCAATGGAACTCTCTCTTTGCGCATCGGACTTGGCTACGCAAGGAGCCTGACGAAACAATCTGTGGAGGGGTTGGTGGCTTCGCGCAGGCAAAACGGATCTTTCCGCTCGGCGGAAGACCTCGCCCAGCGCGTTCCATTGCTAAACCGGAGAGAGCTGACACGGCTTGCGCAGATTGGCGCCCTGAATCAGCTCGACGGCATCGAGCACCGCCGCGATGCCTTATGGCAGATCGAGCGCGCCGGCAAGTTGGAGGGACCGTTGTTTCGGGACGGCGAATCGCTGCGTGAAGATTCCGAAGCGCGCCCTCTGCAACGGATGAATGTCGAGGAACGCCTAGTAGCCGACTATGGGGGGACGGGTCTTACGGTTGGCAAGCATCCGATGCACTACCGCAGGCAAGAACTAAGGCGCAGCAATATTCTGTCAGCCGAGGAACTGCGAAGCCGCCGCGATGGAGAATTTGTCCGCGTGGCCGGGTGCATCATTGCGCGGCAACGGCCTGGCACGGCTAAGGGATTCATCTTCATTTCAATGGAGGACGAGACGGGTATCGCAAACGTCATCGTGACGCCCGACCTCTACGACCGTGACCGGCTGGTGGTCACGCGCAGCAAGTTTCTGCTGGTTGAGGGTCCATTGCAGAATCAGGACGATGTCGTCCATGTAAAGGCGATGCATTTGACCGCTCTCTCGGACCGTGCTCTCGAGGTGCGATCGCACGACTTTCATTGAATGTTCGCTGGGTACTCTCAACGTCCCCATCTTCTAGCTTTTTGCTGTTCCAACTAAGAGCGGCCAATTACAAGCGCCCTATCTATCAACTTCTTGTTACAGAAGGGCATTGCATCCAAGGCTTACTCGATGCTTCATTGCCTCCTCAGCGGCCAGCATCTTTAGCTGCCTCATCAACCCAGGCAGCGAAGCGATCGTGATTCCACTTATAAACCTTGCCATAGTTGCTTATCCACCTCGGCCCATGTTCATCTTGGTTTGGGAGTAAAATGCCGAGGATTCCCTTTCCGAGTTCCAGGCTGCGATCCAATTCGTACTTGCAGTATTTGCGCTTGTGGGTTTCCCCTCCGATCAGAAAGCACGTAACGCTTGTATTCTCAAGACCCCTGTCGATCAGCCACTTGATTGCGGCATCTCCCTTCTGCTTTGCCTCTTCCCAGAGAGACTTGTCATAGAACCCTGTACTCTTGGTCGGTTTGAATTGTCCAGACATCCGGACGATATTGGCATTCATAATGTCGGCGTAATGGAAACTAAAAAATACGTGGCGTGACATTAACTCCTCCATGAACTTCCGTTGAAGTTTTAGCGGACAGTATTGATTACGATTTGGGCTAACCTACTGTAATCAACATCCGTGGCAAAGGACTCGTTAATCGCTGCGGATTGGCCGTTCAGAGCTCTACGATCTGTGGAAGGCATCCCACTTATGATCTCGCTTGAGCGACCCCCGACTGAACCGAAGATGAAGACCGGCAACCGTCTCTCACGCGCGATAGCAATCTCCTCATCAATTCCAGGAGTATGGCCGCCTCGCGAGGTCTTACCTCCGATCGCAACCAATGCGCTGGCATCAGGGTCGTTTAACATTGCACGGCGCATCGCGGTGAGACTTTGAGTACGGTCGCCACCCACAGGATCAATCGCAAAAACTTCCGCGTTTTTCTGGAACTCTGCGACCGCCGCGTCTGTAACGAAAAACTTTGAAACATACATGCGAAGAGCTTGTCGGAAGTCATCTGGACGGATTCTCTTTGCGAGATCGAACATCAAGAACTGCAGGGTGGGATGGGCTCCGAACGACAAACCAGCGCCTGACCGCAATGCCACCTCTGCCATCGCATGAACGGCACCTGTCATGTTCTGCTGGAACTCCGGCTCACAGTCCGGGAATGCTCCAGAGATGACGATGCGTTTGAGGCCTCGTGTCTGAGGTTTCATCACACGTTCAATCTCGGCAACATAGTCGCCTATGGAGTCGGTGTGGATACCGATGTCGAATCTAGGAACAGGCCGGGGAGGTATTGCAGCGAGTAATATGGCACTGTCATAGTGATGACCATGTTGTGGATGTGCTTGGTAGCCGCCGGCTTCCGCGCAGTTTGTAAACTCTTGAATATCCTGTCTCGTGGGTGTTCTGCCGAAGAGTTGCAGGAGATGGGTTAACGGACGCTGCTTATAGCGGGCCTGCGCTCGCGGGAGAGTGAGACAATACAACATTCTTTGTGGGTCGAGTTGCCTCAGTTGAATGCCGTTTTCATTCGCGATGTCTCGCAGCCGTAGGAACTCGCTAAAGAGACGATCCACATAATCCCGGTGATGAATTCGAGCCGCTTCATGGACTATCTTCTCTAAAGTTTCAACGGGAATTTCTTGTGTAAGTGGGTTGATGTCGTTCAATGTAAAGTGAGGAGAATCAGCAGGTTTAACCTCCAAAGGCTCGCGTCCCTCTTCCGAGCCAACTCTCACCCAGACGATCGGGAGACCGTATTGCAACGCCCCGCGTAGCTCTTTTGCAATCCAAGGCGATTCCCCGGACTTTGGTGTATCTAGGAAGATAACCGCATCGCTCTCGCTAAGGCGAGCGTCGATTACATCCTGAGCATCTTCCCCCATCCGAACGTCGAAAAGATCACGAAATGCCGCGTCAGTGCTCGTAGTCCGTACTCGCGTGAAAGCTGCAGTCAGATCCTCGCCGTCAAGGCGTCTGTGACTTAAGAAGAGATGCATCGGCTCGGTTACAAGTGTTGGCTTCAATATCGAAAGAAGTTGCCGGGCGAACACCTTTGCAATGGTTTCTACCTGCGACGCATTCAATGCTCTTTGGCGAAGTTGCTCGACGAGATCGAAGCTCTGCGCGGTTCCTGCCGCTGGTGGAGGGCGACGTGCTGCTACCGAGATTGCAACCGGCAGAACCTTAACACCTTGCCTAACCGATTTCTGTAGAAACTGCGTTATCGGCCCTAGGTAGTGAGTGTCTTCTCGATTGAAGATCACCACAGCATCGCCGGCATCTGGTTCGGTCACCAGAAGCTGCGTTACGTTTCGCAATATCGAAACGCCAATAAATTCCTGCAACGTTTCATGAATCGCACCGAAAAACGCAGTCGCAACTGATGAAGTGCGCACGGTCAATTCAGGTGAAACAAGGTATGCGGTATTCATCGATACCCCTCAACGCCCTACTGCCTTTGCGGCTTCTTCAACCCAAGTCCCAAAGTTTTTATAACCGTCATTGTTGACCCAGTCATAGGTCTTGCCTACTTGGTAAAAGTAGACATCGTTACCATCTTTCTTGCCGAGTGAGCCAAATGTGGTGTTGCCGGCAGCATCCGTGTTTCCGGAAAAGTCCTTGATGTTGTGAAGAGTGACAGCGAGTAGGCCGTTGCCTCGCGCATAACTTTCTTGAAGCTCGTACTGAACCCAAGGTCGGTTCGAGGTCTCCGGTCCAACCAGAACAACAGTGACTGATGTACCCGAAAGCTGTTCCCCTATCCATTTCTTGATCGCAGTCGGTCCCTGCTTTTCGAGGGTTTCCCAAGCAGCCTTGTCGACATACCCCGCCGCTTCGTCCCCATCTTTCGTAACCGCGTGATTGCGCACAATAGCTGCGCGTTGCGCGTCGCGCTCGTAGTGGAAGCTAAAAAAGACCTTTCGTGCCATGTCTGTTCTCCGGTTAGTACGTTATTGAAGCTCGAAGTGCACTGTTTCCGCGTGGCAGGTCAGCTAGGCGCACTTTCGGTGCACCTAGCCGCTGATTAAGCCTTCCGCCATTGGTCCGGTTTGCCGACCGAGGTATTGCGAACTCGTTCCACATCAGGCCTGGTGTTCGGGCTGATTTCCTTCGCTCGTTCAATCGCCTTCGCCTGGGTTGGCAAAATCGCGCTTGCACGCTCAGCACCCGGCTTGACCACTGCGTATTCTTTTGCCGCTCGCCGTTCCACAAAGATGTTGTCTTTTCCCATTCTCGAACTCCCTTCTATCCACGACGATACGGTTAATATCTTGATGCGTCAAGTTTCTTTATCCATATAGAAACTTCACATGAAATTGGCTTTGCTGCTTATACTGGCTACATGGGGATTTCGGGGTCCGAGCGGGAGATTCGTTGGGGAATTGAACAAAGACTGGAGTTTATAGATTTTCGGCTCTTCTGGGAGGGTGAGATCAATCGCTCGGCTCTCACTCAGCAATTCGGGATCTCGATACCACAAGCATCCCACGATCTCAGGCGCTATGAGGAGCTTGCTCCCGGAAATTTGGCATATGACAAAAGTCAAAAACGATATTTCTCCTCACCGAACTTCATGCCACAGTTCCTTCCTCCAGACGCTAATCAGTACCTGAGTCGTCTTCGCGGCGTAGCCGATCATACGATCAGTCAGGGAGATGCTTGGTTTTCACAGATGCCCTCAGCAGAATCCATGCCCCTTCCGCAAAGAAGGGTTGACGCGAATCTGCTCAGAGTGATGCTGCACGCCATTCGACGCGGACGGTCGATTCGCATTCTCTATCAGTCCATGAATTCAAGCCGACCTGAACCCTTGTGGAGGTGGATTAGCCCTCACGCGTTTGCAAATGATGGCTTGCGTTGGCATGTAAGGGCATTCTGCCATCTTGACCGCAAATTTAAGGACTTCTTGCTGCCTCGCTTCTTGGAAGTCGATGGCGACGCACCTCAAGAGATTTCCGGGGACCTGGACAGAACTTGGCGAGAGTTCTTTGATGTTGTTCTGGTTCCAAATCCTGAGCTTAGCTCCAATCAACGAAGTATCGTGGCGCAGGACTATTGCATGGAAAGCGGAAAGATCTCGATTTCGATAAGACGTTCGTTTCTGTATTACTTTCAAAAGCGCTTACGGCTCGATGTTGCACGCGCGCTCGATGATCCCAAGGAAACGCCAGTCGTGGTTGAAAACCGAGAAGCTTTTGAAGTAGCCCTCAAAGAAGCGAACAAATAGGATGTGTGGTCGGCTGCGGATACTGAATGCTTGCCTACTGAATGAAAAAATAGTCAGGGTCGCCGGAGCCGTGATTACACGGCGGCACAGCCAAAGGTTTCATCTTCCTCAGCAATGAAGACGAAACAGGAATCTCGAACACAATTATTCACCCGAAGCTGTATGAGAGAAACAGGATGACTTTGACTGGGGGAAAGCTCCTACAATCGAGGGCTTGCTTCAGAACTAGGACGGGGTGATTTCCGTGAAGGCACTATCCGTTCGGGAGTTGGATCTCCGCGGTGTGGCTGCGCCCTCACGTAAATTCCATTGAGGTCCAACGGACCGATCCAAATTATGTCACACGGTTATAGGCTTCGGGGCCACCATGTGCAAAGACTGGCTTCCCAAATCTGATGGGCTCCACCTTTCCATCCTTCAAAATATAGTGAGTCTCGGGAGCGCGATATGCGTAGCCAAACCTAGTCTCACGCAGACCATCGTAGACGTCTCGGTACTTGATGGTGCCGTAGGCGAAGAGAAACTCTGTTCCATTCGTTACGGCCTCAACTTGAGCCTTAGTCAGCACACCCCTGTCCGGCGAGAGTGTGGCGGTTACTTGCATCTCCGCGTTGGGTAGCAGAAAGAAGTCCTCCGTATCCATTTCCCCATAATCTGGTTCAGGCGCCAATTTGTCAGGCCCTACCGAACCGCGAACATATCGAACAGAGATTCCTTCGATCCTTGCAGGAGTTCTACCGACATTTTTAATTTGCGTCTGGAACAGATGAGAGATAGGAGCGATCCCCATCGGTCCCTCCGGGATAGGATCACCCTGTTCCCACCGCGGGTAGAAATCTGGTGACCAGATGTAAGGCAGCACTTCGATCCACGCTCTTTCCGAAGTTGCGATGTGGTTCGCCTGCGCCCGAGCCGCGTTCGCAGCGATCAGTGTTGCCTCCGTTTGACGACGCAGGTAGAAGAGACTGCAAACCCCGACAATCACACCTGCGATTCCAACAGCCACCAATAGGATGCCACCGCCGTATGCAATCCAGTCATACCTGTCCTTTGCCGGCAGCAAGTCGATGACAATGTGATTTGGGGTAGCCCTATTCACTGACTTCGGTTGTTCCGCCGGTGCGGACGGGCTCAGAGGAGTCTGCCCCAAAGCTGGAAGCGTCATCGTAATCAATAATGTGAAGATCGCGCATTTATTCCGCACAGCCATGTCTTTCTAGCTCCGTTCTTCCGTCTCTGCGCCTTCTTCGCCAAACTCCCAGATTCCCAGATTCCCTGATTCCCTGATTCCCTCATTCCCTGATTCCCTGATTCCCTGATTAATCATGATTCTTCGCATGTTTCGGAACAGCGTCGATGATACCGCTCGGACGCCGGATTGTTACTGATCGTCGCGTGCCCACCGAAACCAGTCACATCAATACGCAGATGTTCTCTTTCACGCTTTGCCCAGATGCCCACCACAACGACCAACGCTTTACCACCTTTGAACAGCCGCACATCTCCGGGCTTCATCTCAGACATGGAATCCTCCTGGCTTCACTCTACTAAGTCTCATGATTGAGGTGATTTGTCCTGCTTGTAGCCGTCGAGGAATGTCACCAGGTTCTCTGCCTTCACGCTTGAGTTCAATTGATCCTTGATGAAGCGATAGACCATTTCGCCGAACCCACTGTCAACTACGACCGGTCCATCGGGATGGGACGCACAAAGGCCGCGTATCGCTAAAGGCGTTGCTTTTCCCAGGTACAGTTTGAATCCGAGTCCATTCAGATAGAACCAGTAGAAATCGCCATGCTGATCCGTGGCATGGTGAACCGGTAGGGCAGCGTTACCCACTGGCTTCAAAGTGTGAATCATGACGACGATGAATACATCCTCGGGAAACGGGCCGCCCAACAGATACTGCCGAATAGGTTCAAAGAACTCGCCTAAGTCCACCGGAGGCGCGGCGGCTCCCGTGGAACTTCTCCACTCCCTCGCTGCGCCTCGCCAGAAGACACTCATCCCGAGGTAAACCAACTTGTCAATGTCGAAGGCATTTATCTTCCGACCCGCATAGACGTTGATCTTCGCCGCGATGTGGGTGGGCGATTCAGGGATCAAAGCGTCTTGCAGCGGAAATGTACTCTTGTAGTCCTTCGGGATGTTCGCAAGCACCCACTTCTCGCCTTTCTTGCTCAGTCGGTCCTCACACTCAGCGCAGAATGTATGTCCACGCAGCTGATCCGAAACCTGCTTCGCCTGTCCATGAGCTAACGTGACAGGATTAGGGTTTTTGAGAGATCGCGCCATATTCATTGAATACGCGCGCTTCGGGAGATAGTGACTATCAAGAAGGCCTGCTTCTTTCAGGCAGAGTTTGCAGATTCCATGTCGCATGAACCTTCCCTTCATCGAGCCTTCCTACCATTGCTCCAAATTATTGGCGCGCCGGAATAACTCTGACAACGACAAAATCCGCATAAGAAGGGAGTATAGTTCCCCAAACACTCAATTCATCAAATAGAGCGTAACGAATGAGCGAATGGGACGAGCGGATACGCGAGCATCGCGTGTGGGACGAACTGAATCAGTTAGGACCAAACATCGACATAGCCTTGAACCTGGAAGACTCGCCGCCCGATGCTGCTGTGGGTTTGGAGCGTCTGAAGACAGTCTTGGCTTACTCCGGAAAGCGCATTGCAGCGTCGGACCCGCTGCTCAGTGTCCCAAGTTCGCTCGATGCGGTAGCAAACAACCTTGCGGCCATCCAAAACGAACTAGTTGCCTTCCAGACGGATAGAAACCTTGGCCATATCGTCTCAGCTAACCTGAATGCCGATGGCGCACTAATTTCTCTGGCGCAGTTGCCCGGCCTCTACAGCCCCGAGGAGCTTGGCATTCTTGTGCAATCCACCACGGCGCATCGTCGCACGGTAACGAAGGCGCTCAAGGAGGCCGAGAAAAAACTGCTCGCCTTTGAGGCGAGGTCGAACGAAGGTTTGGCAGGGCTAGACACGGCGCTGAACGAGGTGAAATCGCGCTTTCAAGCAAATGCAGAGGGACTTGATGCTTCTTTGAAAGCGGTTTCGGCAAGCATCGAGACACAGAAGCAACGACTCGCCACCATCGCCACCGAACAGCAGGGACAGTTTTCTACGGCACAAGACGCGCGCAGCAAAGATTTCACAGAGAGTGTTCGTCTAGCGAACGAAACGTTCAATAAGCTTGCGACCGAATATCAGGGCCAATTTTCCGCCGCCCAGGACGTACGCGGTAAGGAGAATACCGCAGCTGAATCTGCCCGCCAAACCAAGTTCAATGAGACACTGGCCGGGTTCACAAAGAAACTAACTGAGCAGGATGCTGAGTTCACTAAGGAACGAACCACGTTCGTAGGTTCTTCCGAAGAGCAACTGAAAAAACTGTCACAGGGTTATCAGGACACTGCGGCGCTGGTCCTTACTGACATCGAAGCCAAGCGTAAACGGGTTGAGGAGCTGGTGGGGGTAATCGGCAACCTTGGTGTGACCTCGGGCTATCTGCGAACGGCAAATCAGGCGAGAAAGGCGATGTGGGGTTGGCAGGGCCTAACTGTAGCTGCTCTCGGAACCTTGAGCTTCCTCGCCTACCGGACGCTCGGAGTTCTCGAAAATAACGGGCATTTCAACTGGGGCAATTTCGCCGCCCGTGCGCTACTGTTAGTCTCACTCGGCGTGATTGCGGCGTATAGCGGAACCCAAGCTGACAAGCTGTTTACCGATGAGCGGCGAAACCGGAAGTTAGCCCTCGAGTTGGAGGCGATAGGACCGTACTTGGAACCGCTTCCGATCGAGGAACAAAATAAGTTCCGAGTGGATATAGGAAATAGATCATTCGGGCGCGATCATGACCCGCATGAGCACCGCAAGAGTCCCGCTTCTGTGCTGGACTTGGTCAAGACGAAAGAGGGTAAAGAAGTGCTAGAGCTACTCCTCGAACTAGGGAAGAAGGCCAAAGACCTCACGTGATAGCCTCATCCCCGGGTCTGCACTATTCGATACCCGTCAATTACCACTTGGCACAGTGCAGAACGACCCGCCTCACGGTCCACAAGATGACCGCTGGAAGGTTAGCTTGGGTTTAGAAATGTTCCACGGCTTCCTGGAGTGGAGACAATAGGCCGACACCACCGCAATCCGTGAGTCGCTACGAGCTCACGACAGAGGGACAAAAGTTCTTTCGGCAGATTCCCCCGCCGCTTGGACAAACTAATGGCTTTTGCTATGGACAAAAGAGCGTCGATTCCATCGTCAAATGGACCACATCCCAGCGGGGACGCGGAACCGGATCGCCGGATTGCAGTTGACCAACAATGGCTGGGAAGTGCCGGGCCGTGAGCTGTTAGCTTGAGCAGCAGTAGAACCTAGACAATCGCAAATCTCGAAGGAGGCCAGCGCTCTCTTGAGCGAACACAAGGCGAATATGAAATAATTAGATGTCGCCGCAAACGCCCCGTGGGCGCCACGCCTTCTTGTTCGTTCAGCCGCAGTCGCGTGCAAGGCATATTAGCAACGGGTATTCCACAGATTTCTTTCTTCCCGAGCGGAATACGAAACTTGGTATCGTTTCGCAGTAAAGCTAGAGGCGATCTTGTCCGTAGAATTGGTCTGATATGGCAACCGCACGACAGATCGTTGCACTCGTAAGCAGCCTGAATAAGGGTGATGAGGAACAGTTTTTCTCCATCGCACTCCAAGTGGCGGCGGCTGAGGCGAAGCGTGGTCGGATAGCGGTTGCGAATGAACTACGCGAACTGGTGAACCAAGGAAGAGATCAGAAGAGAATTGAGAGAATTAGTCGGTCATCCGATGCCGTAGTTTCGATTACTAAGCCGCGTGGTGAATTACAACAACTTCTTCATGCCGTTACACCGAAAGCTCGTCTGGCAGACCTCTTCTTAAAGGATGAGGCGAAGGGTCGCATTCATGATCTCGTGACGCAACAAAGGCATCGTGAGCAGCTGCGTCAGCACGGTTTAATTCCAGTATCGACCCTGCTCCTCGTCGGTCCACCTGGTTCGGGGAAGACGTTGACTGCAACTGCGCTGGCAGGTGAGTTACATCTCCCGCTATATACGGTTCGGTTCGACAACGTCATCACCCGTTTTATGGGCGAAACAGCGTCTAAGCTGCGTCTTATTTTTGACCAGATTGGATCTATGCGCGGCGTGTACCTCTTTGACGAATTCGATGCGATTGGTAGCAAGAGAACAGCTGATAACGACATTGGAGAGATGCGGCGGGTTCTAAATTCCTTTCTCCAATTTCTCGAAGAGAGCCGGAACACTGACAGCTTAGTGCTCTGTGCTACCAATCACCCAGAGTTACTCGACCGGGCTTTGTTCCGACGGTTTGACGAAGTCCTTCGATACGATCTACCGGAGCAAAGTGTCGCTAGAGAGTTGCTCGCCAACCGACTCAGCGCCTTCGGGTTCAAAGAGGACTGGTGGAATGTGGTTGGGAGCTGTACAAACGGGCTCAGCCATGCCGAACTGATCGGAGCGGCCGAGGACACCATGAAAGAGGCGATTCTTGGGGGACGCGGAAGAGCGACGCCCCAAATCCTAAAGGAGAAGCTGACGAAACGGTTATTGATGCGAGACGACTTCGCGCCAACATCTTGACCCGTCCGCGAGGTTACGAACTGAGATGCCCCCAGAGCAGGCGAGCGGCCCCTATCAACATCCTCATATACGGATCGAACAGTTTCGTCGGCACAAGAACTACACGCCTCCACCACGACGGATCGATGGCAATGTGCCTGCAAGAAATAACGTGCAGCATGGTGCAACTTTATCGCGGGAATTCTCGGCTGCGTTTGCTCGCGCCCGAAAGACAGTGGCTGCCAAACGGAAGGGTATAAAGATCCCAGGCGTCTATCTCGAAGTGCTAAGCGCCCCGAACCAGGGTCTCTCAGATTTGACGTGGGTACAAAAAGGTATTCGGCTCGGCGCAATACGTGAAGAGCAGGATCAAACACAACGAGCCGCTCTCTTCGTTCCTATCGCGGCCGCTGACTTTTTCGCCGAGAAGGTGGCCTCTTATGGAACTAAAGTTCCTGAGGGGAATACGCCGTCACTTTGGAACAGATTTGACGGTATCGAACAGCTGCGAGAGGGATCAGTTGAAACCCTCTGGACGGATGCGCGGGGTATCCCTGCAGCTGGAGATGACCCCATTTGGTGGGAAGTATGGCTCTGGCGAAACCACGTTGAACGGTTCCTTAGCGTCGCAAGGGCATCCGAATTGCGCGTCAGCGAAGAAAGGCTCCGTTTTCCAGAGGTAGAGATTCGATTCGTCTTTGCGTCTCGTCCACAGATTGAGCTGATCGTAGCGGAATCTGGCGCCGTCGAGGAACTTCGGAGAGCCAGCGACACTCCGACGTTCTTCACCACAACGGTGCGGCGAGAACAGGATGCGTGGGTTGATGATCTCGTGAGGCGAGTGTCTGGCCCAGACGCAAATGCTCCTGCAGTCTGTCTCTTGGATGGCGGAATTGCGCAGCTGCATCCGCTTTTGGCTCCGGCCCTCTCTCCGCAGGATTGCCTCACCGTGGATGCGGCTTGGGGGACGAATGACAGCGACCCAGGCGGTCACGGAACAAATATGGCAGGTTCGGCTCTCTACCGGGATCTGACCTACCCCCTCGCGGACACCAGCGACGTTGAGCTAGCCTTCAAGTTGGAGTCGGTGAAGTTCCTTCCTCCCCCAGGTTTCCCGACGACGGACCCGCAAAACTATGGTTCGATAACTCAGGCAGCAGTCTCAACTGTAGAGATTCACACACCCGAGCGACAGCGCGTCTTCTGCATGGCCGTCACGAACAAGGACGTTTCTGGCGAGCGTCCATCGAGTTGGAGTGCTGCTCTCGATCAAGCGGCCAGCGGAGCCATGATCGCTGACCGGGACGACGAGAACGCAGTGGGACCTCGGCGCCTCTTCGTCGTGTCCGCTGGAAACATTCCAGATAGCTCTGACCCTGAAGCGGTCTCGGACATTGATGAGTTTCCCGTGGAAGATCCAGCGCAAGCCTGGAATGTTCTGACCGTTGGCGGATTTACAGAGAAGACCTTGATTGACGACGCCGGATACGAGGGTTGGTCACCTGTGGCACCCCCAGGCGATTTGAGTCCCTACAGTAGAATCTCGACGGATTGGGAACACTCTCGCACGCCAATCAAGCCTGAACTCGTTTTTGAAGCGGGCAATAAGGCGCTGAGCCCCGAACAAACAGAATTGCTTTCCGGTCTCGATTCGCTGAGCCTGCTCACAACCAACAAGAACTTTACAAAAGAGAGCTTGGCTACCTTCTGGGCAACGAGCCCAGCGACGGCGCAGGCGGCAGGAATGGCAGCCTCAATTCTTGCTCGACATCCGCACTTTTGGTTAGAGACAGTTCGAGCACTGATGGTTCACAGCGCGGAGTGGACGCCGGCTATGCTCGCAAAGCTTGCCTCTGCTGCAGGCAAGAAGGAACGAATCCTTTATGCCCGGCACTTCGGCTATGGAGCACCCTCGCTCCTGCGAGCACTGGCATCTGCAGAGAACGATCTTGTTCTTTTGGCCGAACGTGAGTTGCAACCGTTCCAGCGCCTGCGCGATTCGAAAGGTACTCTAAAAGCGCCGAACTTTCGGCAGATTGACTATTATGACCTTCCTTGGCCGATTCAGACGCTTGAGCAGATGGGCGAGCAAGAGATCGGATTAAAGGTGACACTCTCTTATTTCATCGAGCCAAGTCCGAACTGGGATTCCTCTCGTGCGCCCCAACGCTATCAGTCTTTCGGCTTGCGGTTCGCCTTGAAAAGACCGTTGGAAAGCGACGAGACGTTCACGGCGCGAGTAAATGGATTGGAGCGTGCCTCGGGTTATACATCGTCAGCGACACCGGACGAAGGTTGGACGTTTGGTACAAACAGTATTGCTGCGGGCTCTCTGCACTGCGATGTTTGGCGTGGACCTGCTGTAGAATTAGCGGCTCGCGGCAAGGTAGCGGTCTACCCGGTCGGAGGATGGTGGAGAGACAGTCCCGGTCTTCGGCGCTTTGATGCTAAGACCCGTTACACGCTTGCGATTTCAATCACCTCTACAGACCAAGAAGTTCGTTTGTATAACGAGATTGCAAATCTTATCTCGATTACGACAAGTGTCTAAGGTAGCTTTTACGACGCTTGAGGGCGTAGGTTAGTCGGGATGCTTGTGACTTGAAGAATCAATTCCAAGATGCACCGTTGCTTGCAAGGCCAAAAAACGAGGGCGCAAATTGGAGCGCACTTAACGAGTCCGTCTTCTATCTTGCAGATTCTAAAAGGTGCTTCGGTATCATCCGCGCCGCACTAAGTCTTTTAGAATCAGTTTCTAGACGCCCTCATAACCCAAACGAGAATCCGATCAATAGCGGTTGAGCTCCTTTGTTTTGAATTGCAGCGACAACCCAAGAAATTGAGGGGGCAAACCCAGGCGCAATAACCTGCTGCGGCAGGAAGCAATTGGCCTTTCGCGGATTCTACTGTGCTCACCTGATCGTCAGATAGCCGTTTTCTCAACCCAAGCTCACACCGGGTATGGGAACCTGAGCCGCGTAATCAGCCTCAACCCAGCAAAGAGCACCCGCGAGCCCTGAACCTCCGTGCCGTGAACTGGCTCAACCACGCAAACGTTTCTGCGGTGAATACCGTGCCTTCTTCGGGCGATGTCGGTCAGCCTGTCGCCGCTGAGACGGCGCGAAGGGTTGAGCTGGGCGCGAGGTTCTCCTTCCAGCATCAAGCTCCTATACCTGATTCGTAACGACTACCGCGCTTCACTTGACGGTAAAGGCATTCGCAATCTAACCGATCACTGAGGCTCCCCGCATACCAGCATCTTGAAAAGTTGAGCGATGCGGCCCGTAAATCTTCAGCTCTGTCGATGGCCGATACCGAGCGACCGGAACAATTCCGCGAATGCCAGTTTGCGCAAGTTGGCCATTGGTGACAGTTGATAAAAAGGAAAGCTTGGCGCCTATTCCGTCCGAAGCGCGATCATTGGATCAATTTGGGAAGCACGTCGCGCAGGCAGATATGCCGCCAGCAGCGCTGCCACGGTCAACGCCGCCGTCACGGCCGCTAGCGTAGGAATGTCCCATGCGCGGACGCCAAACAGAAGGCTGCGCATCAGACTTGCGGCGGCCACCGAGCACACCAGTCCCGCCGCAACTCCAACCGCTACGAGCCACGCCGCCTCGCGGAGAATCAGCCGGTGTACCACGCTTCGCTGTGCGCCTAGCGCCATGCGCACGCCAATCTCCCGCGTCCGCTGGCTCACCGAGTAGGCAATCACACCATAAAGGCCAACGATGCTTAAGAGAAGAGCCAACCCCGCGAATCCTCCCACGAGCGTGGCCGCCGAGCGATGCAGCCAAGCCGAGCTGGAATCTTGAATGCGGGTTGTCATCGTGGTTTCGTTCGTCACACCCACCGCGGGACTCACCTGGCGCACTGCGGCCTCTATCTCCGGCAGCAACGTTCTTTCGTCTCCCCTCGCACGGACGACTAGCGAAAAGTACGTGCTTGGATCCTGAGCGAACGATTCGTGTTCGGTCGGCCACTCGTCCGCATCGAGCGCGCCATCGCGAATGTTCACCACGACCCCCACAATCTTCCTCAGTGAATCCGGCTTGAGATCGATGTCGCCGATCATTCGTCCAATCGGATCCTCTCCCGGAAAATATTTCTGCGCGAACGCCTCGTTGACGATAATCACCTTCGGATGTGCGGCGTCATCGGTCCCCGTAAAGAGCCGCCCACGCGACAGCTGCGCCTGTATGGTGTGGAAGAAGCCCGCACTCACCTGCCGATCGTTGACCTCGTTATGCACGCCGTTGTAAGGCTTGCCCACAAAGCGGATCCAATCGGTGTCGCAGTTGCAGGTCACCGGAGGCACGGTTGTGAGTGCCGCGTCCGCAACCCCCGGCAGCATGCGCACACGTTCCAACGCAGTGTTCGCAAAAGCTTCTTGCTGTGCTTCCTTCTGAAACTCAAAGCCTGAAAGTTCGACGCTCGCCATAGCGAGATGATTTGGATTGAAGCCCAGGTCTACTTGCAGCAGCCGCCAAAAGCTTTTAACCAGCAGACCCGCGCCCGTCAGCAATATCACGGCAATCGCCAGCTCTACGATGACTAGATGTGCACCCAGCCGCCTCCACAGGTTTCCGGCACTGCCGCGCCCACCGTCGTGGAGCCCGTCACGCAAGTTGGCCAGTGGCATCCGCAGAATGGGCACGATGGAGAAGAGTGCGGCCGCCAGCGCAGCTACAAGGGCGGCGAAGAGCCAGACATGGGTGGTCAGTCCGAGTCCGTCGAGAAACGGCATGTTGCTGATGAGGTCCTTGGAGATCATCCCGCGAAGAATGCGCATGGTCGCATCCGCCAACAGCAGTCCAAAGCCTGTGCCGGTCAACACGAGCGCCAGGGCTTCGGTGACGAACTGGCGTACCAGTCGTACCCGCGATGCCCCGAGCGCACCGCGCAAGGCCAGCTCCCTGCGCCGCTTCTCCGAACGCACCAGCAGGAGATTTGACACGTTCACACAGGCGATCAGGAGAAGCAATGCTGCCCCACCAAGGAACACAAGCAGAATCGGCCGTATGTCTCCGGTGATCGCCTTCGCAAGGGGCATCACGCTTGCACTCTGACCACGATTTGAATCCGGATATTCCCTCTCCAACTGCGCCGCAATGGTCTTCATATTCGCGAGTGCCGCTGCCACCGTGACCCCTTCCTTGAGCCGCCCAACTCCATTGAGGCTGTGGCAACTTCTGTTCGGATCGCATCCACGTCGATCCGGGAGCGCCTTCAAATATTCGGGGTCTCCCAGTGGTGCAAAGACGAAGGTCGCCGGCAACACGCCAATAATTGTCACTGGCTCTCCACTTAGTTGTATCGTCAACCCGATTACGTCTCCGCGGCCACCAAATAGCTTCTGCCATCCCTTCCAGGTCAGTAGCATCGTCCTGGGCGAGCTCAGCGTGTCGTCGCCTGGAACAAAATCGCGCCCCAGCTCTGGACGCACGCCTAGCGTCCGCAGAAAACCCGCCGAGACCCGCGTTCCGGAAATGGGGACTGCTCCGTCAGATGTCTGCAACAAATCGCCCGTACCGCCATATGCATCGAGCGAAGTGAAGACTGTGTTCATCCGTTGCCAGTCCAGATAATCTGGATACGATAAATTCGACCGCGGGAACAGCGTCAGACTCTCGGTCACATCCACCAACTGGTTGGGGTGCGGGTACGGCAGCGGCTGGATGAGGGCTGCATCGACGAAG
This sequence comes from Acidobacteriaceae bacterium, assembly GCA_049578265.1. Lineage (GTDB taxonomy): Bacteria > Acidobacteriota > Terriglobia > Terriglobales > Acidobacteriaceae > Granulicella. The sequence continues at coordinate 54,765 of JBAULP010000008.1, forward strand.
GCGAAGATGGCGACGCTCGCGCCGACGCCGAGCGTCAGCATCAGCACTGCGGTGGCGGTGAAGCCGCGATTGGAGTTCAACTGCCGCAAAGCAAAACGCAGATCCTGCCCGAGAACTTCCAGGAAGGGCAGTCCGCGGGCCGCGCGCTGCCGTTCGCGCGCTTGCTGTAGGCCGCCAAACTCCACCAATGCGCGACGTCGCGCTGCTTCGGGTGACATTCCTTGTTGGACGTTCTCTTCGATCGCCAACTCCAGATGTGAGGCCATCTCCGCATCGAGTTCGCGGTCCAGCGGCTCCCACTGAAAGAACGCTCGCATTCGGCTGCATATCTGGATCAGAAAGTCGATCATTGCTCACCACCTTCCGGCTGCATCGCCAGCACGCGGTCCATGACACCGCTCAGTCGTTGCCAGTATGCCGCATCCTCCGCCAATTGCTTTCGGCCACGATTGGTTATCTGGTAGAACTTTGCCTTGCGGTTGTTGTCCGATGTGCCCCACTCCGCTTTGATCCACCCCCGTTGCTGCAGACGAACCAACGATGCATAGATCGTTCCCTGATTCAGCAGCACCTCATTTCCGCTTACCTGCTCGATGCGGCGGGCGATGCCGTAGCCGTGTTGCTCGCCCATGGTTGCCAAGGTTTGCAACACCATGAGGTCCAGCGTTCCTTGCAGAAGATCTAATTTCGAGTGGACCATGCGTCCCTCCTGTGCGACAACCACAGAAGTATTGCACAAAATATGTGGTAATGCCACAGGAGAAGAGAATCTGGCTAATTGCGGCGGTACTCGGCTCCAGGCGCTCACGGTCTTCTATCCCGGATGGAATCATCGCCGCGCCACTTCGGTGGCCAGAATCTCACTTAAGCTAGGGTTATTCGATTCGTAGCGCTTCCATCGGTTCCACAAGAGCCGCTCGCCGCGCTGGCCACCACGCCGCAGAGAGCCCCGTCAGAAGCAATGCTCCGGAGGCGGCCGCCAGCGTCAGTGGATCTCTTGGTTTCACACCAAATAAGAGGCTGCTAACAATCCTTGCGCCAAGCAGCGAGACGGCTATTCCGATGGCAATCCCCATCCCCACCAAGACGCCAGCATCCTTCAGCACCATCTCCGCCACATCTTCGCGTCTCGCGCCCAGCGCCATCCGCACGCCGATCTCCCGCGTCTGACGTGCCACGTTGTACGACATCACGCCATACAGCCCTGCAGCGCCAAGCACCAACGAGATGAGCCCAAATCCGCATAGCAAAGTCATGCTGAAACGCTGCTGCGCTACCGAGTCGCTGATCACTTCGTTCATAGACTCTACGGCCAGAAGGGGTGCATGTGCGTTCTCCATAAAGATTCGTCGGATCGAGGGCAGCACGTCGATTCGCGCCGATTTCGTTCGCACAACCCAGCTCTCTCCAAGTAGTCCGTTCATCATGCGGGTCTCCACATTAGGGATCTGCGCTGCGGGAAGATACATGATGCCGGGGCTCGGTTTATCGAGGCCCGTCTGTTTCACGTCGCCTACGACACCAATAATCTCCCGCAATGGGTCTTCGAAACCCGGTCCCATGAGCTTGCCGATAAGGACACGCTGGCCAATAGGATCCTCATTGCGAAAGTACGTTCGCGCGAACTGTTGGTTGACGATCAGTACCGGCATCGATCCGCTCGTGTCCGACTGGGTAAACACTCGCCCCGCTACGATCGGAATCTCCAGGGTCTTGAAAAATCCGGCAGTGATTGAGATATATTTCTCATCTCCGCTTGCGTCCCTCTGGGTTGACGGGCGTCCTGCAATATCAAAGGGCATATCCGGAACCAGTTGCGTGGGAAGGGTGCTGACCGCGGCAGCCGACGCAACTCCGGGCACTGCCTCGATTCGAGACTGGAGCTCGTTCAGTCGCAGACCAAGAGACGCGCTCGTTGCGGCTTGCTGATCCGTGAAGTCGTTCTTGAACGTCTGCACATTCACGGTGGCGAATCCCGGGGGTGTGCGAATGAGCTTCCAGAACGTGGTCAGCAGAAGGGCCGCACCGACCAATAGCACGAGCGAGACTGCCACTTCGCTCACCACCAGCGCTTTCTGCGCAAGATCCTGGCCCGCAACGATGCGGGTTGAATTCAGCTGCAAACTATCGTGCAGCCGCGCCTTCCGCGTTTCCATCGCCGGCACGATACCGAAGATTACGCTACAAGCCAGCGTCAGTACTGCGGCAAGAGCCACGGCCGCGGCTCCCAAGTGGAGGGAGGCAAACTGCGGCAGCTCCAGCGGGCTCAGGTGCATCAGCGCGGGAGCGGCCACTTCGGCTACGGCCACGCCGGCTACGCCCCCCGCGATGCAAATCAGAACATTCTCCGCGAGCAACTGCCGTAGTACCCGCCAGGCCGACGCGCCAAGCGCGATGCGTACACCCAGCTCACGGCGGCGAGAAACTGCGCGTGTCAGCAACAGGCTCAGAATGTTTGCCCCGGCAATCAGCAGTAGAAGCCCGACAGCACCCATTAAAATTCGAAGCGCCGGCCGCAGATCGCCGGTGAACGAGTCGTGCAGGTCTTCCACACGCACGCCTTCATACTTATCCCATAGCTGCGGATAGACTGTGTGCATCTCGAGTAGCACCCGCTGCAAGTCCGCGGTCGCGGCGGCCTCGGCTACTCCAGGCTTCAATCTCGCGACGACGTTATAGTTATTGCCCCGGTCTTCAGGGCCTTCCGTGATCGGGAGCGGAATCCAAGCGTCCGCCCGCGCATCCAGCGCGAACTGCCGATTCGCAACACCGATGACCGTGTAGCTTCGGTTGCCGAGCGTGATGGCTGTTCCAACGATCTTTTGGTCGCCGCCATATTGGTGTCTCCACAACCCGTCGCTCAACACGGCGACTCCGGCTGCACCCGGCACCATATCTTCAGCGCGAAATCCCCGGCCCATCGCAGGCTCCAAACCGAACACGCGAAAGAAATCCGATGTAACGCGCAGAACACTGATGGGAACAGCGCCGTCCCCCTGGATGAGGTTCGCGTGCGACGGTATAAAGTCGTAAGCAGCCATCGCAGAAAAGGCATGACTCGCCCGCATGAAGAAGAGCGCCTTGGTTCCCGAGTACGCCGGTACAGCGATGCCTCCGGAGTAGCTTCGCTCAATCCGCACCAGTTGATGCGGATTCGGAAAGGGCAGCGGCTTCAACAGAACGCCATAGAGCACAAGGAAGACGGTCACGTTCGCGCCTATCCCCAACGCCAGCGTCAATACAGCTGCGACCGTGAAGCCGGGGGATCTGCGCAGTACGCGGAGGGCGTAGCGGCAATCCTGCAATACACTCTCCAACAACGGAAACCCCTCTTCAGCGTGGTAGCTCTCCCGCGCCGACTCCACCGCACCCAACTTCAACAAAGCCTGACGGTGGGCCTCCGCCGGAGCCATGCCCGCACGCATGTTCTCCTCGGTCTGTAGCGTCACGTGCTCTTTCATCTCTTCGCGCAGCCGCTCATCACCGCGACGCTTCGCCGTAACGTTAACAAAACGCGAGAAGAAACGCCTCAGAGCTCTCATCCCAGATCCTCCGCCTTCACTTCAAAGAAACGCGCAATAATCGCCGCCGTCTGATCCCAATCGCCCTTCTCGGCCTCCAGCAGCTTGCGTCCGGCGCGGGTCAGTCGATAAAACCGCGCCCTGCGATTGTTCTCCGAAGGCCCCCACTCGGACCCAACTGCGCCCTCCTGTTCCAGCCGCAGCAGGACAGGATAAAGCGTTCCCTGGTTCACAAAAAGCAAGTCGCCGCTGATCTGCTCGATTCGCCGCGCAATTCCGTATCCGTGCAGCGGCCCAAGCACATCGAGAGTCTTCAACACCATCAGGGCAAGAGTTCCTTGCTGCACATCCTTCTTCCGTTTCATGCGACTTCGCCCCTTATGGTTGTTCTCTGGCTTACCAACAGGAGACTAGCGCACCTTTGTTGGGAAAGCAACAGGAGAGTCTATCCGATGTCTCGGGGCGTTGCGCAAAACGCGGGGTTGAGTGATTCGTCGCTCCTCTCTCGTAGGGCTCTTACATCCCCTGCTTCAGCCGTTTAGCCAGGCGCACAGCGCCTGCGAAGATGAACAAGGGTATAGGCGGGTGCGTATTGAGCTCCGAAAAGATGCAATCAGTATGTTGACGCTTTCGCATTGGTGGAAGTGCTTGTAGCGAGAGCGATATCGTAAGTTCCTGCTCGGCCCTATGTTGTCGTAGAACCGGCATCGCTGGCTGCGGGCGGGCCTGCTAGTCCGGCCGACTATTAAGACTCAAAATAGTAGATTTGACATACTAGTTTCAAACCACTATTGTTTCCTCGATGAAGAAGACATCTCAATACCGCGATCTCTTCCCTGGCGCGCTGGAGTTGATGATCCTCAAAAGCCTGAACTGGAGGCCGATGCACGGTTATGCGCTTGCTCAGCGGCTCAAGGACATTTCAGAGGACTATCTCCAGATCGAGGAAGGCTCCCTCTATCCGGCCCTGCAACGGATGTTGAAGACCGGTTGGTTGGAGACGGAGATTGGCCTCTCCGCCAGGAACCGTCCGGTACGGGTCTTCAAAGTGACCGAAGCGGGCAGGAAACATCTGGCGCAGGAGCTTGCGAGCGTTGCAAAGATGTTTGCCGGAGTTACCCGCGTACTTGCACTGGCAGGGCAGTAGGAGGCTTTATGGGTTGGCTCCGACAGTTGTTCACTCGTCGTCGTCGCTATGACGAGCTTTCCGAGTCAATCCGCGAGCACCTTGACGAAAAGATTGCGGACCTGACGGATCGAGGTATAACGCGGAAGCAAGCCGAGAACACAGCGCGCCGCGAATTCGGCGATGTGACGAGGATCGAAGAGCGCAGTCGCGAAGTCTGGCAGTGGCCGCGCACCGAAGCCATTTTATCGGATATTCGTTTTGCTTTTCGTCAACTGAGGCGGTCTCCCGGCTTCGCAGTCGCTGCGATCCTTACGCTGACGCTCGGCATCGCGATCAACACCACGATGTTCAGCATGGTGAGTACATTTCTCTTTCCGCACCTTCCAGGCCGTTCTCCCGGAGACATCGTCGTCGTATCGTCCATCAATCCGTATGCGCAGTTCCAACCGGACACAAATCCCGTATCAGCGCCAACCTACTATGCCTTGAGGAGCGATGCGCGCGTCTTCTCTGCGATGGCAGCAGACGACGCCTATCGCACTGGGAGTTTATCGGGACCTGGGCAACAACCCGAGTCCATCGCATACAGTGCAATCTCGACCAATTATCTTTCCGTATTTGGTGTTTCACCGATTCTCGGCCGCGGGTTCGTTTCGGGAGAGGATCAGGCTGGACGGGACCACGTCGCTCTTCTCAGCTATGGGCTCTGGAACAGCCGTTACAGATCTGATCCATCCATAGTCGGACGGAGCATTCGCTTGAATCGCGAAGAGTACACCGTTGTCGGTGTGATGCCGGCCGATTTCCACCTCCTTGGGTTTACGCCGAAGTTCTGGATACCGCTCACATTGACCGGAGCAGACCAGGGTCCTCAGGCAAGAAAGAACCGGTTCTTATACTTGTTCGCGCGCATGGTGCCCGGCATTAGCCTCAACCAGGCGCGTGCCGAGATGGCTCGTCTATCGGAGCGCGCGCAGAGCGATTTTCCAGAAACGGAGCGCCGCTGGGGCGCGACCGTACGTTTTTTGCCCGGCTTCCTTATCTATAACTTTGGCATCGGCCCCGCCCTTGCCATCATCATGACGATCGTCGGCTTCGTTCTTCTCATCGCATGCGTCAATGTAGCGAGTCTGCAGCTTACCCAGGCAGTCAGCCGGCAAAAGGAGCTTGCTATTCGAATCTCCCTAGGTGCTGGCCGGCTGCGCGTCGCCCGCCAGTTACTCATCGAAGGTATGGTGATCTCCTTCCTTGGCGGCGGCTCAGGTCTTTTGCTTTCGTTCTTCGGCATCCAGGCGTTACGTGCCGGCCTCAACTTCAACGACGCCATCAGCGCAGTTCCGATACGGCTGGACGGCAATGTTCTGTTGTTCGCCATTGCCGTCTCGCTCACCGCAGCCGTTCTTTGCAGCACAGCACCTGCGCTCAGGGCCTCGCGCACCGATATCAACACGGTCCTGAAGAGCGAAACGCGTGGAGGCACTTCCAGCCGCGAGCACAATCGGCTCCGTGCCGCGCTGGTCGGAGGGGAGATTGCGCTCGCCCTGTTTCTCCTGACAGGCAGTTGTCTCTTGATCCGCGGCGTTTACCTCATCGATCATCAGGAACTCGGCTTCAACCCTGATCAACTTGTTACGGCAGGTCTGGTGCTTGACCAATCGCGCTACCCCGACGCCTCCCACCGGTTCCAGTTTATGCAAAATCTCATTGCGCGGCTCCAGGACATCCCTGGAGCTCAAGGAGTTGCGGTGGCATCAGACCTCCCAGCCACCGGACCCGGTAGCGTAGAAATCCATATAAGGGATCAGCCGCAAACTCACCTCGATGAACAGCATTCCGCATTGGATGTTGTTGTCTCACCCGACTATTTTTCGGTCATCGGCGTGCCCCTCGTATGGGGTCGTGCCTTCACGTCACACGATGACAACAGTGCTCCAAGTGTCGTGGTCGTGAACAAGGATTTCGTTCGCGAATATTTTGGAGGACGTGATCCAATCGGCGAGCAAGTCAAGCTCGGCCTCAAGGATGCTTCAAGTGGATGGAGTGAAATTGTCGGCGTCGTTGGCAATGTACGAGGCTTTTCTGAGGCTCCCCATATCGAGCCCGAGGTTTATGAAGCATATGCACAGCGGCCTGTCAGTTCGTTTTCCCTGATGATACGATCCAATCGGAACCCGGACAGCCTCATTGCGATACTGCGTCGCATGGTTGCGCAACTGGACCCAGACCTTCCTTTGCTTCGCACCATGAGCATGGACAAAGTTCTTCAGGAGCAGCGGGGTGGAAACCCTCTCTTCGTTCGCCTGCTTGGCTCATTTGCTGCGCTTGCCCTTATCCTTTCCGCGATTGGGATCTACGGGCTTATAGCCTACTCAGTCCGTCAACGGACACAGGAGTTCGGCATCCGCTTTGCGTTGGGCGCAAAGCGGTCCGATATCTCAGGCATGATTCTTCGCCAGGGATTCAAGATCGCCCTGGTTGGCTCTATCATCGGCTTTTTGGCCGCTCTTCCATTGCCACGAGTCTTTGATTCAGTCTTTCAAGGGACACTTCCATTCGGAGCGCCTGCAATTTTTCCGATCGTTTTCAGCGCCATGCTGCTGGTCGCATTAGCTTCAACTCTTGGCCCTGCTGTTCATGCCTCAGCGGTGAACCCAACATCCGCGTTGCGCAACGAGTGAGAAAGCTTGGCAATATGCCAAATATCGGAAACACGATGAACCGGCTCAAACAACTCTTCTTCCGCCATCGCCGTTATGATGAACTTTCAGAATCGATCCGAGAGCATCTTGACGAAAAGATCGCCGACCTGATGGATCGCGGCATGACGCGAGAACAGGCAGAACGCATCGCTCGCCGCGAGTTCGGGAATGTCACTCGAATCGAAGAGCGCAGCCGTGAGGTCTGGCAATGGCCAGGGTTGGAAGGCACTATTCGAGATGCTCGTTACGGTCTGCGCAGTCTCTGTAAATCGCCTGGCTTTACGATTGCTGTCCTTCTCACCCTTGGCCTCGGCATCGGCGCAAGCATTGCTGTTTATAGCCTCGCAGATGCCGTCCTGCTCCGACCGCTTCAGTTCAAGAACGAAAAACGCTTGGTAGATGTCTTTGAGGACAGACCAGCACTTGGCCTGATAAACGACACTCCTGCTCCGGCGAATTATTTCGATTGGAAGCGACGTAACCATGTTTTCTCAGAGATGGCGGCTGCGGATGGAGACATCTTCACGATCACAGGGAACGGCCGTCCTCAAGAGGTGGACGGAAGCAGGATTACCTCAAATATGCTCCCACTTCTCGGCATCGAGCCAACGCTCGGTCGTAATTTTATCGCCGACGAAGACAAGCCGGGAAATAAGGTTACCCTCATCAGCGCTGCCCTCTGGGAGCAACGCTACGGGTCCGACCCGCATGTTGTCGGCCGAACAATTCATCTAAACGGGGTCGCATACCGCATCGTCGGAGTCATGCCGTTCGGGTTCAGCTTTCCGCAGCGTTCTTCTCTCTGGATTCCTCTCGCACTCACCACCTCGGATCAACTCGCTCGCGATGACCATTATCTTCTCGTTTACGGACTACTTAGACCAGGAATCACCATTCAAGCCGCAAGGCAAGAGATGGCTGATATTTCAACTCAACTGGAGCATGAATATCCAGCCACGAACAGAGGATTGACCACTTCCGTTCTATCCCTGAGAGAGCAACTGCTGGGCAGGTCCCGCCTGGCGATCTTTGTTCTCGCTTTCGGTGTCGCCATCCTCCTACTGATCACGTGTGTCAGTATCGCAGGACTCCTGGCCTCCCGCGCCGCAAGCCGGCAGCACGAAATGGCCGTTCGCGTGGCACTCGGAGCACGTCGGCTACAGTTGCTGCGTCAAACGTTGGCAGAGGGCTCCTTGTTAGTGCTGGGAGGCAGCGTCTTTGGAGTGGCGTTTGCGCTTGCCACGATGCCTCTGATGCGCCATTTCGTTCCTCAAACCCTAGCGCTGTGGGCTCGTCCCCAGCTGAATTGGGCAGCAGCGCTTTTTACGGTCATGGTCGGCTCCGTGACCGCGCTTGCATTTGGACTACTGGGCCAGCGCCCAATTCCGAAGGGACCCATTGAAGCGCTGAGAGAGGGCAGCCGCGGATCAACCGATAGCAGGCAGAAGCTCCGGTCCATTTTAGTCACGATTGAAATCGCTCTGACGACGGTCGTCCTTACAAGTACAGGGATTCTGGGCGGAGCCCTATGGAAATTAGTGCATACGGAGCTTGGGTTCAATCCCGATTCGGTGTTGACGGTGAGAACTCAACTCCCGATTTCTGCACAGACCCCATATCACGATTTCTCAGCGCGAGTGAGCTTCTACAAGCGTGTTCTCGCGAGCGTGGAACACCTGCCAGGAGTCACGAGCGCTGGCTATACAACATTTCTTCCCTTTACTAATCCTGGAGGTTCGAGCAGTGTTCTGATTTATGGTGCTCCCGCTCTGCCAACCGGAAAAGAGAATGACATAAAAATGCGGGTCGTGACTCCAGAATATTTTCATGCACTGGAAATGCCGCTCGTCAAAGGAAGATTTTTCACCGAAGCTGATGGAAATAATCCGATGCCTATGGCAGTGATCAACCAAAAGATGGCACAGCAGTATTGGCCTAATAATGATGCTATAGGAAAGCGATTCCGCTTCGATCAATCAAGCTCGCCGTGGATTAGAGTGATCGGCGTCGTCGGTGACGTTCACTATGCAGATGCAGAGACGCCAGCCCATGCGGAGATGTATTTCTCATACGAACAGAATCTGGATATACCCGGCTATTTCCACCCCCACGATCTAGCGATTCGCGTTGCGGGTGATCCTATTGCCTACGCGAACACCGTGGAACATGCAGTTTGGTCTGTGGATCCCGAACAGCCAGTCTCCGACGTTCAATCAATGCGGCACTTGGTAGATTCCCGCATGGAGACCTACATCCTCGAAGCCAAATTGTTCACATTCTTCTCTTGTACCGCGCTTCTGTTGTCTGCGCTCGGCATCTATGGGCTCATGAGCTACAGCGTAAAGCGAAGAACGCAGGAGATCGGTATACGCATGGCGCTGGGCGCACAGCCCACCCAAGTATTGGCTTCCTTTATTGGCGGTGCACTTCGTCTGCTGTTCATCGGCCTCGCATTCGGGGCGATAGGATCGTTTGCCGCAACGCGCCTGTTGGGAAATATGGTCGCTGGAATTCCGGGCATTGGATGGAGTGCTGCCGCAATACCCCTTCTTTCTCTAGGAGGGGTAGTGATCTTGGCAGCGTATATTCCAGCCCGTCGCGCTTCGGCGATTGATCCAATGCAGGCATTGCGATCTGAATAAGTGTCGCTATGCTCACCGTGTACCGCTTCTCCGAAGGCAGATAACAACCTCGATAGCCTCCACATTGCTCATTATTCTGACCGCAACGTCTCCGCAGGATCGACTCGCGCAGCACGTGTGGCCGGAAAGAATGCAGCAGCTCCCGAGACGATCAATAGCACTCCACAGACACCGACGACTGTCTGCGGATCGAGAGCCTTCACTCCATACAGAAACGAACGCACAGCGTGCCCAGCAGCCCAAGCACCCGCAATGCCTGGCAGCAGCCCTAGCGCCACCATCTTTCCTGCCTCGCCGATAATCAGTCCGGCGGCCCCACGGCGAGAGGATCCAAGGGCCATCCGAATCCCTATCTCGCGTCGTCGCAACGCCACCGCATATGCCAGCACTCCATAAAGTCCAACGGCGGTGAGAACCAGCGCGACCATGCCGAATCCGGCAACCAGGCGCAAGGCCAGCCGCCGCTGGCCCAGCGATTGCGAGATGCTCTCTTGCATGGGCGCCAGGCTCATCTCCACCATCGATGGCGCGTCGTTCCGAACTACCGCCCGCAGTTCGGCTGCCACTGCGGTCGTCGGCAAACCAGAGCGCACTGCATATTGCGCACTCATACTCAACACGGGGCTGAGAAGTGACCCGCTCGGAAGCGTTAGGTAGTCGAGATAGACCATCGGCTCATTGGGCGCACCAAGATCGCCTCCCTGCATCTCGTCCTGCACGATGCCGACAACGGTCATGGGCTGGGTGAAGGGGATGTCCGCAGCTGTCTCTCCCGGACCGCGATGGAATCCGAGAGTGGCTCCCAGAGGCGTCTGTCCGGCTAAAAACATCTTAACGAAAGCCTGGTTTACCAGCACAACCATCGTGCCGCTCGTCTCATCGCTCGGCAAAAAGCCGCGTCCACCAATAAGGCCAATTCCGCTGGTCTTCACAAAGCTGGTACTCACAAAGCTGTAATAGGCTGAGTCTCCTGTGTGAAATGGCCGGCCGGCAACATCCGTCGTTCCATGCAGCGTCATATTGAAGTCAGAAAACGGAATCTCCGACTGCATCGTCACCGATTGAACTCCCGGAAGATTTTCGAACCTGTGCAGCAGGCGGGTTTCGATCTCGCGCGAGAGCTGTGGATCCTGCTGCTGATTCTGCGGCATAAGTACAAGAGTGGTTACGCCCTGCGGATCAAATCCGAGCTGCACATTCTCGAGCGTATGCAGTGTGCGCACAAATAGACCACTCGTCACAAGGAGTATGCAGGTGAGTGCCACCTGGGTAGCAACAAGTACGGCGGGCAGTCTCGATCTTCGCGTAGTGCTCCTTGCAGTAAATCGTCCGGCTGTTTCGCGGCGAATGTTCAGCACGGGCATCACCGACGCGACAAGGCCCACAAAGCCTGCCAGCGCGAACGCAGCACACAGAACCAACGGATGAATCGATAGCTCATCGAAGCGCGGATATCTGCCCGCGTAAGCATGGCGCACAACTGCAACAGCCCCATACGCGATTGCGCCACCGAGTGACGCGCCGGCGACGGAAACAAGAAGGTTCTCTGTCACCAACTGCTGCATCAGCCGACCAAAACCTGCGCCAAGCGCGGAACGCACCATCATCTCCTGCATCCGGCTGGCCGTGCGTCCAATCTCCAGGTTAGCTGCATTGGCACACGCGACCAGCAGCAGTACCAAGGCGGCGCCAAGGAGAGCCCACAAGGGTCGCCGCATATCTCCAGCTACCAGGTCCCGGTAGGAACGCATTGCTAGAAGTCTGTGTCCCTCCGCATTCGTGCGTCCGGCATGAGCAAAGACGCTCTGTGCCTCGTCCAGAGCTTGAGGTATCGAAACTCCAGGTCTGAGCCTACCTATCATAGCGGCCGATTCGATTCCGAATTCGTCTGCGCCCGATGGACCAACGGAGACCGGAACATAGATGAACGATCCGCCGCCATTTCCAGGAGCCTTAAAGCTCGCAGGTAGAATTCCGATCACCATCCACGGCTTGCCCGCGAACTTGATCGTCGTACCGATCGCCTTGGGATCTGCATGAAGCCGGTCGCGCCAGAACTCGTCGCTGACAACGACGACCGGAGCCTTCGCGTCGTAGCGGCTAATCACGCGCCCCACCTTCGCTGAAACGCCAAGTGTCTGGAAAAATCCAGGGGTAACCTCCATCAACCCATACACTCGCGCACCATCCGAGGTCACAACCGGGAGCACTTCCGTGTTGTATCCGCCGATATCGACAAACGAATGGGTGTCTCGGCCCAACGCATCGATCGCCGCATAGGAGAGTGCATGCGGCTCGCCAGGTGAACCCTGGGGACCATCTTCCGCGTAGACCTGCACCAGCCGCTCCGGATGTGGCAGATGCACGGGAAGCAGCAGCACCGATTGCACGATGGCCAGCATTGCTGTCACACAACCGAGGCCCAGCGCGAGCGTGCCTACCAGCGTCACAGTGTACGCTGGAACGTTGCTCAGGCTGCGCACCGCGTACCGCATGTCCCGGAGTAGGTTCTCCAGCCACACTCCGCCCCAGATCTCACGAGATTGTTCTACGCTGAGCAGCACATTGCCGAACTTCTTCGTTGCCGCTCGCCTAGCCTGTTCAGGCGGTATACCAGCCTCGATGGATTGTTGCGTTTCCATCTCGATGTGGGTCTCGATTTCCTGCAGCAACTGTTTCCTGCGACGGTCCCAGCCAAGCATAATAATGCCCCCGTTGCTATGAATTCTCTTTAGCCACCGGCGCGAGGACGCGTGCCATCGCGTTCGAGAACCTCTGCCACTTTGATGTTTCAGCAAAGAGTTGCTTGCGCCCCGCGGCGGTCAAGCGGTAAAACCGGGCCCTGCGATTGTTTTCTGAAACTCCATCCTCGGCAACGATCAAGCCCAGTTTGAGAAGTCGTTGAAGTGCCGGATACAGCGAACCGTGGCCTACTTGCAATACCTCATCTGATCGCCGTTCAATCGAACAGGCAATGGCGTGTCCGTGGGCTCGCCCCACCGCCAGTGTCTGGAGTATCAATAAATCCAGCGTGCCTTGCATCAGGTCAAGCTGGTCATTTGTCCTTCTAGTAGTCATTCGACTAGAACATAGAATGAACTCAGGTCGAATGTCAACCAGAGTGGAGCAATTATTCTGAACCCGGTTTCGACGAACAATTAAAGCTCCTACCCATCCGAGAACCCGCGCGTCCGAGGTTTCGCCTAGTAGTCCGTGTTCAATTCCGGACACACTTTCTCAGGATCGGACAAGACTTCGGTCGTCTCGCGGATTCCATATCACGCGAATCAATGGTTTATCTCGTAACCATTTGGCGATCGAACTGCCTCTCATAATCCCAAATGGATATCTCACGCCCTGACCTCAAGAAACAGCGAACTCGCCGCAGAGTGCTAATTATTGCGACCTCGGTCATCGCAACGGCTATAGCAGCCATCTTGCTTTCGCGGCTAAAGCCGGCTATCCCCACGGTAGATGCCGCGGTCTGGACGGACACTGTAAAGCGCGGACCGCTGCTCATTCAGGTCCGTGGTCCCGGAACGCTGGTGCCCCGCGAAGACAAGATACGTCTCATTCCGGCCCAGACCGAGGCCACCGTCGTGCGTATCCGTGTTCTGCCTGGTGCGCACGTAGAGCCGGACACCATCGTGATGGACCTCGTCGACCCCGAGTTGCAGCAGCAGCTGTTGGACGCGCAGCTACAGTTGAAGGCAGCGAAGGCTGATTACCAGAACACCTACGCGCGATTGCAGAGCGACCTGATGACGCAGAAAGCCGGTGCCGCAACCGTAAGCGCCGACCAGAAGCAGGCTCAGTTGCAGTCGCAAACCGATAAGAGCCTATATCAACTGGGCGTCATCAGCGGCCTTTCGTACTCAGCGTCCGAGGGCAAGGCCACTGAACTCGATCAGCGCAACGACATCGAGCGGCAGAGGCTGGTCCTGAACCAAAAGGCAATCGCGACTCAGCTCGCCGTGCAGACGACAAAGGTGCAAGAGGCGCAAGCCATGCTCACCCTTGATGAACAGCAGGAGAATGCGCTAAGTGTGCGTGCGGGGATCTCCGGTGTCCTGGTCGACCTTCCGCACCAGGTCGGTGAGCATGTTGCCCCGGGCGTTACGCTGGCAAAGATCGTGCAGCCGGATCAACTGAAAGCTTCGCTGAAGATTGCGGAGACACAGGCCCGAGACATCGAGATTGGCCAGCCGGCCGAGATCGACACGCATAACGGCGTGATTCCGGGCAAGGTGACACGCATCGATCCGGCGGTGCAAAACGGAACCGTCACGGTGGACGTAGAACTTCTCGGTCCCCTGCCGCAGGGCGCACGGCCCGATCTTTCGGTCGATGGCACCATCGACCTCGACCGCATGCAAGACGTGCTCTACGTGGGCCGGCCCGCATTTGGCAACGAGAACTCAACCATCAGTCTCTTCCGAGTCTCGCCCGACGGCAAGACAGCGACACGCGTTCCAGTAAAGGTGGGGCGCGCATCGGTAAACGACATCCAGGTGATCGAAGGTCTCAACGTCGGCGACACCGTCATCCTCTCCGACATGTCCCGGTGGGACGCAGTCGATCGCGTCCGGCTTCCCTAAATCAACCAAGCTTCACTCGCTCAAGGAGAAACAGCATGGCAGGAACGGCAGACAATTTGATCCACATCGAAGACCTCACCAAGGTCTTCTACACCGACGAGTTGGAGACGCACGCTCTCTCTGGCGTACATCTTTCCATCGCGCGCGGAGAGTACGTCGCGATGTCCGGACCTTCGGGCTGCGGCAAGTCGACGCTCTTATCCATCCTCGGCCTACTCGATACGCCCACCTCCGGACAGTACACGCTGAACGGCACCGAGGTTGCAAACCTGAACTTCGCTGACCGCTCGCGCATCCGCAATCAGGAGATCGGCTTCATCTTTCAGAGCTTCAACCTCATCGGCGACCTCACGGTATATGAGAACGTTGAGCTGCCGCTGACCTACCGCTCCGGCATGACAGCTGCCGAACGCAAGCAACGCGTACAGCAATCGCTTGAGCGCGTAAGCATGGCGCACCGCATGCGGCACTATCCTGCCCAGCTCTCCGGCGGCCAGCAGCAGCGTGTGGCTGTGGCGCGTGCGCTCGCCGGCTCGCCCTCCATCCTGCTAGCGGACGAGCCTACAGGAAACCTAGACTCCAAGAATGGCGAGGCCGTAATGCGTCTGCTGAAAGAGTTGCACGATGAAGGCGCAACCATCTGTATGGTGACGCACGATCCGCGCTTCGCCGCCCACGCCGAGCGCCAGATCCATCTCTTCGACGGCAAAGTCGTAGCCGAGGGTGAGCTGCAGCAGCTACTCGCCGAGCCTGAACTAAATCCCAGCACCGTCACCTCTCACCAGTAAAGGAGAAGCCAATGGCATCGAGCCTTCGCCAAGCGCTACGCAGCCTCCGTCGCTCGCCCGCCTTCGCTATCACCGTGGTGCTGACGCTCGCGCTTGGCATTGGGCTGAACGCGGCGATCTTTACCGTGGTGGATTGCGTGCTGCTCCGACCGTTGGGATACCACGATGCCAATCGCATCGTCGCGCTTCAAACGCACTTTACAGATGAGAACCGCTCGATTCCGCGACTCGGCGGAGATGACTATCGTGACCTGTCGCAACAGGTGCATGGATTGGAGTCCACGGCCTACTACCAGGCCTACTCCACCGGCATCTCGCTAAATGGCGCAGCGCTGTATCTACCGGTAGCGATGGTTAGTCCGCGCTTTGGCGAGGTGATGGGTGTCGAACCGCTCGCTGGCCACCTCTTCCAACCTGGCGACAAGGACGGTCACGACGCGCTCGTCAGTGCCGCCTTCGCCCGCGAGCACTTCGGCACAGCTGCGGAAGCACTCGGCCAAACCCTCTACTCCGAGCAAAAACCTTCGGTCGTCGTTGGCGTTCTCCCCAACGGCTTCTCGTTTCCCGGCAAGACAGAGGTGTGGTTAGAGCAGAACGCAACGCCGGAGATTGGAGGCCGCAGCGCATACAACCAACAGGCAATCGGAAAACGCCGCGCAAATGTCAGCTCCTCCCAGCTTGCAGCGGAACTGGACACCTTCTCGCGACAGCTGCAGCGTGCCTATCCTGAGGACGCGCACAAATCCATCGAAACGGTTTCGCTGCAGGAGCAGATCGTGGGCAACATTCGTCCCACGCTGCGTCTGCTGATGGGTTCGGTCGGCATTCTTTTGCTAATCGTCTGCGCTAACGTCACACATCTGCAGCTTGTCCGCGGTACGCGCCAGCTTCGTTCCATCACCATTCGCACCGCCCTCGGAGCTTCACGCAAGACACTCGCGCTTCGGGCATTATTTGAGGCAACGCTTCTGGCCGTTGCGGGCTCTATCTTCGCCGTCTTCATAGCCTGGACAGCCTTGCAGTTGCTCGTCCGCCTGGCACCGCCTGAGCTGCCTCGCCTCGACGACGTTCGCATGAATGCAGACGTTTTTCTTTTCGCATCTGCCCTCTCGCTGATCGTGATGGCGATCACGGCGCTTCTGCCTGTCTGGCGCTCGTGGCATGTTGAACCGGCAACCGTACTGCGGCAAGATGCAGCGCGTGGCACGGAGAGCCGCGGGTCTGTCCGTCTGCGCGATGGCCTCATCGTCGCAGAGGTAGCCCTCACCCTCACGCTCTCCGTAGTGGCCATCATGCTTACCCGCCAGCTCATCGCACAAAGCCATCAAGACCTTGGCTTCTCAGCTGCGTCGTTGGTCACACTCGACACGCATACCGTAAACGCCACACCTTTTCCCGACTATCCAACCGATCACTCACCCAGATCCTTGGCCGCTTGGACGGCCGCCTCGGCAGTGATTGCGCAGTCTAGCCTCGCGCACATGGACGCCGCGCTAGACTCCATCGCGCATCTGCCTGGGGTGCAGTCGGCAGGCGCCATCGACGGTGCGCCGATGACCTCATCCGGAGGGTCCGATGTGGACTACGCCATCAAGGGACGACAGGCCTTTACCCCAGGCGCCACCCATCTCCCTCACGCTGATATCAACGCCATTACGCCGGGCCTGCTAAGCACCATGGGCGTGCCTCTGTTGCGTGGCCGCATGCTCGACGCAAATGACAAGATTGGCTCGCCCACTGTCTTACTCATCAACCAGGCCTTGGCCCGCGCCCTCTTCGCTGGCGAAGATCCCATTGGCAAGCAGATCATGTGCGGCTACGACTATGACCAAAGCTGGTGGACGATCGTTGGCGTCGTCGGCGATATCCGCAGCGACTCGCCGGCAACACCACCTAGCCCAACGTTCTATGTGCCCATCGCGCAACATCCCAGCCGAGCCAGCGATATACAGTTCGTCGTTCGCACCGCTATGGCGCCCGCGGCCATGGCCGAGACGCTGCGCAGGCGTCTCGTGCAGTCGCATAACGAGATCGCAGTGAAGGCAACAACGATGCGAGAAAACATTGGCGAGACCGAGCGCGCAGACGACTTCCGCTCGCTTCTCTTCGGCGGCTTCGCCTTCGTGTCGATTCTTCTCGCGGCCGTCGGGATCTATGGCGTAACAGCTTACTCGGTAGCGCAGCGGCGATTCGAGTTCGGCCTCCGCTTCGCGCTCGGCGCCCAGCGCGCGCAGGTGCTGGGGATGGTGCTGCGCGACGCATTGACCGTCACGGCAATCGGAGTCTGTGTCGGCGTGGCACTCTCATTTGGTTTGCTGCGGCTGCTCGCAAGCGTGCTCGGCAAGCTGCCTGCATTCGACCTCACCGCTTACGCTCTCGCGATACTCTCAGTACTCGGAATCGCCCTCTGCGCAACGCTGCTACCGGCACAGCGCGCCTCCACAATCGAACCCATGAGCGTTCTTCGCAGTGACTAGTTGCGCTCATTCAACCTGAGGTGAATAGCATGCAGACTATCGTTCAAGACCTTCGCTATACGCTGCGCCAGCTGCGGCGCTCGCCGGGATTCACGCTAACGGCGCTGCTGACGCTGGCGCTCGGCATCGGCGCGACGACGGCGATGTACTCGACTGTGCGCACTACCCTGTTGGAGCCGCTTCCTTATCCACATTCAGAGCAATTGGTGGGGGTGGGCTTCTCGCGTCTGGGTGATTCCCCGAACAATTTCCAGACCGGTGCGACCAGCGACCTGATCATAGCGCAGGCAAGCAGCTTCTCCAGCATGGGCATCGCCGATCGCCGAAGCCTTGGCGCAAACTTCTCCGCCACCGGAGCAGATGCACAGGTCGTACAGGCACTGCGCGTGTCCTCCACCTATCTGTCCACGCTTGGTGTTTCGCCGATCCTTGGACACGGTTTTACTCATGCGGAGGATATTGTTGGTGCAGCGCCCACGGTCCTTCTTAGCGAAGGCTTGTGGAAGCAGTCTTTCAACGCCGATCCGCACATCCTCGGCAAGGCCGTACATATCGATGGCGATCCCTTCACCGTGATCGGCGTGATGCCAGCGACTCTCGCTGAACAGGATAGCGCTGACCTATGGGAGCCGTTGCATCTCTCCGCCGCCGACCCCGGCTATAACGGGACGAACTACCAGATGATCGCACGGCTGAAGACGGGCGTCTCGGTGCAGCAGGCCGTCGCGGAGGTGAGTAGTCTCACCCCAGCGATCTATAGGAAGTTTCCCTGGTACGCGCAGTACACGCCACCAGGTGTTCCGCTCGAGCAGGAGTTCCTCTGGCCGTTGCAACAGATCATAGTGAGTGGAGCCCGTTCGAGCCTGCTTGCGCTCTCTTTTGCCGTGCTCGCAGTATTGCTAATGGCTTGCCTCAATCTGGCTGGGTTGCTGACGGCGCGCTCGATTGCTCGCGGCACAGAGATCGCGCTGCGTACCGCGCTCGGCGCCAGCCGCGCCGCGATCCTTCGCCTGCTGCTCGCGGAGAGCTTTGTGCTGGCGCTGGCAGGTTCATTCCTAGGCATCGTCTTCGCCCGGGCTGTCATTCCCATACTGGTGAATGCATCCCCGGTGCCTCTACCGCAGACGCACTTTGCGCCGATGAACCTCTCCGTCGCAATCTTTGCCGTATTGCTCGGCTGCGCAACGGCCATTCTCTTCGGACTCATCCCGGCTTTCATCGTCTTCCGGCAGTCAGTTGGAACGCACATTGGCACTACACGCACCGCAGGCGACACTGCGCCACAGCAGCGGCTAGGGCGGTCACTAATCGTCGCACAGATTGCACTGGCCACTATGCTGTTATCGACCGGGGCACTGCTGCTCAGTTCCTTCCTAAATATGCGCTCGATCCCATCGGGTGTTCGACAGGAGCATCTGTATGCTCTGCAGGTAAACCTCAAAGACGACGCATACGCTTCCGCTGCCCATAGTCAACAGTTCATCTCTGCGGTTGAAGCTCGCCTGCGGCAGATTCCAGGGGTCGCTAGTGTTGCAACGGTGAATGGCCTGCCGCTTGACCGAGGACTCAATGACGACGCAGGGCCAGCCAGCCACCCGGATCAGATCAGGAACTCCGAGATACGCTTGGTCACTCCAGGATACTTCCATACTGCAGGCACAACCGTACTCGCCGGCAACGACATTACCGAGGCCGACAACGCGCAAACCGTGCCAGTCGCACTGATCAATGAACTTGCTGCGAAGCGCTGGTTCCCGGGTCGCAACGCGATCGGCGAGTACATCATTGCGATGGGCAAGACGCCCCGTCGCGTGATCGGCATCGCCGCGAACGCACACAGTTACTCTTTAGCCGACGCCATTGACCCAACGGCTTATATACCTTTCGCGCAGGCGGACGACGCTGAAATGAAAATGATCAATGGCTGGTTCCCCACGACCTTCCTGCTACGCGCAGTCGAGCGCCCCGGCCACCCTGATCCCAACCTTGCAGCTGCAGCGTCGGCCGCCGTTAACGCCGTCGATCCCGAGATCTCCGTAGCGAAGTTCGCCTCGATGCAGAGCTTTGTGGACAGGAGCGTTGAAGCCCCGCGCTTCTTCTCCTGGCTTGCCGGAGCATTTGCGAGCTTTGCGCTTCTGCTCACACTCATCGGACTCTTCGGCCTGCTGAGCTACCAGGTAGCATCGCGCACACGAGAGCTGGGCGTTCGCATGGCGCTTGGTGCACAGCGGTCGCAGATTCTAACACTAGTCCTGAACAACGGCCTCGTTCTCACATCGATTGGCCTGGTGCTGGGCGTTGCGGGCAGCTTGGCGCTGCGCAACCTGATCGCTGGACTTATCTCCGACACGGTAGGAGTCGGAGCCACAACAGCCGCCGCGCTCCTTGGCAACCGTGCCTTGGCTATCTCGATTGCCGGAGCCGCAATGCTGGTCTCAGCGGTAGCGGCAAGCCTGATCCCGGCGCATCGCGCCTCGCAACTTGAACCCACAGAAGCGCTTCGCACCGAATAAGGAGACACTATGCAGACGCTCGTCCAAAACCTTCGCTTCGCCCTCCGCCAGCTTCGCCGCTCGCCAGGGTTTGCGCTCACAGTGATCCTTACGCTGGCACTGGGTATCGGGACGAACACGGCCGTCTTCTCGTTGCTGGATCAGGCGCTATTGCGCTCACTCCCGGTGCGAAATCCGCAGCAACTTGTCGTACTCGAAGGCACCGGCGACGCATGGCAGGGGAGTACCAGCAGCTTCGGCGGCGACACGGCCGCTTACTTCTCCTATCCTATGTATCGCGATCTTCAATCAGAATCGAAGACCCATGGACTACAGGGTTTCATCGCAATGTCGAAGATTGATGTGGCGCTCACATTCCATGGCGACTCACAGATAGCCTCCGGAGAGATTGTATCCGGCAATTACTTTGACCTACTCGGCACCCCAGCCTATCGCGGACGTCTCCTATCTCCTTCCGATGACACCTCTCCCGGCGCCAATCCTGTCGCCGTCCTCTCCTATAGCTTTTGGCAGAACCACCTTGCTGGTAACGCGAATGTCATTGGCCAAGCAGTCTCCATCAACGGCTATCCATTTCAGATCGTAGGCATCGCCTCCCCAGGCTTTCATTCCGCGATATGGGGAGAAACGCCTGCTCTCTTTTTCCCCATGTCGATGCTGGGTATTATCTCGCCCCATGAAGGCGTCATGCTAACCGAGCATAAGGACCGCTGGTTGAATATCGTTGGTCGCCTGTCACCTGGCGTCACGCGCGATCAAGCGCAAGCCGCGCTGGCACCCCTATGGCACGCGTTACGCGCAGACGAACTGAAAGCGCTCGGTAGCCAGTCACCTCACTTCGTCAAGGATTTCCTGACCAACAGCCGCCTTCTCGTACTGCCCGGCGCACGCGGCTTCTCCTATCAGCGCAGTTCGTTCCAAACCCCGCTGCTGGTTGTCATGGCGATGGCTTTGCTCGTCCTACTCATCGCTTCAGTCAACGTCGGCAGCCTACTCCTGGTGCGCTCGGCAGGTCGCGAGCGCGAGTTTTCGTTGCGTGCGGCACTGGGAGCAGGGCAATCGAAACTTATCGTGCAACTCCTCATCGAAGGTCTGCTCATCGGGCTGTTTGGAGGCGTCACCGGCTTGCTCCTCGCACCGATCGCACTCCGTGTTCTTGTTCATAGGTTGACAGGTTTGGACAATACTTCAGCGTTCTCATCTTCACTCGATCTTCGTGCCCTGGCCTTCAATTTCGTTGTGGCTCTTCTGGTCAGCCTGGCATTCTCTCTCACACCGGCCTTAAACTTGCGCCGCTCCAGACTCATGAACGCTCTACGTGGCTCGAAGTCCAGCTCCTCCGGCAGCGTGCTGGGCCTCAGGCGAGCAATCGTCTGCCTTCAAATCGGTCTCAGCGTCGTGCTGCTCATTGCCTCCGGGCTCTTCGTGCGCACCATGCACAATCTGCGCGCGCTTAACATCGGCTTCAACCCCCAGCATCTCATTTCGTTCTCCGTCTCCCCCGCGCTGGCCGGCTACACCTCTGTACGTATCATCCAGCTTGCGCAGAACTCAGCCTCCGAACTCAGCGCGTTACCTGGGGTGCAATGCGTTGCCGCAACCGATCAACCCGAGCTTACCGGCGACTCTCACGGAGGCAATATCTCGCTTGCCGGCTATACTCCGCCTCCCGACGAAGAGGTAGATGTGCAGAAGACATACATCAACCCGCAATTCCTGCCCTGCATGCAGATACCCATACTGGCAGGGCGAAACATTACCGCGGCGGACGCCGCCACCGGTTCTCGCGTCGCGATCATCAACGAATCCCTGGCAAAGCGCTACTACGGCTCTCCGGCCAACGCTCTGGGCAAGACGCTAATGGACGGTGCGTCAAATAAGCCGGTCTACGACACCCAAATCGTCGGCGTTGTCCCAGACTTCAAAGAGTCCGGCATCCGCGACGCAGTCGACCCATCGCTTTTTCGCCCCATCCCTCAGTACGCAGAAAAGCGTGGTATCCAGCAGCTCTATTTTTATCTCCGTACCCCCCTGCCACCCGCACAAACGATTACCGCCATTCGCCACACGATGAAGCAGCTGGACAGCGCACTCCCACTTGATGACCTGCACTCGATGGACGCCCAGATCGACGAAGATCTCTCGAATGAGCGCTTGATCGAACTTCTCGCCATCTCCTTCGGTGTTCTGGCCACGCTGCTCGCCGGCATTGGCCTTTACGGCGTCCTCGCCTATTCGACTGCGCAACGCACCCGAGAGATCGGTGTCCGGATCGCGCTTGGCTCCAGTCGTCTGGCCATCTCGCGCATCGTTCTCGCCGACGTACTCCGTCTCGCCGCCATCGGCGTTGCCGTGGCAATCCCTGTCACACTCGGCCTCAGCCGGTTTCTAACCAGCCAGCTCTTCGGTGTCTCCCCTACCGATCCGCTGACCATCGCATCCGTGATCCTGCTGATCTCGGCGGTGGTGATCCTCGCAGCGCTTATCCCAGCCACACGCGCCGCTACCGTCAACCCAACAGAAGCCCTTCGAAGTGAATAAGGAGACCCTCATGCACACAATCCTCCAGGACCTTCGCTACGCCTGCCGCCAGTTCCGCAAGAGCCTCGGCTTCACCGTCATCGCAGTGGCATCGTTAGCGCTAGCCATCGGCGCAAACACCACCATCTTCTCCTTCGCCAACCAGATGCTGTTCGTGAAACTTGCGGTGCCTCATCCCAACGAACTGCGCGTGCTCTCAATCACCGGGGATAAGAATATTCCCATCCACTTTGTTTGGGGTTCCATGACGGGCGTAGATGGTGTCAGCCATACAACTTCCTTCTCATATCCTGTTTATCGCGAGCTGAAAAAGCAAACCTCGGTGACCGAACCGATCTTTGCGTTTAAGAGCCTTGGCAGCGTCAACGTGACAGCGAACGGGTCTGCCCAGGCAGCCCAAGCTGAGTTGGTATCAGGAAACTTCTACGCACAGATGCAACTGAAGCCCGAGCTCGGCCGCCCCGTTCTTCCCTCGGACGACGGCGCTCCAGGTAGTGGAACCGTGGCCGTGATCTCCGACGCCTTCTGGCATGCAGTCTTTGGCGGATCGCCCAATGTGATCGGAAAGACAATCACCGTCGACATGACTCCGGTGACGATCGTCGGCGTCAACCCTCCGTCATTCAAGACCCCCGACGCTCCGCAAAGCATCGCACCCCAACTCTTTCTGCCGCTTTCTCTTATCTCTGTTTTTCAACCATCCAGTAAGGACTTCGATCCCCTCGGACCGAATGTATGGTGGCTGCAACTGATGGCGCGCACTCGTCCAGGCGTCTCCGACGCGCGGGCTCAGGCGGCTCTGAATGTAGCGCTCAGCGCTGCAGTGCATGCCACGATGTCACTTACGAAAGACGACACCATGCCGCATCTGCAGCTCTCCGACGGCAGCCACGGCAACTTCATGGATGTCTTAGGGAAGCACCAGCAGATTTACCTGCTCCTCGGCTTCGCTTGTCTTGTCTTGCTGTTGGCCTGCGCTAATATCGCCAACCTCATGCTCGCCCGCGCCTCTGGCCGTCAACGCGAGATGAGCGTCCGCATGGCGCTCGGAGCCGGCCGCACCCGCGTCCTTCGACAGGTGCTCACAGAGTCCTTGCTGCTCTCTGCGATGGGCGGCGTCGCCGGTCTCTTTATCGGCTACCTCTGTCGCGGCCTCCTCCCGTGGCTCAGCAGCAGTGGATGGCAAGGCGACCAGATGGCTGTCGCATTTAACTGGCGCGTCTTCGCCTTCACGTCTGCCGTCACTCTGCTGACCGGCGTTCTCTTCGGCATCGCACCGGCATGGCGCGCCACGCACGCGGAGATCAACACCGCCCTCAAGGAGGGCTCGCGCGGAGCTAGCCGTCGCCGCACCGCCTGGTCTGGCAAAGCCATCGTCGGCTTTCAGCTTGCACTCTCCACCGTGCTGATCATCTCCTCGGCTCTCTTTCTCCGCACCATACTCAACCTCTACTCCGTCAACCCTGGGTTCAACACCGATAACCTGCTTCTCGTCGGGGTTGACCCACCAGAGAAGCGCTACCCCGCACCCACAGATGTCGCCTTGCAGCACCGGCTTGAAGACGCTTTTGCCGCCGTTCCCGGAGTAAAGGCGGTCGCCATGGCTAAAATCCCATTGATTGCCGACAACATGTGGAACGATTATTTCCATGTGGAGGGCGCAAAGGTGGTTTCGCAGAAGGACTCCAGCCTGAGCGATCTGGTAAACCTTGACATTGTCAGCCCCAACTTCTTCTCCACGATGTCCATACCGATTCTGGCCGGTCGCGCCTTCAACGCGACAGACACGGCGACTTCCGTTCCCGTCGCCGTCATCAATCAAGCACTGGCGCGCAAGTTCTTCCCCCACGCTAACCCCATCGGCAAGCGATTCCGCCTGGCAACCGTCGGTCCAGATGTCCCGCGTTGGATCGAAGTCATCGGCATCTGTGCCAATACTCGCTATAGCAACTTGCAGGATGCTGACGTCCCGATTCACTTCGAGCTGAGTCGGCAGGAGCATGAGATCGACGGCGTTACGTTCCTCATCCGATCCCCACTGAAGCCGGCCCAACTCGTACCCGCACTGCGCAGAGTCACCGCGCAGATCGATCCCGATCTGCCGCTCACCAATATCCGCACCCAGCAACAGCAGATCGACGAAACCTTGCAAACCAACACTATGTTCGCCGCGCTTACCACCGGCTTCGGCCTCCTCGCACTAGCTCTGGCCTGCGTAGGCATCTACGGCGTCATGGCCTACACCGTATCGCAGCGCACCAACGAGATCGGCATCCGCCTGGCGCTTGGCGCCATGCGTGAGCAAGTCCGCGCCATGGTCCTCCGCGAGACCGGCTGGCTCGCCGCCTCAGGCGTCCTCATCGGCCTCGTCACCACCCTGCTGCTACTTCGCCTCATCAGGTCCATGCTCTACGGCCTCAAGCCAACCGACCCACTAACTCTCGCCAGTTCCGTCCTCCTACTGCTAGTGATGGCATTCGTCGCAGGCCTCATCCCTGCAACCCGCGCCTCGCGAGTAGAGCCAATCCAAGCTCTTCGCACCGAATAGGCTGTCAGCGCTGAACAAGGAGCAACTATCATGACTATCGTTTCTGATCTCTTATACGATGCACGCCACACGCTTCGTCAGCTACGCCATAGTCCATTCTTTTCGCTTACCGTGATCCTAACGCTGGCACTGTCGGTTGGTGCGACAGCTGCACTCACAGGCGTTCTCCGCGCTACGCTTCTTCATTCGTTGCCCTACCCTCAATCCAACCAGCTGGTCGAGATCGGTGACCAAAACCTGCATGGCTTCAAAAGCTCCGGCATGGTCTCCGTGCCGCGTACGCGGGACCTCGCCGAAATGCAGGCTAATGGCCGCGATCTCTTCTCCAGCCTCGGCTTTTACTACTACGACGATTCCACGATTACTCTCAACAATCAAACCTCGATTCACGTCCCGGCAAGCGCAGTCTCCGGCACGTTCTTTTCTACTATCGCCGCCGCGCCCCTTCTCGGACGTACGCTCACCCCTGCCGATGACGTCCTTAATGGCCCGCAGCTTATCGTTCTCAGCTACCACCTGTGGCAGACGAAGTTCGCCGCAGATCCGACCGTTATTGGTCGAACCATTCGTCTCGGAATCGATCAAGCAACCATCGTCGGCGTGATGCCGAAGAGCTTCGACCTGCCTTCTGGCGACGAGCTGTGGCACCCCGGCCACGTCTTCCCCTCCAGCTTCGGCAGTTACCGCGGTGACGGCGGACGCTTCGTCAGAGTCATCGCACGCATCGCGCCTGGTCAGACAGTCGAGTCCGCACGTATTGCAGTCGCACAACTCGCGGCCCGGCTCGCCAAGGAATATCCCGGAAGCGACGCCATCTGGGGATTCAAGCTCGAAACGTTGCGCGACAGTCTCTTTGGCTCCGTTCGCCAGGCGCTGCTCTTGATAGCGGCTGCCGTCATACTCGTTCTGTTGGTCGCTGCCGTCAACATCGCCGGCCTCCAACTCTCGCGCAACGCGGCACGAGCCCAAGAGTTCTCCATCCGCGTCGCCCTCGGCATCACACGCGGCCGCCTCACACGCCAACTATTCACCGAATCTCTCCTTCTTGTCCTCATAGGAAGTCTTGCGGGAGTAGCGCTCGCCGCCGCACTCCTCAAAGCGGTTTCCACTCAGCTCCCATCTACCTTGCTGCTCATCGAAGAGCCGCATGTCGACGTGCCTGTCCTTTCAATCGCTCTGTTGGTTGGCTTCGCCGTCGCTCTCTTTACCGCTGCGCTTCCCATTCTCCAGGCCGCCCGCCAAGCAGCACCTCGCTCCAGCCGCGCTCTTGTCTCCAACGCACGACGAATGAGCGGAAAATTCGCAGGCAAGAGCTTTGCGGCCGCCCAAATCGCGTTCTCACTGGTATTGCTTACCCTCTCGGCCTCGGTCCTTCAGAATCTCTACTCGCTGCTCACCACGCCGCTTGGCTTCGACGCCACGAACCTTCAGACTCTCACCGTCGACTTTCCCTGGAACAGAAAACGGGAAGACACTCGCCGACTCTATGCACAACTAGAACAATCCTTTGCGGCCATCCCTGGAGTTGCCTCGGTTGGTGCCATGAGCGCCTTACCGTTCTCACCCTATAGCGTCCTCGCCAACTATGACATCGCGGGCGAAGCGATAACGCCACACCACGATACCATCGCCGCTGAGTACCGAAGCTTCAGCCTCGGATATTTACGCACCATGCACATTCCTCTGCTCGCGGGACGCGACTTTACTGCGCAGGACGCAGAGCCCGGCGCACCGAGTGTAATCCTCATCAATCAGACCCTGGCTCACCGCTATTTTTCCACCCGCAATCCCGTCGGGCGACACCTTATTGGCGTCGACCTCTCCGGGCCCACCTCATCGGAGATTGTCGGCATCATTGGTAATGTTCACGGCACAGGCGGCGCTATCAACGTCCCACTCGAGCCGGAAGTCTACAAGCCCATCGACGGAGGATGGCCTCACGTACAGTTTGTCATTCGTTCTACGCTTCCTCCATCCACCCTCGAGCATGAGATACGGCGGATCGTCAGCTCCAGTAGCTCAATTGCCACGATCGGTAACATCACCTCACTGTCTGCAACGGTCGAGAAGACACTCATACAACCTCGTCTCAACGCATCGCTCCTCACGGCTTTTGCTGCGCTTTCCCTCTTTCTGGTCATCATCGGCATCTACGGCCTGATCGCGTTTGACGTTGCCCAACGCACCCGCGAACTCGGTCTGCGGATTGCACTCGGCTCAACACGGGGTGGTGTGATCTCCCTGCTTCTCTCGGAGTCTTTAAAAATGCTTACGATCGGCGTTGCCTTCGGAATCGGCGGCAGTGTGTTCGCCTCGCGTCTCCTTGCGGCAACTGTCTTCGGCATGAAGGTGGATCATAGTGTGCTTCTGCTGATCACCACCGCTATTCTCACCCTCGCCGTCCTTGCAGCGACGCTGATTCCGGCGAGTCGTGCAGCCAACGTCAACCCCAACGAAGCTCTCAGGACAGAATAATCATGATGCAGATCCATAACCTCGAACGCAGCTACAAGACCGGTCACACCGAGGAGTTCGTCCTCCGTCGCATCCATCTCACTATAGCCGCCGGCGAGTTCTTAACCGTCATGGGCCCCAGCGGTGCAGGCAAGTCTTCGCTGCTCAACATCCTCGCCATGCTAGACGACCAGTGGCGCGGCGAGTTCCTCTTCGACGAGACACCCGTCCATACCCTCAACCGCAAGCAGCGCGCTGACCTCGCGCGCCGCCAGATCGGCATGGTCTTCCAAAGCTACCATTTGCTCGATGACCTTACCGTAGCCGAGAACATCGACCTCCCGCTCTCCTACAAGGACATCCCGCGCTCAGACCGTCAGGCCCTCGTCGCCGACACACTCGACAGGTTCAACATCGTCGGCAAGAAGGACCTCTACCCCTCGCAGCTCTCCGGGGGGCAGCAGCAACTCGTCGGCATCGCGCGCGCCGTCATCCACAAGCCCGCACTACTGCTAGCCGACGAGCCTACCGGCAATCTGCACTCCACTCAGGCCGCCGAGATCATGCAGCTTTTCCGCCGGCTCAACGAAGAAGGCACGACCATCGTGCAGGTCACGCACTCTGACCTCAACGCCACCTTCGGCACTCGCACCATCGAGCTGCGCGATGGCTGGCTTACCCACGACACCGCAAACCTTAGCCCCAACATCGTCACCGGAGTTCCCGCCAAGTGATGGCCCAATTAATTTCAACGCTGCATCCAAATCGTCGATCCCCGATCCTCGCCGCCACCTTCATACTTCTGCTCTCTCCGCACATCCTCGCGCAAGAGCCAAACGCCCCGTCACCGGCCCTTGACTTCACCGTGCCACACTCCGCAAACCCTTTCAATGCCTATCGCGGCACGTCCGTCCCCCAGCCCAATCTTGCCAACTCCCCAAGGCTAGACACACTCATTCACAACGGCGTCATTGAACTCTCTTTGCCTGACGCAATCGCACTCGCGCTCGAGAACAACCTCGATCTTGCCATCGCGCGCTACAACATCCCCATCGCTGCGGCAGATGTTGAGCGCACGAAGGCCGGCGGCATCTTTCGCGGCGTGAATACAGGTATCGTTCAAAACACTCCAGGCGGTGGCGTTGGTGGTTTCGGCTCAGCCACCGGCGGCGCAGGAGCAGGCGGCACCACCGGCGGCGCTGGCGGAGCGGGTACCGGCGCATCTGGACTCGTTCAGTCAACCCTCGGAACCGGCACTGCAGTCTCTTCTTACGATCCCAGCTTCACCGCAAACACCGGAATCGAACACTACACAGATCCGCTAGCCAACCTCTCTATATACGGAACACCGGTCTTGCATGAAAACACTGTCGTCGGAAACTTTGGCTTTGCTCAAGCCTTCCCCACCGGTACCAGCGTCTCTGCCACGCTAAATAATGACCGCATAACTACTAACAGCCCATACACATTCCTCGACCCCGAACTCGATACCTACTATCGCGTCGAGTTCCAGCAACAGATTCTGGCAGGATTTGGCTTCGGCCCGAACCTCCGCTACCTTCGCATCGCGCGCAACGACCAGAAGATCTCTGATCAAGCGTTTGAACTGCAGGTTGTAACTACTGTCACTCAGATTGAAGACATGTACTGGGATCTGGTGAGCGCCTACGAAGACGAGCAGGTCAAGCAGAGCTCACTCGACTTCGCCAATCAGACTCTTTCGACAGCACGCAAACAACTACAGCTTCAGGCCATTCCCGAGCTCGACGTCCTGAAGGACGAAGGTGAGGTAGCCAGTCGTCAGGAAGACCTGTCGATTGCACGCTCCACCCTCCAATTTCAGGAGCTCCTGACCAAAAACGCCCTTACCAAGAATCTTGACAATCCCATTCTCGAAGCGATGCCCGTCCGGCCAACAGACCTCGCCACCGTTTCAACGGACGCTCCCGCCGATACCTCCGCAGCGCCAGAGACGGACATCGTCGCGGAAGCACTCCACAACCGGCTCGAGCTTTCGGAGTCCGATATCGACCTCAAGAATCGCTCCATCAGCCGTTCCGCGGCCCGAAATGCGCTTCTTCCCTCTCTCGCGCTGATCGGCTACTACGGTGGTACGGGGCTCGGCGGCCTCAACAATCCAGTTGCCTCCACCAGTTCGTCGGTCCCCAACAGCTTCACCGGAGAACTTGCTCACGCCTTCGACAACTCCGCACCGGACTATTACGTCGGCCTATCCCTCAACATTCCCATCCGCAACCGCGTGGCCAAGTCTGACCAGTACCGATCGGAGCTGGAATATCGTCAGGCTGAATTGCGCCGCCAGCAGCTGCGCAAGCAGATTCGCATCGAAGTCCGCAACGCCGAGTACGCACTCGATCAGAGCCGCGCTCGGGTCATAGCCGCGTCGACTGCCCGCGATCTGTCACAGAAAACATTCGACATCACGACCCAGGAACAGAAACTCGGTGCTGGGTCGGCATTTCAGACGTTGAGCGCTCGCCACGATCTGTCCACCGCCGAGTCAGCCCTCGTCGCAGCTCGGACGGCCTATCAAAAGGCACGTATCGAGCTCGACCGCGCGACCGGTCGTACCCTCGAAGCCAATCACATCTCTATTGAGGCAGCGCGCTCCGGAGTCCAGCAATCACCGCTTGCCGGCGCTTCTGCTCCATAGTCTCCCTTCTCTGTCCCGCTGGATGCAGCTATGCTTGTGCCTGAGGGATTTGCTAACTGCCATTGAGCCAATATGCCGACCACCTATACCCCGTCCGTAGGGCGTTTGCTCGTCGCAGACGATCAGCCCTCCATCCTCGAAGCGCTCGATATTCTTCTGCGCCCAGAGGGCTATGAGCTTGAGACCTGCCGCACGCCCGCGCTGGTTCTTGAATGCATGGCATCGACAGACCTTGACGGTGTCCTCATCGACCTCAACTACACCCGCGACACAACCTCTGGCACCGAGGGGCTCGATCTCCTCACATCGATCCGACAGCGCGACTCAAATATCCCTGTCATCGTCATGACCGCATGGGCCAATCTGCAACTTGCCGTGGAGGCCATGCGCCGCGGTGCCAGCGACTTCATCCAGAAGCCGTGGGACAACACCCGGCTTCTCACCGTCCTCCGCACCCAGCTCGAGCTGTATCGCGCGCAGAAGCGAACCGACTGGCTGGAAGCCGAAAACCGTATTCTCCGTGCCGAGGGCGCGCCCGACTTCATAGCTTCCGCTCCAGCCATGCAACCGGTCATTAACATCATCAGTCGCATCGGTCCTTCCGATGCGAACGTGCTCATCACCGGTGAGCATGGCAGCGGCAAAGAGGTAGTGACGCAAACCCTCCATCGCCTGTCGCAGCGTGCTCACCGTCCACTCGTCGCCGTCAACACGGGAGCACTGCCAGACGGCACATTCGAGTCCGAGCTCTTCGGCCACGTCAAAGGCGCCTTCACCGACGCTCGAACCGATCGCATCGGACGCTTCGAGCTCGCCACCGGCGGCACTCTCTTCCTGGATGAAATAGCGAACATCCCCATGCGCCAGCAGGCAAAGCTTCTCCGCGTCCTAGAGACCGGCGAGTTGGAACGCGTTGGCTCATCCTCCACGCGTAAAGTCGATGTCCGTGTGCTTTCCGCAACCAACGCTGATCTTCAGGCGGAGTCCTTTGCAGGCAACTTTCGAGAAGACCTCCTCTTTCGCCTGAACACGGTCGAGATCCGGATTCCGCCGTTGCGCGACCGTCGAGAAGATATTCCCCCTCTGGCCGCACACTTCCTATCGCGTTATGCCACACGCTACCGGAAGGCTCTGACAGGGTTCGATCCTGCCGCGCTCCAGTTGCTCCTAAGCTATGGATGGCCCGGCAATGTTCGTGAGCTCGATCACGCAATCGAACGCGCTGTTCTCATGGCGCGCAGCATCCTCATCGAGGTTGCCGATCTAGGTCTCAGCGCTGCTCGCTCAGCCTCCCAGAGCCTCGACGAGCTCAGCCTGGAAGCAGTCGAGGCCATCCTCATACGCAAAGCGCTGAAACGGACAGCCGGAAATGTGAGCCTAGCCGCAGAAGCGCTCGGTCTAAGCCGCGGCGCACTCTATCGCCGAATCGAAAAACATGGACTCTAACCACAGCCCGGCTTCGACAACTCAACCCTATCGCGCGGAGACATCAGCCGCTGCGTCCGTCCGTCCGAAGCGTCTTCCGCTCACCGGTAGCCGATCCCGTCGTCTGCGTTTTGAGCTGCGCCTTAAGCTCTGGTTTCTCGCCCTCTCGGTTCCAACGGTCGCGCTCTCCGCCGCTCTCACATTCAATCTGACGTCATCCATCTTGTTCTCCGCAGTAACCTCCTGCATCATCGCCGTCGCCCTGGCCATAGCCACCTCGTTCCTCTTCGATCGCATCATCCGCCCACTCCAAACAATGTCGAACGTAGTAGCAGCCCTCCGCGAAGATGACTTTTCATTTCGTGCCCGCGGTGCCCGCCGAGGCGACTCCATGGGTGATCTTGCGCTTGAGATCAACGCCTTGGCTTCTACGCTGCAGCGGCAACGCATCGCAGCAGTGGACGCTCTCAGCCTGGTCGAAATCGTGATGAACTCCATGCCGTCCCCCATCCTTGCCTTCGACGCAGACCGCAGATTACGTCTAGCTAATCCTTCAGCCGAGATCGCATTCCATCTGAGTGCGCCAAGGGCCATAGGCCGCACAGCAGAGAACCTACACCTCGACCGACTCTTTGCAGAGCCCAGTCAGCGAGGCCGAAAGCCTCAAATCAGAGCCGCGGAGGCCGACCAGCTCAACCCATCCATGCTCCTCACGGCAGGTCTGTGGTCTATCGATCACACCTCGTTTCGCCTGCACGGCATTCCGCATACGCTATTTGTTTTGACCGATGTCTCCGCCGCTCTGCGCGATGAGGAGCGTTCCGCCTGGCAGCGCCTGATCCGAGTTCTAGGTCACGAGATCAACAACTCTCTCACCCCAATTAAATCTATTGCGGGAAGTCTGCGTTCTCGCGTTCAACACGCAACCTCGTCCGGCGAAATCTCCGCCCAGGGAAACAGCTTCGACAGGGGCCTGTCGGTCATTGAGGACCGCGCGGAGTCGCTAAACAGGTTCCTGCAGGCCTATCAACATCTCTCGCGCCTTCCCGCGCCGAATCTGCAGCCAATCCCTCTGGAGGCACTGCTGTCACAAATCGCGCAGCTTGAAACCCGTCTCTCAGTCCGCATCCTCGCAGGACCCGCCGTCACCGTAGCAGCAGACACGGATCAAATGCAGCAGCTCTTCATCAACCTCATCCGCAACGCCGCCGACGCAGCTCTTCAGAGGGAAAACTCCGGAGCACAACCGGAGGTCGCAATCTCCTGGCTCAAGTCAGGAACGAACGCCATCGTGCAACTGATCGACAACGGGGAAGGTCTGCTCAACGAGTCCAACCTTTTCGTGCCCTTTTACACCACGAAGCTAGGCGGCACCGGAATTGGCCTCGTCCTTGCGCAACAGATCGCCACAGCCCACAACGGATCCATACGCCTCTTCAACCGCACCACCGGCGACTCGGGCTGCATCGCAGAGGTATCTCTCCCCTTATATCTGAATCGAATGATTCACAACTGAAGGGTGTTCAACCGCTCGAAAGCTGACCCTGCAACTGGTACGGAAGAATCAGGCGCCTTCCGGGCCGTAATTGGCATCAACTCTCAACCAGCGGGAATGGGCTGAAACGTACGAATTTGCCCATTTTTCGCATTTGATCTCAGAGCGACAGAAGCGCTTGCAGCGTCTGGTCGCCCTCCTAGGCCTTCAAGGAGTTTCGGGATGAGTGCTACGCACTATTTTTCATGGGAAATGGCTGCGAAGCTCTATTCGGCGATCGCATCCGCCGATTCGCAACGATGAACATCGGGCTCCAAACACGCTCACATTGGCCTAAGAATAAAGTTGATTCAAGCAGACACCGCGTTCAAAGGGATTTGAAAAATATCCGAAAATGAGGGCGCAAACTGGAGCGCACATAGCGAGGTAATTCTGTATCCTACAGATTCTAAGAGGTGCTTCGGTATCATCCGCGCCGCACTAAGTCTTTTAGAATCAGTTTCTAGACGCCCTCATAACCCAAAGGTCGTAGGTTCAAATCCTACCCCCGCAACCAAAGAATCAACAACTTACGGGAATCCGGTGCTACCGACAGACTCCCAATATCTCCCAATAAGAAAATTCATGGTTTAGGCGCTCGCTTTCATCGGCTTGAGCGCGATCTCCATGACCTTTCCGTTCGCTTCCCTCTTGAGCTCGACATGGGCTGCTGATATATGAGTCGCGCCATGCGGGTCGTGAACACTTCCTTATTATCCTCATTACAAGAGTGCAGGATGGGCATTGAACGATGCCGGAAGAGAGAGCGTTGGGAGCTTCTACGTGAGTTGCGAGGATTCGGAGAACAACCAAATTCCTCTCGCATCTTCACTTGTTTGTCATTGAACCGTGATGGAGACTGCGGACACTGTCGTGAACGCGGTGGCGCCGCTGCCGGTGGAGGCGGTGATCGCAAATGAGTATGTTCCGGCGGCGGTGCCAGGGTCGGTATTGCTGCCGCCGCTGCTGCTGCCGGAACTGCCGCCGCCGCAAGCTGCGAGCCCGAGGGTCAGGGCCATGGCTACGATGCAGAGAAGATACCGGCGATGACGCCGGAAGGCCGGAAGCAAGAAAGCGAGTAGGCCAGCGAAAACGATCGGAGTTCGAGGGGTGAATGACGGCGGTTGTTGGCGAGCTAACTGGTGCGGGCCGGTGGTGGTTAGGTTAAGCGTTAAGCTTGGGCCGGCTCCACTTACGTTGACCTGCAGGGTCGATCCAGAGTTTGTTCCGTTGACCAGGGTGCAGGTTGTCTCTTTCGCCGCAGGATCGGGCGTGCAGTTGACGGTTGCAGTCCCGCTGAATCCCCCGTTGGGGATGACGCTAAAGGTGGACGAGCCGCTCGCACCCGGAGTTGCGATCACGACTCCGACAGCGGGTGTGATGCTGATGGGACCAAGAACCATGAGTGGCTGCGCTGACGGGGTCGAGTCGGAAGTGTAGTTTGTGTCTCCAGAGTAGGTGGCTGTGATGGAGTAGGTCCCTGGCGTCGCGAAGAGCACGGGCATCGTTGCACTGAGGGAACGTGAGGTCTGGGATGTGGAGTAGGCGACGGTTCCAGGGATGACGACGTTGTTGCTGTAGAACGTAATGGTGCCCGTGGGCGCCACTCCGCCTTGCGATCCGAAGACTGTGGCGCCTGCGACTGCGGGTTGACCGGCGACGACCGAACCACCGGCGGGGTTGGAAACACCAAAGCTCGCGAGATCAGATGGCGATTGTACGACCGTAAAGCTTGCTGCTGGACTGCTGCTGGCCTTGTAATTTGCATCGCCGGAATATTGCACCGAGAGGGTATGACTGCCAAGAGTCAGGAAGGTATATAGCGTTTGGGCATCTGCGGTTGCGTAGAAAGGCGCTCCGTTAATGACTCCGCCGTACCCGTTACTCTCACCGACAGGCAGCGGAGCCAGGATTGGACTTCCATCCACATAGAACTGAAAGGTGCCGGTTGGCGCCACGCCGTTACTGGTAGTGAGCACAGAGCCCGCAATCGACTCCAGATTACCGTATTCGTCTGACCCGCCCGAACCGCCGGCGGAAGCCGTATCGGGTGACTTCGCGATGGTGAATGACGTTGAAGCGGAGCTCGCGCCGAAGCTGGCGTCTCCCGCGTATTTTGCGGTGACGGCATATGTCCCTGGCGCCGGCGCGGGAATCTGGGCAAAGCCTTCGTTGTTCAGTGGGACCGACACACCATCGAGCGATGTCCCAGGCGCGCTGAGAACGATGTTACCGGTGGGGCAGGACTCTTTACGGCTGGAGCAGAGGCTGGAGATGCCGGTCGATGGCGAGAGGGTGGCATGGGCGTCTCCCACGTCGATGCGCAGGTATTGGTAGCCTGTGCCGTAGTTTGCGCTGGACGCGGAGTAGCTGGTGGACGCGCCCGTGACGTTGGTTGTGATGAGATTGACGAACGATGTGCTGGTCTCCGGTGAAACCGTGATGGGGACAGAGTTCGAATAGCTGCCGCCATAGATGGAGTCTCCGCTGTAGTGCGCAAGGACACTGTAACTGCCGCCGGGCAATAAGCTGGTGGAGGTTGCGACGGTGCCGGACGTGAGTGGGAAGGCAGCTATGCCGGGATCGCCAGGAGTTCCGGGTGCAACCATGAGCGCAGCTTCACCCGTGGCCGCGGAGGGGGTGACGCTGATTTCCAGAGGGACGCTTGCTCCGTGTACGACGTCAACCGCTCCGCCGCCATTGACGGACAGAGCCGTTGTGGACGAGGTGAAGGAGATGCTTTGCCACTGGTTCACTAAATTCGCAATATCGACGGAGCCGAGACCAGTAGCCAGATCGTAGCCCGTGGCTGTGTTGTAGCCGGTAAGAATCCCATAGGCGTCACCCGTCTTGGTTGTGGTGCAAGACGGAGTGCTGGTGCTGCACGGTACCGCAATCGTGGAGCCTGCAGTAATGTCGTGGAACGCAGATGGTTGCTGCGCGGCGAGCTTGTACAACTTGAGACCGGGAATGCCCTGCGCGGATCCGGTCTTCTGATTGATGATGGCCATGATGCCAGCGAACTGCGGAGAGGAGATCGAGGTTCCGCCAAAGCCCAGAAAGTCCCCGAAGTTGCAGGCTCCGCCGTACGCATCGCTTTGACAGACGAGGTAATAGCTGTTGAGGAAGCCATTGCTGGCGAAAAGAGAGACGTCCGGCAAATCGCGCGCATTGTCGTTAGGCGTCCCGGTCTGCCAGTTCGGCTTGAGCCAGGAGGAACTCTCACCCCCTGCTCCTGCCGTGCTGTTCAGGAACGACTTGAAAACAGGATTGTTGCAGTTGGCCTCGGCGCTGCTTGAGCCCCCGCTTAGAGACTGCAGGATCGCGTTGGCGCAGGAATCGTTCCAGGTCGTCTCCGGAATATACCCTTTAGCCGACTCTTTGGTGATCGCGTTGTTGGTTGAATTCCAGTAAGTCGACCAAGCCTGGTACTGGTTGAAGTCGGTTCCGCCGACGGCAGCATTGAATGGAGTGGACGCAATGCCGTTCACTTGAAGTCCTCCCTGCGCTGGGGCGGAGGGGCTATCGCAGCCAGCGGCGCCACTATCGCCGCTCGAGACAAAGACACTGATTCCCTGCGCAGCGGCCTGCTGCCAGAGCGATCCATAGAACTGGACGCCGGTTGCGCCCATGCTTGACTCACAGGCGCCGTAACTCTCGCTGAGCACAGTTGCGAGATTGTTATCGACAATGTAAAGCGCGGAGAGATCGACGCCATCCGTACTGGCGGTGGATGCGGAGACTACGAGATTAATCGTGGCCCCTGGAGCAACGGAGCCTGACCATTGCGTGTCGATGTCAGCTTCTGCCTCATCCGCAGTCTTTCCGGGGTTGGTTCCGTTGTAGGTGATGACGAGTTTGGGCTCAGGCGCATTGGTGCCATCCAGCCCGAAATAACTCCATAGGGCCGGAGCGTCCGCGGGGTCAATATCACTGCGACCGACGATCGCGATGGTCTGGCCTGCACCATTCAGCGGCGTGGGAGCTGCGTTCCAAAGTGGAAGCAGATCGTAGATGGTCGCAAAATCGTACGGCACAATCGCGTAATCACTTGTCGCATCGGTGCCGCCACCGAAGGTGTAGGAGGGTGAGTCGAGTCGTCGGTTGGCCTGCGAGTATGTTCCCAAGGGAACGTTCTGCGCCTGCTTCTGGAAGTTGTTCAGGGAGTCAATACCAGCCACGACCGGCGCGAGTGCGGCCGGAATGGTGGGGTCACTGATGTTCGCATAGTGCTGTTGTCCATTCACAACAAACCTGTGAATTGGAGTGGAAAACGCCTGCCGCACCTGGTCTGCATTACCGGAAAACTCGATAAAAAGATGGCTCGCACTTATGTGGGTCACTTGAAATCCGCTGGAGTCGAGCCATTGCGTAACCTGCGCGATGTCTGCCGAAGACGGGCCAAAACGTTCCCCGAACTGCTGTGGGGTGAGCCATTGGTGATAGGACGGAGAAGACACATCCTGCTGATGCTCCAAAAGATTGTCTAGAGCAGCCTCTTGCTCAGGGCTGCGCTTGAGAACCATCAGCATGCGCCCGAGCGGCAGGCCCGAGGGCGCCTCCCCTCGATCGAACTCAGGCCGGGCGAGCGGATGCACGTTGTGGCGAAGGGTTACGCGAACGGCATTATCCACCGCCTGCGTCACAAGTCGTGTGGGCGCGGTTGGATCTGCCGGCTGCTGTGCCTCCAGGACCTTGCTCGCGCTAGCCACACACAGTAAAACGCAAAACAACGATCTGAAACGCATCGAATCACCTGCGAGGCTCAGTTTGCTTCTGCGTTCCATGCGAAAATGTACTTCTCGCTCACGTAGAGAGCGTTGCGGAAGTGACATGGCAGGGACGAAGTACAGCAATACTGCCAACATCGCCGCGCAAAAGTCAAACCTTTAAGTCGCAGTAAACCGGTAAGCTCCCATCTGGCTTGGCGTGACTGTCCGCTTCTAGAAACGTGGCGTCTGATCGTATCCGTAGGGCCGGCTTCGAGCCCTTCGAGGATAACTCGGCATACAAAACAGCCGGCAGACTTGCAGCACGCGCGCTTTCGACAATTCACCATCACGGACGATACGGGGACGAGCTTATCTAGACCTCTTCCGTGCGTTGAACCGAGGCGAGTGGGCGGCTTCCTCGTGTTCAGTCCAAGGTGTTCATCCATGGACCGAAAGTGACCAATTCGATCAGAAAAGATCCTTCGAGGCAGAGATATGCCTCCTTTGACCATTTTTATCTTGACAAATGCTCATATCGAAACATACGCTCCTGACATTCGACCATGCTTGGGCCCTGCCGCCACGCCTGCACGAGAATGCAATTCGGCATGTGAGCGGCATCCGGTCCGTTGGTGCGTGTTCGGCGAGGCACTTTCGGAGGATATCCAGTGATCAAAAGACTTCGCATCCATGTATTCGTTGGACTTATCGTTTCCACGTTGTTCGCGCTGACTGCGAATGCGCAGAGTGTAGCGGGTGGAGTTACCGGAACCGTCACCGATCCGAGCGGTGCAGCGATTCGGGGCGCGGTGGTTACCGCTCACGATCTGGACACGAACGTGTCCACGCCCACGACCACGAATGCCGACGGCGTGTATCACATCGAACATCTGCCGATTGGCAGGTATGAAGTCATCGCGAGCGCGAACGGTTTCAGCAACCAGACGCTACCGTCGTTCAGCCTTGAAGCCTTGCAAACGGTGACGTTCAACGCGAAGCTGGCTGTTCAGGGAGCGACTGCGTCTGTCGATGTCTCCTCTGCCGCGCCAATTTTGGATACGCAGGACTACACCCTCAGCAGCACGTTTACAGCCAACACGATCGCAAACTTTCCGCTGAACGGTTTGGACTTCAGCGCGCTCACACTGTATACGCCCGGCGCGGTCAGCACGTATGGCAACACCGCCACGAACGTGATCGAACGCGACACCTATTACAGTGACTCGGTAAACGTGGACGGCAACCGCGCGCAGGCGAACAACTACACGCTTGAAGGGTTCGACATGAATGAGACCTTCAACAACGAGATTGGCTACAGTCCGGCACCGGCTGCACTCGATGAGATCCAGGTGGTTACGGCGAACTCACCGGCCGAACTGGGCAACGTGAATGGCGCTGGAGTCGTGAGCGTGCTCCGGAGCGGCACCAGCCACTTCCACGGATCGCTCTATGGCTATCTGCAGGATTATCGTCTGAACGCGGACTCCTGGCAGAACAAGAACCAGACGCCTATCGTTCCCACAAATCCGTTTTCGCAGGATCAGTTTGGAGGAACCCTCGGCGGCCCGATTCTGCGCAGCAAGCTCTTCTTCTTCGTCGATTACCTGGGCTCGCGCTACCATGTTGGCGGTCTCGGATCCACGAGCGTACTTACGGCAGCAATGAGAGCCGGGGACTTCTCGGCGTTGCTTCCTGAAGGTTGCGACAGCTCCGGGTATACGGAGATCGCCGGCGTGGCTACCTGCAACTCAAGCGGAACGGCCGACACCTATCAGTTGTTCGATACGTTGAACAACAACCAGCCCTTTGTTGGCAATGTGGGCGTCCCCATCGTTAACCCCGTGGCGCAGTTCCTGATCGCAAACACCTCGTTGTATCCGCTGCCGAATGCGACGCCGACGGACGGAATCGTTGCGAACAACTACCAGGGACATCAGCGTAATTACAAGGCCAACAACCAGGGCGACATCAAGATTGAGTACGACAAGAGCGACAAGGATAAGCTCACGGGCTTCTATTCGATGTCCACGGCCTACGACGGCACGAGTCCGTTGCTGGCGCTCAGCTTCTCCGGTCCCAACCTGTATCCCACAAAATTGGGTGGCGTGACCTGGGTCCATACCTTCTCGCCTTCGTTTGTGAACTCGCTGCGCCTCGGCTTCACGCGGGTTCAGTGGGCGCAAAACTTCTCCGTGGATTCCACCGGACAGTTCGGCGTTACCGGCGATGCAAAGGTTGGGATCAGCTTTCCCAACCAGAGTGTAGCGGGTTACACCTACCAGGGTCTCGGCGCGTCTGGCATCTTCGCTGGTGGCAACCCGGTATACGGCGGCGGCTTGATCGACAACACCTACCAGTACATGGATGAGGCGAGCTGGCAGCACGGCCGCCACTACTTCAGCTTCGGCATCTCGGCACTTCGGTACCAGAACAACTATCCGACCGCAAACAACAACGGCTATCTCGGCTCGCTGAACTATAACGGCCAATATACGAGCGACTCGGCAGATTCGATCGGTGGCTATGGAGCTGCGGACTTCCTGTTGGACCGTATTAGCTCGGCTGCGGCAACGCTGGCCAGTGTGAACGTGGGCCAGCGCCAGTGGCGCACCGGCATCTACGCGACCGATCACTTCAAGCTGACCCCGAACCTGACGGTCAACTATGGCTTCCGCTACGAACTCGACGAGCCATGGGAGGAGCAGAACAACAAGACCGGCAACGTGAATCTGACCACGGGGCAGATTATCTATGCGGGCAGAGTCCCCGCGGGCGCGCCGCCGGGATCTGGACTGTGCTCCAACCGCGCGTGCTACGACTGGAGCTTCCACCAGTTCATGCCTCGCGTCGGCTTCGCGTGGCAGGCGCTCAATCGTTTCGTCGTACGCGGCGGATACAGCGGTTCCAGCTTCTTTGAAGGCAACTCCAGCAACCAGCGACTCACATCGATCACACCGTTTATTCAGGCGATCCAAACCACAAATCTCACAGTAGCCGCCGGCAACGTTCCTACGCCGTTCACCACCCAGACGGCATTTGATGTGTCAGCGCAACCCGGTGGAACGTACAACACCTATCCCCAGAACATACAGCCGGCCTACGTGCAGAACTACAACCTCACACTCGAATACGCCCTGACACACCTGATGAGTCTGCAGGTCGGCTACGTAGGCGAGACCGGGCAGCACATTGAGGACTACGGCAACGTAAACCAGTGGACGGTCCCGGGCGATGCCACTTCAGCGCCCTTCTACAACAGCCCGTACATCGGCTGCAATTCGCCGCAGGCTACACAGGTCTGCTCCAACGGCCTGCTCATCACGGAATCTCGCGCGATGATGAACTACAACGGGCTGCAGGCTGTGCTGCGGCAGCGCTTGTCGAACACGGGACTTGAGTACACGGTGAACTATACGTATTCGAAGTCCATGACGAACGCGGTGGGCAACTATGGGCTGAATAACGGCGGTTATAACGGCGACCCGGGATTCCAGAACTACTATGACAGCCATGCAGACTATGGCGTGGCGGGTTCTGACGTAAAGCACAACCTCAACGGCACTGCGACCTATGCTCTACCGATTGGTCATGGACGCAAGTACATGAGCAATGCGAATCGGCTCGTCGATGAAGTACTAGGAGGGTGGAAGGCAAGCGCAGGTTTTATGTTCTATAGCGGTTTCCCCGACACAATCACCGCTGGTAGCAGCAACGTGAACAGCTACGGGCAGACGCGTGCTGAGCAGTACCGTCCGCTGCATATCGTCCACCGCTCCCGCTACGCGTGGTTCGGTACGGATCCTTCGGCTCAGCCCTGCACCACGGCCGGAGTTGATAACGGCGTGTGCGCCTTTGGCGTCCCTGCGCAGAACACCTTCGGTAACTCAGTCAACGGTGCGGTGCGCGGTCCTGGATTCCGGGATGTGGATCTGTCCGGATTCAAAGAGTTTCGTACCATTCGCGAACAGTTCCTCGGCTTCCGCGTGGATGCCTTCAATGCGTTCAACCTGGTCAGCTTCGGCAATCCCGATCTCAGCATGTCACCACAGTTCGGTTGGCTTGCACAGGAGAACCACATTCGTTCGGTTGAGCGGCATCTGCAGTTCTCGGCCACCTACCGCTTCTAGGACGGCCTGATTCGTTCTGACTGGATTGACCATGGCTGTGATTGAGATTGCGGTCGACTCAACGGAATCAGCGCTCGCGGCGGAACAAGGCGGAGCGCAGCGCATCGAGCTTTGCAGCGCTTTGCGCGAAGGCGGCCTGACGTCAAGTCTTGGGTTGGTGCGTACCGTGCGCTCTGCCTGCTCGATCGCTCTGTTCACGATCATCCGCCCACGGGGCAGCGACTTCCTGTACACCGCTGATGAGTTCCGTACGATGCAGGAGGATATCCGCATCATGGGACAGGAGGGAGTGGATGGTGTTGTCTTCGGCCTTCTCACACAGGATGGAAACATTGACAAAGAGCGCACGCGCGCCCTGGTGGAGCTTGCATGCCCGATGCAGGTGACGTTTCATCGAGCTCTCGACATGACGTCAGATCCGGAGCAGGCTCTTGAGGACGTGATTGCGTGCGGTGTGCAGCGGGTCCTCACGTCGGGATGCGCCTCGTCTGCGTGGGCAGGCCGCAAGCGGCTGCAGGCGATGGTTCAGCAGGCGGCCGGTCGGATAACGATCGTCATCGGCGGTGGCGTGCGCCCAGCGAATATCTCGCGTCTGAAAGCGAGCACGGGCGCTACGGAATTTCATTCCTCGATGCGCCGCAGAATGCCCAGTCCCATGCGCTATCAGGCGCGACAGTTAAATCTTGGTGAAACCGGTCTAGATGAGTTCACTAGAAATCTGGTGCTTGCGGAGGAAGTGCACGAGCTTCTTGCAGCAACAAGATCAAAAGATACGAACGACGATGCCAGCCGCTAAGGCTGGCACCCGTTTCAACCGCACATGATCGGGTGAGAATTCGTAGAATACGGCCATGGCTCAAAAGACTGAGAAACGCGGTAAGGAGATTCTGTATCTCCTCCTTCACGAAGGCAAGACATCTGTCGACCAACTCGCGGAGCTGTTCCAAACATCGTCAACCAGTGTTCGCCGAGATCTTGCGCGACTTGAGCGGCAGGGCCTCGTGCATCGGACACACGGCGGCGCCATGCTGGCGGGCCAGACCTATGAACCATTCCGCTTCGATGCTACCTTCACGGAACGCGAGAAACGCTTTCAACGTGAGAAGCAAATGATCGGTACAAGGGCTGCGACGTTGATAGAGGACGGCGAGACGATCGGATTGACGGCTGGTACGACGACGACGCAGGTGGCGCGCGCGCTGCGTGGCCGTAAAGGCTTACGCGTTCTCACCAATGCGGTGAACATCGGTCTCGAACTCAGCGCGTCTGAAGGCCCGCAGACCACGCTGACTGGTGGGTCCATGATATGGTCGGGCGCGTTCTCGCTTACGGGCGCCACAGCACTTGAAGCCATTCAGGGATTCGTTCTCGACCGCATACTTTTGGGAGTGACCGGCATCGACATAAAGCATGGGGCAACCATGATCGAGCTCGAAGAAGCGGCCGTCTCTCGTGCGATGGTGCGGCAGGCGCGAGAGGTTATTGTCGTCGCCGACTCGAGCAAAGTAGGGATGACCAGTCGCGCCGTCATTTGCAGCGTACAGAAGATCAATGTGCTCGTTACGGATAACGGAATTCCTGGAGAGGCCAGAGCAGAACTCGAGCGCCACGGCGTGCGGGTGCTCATCGTGGATATGTAGACTTTACCGCAGGACCTAGAACTGGATCGTTGCCGCTGTCCATCACATCTGCGCACATGAGCCAATCCGCCAGAAGGTTCTCTTTTGTTGACCACAATGAGTCGTTCGGACCCGGTCTCGATGAAGGCGCTTCCAGCGACTGCTCTTCTCCGAACGCTTTGACAGCTATCTTGTCTGCCGACAAGTACAGTATCCGTACTCAACCGACCGGGGGCGGGAGAAGAATGGCAGGGATTCTATCCACCGCAAGAGCGATCCCTCCCCACAGCACTGCCGCATCCCCCAGGCTTGCTGCCGTAACTTTGGGGATCGC
This sequence comes from Acidobacteriaceae bacterium, assembly GCA_049578265.1. Taxonomy (GTDB): domain Bacteria; phylum Acidobacteriota; class Terriglobia; order Terriglobales; family Acidobacteriaceae; genus Granulicella. Next base: position 99,100 of record JBAULP010000008.1, read on the forward strand.
AAACTCGCATTTTTTAAGCTGCCTTTGTACGTGATCAAGCAGTACCGAGTGGCTGCCGACCTCACCTCCTAAAAGAATCAAACCTGGATTTAAAATAAGGGAGAGATTCACGATGATATCCGCGACAATTACGGCTCGGCGCTGAAGAATTTTTCTAGCCAGCGCATCTCCCGTTCGCGCCAGATCGAATAGCGTGGTGAGATCAGCCCTCCGCTTGGCGTTCCTGCCGGATTTCCCACTCAATTGCATCCAATGCTTTAAAATACCGGACTTCGCCAGCACAGTCTCAAGCTCGCCAAACTCATACAGGGCAGGATGTCTTCGGGCAATGTTCGGCAGTTGCATGTAAGCAATCTCGCCGGCGGCCCATTGCGAACCGTGATGAATTTTCCCGTTCAGCACGATTCCCGCGCTAACATTGTCGCCGATATTGACGCAGACGAATGTGTCAGAGTTGCGGGCAGCTCCGCAGAAGTATTCGCCTAGAGCGCTCAGATTGGTGTCGTTTTCTAACAGCACCTCACACTCAACTACTTTACTTAGGAGAGCGCGCAGTGGAACGGATCGCCAATCCCGGAAGGTGCTGATGGATAGGACGATGCCTTCCTCGACGTTGGTAATAGCAGGCACTCCTACTACGAGCGCCAGCAATTGTTCGCGGGATTTTCGGTGCTTCTTAAGTAACCGCCGTATCTCCTGACCGATGGCGTCGCATATCGCCTCGGGCGTGGTCATCTTGCGGTCCAGCGGAATCTGAACCATTTCAAGCTCTGTTCCACTGAGGTCAGTAAGTAAGTAGGAAAGGTGATCAGTCGAGATCTGCACAGACAGTATGCAGCCACGTCCCGCCTTGAAGCTGATCATGTCCGGTGGGCGTCCGCCGCTCGACTCGCCTTCGCCGAGTGGTTTGATTAAATTTGCGGCGAGTAAGTCACCAACTACGTTGGTTACCGTAGGTGCGCTTAGCCCGGAAGCACGGACTAAGTCCGCCTTCGAGCATGACCCAGCTTTGCGTAAGAGCGCCAGAATCGTCAGCGCGTTTGTGTGCCGCAACAAGGAGGGACGGCCGAGGGCAATCGTCTCATTTTTCACTTGAACTCAAATCCGAACAAACAATGATTAGATAAGTTGGTGTAGGGCTAGAGGCCCATAAGGCATCTGTTTGACGCGACTTTGCCTGCCAATCAAGGTAACAGTAAGGTCCCGTGAGAGCAAGGAACGTCAGTCACCAGCATGAACGAATTAAAGCTGCAGGCGAACTCTCGCCTTGGTTAAACGCTGCGCTATAACGAGCATCAACAACGTGAACAAAGCCGTCTTTGCAACAGCGTACATTCCATAATTCCAATGGAGATCAAGATATGTGGCGCCCATTGCCGCGAACAAGAAATACCAGATGTCCGGCAGTAGATAAGTCAGCAACGCATTCGAACCAGCAGGACGGATCAGTTGCGCCCAACGCGTCCATCCCTTTACGTCGCAAACCCAGTAGAACAGCGCGAACACAAGAATGCTGGCTCCGATGCTGTACAGCGCCCAGGTTGGGGTTGCGCGAATCTTCGAAATACCAAGCGGCACGCACAGTCTACCGGCCGCGAAACATAGGAGAGCGAAGCTTCCTGATAGAACGAATCGACGTCGGATCTTTCGGAAGTGAGCAGTTTTTATAAAGATCGACGAAGTTACGACCCCGGCCATCGTAATTGCTGCCATTGAACCATTGCCGAATGGCCAGAAATACAGGGGCGTGCGGTCGGGAAATAAAAGAATCTTGTCCGTTGAAAGGACGCACAGAGCCATCAGCAAAAGAAACCAGACGGTTGGTGCAAATATCCAACGGCGAGTGCATAGATATAGTGCCGCTACAGCGAGATACGTGTATCCGATTAATCCCAGGATCTCAGGATAGGATCCATCGATCCAAGCCGGGGCGCCAGTGCTCGTTGTTCTGCGGAAGATGGCATACAGAATGACGAGCGAGGCCAGACCGATGAACCGGAGAATGCGAGAGTAGGAAGGAAATCGGGCCGATTCAGGATAGATATTCAGATAGAGACCAGCACTGATTAGTCCCAGCAGAGCCCACAGATTGCCGCTGATGCCCATCCGCGCGGAATCGGCTTTTTCTGCATTGGCCAAAATCAGTCCGAGCACAATCAGGCTGCCTGCGCGAACACCAATGTGCACCCAAAGAGCAGCCATCGAACCGTTACGCTTAAGCCGCTGGGCGATGGACAGCGGAAGAGACATCCCGACGATAAACAGAAAGAACGGGAACACCATATCGACATAAGTCATTACGTCGACGTTTCCTGGGGCGTGATAAGTCCACCAGGGCAGCCCTTTTGCGCTCGACAGCTCGTTGACGAAGATCATGACTGCCATCGTCATACCGCGAAACACATCTAACGAAATAACTCTGGGCGAGTTACTCTGCGTAGCGAGTTCCGGAGCGCCTCTTGCTTTAGACATGTCCATTATTGGCTAGCACCCTTGAGTGACAAACATTTATCGATGGTGTGCAACAATTTCCCCGAAGTGTCCCCTGCGTAATCCCAAAACATGACACCACCTAATTTATTTGCCAGAACATAGGTGCACTTCGCGGCAAGAGATTGAGTATCTTCATAGGAAATAAAGATCTTCTTGTCGCGGCTATACAGATAAGGGGCCGAAGCAGTTGAGTCCCAGTAGCGCTGGAAAGCCCCTCCCGCCAGGTCGGCAGAGATGTCGCTGAAGGGCGCGTAGGTTCTCGGGCCAGGCTTTCCGCTTTGGAAGAGACCATGGTTAACGTCTGCTACCCGTTCCCATACATGACCGTAAAACGGAACCCCTAACACGATCTTTCCGGGGGGTACTCCCGCTTTCTCGAACGCACGGACCGAGGCGTCGGCCGAGATCTTCTTAGGATCAGAATGATTCGTAAACAACGGCGCATGATGGCCAGTAAGGAGATCCGATCCGGGCTCGTAGTAGACGTACGCCATGAGATTGATCGAATTCACGTACTTTTGCACCTTCGCAAGCTCAGTGTGGCTCACGTAGTCATCCGACGCACCCGCAGCGATGGTAAGTATCATTTTGCGGTTCGTCTTCCTAGTTTCGGAATCGAACTGTTTACGAAGCTCTTTCAACAGAAGTGTGAAGTTATGCCGATCTTCGGCTCGAAATGGATGGCCGTTTCCCGCCATTCCTGGATATTCCCAATCGATATCCAACCCATCAAGGTCGTATCGTTTCAAGTATTCGACGACACTTGAGATAAATCGCGCCCTACTCGCTCGCGTGAGCGCGACGTCAGAAAAATCGGTCGACCACAACCAGCCACCTACCGACGCCAGAACGGTGAGGGAGGGATTGTGTGCTTTGAGGGCTGTAAGGAATGCGAGGTTCTTGCCTTCCTCCGCAAAGCCTTCTACCATCTGGCCATTTTTAATGTTCGCGAAAGCATAGTTGATTCGCGTTACGCTTGATGGATCGATCTGGCCGGGCTGAAGATCCGCGTTTTGAGGGAAGACGTAACCAACCACCACGGTTTGAGCCCCGACTTGACCGGCTGAAAGGCCAATTGTGGGCAGAGCGAGTGCCATGGCTAGTGCTATGGTGTGCCTGCTGAGCATAAGAGGTTAGACTTCCTAAATAACAATAGCAAAGTTTTCGATCGTCCTGACATAATCGGTCCAGCTTCTTTTGAGAGGATTCACGTGACGAAGATTGGAAGGCTACTCCTTCTCCTTATTGCAGGCGGCATGGCTGCGCAGGCTTGCCTTGCAGAAGTCCATGTACTCATCGATCAAGTTGGCTATGAGATCAGATCGCCAAAGCAGGCGTTGATTATTGGAACGGAGAACGACCATCCCCAGTCGTTCTCACTGATCAACCTGGATAGCAGCAAGACGGTTGCGACGGGTAGGTTAGTTTCGAACGGGCAGGTTCACGCCTGGGATGGTCGGGTGTTCTGGACGGCGGACTTTTCGGCGTGGCAGGAGCCGGGCCACTATGCGCTCGAGGTCCATTCCGGAGCTACTTCAGTGCGCTCGTGCATCTTCGTGATCCAAGCCGATGTACTCGAACGGAATACGCTTTCGAACGTTCTTTACTACTTCAAGGGACAGCGATCCAGTGGCTTGATCGATGAGGCGGATCGTCACCTGGCGCTGCCTGGCGGCAAGGATGGTTTCGTGGACGTGCATGGCGGATGGTACGACGCCACCGGCGACTACGGAATCCATCTATCGCATCAGAACCCAACTTCCTACTTCAATCCGCAGCAGGTGCCCTTGGTGGCTTGGAGCCTATTGAAGAGCTACGTAGTCCTCGAAGCACGGAAGGACGACAACTTCAGAGAGTATGAGCGGCGAATGCTCGACGAAGGTCTCTACGGGGCGGACTTTTTAGTTCGCATGAAGCGGCCGAACGGTTCGTTTTTCGAGACGATCTCCGCGCCTGGCAAAGATAAGCTTCCGCAAGATCGGGTGATCGGGAACCCCAACTGGCGCACCCAGATTAAGACCACGGCGTCGGATTCGACCGAACACATCGAAGCAGCCGAAGGGCCGTACGCGTACCAGTCGAGCTTTCGCTCGGGAGGCGGCGTGGCCATTGCTGCACTAGCGCTGGCCAGTACGATGCCTTCGCATGGCGATTATTCCAGCGCGGACTACTTGCGAACCGCGGAGCAAGCATTCGGCTTTCTACAGACACATAACCGGGAATTGCTGAACGACGGCAAGGAAAACATACTCGACGACTACTGCGCGCTACTGGCTGCGACCGAGTTGTACCATGCCAGCCATAAGCCGCTTTATCTCGCAGCAGCCGACGAACGAGCCAGACATTTGATGGCGCGACTCACTACAACCGGCGCGTATCGGGATTTCTGGCGAGCGGACGATGGGACGCGACCCTACTTCCATCCATCGGACGCTGGGCTGCCCGTTATCAGTCTCCTGGATTATGCGGAGGTCGCGTCTCCCCGTGAGCGTGAGCAGGTTCGAGAGACCGTGGAACGTTCGTTGCGCTTCGAGCTTGCCGTAACCAACGAAGTGAACAATCCGTTCGGATACGCCCGGCAGTTGGTTCGCATGGGTGACGGCACGGTGCGGACGGCATTTTTCTTTCCGCACGATACCGAGGCGGCGCCCTGGTGGCAAGGGGAAGACGCGCGGCTCGCATCGCTTGCGGCGGCTGCGCGGATGGCGCTTCCGCTGTTCAACGATGATCCGAAGTTTCAGCGACAGCTCAGTGATTATGCGTGGAACCAACTGCACTGGATCCTCGGTCGCAATCCCTTCGACACGAGCTTGCTGATTGGAAGCGGACACGGCGATGCTGCTTATATGTTCTTCCGGTCGTATAAGTACACGAACGCGCCTGGTGCCATTGTGAACGGCATTACAGCCGGTCTGGAAAGCGAAGATGGTATCGCGTTTAACCAGGGCTTCGCGGTGACAGGGAAAGATGAGGACTGGAGGTGGACGGAGGGCTGGCTACCGCACGCGGCTTGGTATTTGTACGCGATCAGTCTTCCTAACAAAGTCGCTTCCATCTCCGGAACGAGGCACTGAGCTGAAACCACGACTCAGAGGGTTCTAAAGCTCGGACAATTCCGAGGTCGCTGACCAAGAAGGTGCGGCTCGGATTTCTGACATTTGCGGACGTGAAAAGGCGCTGCAATCGATTAGAGATTGCAGCGCCTCGAATCAAGGTGCGACAGGTCTTACCCCTGACCATCTCCTTTAGAAGACGTATTTGAGGGCAAGCTGGGTAGATCGGTTATTGTTGACGGTGCCGGTGATCTGGCCGAAATTGCTATCGGTCATACCGCTATCTGGTGGAGCATAATCGGCAATGTTGAAGGTATTGAAGAAGTCGGCGCGGAAGTCCATCCGTTGTTGATGCCAGACGGTAAAGCTCTTGGCCAACGACATGTCGATGTTCTGGAAGCTGGGAGCGCGGAGAGAGCCAGGGCGCACTGTTCCAAAGGAGTCGTCGGGTTGTTGGGCGAAAACGCAGGTGCCATCGTCCTGGTTCGGACCGCACTGGTCGGTCTGGACCGCGGTGCCGTAGTAGGCCTGGATGGAGTGCGTAGCACCTCTCAAGGGACGAAGCTGATTCGGGCGAGCGGCGCCGGTGAATGCGTTGACTACGCTCGAGTAGTTTGCAGGAGAAGACACGGTGACCGGAAACCCGGAGTAATACACCTGAGCGCCGCTCAGCTTCCAGCCACCGAGCAGCTCGTTGACGACGAAGTTTGAGCTGGCACCGAACTTACGGCCATGGCCGAATGGCAGATCGTAGACGCCGGTAACGGAGAGGTTATGGCGAGTATCCGTGCCCGCCGGGCCCCACTCCGATCGCATGTCGTACGCGTTCTGCTGGTAGTACTGGCCGCTGTAGATGTTGCTGACACCATAGAAGCCAATGTCGTCGGTCAGCGATTTTGAATACGTGTAGTTCGCGGTCAGTTCGAAACCAGCCGTAAGATGTTGCCGGAAGACAGCCTGCAGGGCGTTGTAATTACTAGCTGATTCAGTTTGTGTAATCTTTACGATTCCACCCTGGCCGACGATGCTAGCGTACGGAGCGGTGGCGCCAGGCGCAGCGAGCTGATTGCCCCAATAGGGATCGGTGAGGTGATGTCCGAGAATGCTGACATACCCGATTTGGAATGATGAGGATCTGGCGAGTTGATATTCGGTGGTTAGGCTGATCTCCTGGGTAATTGCAGGCTTCAAATTTTTGGGCCAGACGTAGAAGGTTGTCGTCGGGACCTGCGAGGTGGGAAAGCCACTCGCCGCTTCGTAATAGACGCCGGGAGAATAGCCACCAGTAGTATTCGGATTGATCGCGGTCTCTTCGAAGTCGGTGTGGAAGGGCGGATTTTGCGTGAGTCTAAGGTTGGCGCCGGTTCCCTCGAGATAGCTGGAGATACCATAACCGCCGCGCACTACGATTCGCGGTAATGGCTGATACGCAAACCCGATGCGAGGTTGGAACTGATCGAAGTCCGCGTCATAAAGGGCGCGGCTATTGCCGTCAACACCGGCGTATTCGATCTGCTTCGTGTCTATATTGATATTCGCCATCTTGTTGTTGACTTCGTAGATGGGCTGGTCGAACTCCCAGCGGAGGCCGAGGTTTATGGTGAGGTTGGACTTCACCTTGAAGTCATCCTGAGCGTACATGCCGTCGCGCCACTGACGCTGGCCGGTACGGCCGGTGACGGCTCCGATCTGGACATCCTGAACGCGGTCAAGGAGAAAGTCCGCGAAGGGATAGAGGGTGCTGTTGGAGGCGTAGGGATTGGAGCTGAACGCTCCGGTGTAGTTGAACGCTCCCAATTCGCCGTCGTTGCCGGGATAGAAGCTGTTCTGCTGGTAGCGGGTGAACTCGGCGCCAAACTTCATGAGGTGACGTCCGCGCTGCCAGGTGAGGTTTTCGGAGTAACCAAAAACGTTATCGATAAAAATCTCGGGCGACGGGTTAGTGCCAAAGCCGCTCGGATAGTTGTTGCCGCTCGTGCCATTGAAGTTCTGCGCACTGAAGCCCGCGGTCTGCTGCGGATTGCCGGGAATGCCCACAATCTCGTTGCCTTTGAGGCCGAAGATGCCGCTAGGGTCTGTGGATACGCCGTTGTTGAAGCGAATGCGACCATAGTTCGCCGTGAACGAGTTCACAACTGCCGACGAGAAGATGTGCACCCAGTTGGTGTCGAAGAAGTGATCCGGATAGTCGTTGGCAATGGGAAACTGGACGGGCAGCGGATCGCTGGTGGTACCGTCCTGCGCGTAGCCCTGCGAGTAGCGGAAGGCGAATTTATCCTTTGAGTGGAAGCTCCAATCGACCTTTGCATCGCCCTGATCGTTGCGGGTAAAGCTGCCAGAGGGTCCAATGAAGTTGTTGTTGATCCCGAGCGGATCGCTGGTGGGATTGTTAGGAAGCGGGTAGGCTGTGGTGTTCCCGAACAAGTAGGTGGCGACAGGATTCGAGATAGGGATTTGGTTGTTTAGATACGCCTTAGGCTGGCCGGTCAATGGGTCGATGGTCTGGGTGTCGTAGAGTTGGATGCCGAGGACCGTCAGGAGCGAAGAGAGATCGCCGGTGCGAAACGCAGCAGGGACGACACTGGCCGTGGTTAGTCCGGCGCTATGGCTACGGAAACCTTCGTAATCAACGAAGAAGAAAAGCTTGTCCTTGAAAATGGGACCGCCAAAGGTGGCGCCGAACTGGGTTGAGGTGTACTTCGACTTTGGCGTGGGAATGACGTTGTTGTCGTTGCTCCAACTGTTGGCGTCAAGATTGTAGTTTTTAAGAAATCCGAAGACAGAGCCGTGAAGGCGGTTGGTGCCGCTCTTCATGACAGCGAGGACAGTACCTCCGTTGACGTTGCCAAACTCCGCATTGGGGTTGGCCGCGATGACGCGGATCTGCGCCAGAGAATCGGGGCTGGGGTTATAACCGAGGGTGTTATTGATATTTTCGTTGATCTCCTGGCCATCGAGCAAGTAGTTGTTCGACTGCTGACGGTTGCCATTTACGGAGACTTCATTGCTCGCATCGATCGAGCGCTCGGTGGAGTCGCTTTGGCCGTACGAACCGAACCCGGGGGCGACGGCGCCGGGGGTATAGACGGTGAGCTGCGAAAAATCACGGCCATTCAATGGAATGCTATTGATGGCGTTCTCAGTGAATGTTTCCCCGAGCGTCGCGTTTTCCGTGTTGAGAATAGGCTGGAGCTGATCGGAGACGACAACTGTGGTTTCGGTGGAGCCAACGCTCAAGGGGATGTCGATCTTGGCGGTCTGATCGATCTCGAGCGAGAACGGGCCGTAGTCGACGATCTTGAAGCCCTTGGCCTCTACGGTGAGTTTATAGCTTCCGATTTGCAGAAACCGGATCGCATATTCTCCCGCTGCATTGGTCTTCGCGACGGTAGCGACTCCGGTCGCAGCGTCGGTAGCGGTGACGGTGGCTCCGGGAACGATGGCGCCGGTGGAGTCGGTAACGATGCCGCGGATAGCTCCAGTGACTGTTTGCGCCCCGCTGTGCAGAGCCGCCGCACTCAGCACTGGCAGGAGAAGGAAAAATAGGATACGTTTCATGGCATGGTGCCTTTCTTAGTTATCTTTGTAAAGAAAGTGATACCAGTTTGCTATGTTGCGGCCAGGCTTTTGAGATGAACGAGTAGTGAATAGGACGCTACAGCGATCTCACGAGAATTACAAGAGAAATTTTCGCGGAGAGTGGAAATGATCAGAAAAGTGATCAGAACGTCGATCAGGGGTCGACGAATTTCGGGCGACGGCCTCTGTGGAGGAGGAAAAGCAACGGCAGTTGGAGGGCGACCGTGGTGGCCGCACAATGGCTCACGGCACCTGCAGAACCTATTCGCCGCCGTCGCGTTGGCGGGCGTATTCGCAGGTTGCCCGATCGCGGCACAGGCACCCAAGCGTCTGGTTGCGTATTACCTTTTCAGCGATCAAACGAAGACCCCGTCGTATACGGCGAAGAATATTCCCTTCAAAAAGCTCACGCACCTGATTCATGTTGCCCTAGTGGTGGGGCCCGAGGGCGATGGTCAGATAGAGATCTCGAAAGACGCGATCGAACGCACGCTGATTCCGAGAGCGCACCGCGCGAAGGTGCGGGTACTGGTTTGCGTGCAGGGTGCTGCCAGCAGTTTTCGCAGCGTGGCGGCAGACCCCGCCGCGCGACTACATTTTGCCGCAGCGGTGAAGAAGTTCATCGAGCAGTATGACTACGACGGCGTCGATATCGATTGGGAGGTACCACAAGGTGCGTCCGACGTGGCAAACGATGTGGCGCTGATGCAGGCTCTGCGCGCTGCACTGCCACGGCCAAGGTATCTGATCTCGATGGCAACTCCGTCCGAACCAGGGCATTGGGGCGATTACGACTTCCGCGAGCTAACGCCGATCGTTGATTTTTATAACGTGATGACCTATGACTTCCACGGACCGTGGGTGAATCACGCGGGGCACAACTCTCCCTTATTCTTAAACGTAAACGATCCCGGACATGATGGAAGTATTGATGACAGCATGAACCTGTACCTAAACCAATTGGGTGTTCCCGCTGAAAAAATTAATCTTGGAACAGCGTTCTACGGGTATGAATCTCCGGCCTCCGAGCTTTATGCTGCGTGCGCCTGCGAGAAAAGTACACACGCTCGAGAGTATGGGAGCTACATCGAACCACGGGTTGAAGGTGACGGCTGGAAAGCGCATGTGGATGCTCTGGCGATGGCGCCCTATCTTACCCACGAGGGAAGTACGCCCGGCTTTATCACCTACGACGATGCCGCTTCGACCGCGCGTAAGGTGGTCTACGCACTGCAGGTGAGGAACCTTGGCGGCGTATTTATGTGGGAGCTTTCTGGGGATTTCGATGGAAAAAAACAGAAACTGCTGGACAGCATGTTCACTGCGTTCAAACAATCACGGAAGAGATGAAAATTCATTGAGCGGGGGGACGAATCGTATTCAGGTCGAGAATTGAGAACGCCCTCTCGCCGAGAGTCGCGACGTGCAGCTTCCCTGAGATCGGGTTGAACGCGAGGCCGTACGGGTTTGCGGAGGTCTTGAGGGTGGCAATGACTTGATGAGTGATTTCGTCCACGATGGAGATTGTGTTGCCGTGGGTGTTGGCAATGAAAACAAGGTGCCTCTTGGGGTCCATGGCAATCGCCTCGGGCGCGCTACCGACGGGAATCGTGGCGAGGCGACGCCCGGACAAGCTATCAAGAACGGTGACGCTGTTGTCGCCGTAGTCGACGACATAAATCTCGTGGCGCTTAGCGTCGATCGCGAGCGCACACGGGATTGCTCCGGTCGGAATCGCAGTCAAGGTGTTAGTCGCGATTTTAAGTGCCGCGATTTCTGCGTCGCCAGTCCTCCCGCTGTAGAGCGTGCCGGATGCTTCGTCAAGCGCCAGCCCCCAGGCATGCATCCCTACAGACTGCTTGCGGATGGAGCCACTTTGGACATCGAGTACAGCAACAGAACCTCCTTCATAGCCAACCGCGTAGACTTCGTTTGTCCGCGTGTTGACGCTGAGCAGGTCGGCTGCTCCGATCTTGTAGGTAGTGATGGCGTTCGTGGGGACATCGATGGCCGTCAGGAAGTCGCTATAGGTTCGCGAAAGGTAGATCGTATGCGTGACTGTATTGGCGGCGATGGAGTAGGGATTGGCGCCAACTGGAATAGTTGCGAGGACGGCGTCTGTAGCTCCGTCGAGAACACTCACGGTGCCATCGCCGGAGTTTGCAATATAGACTTTGCCACTAGCACGATCGACCGCGATGGAAACGGGACCAGATCCGACCGTCACGCGAGCTGTCGTTCCTTTTGTATCGTTGCTGACGATGACCGCGTTGTGAGCATTGTCGACCGAGTAAACCTTGCCCGTCGAAGGGCTGAAGAGAATTGCATTTGGGTTGAGGAGAGTTACACGGGCAGTACTTCCTCCTGTCTGGGCAATAAGACTCGCTGGAAAGACTACAAAAAAACACAGCAATACGAACGAATGAAGAGCAGGAATCGACATGCGGATTGGACGATACTGTCGCTTAGACTGCTTGACACGTGTGGGATACTTCATGATGTTTACAAAGTATGCCGGCTGCGTGAGTTTCTGCAACTTCGTGCGCACCGCTGCTGATATGGCTTAAGCCTTAGGAGGTGAGAATACGATGGCTTCGAAGAATCGCTGCTTATTCCCCATGCTCGCTTCGATGCGTGGATGGCTTATTGGGCTCACGATCTGCGCGCCACTCCTCACCGGCGCCGGGGTCGCTCGAGCTCAGGCAAGCAGGTCAAAGTTTCATGTGTTGGCGCTTGCCGAGGCAGGCGGAATCCATAAGCCATTTGTCGACGCTGCGAAGATTTGGCTGGCGAAAGAGGCTGTCGCCGATGGATTCACGGTCGATTACATTGAAAACACGGATCCGATCAACGAGACATTCCTCTCTCATTACCAGCTCTTTGTGCAGTTGAACTATCCGCCGTACGGATGGACTCCAACGGCGATGGCGGCGTTTCAGAAGTACATCGAGGAAGGCCAAGGCGGCTGGATCGGGTTTCATCATGCCACGTTGCTGGGCGAGTTCGACGGATATCCAATGTGGCCCTGGTTCTCCAAGTTCATGGGTGGCATTCGGTTTACGAACTACATTGCGACGTTCGCAACCGGTCGTGTGACCGTCGAAGATCCTTCGCATCCGGTGATGCGCGGTCTGGATCACACCTTCGTGATCAAGAATGAGGAGTGGTACACCTACGATCACTCTCCGCGACCGAATGTTCATGTTCTGGCGAGCGTGGATGAGAGCACGTATTCCCCGGACACCTCAATCAAGATGGGAGATCACCCTGTCGTGTGGACGAACGAGCATTACAAGGCGAGAAACGTATACATTTTCATGGGGCATCACCCGGAGCTATTTCAGAACAAGTCCTTTGTGACTCTCTTCCACAATTCGATCCTATGGGCGGCCCACCGATGAGACATGGTCTCTGCTCGTTAATACTAGGCGCCGCCGTCGTCGTTCCAGGGGTATGCCAGAAGCCGCCGCCGCTGCACGTGCTTGCCTTCTATTCGACGACGGTGGAGGGCGACCACGTCGAGTTCGCCAAGGAGGCAATTACCTTCTTTGAGGCGATGGGTGCGCGAGATAACTTCGATTTCACCGTCACCACACGCTGGGATGACTTGAATGCGGCACGACTCCGCGACGTGCAGGTCGTCGTCTGGCTGGACGATTTCCCGCACACGGAACAGCAGCGTCTGGCCTTTGAGCATTACATGGATCATGGGGGCGGCTGGATGGGTTTTCATATCGCTGCGTTCAATGACTCCGGTACACATTGGCCATGGTTCGTGAACTTTCTTGGCGGTGGCGTATTTTATGGAAATAACTGGCCTCCGTTACCCGCCCTGCTTGACGTAGACGATGCGCCGAGCCGCATCACACACGGTCTACCCGCAAAGTTTCTATCTCCAGCGAACGAGTGGTATGTCTGGCGCCCGGACCCGCGCGCAAATAGGCATGTGAAGGTGCTTCTAACGCTGGACGCAAGCAACTACCCTCTTGGTTTTAAGGACACCCTTTTGGGCGGAGATTCGCCCGTGGTATGGACAAACACGGAGTACCGCATGCTCTACCTGAATATGGGTCATGGCAATAAGATCTTCACCAGCGCGGTGCAGAACAGGATGTTTGAGAACGCCATGCTGTGGGTCGGGAGGGACTGGAAGGCGCCGCCGCGACGCAATCCCGTTACGGCGCTACCGCATCAACCGTAGCGTCTTCGCGCGTGAACCTACTGCTGCATTGCGCCGTACTCGAAGCGTGGCGGCAAGCGGCAACCGCTTCTTTCCACCATGGCAAGGGTGAGCGCCTGGGTAATGAGCAACGCAGTGATCCCCTCCCAAGGCTCGGGTACGGCGTCAATGCGAATCGGAAGTAACGACGGCATCGGATCACGATTCACTGAGCTGACGAGGACCACTTTGCCACCGCGGCGGTTACATTCTTCGGCGAGTTTCACGCCGAGGTCTGCAGCGCGGCCGACGGCGAAGATGATCGCCACGTGTGACGAGTCCACGTCGAGATTAGGACCGTGCCGGAAACCGGCGCCAGTATGCGCCGCCGCACGGTGACCACTCATCTCGCGGATGCAGAGCGCGCTCATGATGGCCGCACCGTAGGCAGCCCCGCGACCAATGATTTCGATGTTCGCTGCACCGCGGCAGAACTCTTCTATGACCGCGCGCTGCCCAAAGATGCGATCGAGACTCGCAGAGAACACTTCGACCGCCTGCTCAGCTTCGGATTCCCAGGGGTGTCCAACTATCGTCGAAGCTAGGACGATCGCCGCTGCGGTGGAGTTTGTGTAGGTCTTGGTAGCGTTGCCGTACTCAGGCCCTGCGAGGATGGGAAGACGATTGCGAGCCAGCTTCCAGCAGGTACTCGCCGTGTTATTGCACAGCAAACCCAAAGGCAGATCCGCCCCACTCCGGAACAGTTCGACAAGCTCGGCACTCTCGCCTGAAGTGGTGATTAGAACAGACAAGGCAGCCTCATTCCAGATGGGCTTCGCATAGTGCAGCCACTCGCCCGCATCCACTGCGAATGCAAGTCTGCCGCGAGACTCAAGCATGATTGCCCCGCTGATGGCGGAACAAAACGAAGCACCCATTCCAATCAGGAGGACGGGGCCGCTTCCCCCCGCAAGGCTGCGCATTTTTCTAAGCTGCGCCTTGATGACCGGGTCTGTTTTATAGGCCTTCAGCAGGCGCCGAAGGCATTCTGGCTGTTCGCGGCATTCGAGCTCGAAGATTTCAATGCCGTTTGCCGTGAGAAGATCGGGGCGTGGTTCTATCCCGTTGATCCAGCGATGGCTTGTTCTTGAAGTGTCGTCCATAAATCTCCTATGACCACGTATCGATCTTTATAATGTAACTTTATTTACAAAGTCTCTGAGATAATCGCCAACCGCAGTGGTAATTGAGGATATGATTCGACGAGGAGTTCGATTTGTCTGTTGCGGGCACAGCACCGGGAGCACAGGTAAACCGGCGGTTTCTCCTCAAGGTCTCCTGTATAGCAGGTCTGGGCGGGCTGCTCTACGGCTATGATATGGGGATTATCGCGGCCGCGCTTGTCTTCGTGCGCGTGAGTTTTGGCCTGTCTGCGCAGATGCAGGAATTTGTAGTCAGCGTGGTGCTTATAGGCGCGATGCTCGGTGCGCTCCTGGGCGGCGTCATTGCCGACCGGATTGGCAGACGCTCGACGTTAGTTTGGGGCGCGGCCATTTTCATTCTAGGATCGACACTTGCTCCGTGGTCGCCGAATGTCGGGACCCTTATAGCAGCGCGCGCACTGCTCGGAATCGCGATCGGGTTTACCTCCGTCACTGCTCCGGTATACGTGTCGGAGCTTGCTCCCCCGTCGTCGCGTGGCATGTTGATCGGCCTTTATCAGTTGGCACTTACGGCGGGCGTAGCGCTTGCTGACCTGGCTGGCTACTCACTGGCAACTGAACACGCGTGGCGACTCATGTTCGGACTTGGAGCCATTCCGGCCTCGATCTTCATGTTGATGGTGCTCACTGTTCCGGAGAGCCCTCGGTGGCTATTCGCTCACAACCGCAGAACAGAAGCTCAAGCAGTCTTGTGTTCGTACACCGATGAGGCTGGAGCAAAGCTGTTCCTCGAAGACATAGAAACCAGCCTACGAGTGAAATTGGATAGGCGATGGCGTTCGCTCTGGGCTCCTGCCATCCGCGGTGCGCTGTTAATCACTGTGGGCTTTATGGTGCTACAGCAGGTTACGGGAATCAACACGATTATTTACTACGGGCCAAAGATCTTCTCGCTTGCTGGGATCGCTTCGAATAAGAGCGCAATCTTCGCTACGTTTCTTGTCGCAGTTGTGAATGTACTAGCGACGTTGATCGCGCTTGCACTTGTCGATCGATGGGGACGCAAACCTCTTCTTTATGCCGGTGTGGGAGGGATGACCGCATCCCTCTTTGTCCTCTCCTACTCCTTCCATAATCAGATTGCACTCGGATCGAGACTCGGCATCGTAGCCACCATATGCTTGATGGTTTACATCACCTGCTTCGCCTTCAGTATGGGGCCGATCGGCTGGATTCTAGTTTCGGAGGTGTTTCCGTTGCGGGTTCGCGGACGAGGTGTTGCTGCCGCCTCGCTGGCCTCGGGTGCCGCGAACTTTCTGGTCTCGCTCACATTTTTGTCCCTCATCAAATTCGCCGGCAGCAGCCTCACCTTCGGTTTATACGGGTTGTTTTGCATGTTAACGCTGCTTTTCATCTACTTCATCATCCCTGAGACCAAGGGGCGGGATTTGGAAAGCATCAGCTCCATACCATCGTCATTTCCTTTTTCATCGCGATCGATTCGCGTACCGTGATCACTCGAATTCTTAGAGGCAAACTTCATCGATGTTTTTGCGACACACTGGCCCCTTGAGTAAATTGGAGACGACAATTCCCTTTCCCAGCCCCCGCTACGTGTTCGGTGCAGATATCGGAGGAACCAACCTGCGCCTTGCGCTCGCGGACTCCACCGGCTTAATTGTCGGTCGGTGGACTGCATCGATTGCGAATGTCCGAAGCTCTCCTGCTGTTGTCGAGTTAATCCGTACGGGTGCCGAGGCGCTTTTGCTGCAGACGGGCATTACGCGCGATTCAGTGGTGGCGATTGGGGCCGGCGGCCCAGGAATCACCGATGTAGATCGAGGCGTCGTGATCGCGACCTCCTATCTGATTGGGTGGAGCGAGGTACCGCTGAGCGCCATGCTCAAGAATGCTCTTGGGATAGCCGCTGCGATCGACAATGACGTCAATCTCGCGGCACTCGCGGAGGGTTGGGCGGGAGCGGCGCAAGGAACGAGCGACTTTGTCTTCGTCGGGGTTGGAACCGGCATCGGGGCGGGAATTGTTCTCAATGGCGAGATATTCCGCGGTAGCGGGTGGACCGCTGGGGAAATTGGTTACATGCTGGTGCCTGGTGGCTCGGAAGAACCGGTGGAACGCGGTCGGCCGGGCAGTCTGGAGGAGGTCGCGGGCGGAGCCGGCATCCAGGCGCAGTGGAGGCAACGATGGAATGAAACTACAACGGATCTGCCACGCGATGCGACCGCAACACAGATCTTCGATGATGCAGGGCGAAATCCGCTCGCACAAAGCATCCTCCAAAAAGCCGCGAAGAGCCTCGCCTATGCGATCTATAACACCGCGCTCATTCTCAACTGCCCACTTTTCGTATTTGGCGGCGGCGTCGGCGGCCACCCGGTCCTTCTCAGTGCCATCCGAGAGCTTTTGAACACACACACCGCTCGCGTACGACCAACGCTCGTGCCCAGCGCGCTCGGAGAGGAAGCTCAACTGATTGGAGCAATCTGTCTGGCTCTCAGGACAAAGAATCTTGAAAGCACTTCCATCCTCATCAATGCAGGGTAATGACGCTTTTTCTGTTCTGCGTCATCTCCCGCATCACCGATGGAAATTAATTCTGCTGCCAATATTTGCGAAACCCTGCATAGGACGCGGGAAGGTTTGCGAGAATCGTGCGGCGCAGCGCAAGGATGTCAACGGAACCAGTCGTCTTGTAAAGAACCCGCCCGTCTCCTGAAAGCAGGACGGTATAAGGCACGGCAGAGTCCCACGTTGGATCAAATGCAGTTTGCAGCCCCGTCGTGTCGGAGGAATCGAAGAGCAAATTTCGACTGGTGGCATGTTGCTTCTCCAGAAATTTCAAGACGCTCGGCTTTTCATCAGGCATGTTGGTAGATACAGTGACGAACGATAGATCCCTGTCCGCATACATACGCAGCGTGTTCTGAAGATCAGCGAACTCAACGCGGCACGACCCGCACCATGTAGCCCAAAAATCGACGAGCATGAGCTGATGCGAAGGGTTGGTCCGCAGTCTGGCTAGTTCGGCCTTCGATGCGAGTTCTAGAGTCACTGGCGTATCGTCAATCTTCTGCAACGCCTCGGCGCTCGCCAATGATTTCTCCTGCCATTTGGTTGAGCACCCGAAGACACCAGTATGTCGAACTTTCACAGGTTGATGATTGAGGAGCGCCCGAATTGCGTCCTCGGCATCGTGGGTCTTCACCAACTCCGTCCGATAGCTATTATCGATGCGGCCTTCGTACTGTAGATGGCGCTCGCGATCGAAGATAAAGACGTGCGGCGTGGCTTGAGGGCCGTAGGCGCGGGCGACCTGCTGGGTCTCGCCATCGTAAAGGTACGGGTACGTGAGGTGCTTCATTTGTACTCGGATCTTCATCTCCGGAAGGCTGTCGCTGACGTCCGAGGAGTCCAGTTCGTCGATCCGAATCGCCTTCGGGTCATTTGGCTGGATAGCGACTACAGCGACACCCCGAGGCCCATACTCCGTAGCGAGGTGCTCGATGCGCTGCTCATACATCTGAGCGATCGGACAGTGGTTGCAGGTGAAGACGATGACCAGCACAGGACTGGCGGCGTACTCCGCGAGCGTGTGCGTCTTGCCATCGACACCGGGAAGTGAGAAATCCGGCGCCCGTGCACCCAATGCAAGAATGGGATGAAGCTCTTGAGCAGATGCGGTCAGGCAGACAAAGAGGACGAGCAGGGCTTTCCACATTGGGTGACTTCTCCTTCTTACAGAATGCGCAACCTTTCAGTGCTCATCTTACTAAACTTTGTTGCATAAGCTTTACACAAAAAATCGACGAAGTTGATCTTGGGGCGAAGGCGCTCAGCTCTCCGTCGCATCCGGATAAGCATTTCACGATAAGCATCATATTTTTCGAAGTCAGACCAGAGCCGGTACCGGATGGAATTTACATCCAGCAATCCAATTTGCTGCTTTCGGAGACTTCATCTGCGAGACGCATATTTTCTGCAGTTCTTCATAAGTTAGGAGGACAGCGCTTTTGAGCAAAGAACTTCGCCGCGACAACCACGTGGAGAATTTTAAAGAAGTGATTAGGCGATGCGGCTAGTTTATTGCCTTCGCCCTGCGAAGATATGAGGCGGCCTTTTCCATCTCTTCGCGAATCTCATTCGAGTCGTCCATATCGCGAAGCTCCGCAGCCTCTTTCCTCGTCTTCGGCCTGGCAAACCGCGCCTTGGCAGGATCGAACACGCGAAGATCGGAAGCTCGGACAGCATACGTCCCCATGGAGGTTGGCTATCGAAGATTCCGTTAATCTCGCCGGCCAGCGCGTCTTCCAGGTTCATAGGACCCATACCCAGAAGTTCATCGATCGTCCGAGTGATCGAGCCCATGCTGGTATGTTCGTGCGAGATTGCACCCGGCTTCACCCACGGGCTGGCGATGAGTAAGATGCTGCGATGCGCGTCGACGTGATCCACGCCGCCCTGCGCATCATCTTCCGTAACGAAGACGGCGGAGCTTTTCCATATCGAGCTCTTCGATAAAAAAGCAATCATGCGACCAAGTGCAAGCCAAATTGTGGTTCGTCCTCAGGCATTGGCCCGTCAGCCCCTCCGAACATTGCGCGCCGGCCAGCAGCATTCGAGAGAACGTTGCTGCTCCGTCTTCCACCATAGTTAGAGCTCCACGCCGTATTGAAGAAGGGTGTCGGATCGATCCCAACGACCCATCGGTGTCCGTCGGCAGAGACGTCGCTATCTGTGAAGTAGTCGTCGCTCATGGCGAACTGGGACACCAGAGCGTGCAAGTTGGGAGTTACCTTCAAGTGTATGGCTCTGGGGTCTTCTTGAGCCCAACCGTCCATACCATAGCGCGCGAGAGATGAGTCGCCGTTACTTCCAGCAACGTCCCCGAGCGCCTCATCATAGGTTCGATTTTCGCGGATGATCAAGAAGCAATGCTTCAAATGAGGCAGCTTGTTTTGCGACGCTACCGCAGCAGTGTTCGCGCGGACCACAGTTTTCGTGAGCAATTCTGCAGCGGGCAGGTTAGCAAGAGAAATCGCGCTGACACTCCCATATTCCAATGAGCCCACGTAGGTTGAAGCATTCGGATCGTGTGATTGGCCGCCGTTGGGGCCCGCGCCTTTACCCTTTGTGTTCACGACGTAGAGCATCTTACCGTCGCTCGAGATAGCAACCGCTGAAGGGTTCCAGCCAACCGGAATGTGTTCAATGACAGATAAGTCGGCAGTTCGCAATACGGCGACTGCGTCAATGCCGGATTCCGCAACATAGAGCTGGCCGTCACGGACAGCCAGACCGCTTGGCATGATGCCCCGCAGCGGACGATGCATCGTGTCTTCAAATTTCGTCCCGGTGAATGGAGTGAGAGGAGCCTGTGCCAGGACCCGGCGACCGTCGGCGCTCACCTTCACAATCGCGTCTTCATGCGCCAGCGAGACATAAACGCCACTGGCATCTGCGACGACGCCTGTTGGCGCCGCTCCACCGATCGTCTGGTTCGGCAATTCAGAGATGCGACTGCCTAGTCTCAGCTTGGCAATCGCCACAGGTTCCGCTGGGTCACTGACGTCGTATGTCCAGAGCGAGCTTCCACGGACACTGTTTTCATCTCCAAGTCCCAGCACCTCTTTGCCCTCAGCGACTGTTCCTTTGCGGGCCGTAGGGGATGGATAGCCGAACGGGGGAAACTTTAAACCACTCGATAATCTTTGCTCTTGGCCAAACGTTCCATCGGCTGAGTCGACAATTGCGCCGGATTGTTTCTTGGCGGCCGCCGCTACGTTCGGCAGAAGCGTGTACTCGAACAACCCGGTGTTAGTGACGTACAGACGTTTGCCGTCAGCAGACAAAGCGAGACCGAAAGGATAGTTGCCCGTAGGAATCGAGGCGATGCGCTTCCTGTTTGCAAGATCGATCACGACGACTCGCCAGTTTGCTTGATCGAGAGCGTAGAGCGTTTTGCCGTCGGCAGAGATAACCAGTGTGGCGGCAAAGCTGTCGCGAAACCCTTTGCCTCCGGTCATGCCATCAAGTGGAATCTCCACTGCGACCGGTGCGATGTGAGCCTGCGAGCTTTCGCCGGGACGAGTGCGCAGAAACTCTGTACGGTACGCGCGAATTTTTCCGGAATCGCCGGTCGCAATCCAAAGTAGTGAGCCGTCGCTCGAGTAAGCGAGGCCCGCATGCACCTCGATCGCCGGATCATTGCTTTCGTCTTTGGGGAAGCGGCGCACGGCAGCGGTCGATGATTCCGGATGACTGATAATGTTGAGCGCGAATGGAAATCCAATCGATGGAACGGCCGCTTCTGAGCCGTCTGGCGAAAGGGCGATCGCAAATGGATACGGTGCGACCGAGATCCAATTCCCGGCTGGGTAGATTTCTCGTCCATTTGGCAGCACCGCGGTAACTCGCTGCATCGGCCTCTCTTGCCGCGCGGTGCCCTGCGTTGCAGATCGAGGAACCGTTGTTTGGACGGGAGCCTGGGCAGACACGCCTGGTGTCACAGCTACAGATGCAATTGCGACAAGAAAGAGGAAGGTTCGCAGCATGACAAAGAGTATGCGCCCAACGAGTAGATGATGGATGAAGTTTCGATTTTGCAAGAAGAGCTGTAGCGCGTTCTGCCTTAGTCCTGGGTCTCAACAGGAATCAATCCGCCAAAGTCCGGAAACGCTAGAGTGAACGTTGTTCTTACCCCCTCTCGACTCATCACGGAGATCGGCACTAGATGGGTCTCTGCGATCCACGTCGCGATTCGCCAAGCCGAGCTCGCTGGGTTCCACATACCGCGTTACGGATTGGCCCCGTAAAAATGCTCCGCGCTGTTGCCGTGATGCGATCAACCTGTCTGAGCGCACGGCGGCTCGCCTAATAATCGTGAGTGAGAGACTACGAAATGTCGCGATCCAGCTATTCATTCAGGACGTTTGTCAGAAGCTGGAAAGACGTCGAATGCACGATGTGATCGCAATCACAAGCGTCCAATTCACATTGACGCTTCAATAGGAGAGAGTCTGGGGTATCGACTGGCCTCGTGGCTGCTTCAAAGTCAAACAGAAGCGTCGTCCAGGCGGACGTGCCGATAGAGTCGGTATCAAAGTCGCCGAAAGGAAGAACAGTAGCGACCCATGAAATCCGACTCTTCGCAATCATTTCGGACCGAGAACACCATCCGTCCGAAGACGATCCTTCGGATCATACGCAAATACGCCCTGTTCGGGGCGCTATGGGTCTTCTCCTCCGATATTTTCGTGTATGTCAACGGCGGGGAAAGCAGGTTCGCCGCCTTATTGGGTCTCCTGAAGGGCCTTTTATTCATTGCCACCTCAGCGGTCTTTCTCTATTGGATCATCAACAGGCATTTGCGAAATACCATCATCGAGCGCGATTCATATCGCGAACGATTGCAGGACCTCAGCTTGAATGGAAACGACATCCTTATTCTCGCGAGTGAGCATGGGCAAATCCTGGAGGTCAATGATCGCGCAATTAGCGCGCACGGCTATACCGAAGAAGAGCTATGCACTATGAGTCTGGGCGACCTGGTGAACGATCCTGCTGAGTTTGAGCATGGATGGAACTCGGCACTTCAGAGCGGGTCGCGTCGCTGCGAATCTGTTCACCGGCGCGCTGATGGAAGTACATTTCCAGTCGAATATAGTGCACGCCGTTTCGATGTGGACGGCGCAATCTTCATTCACACCATCATCCGCGACATCACCGACCGCCATGATGCCGAGCGCCAGCTTCTGGCCTTGAAGAACACGTACGCTGCGCTCTTTCAGACGAATCAATGCATCGCAGGGTGTTCGGACCGCGATCAGATATTTCACCAAACGTGCGACATCGCAGTCAGCCGCACCAAGCTCAAGTTGGCATGGGTCGGAGTGATCGATCGATCGAACGGAATGATCGTCCCCGTTGCAAGAGCGGGGCAGGCGGCTGATTTTGTCTCAGGGCTTCAGGTTTCGATCAACGCAGAGTCCCCATTCAGCAAGGGAGTGGCGGGTCGCGCGTTGCTCTCCAGGGAGCCAGTCATCGTCAACGATCTGTGGAACTCCGATGGCTTTCAGCCATGGATTGAGAAATTCCGCGAGTACAAGATCAAGTCATTAGCGGCTTTTCCCATCTATCAAGGCGGCCAGACGGCCGGAGTCCTTGTACTTTATTCCGATGATTCCCACTTCTTCACCGGCGAACTATCCGCATTGTTTGAGGAGATGTCCAATGATTTGTCTCTTGCCCTCGACCGTATAGCCCTGCGATCGGAGCAAGTGGAGCTGCAATCCGAGCTGAACCGACTGAAACAAGCCGTCGAACAAAGCCAGGTCACCGTTGTCATTGCGGATCGCACAGGGGCAATCGAATATGTGAATCCGGCATTCACTGCATCCTCCGGTTATAGCGCTGAGGATGTAGTAGGTAAAAACCCGAGGCTTCTCAAGAGCGGCAAAACTACGAAAGAGGAATACGCCTCCATGTGGCGAAGCCTCGCTAGCGGGGAATCCTGGACGGGAGAGTTCCACAACAGACGCAAGGACGGCAGCTTTTTTTGGGAGGAGGCGGTTATCTCCCCGGTCAAAAACCCGCGAGGCGAGATTACACACTTCATTGGCGTCAAGCAGGACGTGACAGCACATCGTGAAGCGGCGGCACGAGCTAGATTCCTCGCGTTCCATGATGCGCTGACGGAACTGCCGAACCGCTCGGTTGCTAAAGAGAAGATGAGTGAGGCTATGATGGAGGCCGACCGGGCAGGCGGGAAAGCAGCCGTCATATTCATCGATGTCGATAATTTAAAACGAGTGAACGACTCACTTGGGCATGGCACGGGGGACCGTCTGATCCAGGCTCTCGTCTACCGCCTCCAATCCTGTATGAATGAAGGAGATCTCCTTAGCCGGTTGAGCGGAGACGAGTTTTTGCTCATCATCCCCAATGTCAAATGTCTCAGCGTGGTCGATGACATTGCGCAGTGCATTCGAAGAGCCTTCGCTAGTCCGCTGGATATCGGTGGAATTGAACTCTCAACAACCGTCTCCATCGGTGCAGCGATCTATCCGGACGATGGTGATAGCTTTGACGAGCTCTATCGTCAGGCAGACTTGGCCATGTACTGCGCGAAGAGACATGGCCGGGATACGTTTCGAAAGTATGCCAAATCCATGGAAACGGATGGGCACGAGTACCTCGCGACAGTCAACGGGTTGCGCAAAGCCGTCGAAAACGAAGAACTCGTTTTGTACTATCAGCCGCAGATTCACTTGGAGACGGGAGAGGTACGAGCGGTAGAAGCGTTGCTTCGTTGGAACCGCCCCGGGCATGGACTGATGCAACCGGGAAGGTTCATATCGGTCGCTGAAGACAGCGGCCTCATCGTCGAAACCGGAAACTGGGTGATTCGGGAGGCTTGCCGCCAGGCCGCTGCGTGGCGTGACAGTGGCATGCCAGAACTGCGCGTTGCATTAAATCTCTCCGCTCTTCAACTGCGACGAGAAGGTCTTGATGAAGTGATTGCGGGCGCCTTGAAGCGACATCAGCTCAGACCAGAGCTTCTGGAGCTGGAACTCACCGAATCAGCGCTGGTCCATGACGATGCGGACGTCGCGGCCTATCTAAAACAACTCAAGGCAATTGGCGTTGAATTCGCGCTCGACGACTTTGGAACAGGTTATTCGAATTTCACCTATCTAAGACGTTTTGAATTAAATCGCCTAAAGATTGATCAGTCATTCGTGCGCAATATTACCTCCAGGAAGAAGGGCGACGTCGCGATCATTCGGTCGATTGTACAACTCGCCCGAAATTTCGGCCTTGAGACGATCGCAGAAGGCGTTGAGACCACGGAAGCGCTGAGAGTCGTACGTCGCGCAGGCTGCGACTATGTGCAAGGCTTCTTCCTGGCAATTCCAATGCCAGCGGCAGAGATCCCCCTGTTCATCTCCGAACGGTTCACACACCAATACAAATCAGAGCCGCCGATCTCGAGTGGCTCATCCTAAATTGAGGCCCAATAGTCGATTTCCTGCGCGGAGAACCTCTCCACGCAAATCGACAGCGCCTTTGTGTTGATGGCATCGCAGGTTTCAGTCGATAAGAATATCGAAGATCGGATTCGCTCCCGATGAGGATGGATCGGCTTGGATTGCATTACAGGTTCTTACAACGATTGGTTCGTATTGGCGTCCCTCGGAATAGCGATCCTAACGTCATACGCGACCGCAGACCTGGCAACGCGCGTAAAGGCCAATAACGGACAGACCATAGCCAACTGGATCGGTGGCGGCGCGATCGCATTGGGCAGCAGTGTATGGTGCATACACTACATAGCCAGTTGCACAATCGACTTTGACTCAGAGGCAGGGAGGGAACGACCTTCGTTGTCCGCTTACCTCTCATTTCATCCGCCGTGGAACCGGAGACAGGGTTGCAACAATGAAGCGAGTGTTATTCGTTGACGATGACAGGAACGTTCTTGATGGTATTCGTCACATCATGCGTTCTTCAGGAAACGAGTGGGAGGCGCAATTCGTCGAGAGCGGGGAGGCCGCTTTAGGCATTTTCATGCAGCAACCCTTCGACGTGGTGGTCTCCGACCTGCGCATGCCTGGAATGGATGGCGCCGAGTTGCTCGACCATATCCGCATCAAGTATCCCTCTGCGGCACGAATCGTGCTTTCTGGTTACTCTGAAGTTGCGCTGACAGCGCGCGCTCTATCGGCCTCGCACCAGGTGCTCTCCAAGCCTTGTCATCAAGATAGATTGCGAGAGACACTGCAGCGCGTCAGCGATTTGCAGGACTTGCTATGCACCCCTGCACTGCGCGACGTGATTGGGAAGATTGGAGACTTACCCTCTCTCTCCACCGCGTACGCGGCACTCAGCCGAGCCCTTGATGACCCGACCATATCAATATCTGCTCTGACGAAGACGATCGAAAGAGATATCGCCATGTCAGCGAAAGTGCTCCGCGTGGTCAACTGTGGGTTTTTCCCCATGGCGCGGTCGGCCACCAGCCTCGAGCAAGCGGTCAGTTACCTCGGCCTCAACACGATTCGCAGTCTTTTGCTGTATTCAGAGTCGTTGAGTCTCTTCACTCCAGACAGGTGCGTCCCGGAGGCTTTTCTGTCAAATATGCAATGGCGGGCTTCACGCACCGCAATGATCGTCTCGTCCTTGCCTCTTGCGAATGACCCTCGCGAGAGGACGATTCTGGCCGCGCTGCTGTGCGAGTTGGGCCTCTTAGTTCTCGCAAGCTCCATGCCTAAGGATTTGTGTGCCATTTTGCGCCGACAGGATGACTTGGGCTGTTCGCTCGTGGATGCCGAAGAGCAACAGATGGGGGTATCGCACGCTGAGATTGGCGCGTATTTGCTGGGGCTGTGGGGGCTGAATAATTCGATCGTCGAAGCGATCGCGCATCAACACCGACCCAGCCGCATAAAGCACGATGCGTTCGACTGTTCACTCGCTCTCTATCTCGCACATCTTCTGGAGCAGGAAATCTCAACTCATCCGGAAGACGAAAACGGGGAGCAGATGCAAGAGGCTGACCAGATAGAACTGCAGGCGCTCGGGCTTCTAGATGATTACCCGTTGTTCCATCATCGGGCCACATCTGCGCTGCAGTTCGCTCAGAATAACTGAAGCTGTCAGGAGCCGCAGCCTAGGGGCAACCGAAAAATAACTCAGGCGAGTGGTGAAACGATGACGGACAGGAAAATAAAGTGATAGAGAAGTGAGTGGACGAGATCGATATCCAGAGGCCATGCCTCTCATGGCAGCGAGATGCGGAAGAGATTGCGGTGCACCGTTGTATTCACATATGCATAGTGTGAAAGATTGGCACCTGGAACAATTTCATTACCATTCACCGACCGGGCGCCAGGCACTACGCTCGGCGCTGAATTCGGAGGAATGCCTTCCGCAGGAAGATTTGCCAGGTCTTCTCCGGGACCTACCGGGATGGCCAGACTTCTCCCCGGAGACGTTTCCGACGGGTCTTCGACCGGAATAAAGAGGAATCGCCCGTTTGAAGACCACGCAGCACGACAATAGCCCGGACACAATTGCCGCGGTGAACCTCCGCCCATTGGAATTGCCACAACCTTGGCTATCAACCTGTTGCCACTGGGATAAGCAGCCACCGCCATCAACCATTTCCGCGTCGGCGAGATGCCCTGTATCTCGATGATTGGATAGGGTAGGGCCTTTGATCTGCCTGTGCCATCTTGATTCATCTGCTCTAGATAGTTGAGATTTCCCTCTGCCGTCTGAAACAGGATCTTTCCCTGTGGACCGAAGTAAGGGGTGATTTCACCGGAATGACCGATCCGCCGAGCAGGTAAACTTCTGTCCGTCGGTGCAAGCCACAACTGCGATTTCCCATCCCGACCGACGTTCGCATAAACGACCTGTTTACCGTCCGGCGAGACGTTGTACGTATCGATCGGGGTCCTCGGAAAAACTGCCTCGGCTTTACCTGTATCGAGCGTAAGCCGCCAAAGCTCGGTGGAAGCATCCGCCGTCCTGTGGCGCAGCAGATAGTAAATGGTTTTGTCCTCCGGTCCAAAGGATGGAGGCGATGCCCCCGCCACGACTTCTCCCTCGGACGAAAGGGACCGGTCCCCTGCAGCGTCGTGAATCCAGATTGCCCGTTCGTAGGTGCCAACCGATGTGATGATAGATCGGCCGTCCGGCGCGACGGCCAGCCCTTCTTCTTCGGATGGTCCCATGTTAATCATCTCTGGTCGGCCGTCCGGATACCGCTGACGCCAGATGTGACTTTGAGCATCCACCGTTGCGACGAAGTACATCCAGGAGCCATCAGGAGACCAGCCCGCCTCGGTGCAACCACCCTTGGGCCCTACGTTCTTTGGCTCTGCCACGTCCTCAAGCGAGATAAGCCGGCATCGGTACCAATCTCCCTGCCCATTCATCTCCGCCACCAGCGCCCATCTGCGATCAGGCGAAGCAGCAGAGTAGTGCGCCATGCCGCGCTCATGAGCAGGAAAATAAAGCTCGCGAACGTTATCGCCTGACAAGTTCGACCTCACCACTCCCATATGTAGACCAGAGTGGATCCTGGAGAAGAGAAGCTCGTTTGCGTTCAGCCAAGTCAATCCGGCCGCATTGCGAAGTAGAAGATGAGAGTCGCCGCCAAGTACAGAGATTGTGTAGGTAGAAAAGCCGGGTGGATCCATCACCGTATACGCAATCTCCGAACCGTCCAGGGAGAATGTAAGACCATACTTCGACCGCGGGTCATGTGTCAGGGGCCTTGCCTCACCGTCGGGCAACATCTTGACATAGATTTCGCCCTTCGCCATTAGAGAGCCTTCTCCGCGAATGAAGGCGAGCATGCGGCCGTCCGGCGACAACGCCGGCGTCGTCGCAGAATCAGTGAAATCGGTGAGCTGCGCGTACTTGCGCACCGCCAAATGGGTCCGAGACGAAACATACAATGCGATGCCCGCTGCCGCACATACGGCCAGCAGTCCCGCAGTTCCACCCACAACGAAAGCGGGCCGTTTTCCGCCGGAACCTTCTGACGAGGCAGCCCGTCGTGCGGGGGCAACAACATCTCGCGGCAATATCTCCGGGACCTCCGCGCTAACTCGTTCATGCCGCTCAAAAGCCCGACGACTTACAGGAGCGATAAAGCGGTAGCCCAGCCGCGGAATGGTTTCGATGTAACGGGGAGACTCAGCCGAGTCACCGAGAGCGTCGCGAAGTTTCTGAATGGACTTGTTCAGTCCATGATCGAAGTCAATAAAAACATCGGAAGGCCAGAGCCGTTCACGAAGTTGCTCGCGGGTAACAATCTCTCCTGGACGTTCCAGCAAGATCGATAGCAAACGAAGAGGCTGCTGTGGCAGCCGAATATGAAAACCATTCCTGGTCAGATGCGCGGCCTTGGCATCGAGCTCGAACAAGCCGAAGCGAACTATCTCCTGGGTCGGCGAAAGCTCCACTTCTCACCTCCTGAACCGGCGAGAACCTGAGTGTAGCACCCGTCCGCGACGGCCGGTCACCGCGTTGCGGCGCGGCGCGCGGGGACAAGGTCTCGTAATCAGTTGCAGCGTAAGAAATTGTGCGGGGATAAATAAATCGCCTACGGGGGCATTGCTCACCAAGCGCGCTTGTTGCACACTCGCCCCACATCGCGCTCAGACGAGATGCGAACAAGGAGCTCCTGTGACCCGAATCATCAAGAAATTGATCTTCTCCATCTTCTCGGATAGCAAACTCAGTGCGCGCCGCGGCCAAACCGGCGTGGCTTTACTTGCACTCTTCTGCTTTATCGCCCTCCCCACCTATGCCAAGGCAGCGTGCGGCAGATACGGCACTCCCATCGTGAAAGCTTCCATCAAGCTGCCTCCAATGGCAGCCGCCGGTCACGACTTTCCGGGGCCCTCTGACGCGACGATCGTCGGCCTGTGGCACGTCATCTACACCCAGAACGACCAAACTCCCTTCAACAACACCTTCGACACCTGGCATAGCGATGGCACTGAGTTTGAAAGCGCCTTTCTCGCTCCCGCTGGCGGAGACGTATGCGTCGGTGCGTGGAGGTCGACAGGGTACAGGACCGTGAAACTTCACCACATCGGCTGGCTCTTTAACCCGAGCACTCCAACGGCCACGGCAACCAACACGTTTACCTTGGACGAACTGATCACCGTAGCCCAGGACGGCAAGACCTACAGCGGCACCTTCACATTCAAAGTCTGGAACCTGGACGGAACGCCTACGCCGGTCGAAGAGCAAGGGACGATTGCCGCGACACGAATAACTCCAGATAGCGAATAGACACACCCGGTGATGCAGAAAACTCTTGCCACGCACGAAGTCCTTCTCAACGATCGTCCGCTGAAGCCCTGGAGAGAAGGCCTTTGTGCGTGGCCGCGACTTGCTTGAGATATTCGCGAGTACGGCTATCAATTAAGCCGCGCGTACTCTTCGCGGGCCTGGCGGAGAAGTGGGAGATCGGAATCGCCGCCGGTCCAGCGCGCAAACAATGCCTCGTATTCACGCTTGCTGGCAGCCGCGTCCCGCTGTGAGGCATAGGCGCGGGCTGCACCGAGATGCGCTAGCGGATAGAGAATATTCGATGGATCGATGCCTGGATTGTTGAGAATCTTCTGGAATTCCTTAAGCGCCATGTCGGGCCGGCCCGCCTGCTGGTAGGCAACGCCACGCAACGAGGGAACGGTATAGTCGCGCATCTCGTAAGGTGTCGCCGGTTCGAGCGCGGCAATTGCCTCTAATGCCCGGCCGCGCCGCAGTGCCACCGCCGCGCGAATCCGTGGGAGGTAGACATACGTCATGATCGTATCGGGCGCTGGTGAGTTGTGTGCCGCTAAGAAACGCTCCGCGAACGATAAATCGCCCATCTCAGCCTGCGCAGCAGCAAACTCCGGGGAGGCGCTCCCCATCTCTTTAACGCGCCCCAACGAGGCCCGCGCCGCATCTGGCAAACCAAGCCTGAACTCCGCCTGCGCTTGGCTAATCAGGATGGCGTCCGCCGCCTCCGGAAGGTTGGCCCGACGTGCCGCCTCATGGGCGTTATTGAACAGCACCTCAGCTCGCTTCATCTGTCCAAAGGCCGCCGCCGCGTCGCCGCGAAAGGACGGATAGTACCAGACCGTAGAACCGTCTTCGTGCGCTTCAAACCATTGAGTCTCATGCGCGAGGACCTGCTTGTCCCCTTGCGCAAGCGCGATCTCAAAGAAGGAGAGATGCAGCCCGGTATCGCCCTTGCCCACCTTCGCCGCCTTGAGAGCAGCGGCCTTGGCGTCTTCGAATCGACTAAGGTTTCGATAAATCGTCGCCAGATTTTCATACATGATCGGCATGTCTGGAAACAGATTCGCTCCCCGCTCGCCCAGTTCTACGGCTGCAGAATATTGACCGAGAGTCATGTAGCCGTCGACCTCATCAGCGACCGGTGTCGAGTCTTGAGGAAAGGTCGATGCCCATAGCTGACACGTCTTTATGCTGTCGAGGACATCTCGTCGTGCGGCCGCATCATACGAAACCTGGATGGCAAACTTTTCGCGCGCGGTCACATGGTTGCTCAACTCGTAGGCTCGCTCTGCGTATTGCGCGGAAAGGCCATTTTGCCCTACATACGTGTTCTCCACGCCAAGCATGCGGTAAGCCATCGCAAACTGCGGGTCGAGCTCGACGGCCCGCTGGAAGGCAGCTATGATCTCCGTCCTCTTCGCTCCCTGCGAGTCCAGATAGACGCCAATCGAATATGCCCTGAGCGCGTCCAGCGATGACGTCGTGGCATCACGAATAGGTACCGCGTAACTCTCCAGCGACTGTTTCGATTCGTTCAGCCCCCGGCGCACACGGTCGGCCAGGTGGTCCACAGCTTCGAGCACATGTTCCTTGCTAGTCGCGTCGGTCTTGGCGCTAACCAAAGACTTCCCTGAATGGCAATCGGTAGCATCAAGCGTCAACAGATAGTGTTTGCCGAGCGAAGAGACCGTCCCGGTAAGCAAAACTTGATGATTGGTGCGTTCGCATATCTCACGGGCGATGTCGGAGGTCAGCGGCGTGTCCTTACTAAGAGCCATCCGTTGCAGCGAGGCCACGCCGTCGCGCTCGCTTAGAACGTCCATGTAAGGCGATTGTTCCAGATCGACCTCCAACGCCCGCCGCAAGGTATGGTCAAAAGCAACATCGCCGGTCGTATTGAGAAAGTCGGCCAATACAATCGTCACCGAAGTCTGCGGAGGATGGTTTCGGCTCCGCATCTTGTAGCCCGCAATACCCAGCAGCGACAACGTCGCAATCACCAGCAGGAAGGCCACACTCCGTCTCGACGGACCTAACCACAATCCTGATTGATATTGCCGTTCCTCCGTTACGGTGCTGGTCGTAAACGAGCGTTGCTGCACGAGAAAGGCATTGGTACGCCCCACCTCTCCCTCCCCCGCCATCCCCGTGAGGGCCTTCCCTCCCAGCGACCTGACGATGGTGACTGGAGCAATGAACTGGTATCCGCGGCCCGGCACAGTAGAAATATAGATGGGCTCGTTGGCGCGTTCCTCCAGCGCCTTACGCAGTGCGGAGATGTTTTGGGTAAGGCTGCTCTCGTCCACCGAGACGTCTGGCCAGACGTTCTTTAGCAACTCTTCCTTGGAGACCAGTCTGCCGGGGTTCTGGACAAGGTAAAGCAGCACCTCGAAGGAACGCCGATTAAGCGCAAGCGGAGTCTCGTTCCGGCGCAGAGAGCGCATGAGGGGATCGACGTGGAACTCGCCGAATTGGAATATCTCCTCAGTCTTCATGGACATGCCAGGGCGGTCAGACTTGTCACAACTTGTCAGAACCTGTCACTGGCCTTTTCTTGAGCCAAGTCGCAGCATGGCGCACATGGAGGGGCAGGTTCGTGATTCGACTGTATCAATACCTGCATGATCGGGCAATTGCCTTCTGGTCCGAGTCCACCAGCCGAGGTGAGCGGCGCACGACTCGCACCAAGGTAACCGTGCAGGAGCTGGAACACATGTTGATCGTGTCCAGCGATCAAACGCTCAACAGCGTTATCTGTCCTTTCTGCGGTGGATCCTTGGAGTCCAGGGCTTCGGCAAACCAGCCTGCCTCGATTCATCTAATCCAATCCCCACACACCCGAACTTGCTCAGGGCAGTCGATGAAGAATCCGCCAACTCAAAAAGACACCGACCGATAAAGACATGGACCGCTCCAAGGAGGCTTTGGTGAGAACCGAGAGGCACCACAATGTTTCGCAACGCGGGCTCTTTTTGTTGGCAGCGCTCACACTGGCAAGCGCAACGTCATCGCTCGCCCAGACGACATCGTCCGCGGCACTCCCGCGTGGCACAGAACAAAGGGCTCGTCAGGTACTCGATGCGATGCCGCTCATCTTCGAGAAGAACGTCGGTCAACAAGATGCGCGCGCCCGCTTCACCTCCCGCACTCCGGATTACACCCTCTACCTCGCTGACCGCGATGCCACCATCGTTCACGCTCCCCATGAGAAGAACGGAGCGGCTTCGGCGCTTCACATGCAATGGCTCAATGCTAGTGCCGCAGCCTCGGTTGAAGGAGACGCCCGCATCACGGCAAACTCCAATTACCTCATCGGCCCAGACGCTTCGCAGTGGCATTCCAGCGTCCCAAACTACCAGCGCGTTAAGCTCAACAACCTCTATCCAGGCATCGACCTCGTCTATTACGGCAACCATAACCGCCTGGAGTATGACCTTACCATCGCGCCTGGCGCTAATCCCGACCTGATTCGTCTGCGTGTTGACGGCGCAAGACACATTCGACTCGACAAGATCACCGGTGACCTCGTGATCCGCGACGCCGTCGGCGGTGAAATGCGACTCCACAAGCCGCTCCTCTATCAAGGTCCAGCGGAGCAAAAGACCCAGCATACCGTCGCCGGCCACTACATCCTCACGGCGCGCAACATCGTATCCTTCGCGGTCGGCGCTTATGACCATGCGCAGCCTTTGGTTATCGACCCCTACGTCGTCTACTCCACCGTCTTCGGCGGCAGCGTCACTTCCGGCGGCTACCCTGCCAACCTCCTTACCGGTATGGCAGTCGATAGCAGCGGCTATATCTATCTGCATGGAATCACCAACTACACGAACCTCCCCACAACCGCCGGAGCGTTCCAGCCGTCGTGCAACGCATTCTCTTCTACGCAATGCAGTAACTACTTCGTCGCCAAGTTCGACACCACGCAATCCGGCGCCGCATCCCTCATCTATGCCACCTACCTCGGAGGCACTGAAACCAAGATCGGAGCCGGCCAACAATCTGCCATTTACACCCAGGCCAACAGCCTCGCGGTAGACTCCGCTGGCGACGCGTACATCACCGGCTACTCCAGCACCTACAACTATCCCACCACCGCCAACGCGTACTCCACAACCTGCGGCTGGGGCGGTTCGACCTCCTGTTACGGCGGCGTCCTCTCCAAGCTCAACCCCACCGGCACCGCGCTGCTTTACTCCACCTACTTCCCCACCACCTACTTCGGATCGTATGGTGTAACCGAGCCCGTAATGATCGCGGTCGACGCATCGCAGACAGCGTACATCGCCGGCCTTGCTTCCCCCGGCCTCGTCACCACCGACGGTTCTGCCGACACGGCCGGCGGGACCGCACCCTTCATCGCGGCCTTTGACACCACAAAGACCGGCACGGCCTCACTCGTGTATTCGGAATACCTCTCCCTCAACCAGACGGACCCCATCACCGTCATCGCTGCCGACGCTAACGGCAACGCCTATCTCGCTGGAGACCTCTGGCCCGCGAATAATCCCGCTGCTGGCCTCACATCCGCGCCCATCATCCTCAACGGTTTCCAGACCACCACCGGCAACAGCGTGGGCGTCGGCCCTGTCCTACTGCGTCTCGATCACACCGGAGCGATCACCTACGCGAGCTACATTGGCTCCTCCAATACCGACCCTGGCACATACCATCTCGGCGCTCTCAGTGTCGACGCCACCGGCATCGCCTATGTCGGAGGAGGGGTCGCTACCCCAGCGCCCGTGATGAACGGCCTTTCCGTCACCAGCGGAATCACAGCGGGAGCCTATCTCGCTAAGGTCAACACCAACCTTACCGGAACAGCTTCCCTGCTCTACGCGAGTTTCCTTATCGCCGACGCCAACAACGCCAGTTCGCTCACCGGCCTCGCGAATACTTCATCCGGACTGGTCGGTTTCGTCGGCTACACCAGCTTTGCGCCGACGTCGGACATCGAGGTCAATCCGCTCACCCAGCCCGCCAACTCCGAGACCGGTATCGGTGTTCAGTTTGCCGGCGTCCTCGACACGACTCAGACCGGAGACGCAGCTCTCACCTTCCTCTCCTATATCGATGGTGCTCAGGGCGAGCTCACCTCAGTCTCCTTCGATCCCACCAACGCCAACAACCTCATCATCGGCGGCCTCGCCGACATAGGGAACGCACTCGATCCATTCCTCTCCGTAGCCGCCTCCTACGCTACTTCCGAAGGCAATACCATTAGCCCACCGTTCTTCTACAAGATTTCTCTTACCTCACCTTCGAATCTAACGGTGAGCCCCCCTTCCCTCACCTTCGGCAACCAGGCGCTCACAACCACCAGCGCCTCGCAACCGGTCACTGTGAAAAACACAGGAACGACAGCGGTCACCTTCACCAGCATCACCGCTAGCGCCCAGTTCGCTGAGACCGACACCTGCGGAACGTCCCTCGCCGCGTCGTCCTCCTGCACAGTCAACGTCACCTTCACGCCAACAGCCACCGGCTCGCAAACCGGCTCGCTCACTCTCACCGACAGCGACCCAAGCAGCCCGCAATCCGTCACCCTCGCCGGCACCGGCACCAACGGCACACCTCAGGCCACGCTGACCCCTGGCACCGTCCCCTTCGGCAACCAGGCAATCACCACCACCAGCAGCGCACAGGTAGTCGTGCTCTCGAATCCCGGCACCGCCGCGCTCAGCATCACAGGCGTCAGCATCACCGGTTCCAATCCCACGGACTTCGCGGACACCAGCGCCTGTGGCTCCTCGCTCGCCGCCGGATCAAGCTGCAATATCTCTGTCACCTTCACACCGGCATCCGCAACCACCTTCAGCGCATCCCTCACCGTCGCCGATAACGCCACCGGCTCTCCGCAGAAAGCGTCTCTAACCGGCACAGGCACTGCGTCACCGCAGGCTGCTCTTTCACCAGCGACGCTAGCCTTCCCCAGTACCACCGTGGGATCTTCGGCGGCCGCACTCTCCACAACCCTCACCAACTCCGGCAACACAACATTGAACATCAGCTCCATCACGTTGACCGGTGCGAACCCGGGCGACTTCACCATCTCCGCCAACACATGCGGAACAACGCTCGCCGCATCGGCAAGCTGCAAGATCTCGGTCACCTTCACCCCCGCATCCGCGGCCAGCTTCACCGCCGCCGTTTCGGTCGCGGACGACGCCTCCGGATCTCCTCAAACAGCAACACTCAGCGGCACAGGAACAAGTCCACTCGTACCGAAAGCCACCCTTTCACCGACATCCCTTAGCTTCAGCAACCAGAACACCGGCACCACCTCCGCAGCGCAGATGGTTACGCTCT
The DNA here is from genome assembly GCA_049578265.1 of Acidobacteriaceae bacterium. Taxonomy (GTDB): domain Bacteria; phylum Acidobacteriota; class Terriglobia; order Terriglobales; family Acidobacteriaceae; genus Granulicella. The sequence continues at coordinate 134,688 of JBAULP010000008.1, forward strand.
CAAACCCCGGCACGGCAACTCTCGACATCACCAGCATCTCTATCGGCGGCGCTAACGCGTCTGACTTTGCAATCTCTTCCAATACCTGCGGCGCAACGTTAGCAGCTTCGGCGAACTGTTCCATCTCCGTGACCTTTGCTCCCCCGGCGATCTCGAATTACACCGCCACGCTCTCCGTCGCTGACAACGCAACCGATTCACCGCAAACAACAACTCTCGGCGGCTCCGGAATCGTTCTGGCCGACTTCACCGTAAGTTCGACAACGCCATCCGTGACCGTCAATCAGGGCGCTGCCGCAAGCTACAACCTAGTGATCGCCGCCAGCGGAGGCACCTTCTCAAATCCCGTGACGCTCAGCATCACGGGCCTCCCCAGTGGCGCCACGGCAAACTTCGCGCCGGTTATGGTGACGCTTGGCAGCTCCTCGGCGACCAGCATGATGACCATCCAGACACCAAAGCTCTTAGCCGCAGGAACGCCCGCGCGCTTGCCATGGCTGCCGCCAGCCGTCGCCGTAGCTCTGTGCATACCGTTCTTCCGGAGTCGCCGACGCAATCCGCAACGTCTGCTCTTGACTCTCCTGTTGTGCACGCTGCTCAGCACCTTCGCTCTGTTGGCAGGGTGCGGCGGAGGCTTCGGCCGACTTAGCATTCCCTACACGCTCACTGTCACCGGAACCAGCGGCCCCGACGTTCACTCGACCACCGTCAATTTGACCGTACAGTAGCGAGGAGCTTGCATGCCCACCCGTCTCTTCTCTGTCACCCTGCTTCGCATCATGATATTCGCGATTTCCGCGATAACTCTCAGCTTGCCGGTCGACGCCCAGTTCGCGCCGAAGGCTGAGTTCGCGCTGGAGTACAACTACGTTCACTCCAATGCACCCCCGGATGAGTGCGGTTGCTTTTCGATGTTTGGCGGCAGCGCATCAGCAGCAATCGCACTCCACCGTGGATTCGCCATTGTCGCCGAATTCAGCGGCGTACACGCAACCGACATTGCACCGACCAGCCGAGATTTGACGTTAACCACCTATCTCTTCGGTCCCCGTTACACCTATCACGCCGGACGACGTCTCACACCATTCGGCGAAACTCTGGTTGGCCTCTCCCATGCATCGGGCACTCTTGCACCTTCAAATCTGCTGTCCAATGCAAGTTCGAACAGCTTCGCCGCCGCAATCGGCGGAGGCTTGAACTACAACATCGGGCGGGCAGTCTCAATCCGGATTGTGCAAGCCGACTACCTGCTCACCACCTTCGCCAACCATGCGGACAACCATCAAAACAACCTCCGCCTGGGCGCAGGTATCGTTTTCCGCTTCGGCCGCGACTAGACCTACTTCCACCGCGAGCGAGTTGCATTTTTCGGATAATGCTCCACGGAATTCAGGCGAAAGCTGACGCCCACGCTGATGCCATACGGTCGGAGTTCCCCATACGACGAGAAGTGCGGCCACATCTGATATTCAAAGTCGACCAAGCGTAACGTCCATCGGTCATCGATAAGGTAGTCGGCGCCGGCGCCGGGCGCGCAGGTGAAGAACGTTCCCTCCGCATAGTCGAAGGGGAACTCAATCTTTCCAGCTCCGGCCAGAAACTTCACATAAGGACGCAGCGGCCCAGGCTTCAGCATTACGCGAGGGCCCGCAAGATAATTCGTCTCTGTAACGTCCTCGTCAGTATGGATGCGAAGGTAGCGTGCCTCCCCTTCGATGCCGAACCGCCAGGTTGGATTGAGTTCCGCAAAAACCACTCCGCCAGCGAGAACCCTTTGACCGTAGTCTGCCTGGAACCCTGAAAGCTCTCCACCCACGGAAACATAACTCCCCGGACCTTTCGCCGTAGGTATATCTTGCGCGTTCCCATCGCGCCACAACATAAAGGAGCCGAGGAAGATCGCGAGCATCATCTTTCGACGACGCCCGGCGCTCCGACGTGCGATCATTGCGTCACCGTCAGCACCATCGGTTGGGACGCAATTGCCCCTGTAGCTTCACCAGAGGCCGTCACCTGGAAGGTGTACGTGCCCGCAGGCGTCCCATGAATCGTGAGACCCGAGCAGCCAGTGAAGAGGATGCTAAGCGAGAGCATGCAGAAACCCACCAGCAAGGCCCCTCCCCAAATATTTCGGCGCCGGGCACCAAAGCCAAACCAAAGCAGGCAGGGTAAGAAACAGAAGAGCGCATCGGAGTTCGATTTCATCGCGTCAGCCGTGGCTCCCGCGCCCAACGGGTCACCGGTATCAACGACCAACTGCACCGTCACTGTTCCATTTGCAGCGAGAATTGCCTGCGACATCGTGAAGGTGCAAGTCGCCGCATTGGGCAGCCCGAGGCAGCCAAGCTGCAACGTATCCGTAAATCCTTGCAGCGAGGTCAGAGTCACGCTCGTTGATGCATGTTGCTTGCTTTGCAGCGTCAGGCTCGACGGACTAACCTGCATGCTGAACGGTATCGCGGTACCCCCCGAAATTAACGTCGACAGCGAACCGGATCCAGCGTAGGAACCATCGCCACCATAAGCTGCCACGATGTTCTGCGAAGACATCGTCACATCCAGTGTCGCGACGCCGATCGAGTCAAGCTGGCCGCTTCCCAGAACCGTCGATCCCGCAGTAAACGTAACCGTGCCTGTAGGAGCAACAGGACCCGACCAGTTCACGACGGCGATGAGGGTTACCTCGAGCGGATTATTCGAGTTAGTAACAGAGCCTGAAAGAGCCGTCGTAGTCGCACGAAGCTGTACAGTTTCCGCTAAGCTTGATGACGTGCTGGGAACGTTGTCGCCATCGCCGTCATAGCTGGCTACGATGAAATGATTACCGGCGCTCAAGCTAGGCACTGCCAAAGATGCCACTCCACTGCCGTTCAGCGTCGCCACGCCTAGTTGGTTCGAGCCGTCTGTGAACGTCAGAGTTCCCGACGGCTCTCCGACTCCGTTATTTTTAACCGTAGCGGTCAACAGGATAGCGTTCAGGGTTGATGTCGGATTCGCGCTGGAGCTTAGTACGCTGGACGTCAACTCCTGCAGCAAAAGAGTCTGAGGGCTGGAACTCGACGCACTTATGCCGTTGCCACCAGAGTAGCTGGCCACGATCGAGTGAATCCCCGGAGCAAGCGTTGCCAACGTCAGCGTAACAACACCGTTCGCGTTCACAACTCCACTGCCAATCGGCGCGCCTCCATCCATGAAGTTCACCGAGCCCCACTGCACCTCTCCAACATTCCCCGTAACGGTAGCCGTAAACGTGATCGGTGTCGCATAGATCGCCGGATTTTGACTCACGGTGAGCGCAACCTGTGATGTCACGTCCTGTACTGTCTGCATCAACGAAACAGAGCTAGCGGAGTAATTGCTATCTCCCCCATAAACCGCCGTCACGCTGTCCAACCCGACAGGAAGAGCCGCGACCTGCAGGGTTCCTCCTCCCGTTCCATCCAGCATCAACGTCCCCAGCATCGAACTCCCATAGCTCAGCTCCACCTGGCCTGTAGGAATCTGTGCGCCAGCACCTGTGATCTTCACAACGAAGAAAACATCCGAGCCGAACACGGATGGATTCGTGCTTGAGGTAAGCGCGACGCTCGCCGTCTCAACAATCTTCTCAGTCAACACGGCGGAAGTGGATGCTGCATGATCCACATCCCCTTCGTAGATCGCTGCAATTGAATGCACCCCGAACGCCAGGGCGCTCGTACTTAATGAAGAAGACCCATTTGATCCGACAGACGCAGAACCCAGAACCGCGGTTCCATCCACGAACTCGACTAAGCCCGTTGGAGCGGGCGTCCCGCCGGTCGCAGTTGCGGTAAAGGTGACGCCGACTCCAACGGTAGATGGGCTGGCGCTGCTGATGATCGACGTTACTGTAGGCGTGAGCTGGACGGTCACCGCAGCAGAATTCGACACCGACGCCGCGTTGTTCGCGTCTCCGGAGTATGCAGCCGTGAGCTGATAGCTACCAACGCCCAGTGAAAGATTCGCAAAAGAAAACGTGCCGTCCGTAGCCACGCTCTGCGTTGCGATCGTTGCGTCCCCGTTGCGTAACGCCATCGCTCCCGACGGAGCCACACCGTTGCTGCTCAGGCCAATCGTCACCCCAAAGGTCATCCCTGCGTCTACCGCCGCGGAAGGGCCAACCAGACTCAACGATGACGTTGCCAGTTCCACCGACTGCTGTAGCGCGGCCGACGCGCTCGCGCTATAGTCCTGATCTCCGAGGTAAACGGCGGTAATCGTGTGCGTGGCCACAGCTAGGGTCTTCGTTGAAAACGCTGAGACGCCCTGGGCATTCAGCGTTCCCTGTCCGATGATGACGCCACCATCCTCGAAGTCCACATCGCCAGAGGGGATAACGGTCGCACTGCTTACAGACGCCGTGAACGAAGCGGGTTGGCCCGCCAGCGTTGAAGTTGACTGTGAACTTAAAGTCGTCGTCGTCGCGGTCGGCTGCACCGTCTGAACAAAAATTGCAGAGGTGCTCGAGGCATAGTTGGTGTCGCCAGCATAGGAGGCAGTGATGTTATGAGATCCGGCAGTCAACGTCGTGATCGGAAGAACCGCGTTTCCAGAGCTATTGATTACCTCGACGCCATAGACCGTCGCTCCTTCGCTGAATGTGACGCTGCCGCTAAGCACGCCGCCATCGGTGGAGCTTCCAGTGGGAGCGACATCCACATTCAGATTGAGCATTGCCCCCGCGGAGATGGGGTTTGTGTTTGCCGTCAACGTAGTTGCTGTCGGGATCTGCTGAATCGTCTCCGACAGCGCCGACGAGGTGCTGGCGGCATCATCGGTATCCCCGCTGTAAACTGCAACGATCGTGTACGTACCCGGCGCAAGAGAGGATAGCGAGAGAATTGCCGTTCCATTCGCGCCAACTGAGCCGCTGCCCAGTATTGTCGCGCCGTTCATGAATTTAACCGTGCCAGTCGGTGACAATCCATCGGCACTCGTCACAGTTGCCGTGAAAGTTAAATCGTTCCCAACCGTGTCCGTACTGCTGCTGGAAGCAAGCGCCGAGGTCGTCGTCGCCTGCTGCACAGTCTCGTTGATCGCGTTCGATGTCCCGGCTGCGTTGGTGCCATCACCGGAGTATTGCGCCGTCAGATGCTGCATTCCCGCAGCCAGCGCAGTCGTCGAAAACGAACCGATCCCTTCACCATTTAGATTGGAACTCCCAACGGCTGTCGACCCGTCATAGAACGTCACCGTTCCCGTCGGTGTTCCAGTCGCAGCCGTGACGGTCGCAGTCAAGGTCACATTCGCCGTAACAACAACGGGATTTGGAGACACTGCGAGCACAACGGTTGCCGGCTGCTTCACCACCTGAATGATCGTCGGCGAGACACTCGCAGCATCATTCGCATCGCCCGAGTAACTAGCCGTGACAGCGTCCGATCCCAGGGCAAGACCGGAGGTCGTGCATGTCGCCTCTTCATTCGACCCCTCTGATAGATCGCTGCAACCAGAAATAGCAGCACCATTCTTGGAGAAACTCAAGGTGCCGGTGGTGCTATCTCCGCCGGCCGAGACGACCGCCGTGAACGTCACCGCGTTTCCGGTAAGGCTTGGATTCACACTTGAAGCGAGGCTAGTAGTAGTCGGTTGGACAGTCAGCACTTCGCCCGAGAGTTGGATAACGCCAGGACTGTTGCCTGCATCCGAAGGTGCCGTAACGCTACCCGATATGTCAGCTCCAACCTCTTCTGGGGCAAAGTCCACTCCGAAGCTGCAGCCGTTGCCTGCCGTATTAAATGTAAGAACCGACCCGGAGTTACAAGTAGTCGTTGCAGCGTCCAAGCGAGCGTTGACCAACGTAGCCGTATCAAGTGTGAGATTGGCGTTGCCGTCGTTTAATAAGCCCTGCGTCAGTGGTGCCGAAACCTTCCCCACCCGCATCACCGGGTAAGCCGGCAAGATCGCGATCGACGAGTAAATCTCGCGTACGCGGTTGTTGAACATGTCAGAGAAAAACAAGTTGCCATTCTGATCCAGCGAAAGCGAATAGGGGCCGTACATGTCGGCCAGATTTGCTGGTCCTCCGTCGCCGCTAAAGCCTTCGGTGCTGCTCCCGGAAATCGTCTGGATCGTGCCAGTGGCAACGCTGATTTCCCGGATGCGATTATTGCCCGAGTCCGCAACGTAGACATTCTGTGCCGGGTCAAGGACCACAGCGGCCGGGGCATTCAACGAAGCGGCCGTAGAAGCTCCACCATCCCCTGCGTACCCCTTGGTGCCATTGCCGGCGAGCGTTGTGATCATTCCAGAGGAAGGTGCGACCATCCGAATCCGCTGGTTGTTTGTGTCCGCAATATAAAGCGACTCGTCCGGACCAACGCATAAACTCCAAGGCCCGCTCAGCTCTGCAGCGGTAGCTTCCATGCCGTCGCCGTTATAACCCCTCGTCCCCGTCCCCGCAACGGTACTGATGGACCCCGTAGCAGCGTTTACCTCCCGAACTACATTGTTGCCTGTATCAGCGATGTACAGGTTGCCCGATGCATCCATGGCGAGGCCTTCTGGATTCGACAGTTTCGCCGCGCTGGCCAGCCCACCATCTCCCGCGTAGCCACCTGCCTGCGGAGTGCCAGCGACCGTCCAGATGATGCCGCTGACTGCATCGACTCGCCGAATCACATCATTATCCGTGTCGTCGAAGTAGAGATTTCCGGCCCCATCGAGCACCAGCCCACCGGGATTGCTGATCATCGCCGCGGTCGCCAGGCCTCCATCCCCCGAATATCCCGGGATCCCATCACCAGCAACAGTAGAGATAAGCCCTGTCTGCGCATCCACCCGCCGGATACGATTGTTGCTCGAGTCGGCCAGAAAAATATTGCCAGCGGCATCGACGACGACTCCCATCGGAAGAAAGATCGGGGCTCCTGCTGCAGGCACGCCATCGCCTTGATAGAGCCAGTCTGCCGCTCCGGCGACGGTATTGATCTCTCCGGGGCTCAATACCGAAAGCGATCCGGTGGCAAACCCTGTAACGCGAGCGCGGCCAATCAACGTACCATCGCTGCCCAGAAGCAACACAGCCCCGCTGCGAATACCTGGATACTTCGGCTGAAATACGATCGTCGTGTCGCACGATTGGCCTTTGCTGTAACGGGTCCCCTCGGTGCAGGTGCCGCCCTGCAAAACAAATTCACCATCCTGGATTCCCAGCGTGACCGTTTGTGGCGTTGCGATGACACCGTTCTCGACCATGAACACCGAAACGTCCACAGGCAGCGAACTGGCACCAACCGCAGTCGTCCCCGGAAATAGGTCGGCAGTCTGCGCCGTCGCTGTCGCAAAAGCGGCTGAAATGCAGAGCAAAAGAGCAACGCAGAATTTAGCACTTGAAGTGAATGCGCAAGTTTTTCCGTTGCCTACTTTTGAAATTTGGTTTGGGCCTGCCATGCGGACGCAGCCTTTGGTCATTCCGATCGATCGATTGGATCGATCGGGCAAGCCACAGGGATACCGCAACTGCCAGGCTCTGTTCGCGATGGTGGTTCTGCGAGTAATCACGACGCGCCATCATTCCTGTTGCATGTTCCTTCGAGGAAACTTGGTTCGACAGTGTCCGCGGTGCGGAACTCGGTCGCGGGAGGCGAACCCAGACAAGCGTTGCAATCCGCCGACGAGCGGACGTCAACCTATCCTCGTCTTGGCCTATCGGCGGTCACGCCAAAGACTTTATCGAGACGAGATATCGCTGCCGTTTGTTCCGTTTCGGGTCACTCTGCATCGATGCAATGACACACACCAGGGCGGTGAGTGCTGGGGTCTTGACCACAGATCGCTTCTTGACCCCTAGCCAGAAATCCGGTTGCGACGATGCGTCCATCACTCCGCAAACGTGATTGCGCGCGACGTATATTTTCGCTAAGCCAGCGGCTGTGAAGTGATAGAAGGTCGTCTAACTCTGCGCTTCAGAGCTCCAAGCACCATTCCAGAGTCTCAAAATGCCCAGTGGGTTGGCATTCTGCAGGGCCGGATCCAACGCCGATTGCGGCAGCCCTTGATACGCTACCGGGCGCGCAAAACGAAAGATCGCCTGGCTCCCTACCGAGGTGGAACGGCCATCCGAAGTCGCCGGATAAGGCCCTCCATGAACCATCGCATGGCATACTTCGACGCCCGTTGGAAAACCGTTGAATATAATTCGGCCAACCTTCGACTCGAGGATGCGCAGCAACTCTCTGTTTTGCTCCAGGTCACTTTCAGTTCCGAAAACGCTCGCGGTGAGGTGACCGGTAAGCCCCTGCGCAGCCTTCAACATCTGCTCGGCGCCGCTGGTATGAACCAACAGCGTCGTCGGACCGAAAACCTCTTCGGCGAGAGAAGGATCGGAGAAGAAAGCTGCCGCAGTAGTTTCCAGCAGAACAGACTGGGCTGCGAAACCAGTGTCCGTAGCCGCACCACTGGCACTTTGCAGCGCCTCGCGGTGCGCAACCTCGCTCTTGAAATGAGAGGCGATGCCTTCGGTGAGGAGTGAAAAGGCCGGCCCAGCCTGCGTCATCGCCTTGAGGCGTTCAACAAATGAAGCTGAGTTCCCCAAGCCAGCGAAGACAACGCCAGGCTTGGTACACATCTGCCCTCCGCCCAGAGTGAATGATCCGTGAAGTCCTTCCGCAATTTGCTCCGCACGTTCTTGAAGCGCTCCGGGAAGGATGAAAACAGGATTGGTGCTCCCCATCTCGGCGTAGACCGGAATGGGTTCTGGCCGTGCCGCCGCGAGGTCCATGATCGCCCGGCCCGCGCGCAGTGAACCGGTGAAGCCAACCGCCCTGATACCCGGATGTTGCACCAGGGCAGCGCCAACTTCATACCCGCTATCGAACAGAAGCGAAAAGAGTCCTTCCGGAAAACCGCTCGCCTTCACTGCAGCCTGAATGATGCGTCCGGCGAGTTCGCTGGTGCCGGGATGCGCCGGATGAGCTTTCACCACTACCGGATTGCCCGCCGCCAGCGCTGAAGCGGTGTCGCCACCGGCAACAGAAAAGGCAAGTGGAAAGTTGCTTGCTCCGAACACCGCGACCGGACCGAGCGGCCGCAGCATCGACCGTATGTCGGGCTTCGGCGGCGTGCGGTCAGAGTTCGCCGTGTCGATGCGGGCCATCACCCATGACCCCTCTTCGATCACAGTTGCGAAGTGTCGAAACTGGTTACTGGTCCGCGCGACCTCGCCAGTGAGGCGAGGCCGCGGCAACGCTGTCTCAAGATTGGCCTGCTCGATGAGTGCGCTCGCAGACGCATCAATCCCATCCGCAATGCTGCGCAAAAAACGTCCGCGCTCTCGTCCAGAAACCGCAGCGTACATGGCAAACGCATCGCTGGCTGCGCACACGGCTCGATCCATGTCGTCGGCTGTCGCAGAATAAAACACTGTCTCGAGTGCGTGACCGTCCACAGGGCTCCAGGCGTGGAATGTCTTTCCACCCGATCCCGCCACCGCGCCTGCAACAAGTGATCTTCCCAAAATGTCCATTGTCCCCGTTGTTTCGCCCGTCATGTTTTTTCTCCCGCGATGAGAGCAGCTCTCAAGCCCCGATCTCTGATGGATCGGTCGACTCAGAAGTCGCTGCCGAAGTTGGCTGCGGAATCTTCGAGGGCGCAAAGAGTATGCGCCCAGGAACGCCCATAACCGTCGCGCCCTCAGGAACATCATCGATCACCAAGGTGTTCGCGGCGATCTTCGCCCCGCTCCCAATCTTTATCTTTCCTACCAACGTCGATCCGGTACCAACATAAATATCGTCACCGAGTATGGGAGACCCCTTCCTCCCCATCGCCGAAGATCCTATCGTGACACGGTGTGAGATATCACAGTTTTTTCCGATCACTGCCTGAGGACTAATAATCACTCCGCCGATGTGACCTATGTAAAGGCCTTCGCCGATCGAGGCCCCCGGCGAGATGCCCATCGCGAAGAACGCTTCGCAGAAGCGATTCGGCACGAAACAGAAAACCACCACCGGAATGCGCACGATCCACGGCACCCTCGTGACATTGACCCAGTTGCGCAAACGATAGAAAGCAATCGCCCATATCACCGGATCCAGCCATAGCGCCTTTCCGTGATGCCCCTTCGACTTGTACCGTTCTATGTCGGCCGAAAATTTACTCACGTACACATCCTATGAATCTTGTAGTGAAAACTCTTGCGAGATTTTAGGAAATTGATTTCATCTTATTGGCCACTCGTAACCTGTCACGACATGTACTCGCAAGTTACTCGAGGTGCACGAAGGTCATACCGCGAGAAGATCAGCGCATGTTGATAACGGTTGGATCATCGCATGCAGCGTGATTCTCTGCAAGAAATACTTGACATTGACAAGAGCCCAGCAGACACTAAGTTTTCATTCCATCCAACGTTACGCTCTTCTGATGAGCATCGCCGTTGGATGACCCTCCCAAGGGTGGTTTGCTCAAGTCGGTTCCAGCGAAGATTCCATAAGCTTAGCCGACTACATCAAACGTCAAAAGAGCGACCGCGCTTACGTGTCATGTATTCAGAAAGGTGAAAGCATGAGCAAGATGACTCTCTCTTCTCCCGTACAGGATGAGACCTTCGAGGCCTCTTTCAAACAACAGATCGCAGCCATGGTTGACGATCACATCGCACGGCTTCCCGACATCGAAAAACTGACGAACGACGAGATCCGCGGAATCATCGCTCGGTACTCAAGTGTGCTCGAGGGCAACTTTATCTATTGGATGACCGCTACCTATCTCGCAATCAAATGCGAAGAAGCCCGCGAGATCATCATCGAGAATTTGACCGAAGAAGTACGGGACAGCCATCCGGCGATGCTCCGTAAATTTGCAATTGCTGCCAACGCGTTTCCCACGGACGTCGACGCTCTCGCTGTAAATTTAGATCTAACCAACGTGCGGTTGTTCCTTGGCAAGATGCAGGGCGTGCAGTCCCTCGCCACAATGGCTTTCTTTGAAAGCTATATCCAGCGATTTATGTCCTATCTAGCAGACCTCGCAGCAGCACGGGGCTCCGCCGAACGAGTCTACACAGATGTACATGGCGTGTGTGACATCGAGCATTCGGAGGGCCTGTTGCGCGCCGTTTCTCTCGAGATGGCAATCAACCCCATGAAGCAGGGATCCAATCCCTACGAAGGTGTCGAATTACTCTGCGCTTTGCTTAACAAAATCAATCACGGGACTTCATCAAGTGCGGCCAACAGGCACGCCTAAGAAGATAGATGGGCCGGGCATGGACGTTAGAACGGAAGTAGTCGCTCAGTTTACGCAAGTCGCCGAAGAACAAGGAATGCAGCTCGCTCCACTTACGGACGAGCTTCCCCTCTTCGACTCTGGGCTGGATTCGCTTTGCTTCGCAATCGTAGTAGTCAGGCTCGAAGCCTCTTTCGGGGTAGACCCTTTCCACGCGGACGAACGTAGTTTTCCAGTCACGTTCGGCGACTTCGTCGGTTGCTATGAAAATGCTGCCAGATAATCCGACCGCTCTTTGCACCTACATCCTTGTTGCCGGAAACTTGTCCGCGCAGGTGGATATGGGCGCAGACGGACGCGGCACCTGGGGCGAACTTGCCGGGGGCGCTGCGTTTGCCATTCGCAGAGCCGAGCTTCGCGGGCGGTCCGTCCTCATCGCTGCCACCAATCAGTTCCGCGCCGCAGAAGCTTTTATCCAACTCGACGGGGTCGTCAGGCGGATGGTTCTTTACCCTCCAGACCTTTCGCGGGACCATCTCGACTTCGTAGCGAAGTCCGCAAACGCTGATGTGATTGTGACGGATTCCACTTCCCCCGATTCGGAAACATACGCAGTCGAATACCTTGCATCGTCTAAACGATCAGCGGCGAAGGAGAGCATCGGTCGAAATGAAACCATCCAGACGGAATGGATTCTGCTAACCTCCGGCACGACGGGTCTGCCGAAGCTCGTGAGCCACACCCTCGCAAGTTTGGTCGGTGCAATTGCAACCCGTAAGTCCTCACCCGAGCCGCTCGTCTGGAGCACGTTCTACGACATCCGCCGCTATGGTGGCCTGCAGATTTTCCTTCGTGCTGCTCTCACCGGAACGCCGCTGATCCTTTCGGCTGCCCAGGAACCGGTCGCAGACTTTCTGCTGAGGGCCGGTCAGATGGGTGTTTCACACATCTCCGGAACACCCTCGCAATGGCGCCGCGTCTTGATGAGCCCATCGGTCGATGCAATCGCTCCGAAGTATGTTCGCTTGTCAGGGGAGATCGCAGACCAGGCCATTCTCAATCGACTTCAGACCCAATATGCGCACGCCCGCGTTGCACATGCCTTTGCTTCGACCGAAGCTGGCGTGGTGTTCGAGGTCAACGACACCGCGATGGGAGTTCCTGTCGACGCTATCCAACACACTCCTCATGTTGAGATGAAAATCGTGAGCGGAACGCTGCGAGTCCGTTCAAAACGCACCGCCAGCCGTTACGTCGGCGGTAACGCTCTTCCGCTGAAAGACCACGAAGGTTTCGTTGATACCGGAGACGTGCTGGAGCTACGAGACGGGCGTTTTTACTTTGCCGGGCGTCGAGACGGCACCATCAATGTCGCCGGTCTCAAAGTCCATCCCGAAGAAGTCGAAGCGGTGCTTAACCGACATCCCGAGGTCGGCATGTCGCTCGTCCACACGAAAAAGAGTTCGATTACTGGAGGCCTTGTTGTCGCTGACGTCGTCTTGAAGAGTACAGCGAGCACCACGGCGGGCAGCGTCCGTGCCTTGCAACACGACATTCTGAAGTTTTGCCGCGAAGAGCTCGCACTCTACAAAGTGCCTGTCACAATCAACTTCGTGTCGACTCTCGCGGTGGCAGATTCCGGAAAGCTGATCCGACGCCATGCGTAACGTGATCGTCACGGGTGGGAGTCGGGGGTTAGGGCTCGGCATTGCACAGCGACTGGCGAACTCAGGTTATCGCGCCATTGCGATCGCAAGAAAGCAGTCAGACGAGTTTACGTCCACGCTGAAGAATATCGAGGCAGCCGGTTCAGGGTCTCTTGAGTTTATTCCGTTCGACCTGGCAGAGATCGACGACATCCCAAATCTGATCACGACGCTGCGAGACCGTTTCGGCCCACTCTATGGCTTGGTGAACAATGCCGGCATCAGCACGGACGGCGTTCTTGCCACCACCTCCACCGCAAAGATTGAGCAGGTTGTTCGGCTCAACACCCTCTCGCCAATCATCCTCACCAAGTACGTTGTCCGGTCAATGTTGGCAGACGGCGGCGGACGCATCGTAAACATCTCCTCGATTACCGCGGCCACAGGCTACAGCGGGCTCTCGGTCTACGCCGCTACAAAAGCTTCTCTGGTGGGCTTCACGCGCTCGCTCGCGCGCGAAGTAGGGCGCGCGTCCATCAATGTAAATGCTGTCGCTCCAGGCTTCGTCAATACGGACATGACGCGGGGGATGACAGATGAGCAGCGTCAAACCATCGCACGCCGCAGTGCCCTTAGGAGGCTGATAGAAGTGAACGACATCGCAGATGCCGTTCAGTTCCTTCTCGGCGAACAGTCAAAAAATATCACCGGTACAGTGCTTACAGTCGACGCGGGCAACACGGCATGACACAAGTTCTTCATGACAAGGTGACACAAAACGGCAGCTCTTCGGCATTGCCATGGCTGCGCGCTTTGGAGTTGACGAAGCCCATCGCGAGCAACCCGACTCGAATCTTCCCAGCAGTACTGGACGAGGTTGCCGCGCTCCACCCCAACAATCCCGCTCTGCTCTCCGACCGGGAAGACTTCACCTACCGCGAACTCACCCATCGCGCGAACCAATACGCGCGATGGACTCTCGATCAAGGTATCGCGAGAGGAGAAGTAGTTTGCCTCTTGATGACCAACCGGCCTGAGTACATGGCCATCTGGTTGGGTATCACCAGCACGGGCGCGGTCGTTTCATTGCTCAACACACAACTTGCAGGCCCATCGCTTGCTCACTGTATCCGCGTCGTCTCACCCAAGCACATCATCGCGGCCATTGAATGCATGGATCGTTTAAACACCGCGCTTCCACTTCTCGACTCGCCTCCGAAACTCTGGGTCCATGGCGCAGAAACTCCTGCCCACCCGAGCATCGATCGCGAACTCACCCGTCATTCCACCAAATCGCTGACGCCGCACGAACGTCGCGAAACCCTCATCGATGATTTGGCGCTCTACATCTATACTTCGGGCACGACCGGCTTGCCGAAGGCCGGACGCATCACCCACGCTCGTGTGCTGCAGTGGACCCATTGGTTCGCCGGCATGATGCAAGCCGTCCCATCAGATCGCATGTACAACTGCCTGCCCATGTATCACAGCGTCGGAGGGGTGCAGGCGCCCGGTTCAGTTTTGGTTGCCGCAGGATCCGTCGTGCTTCGCGAGCGTTTCTCCGCACGTGAATTCTGGAGCGACATTCACCGCTGGGATTGCACGCTGTTTCAATACATAGGAGAGCTTTGCCGCTATCTCCTTCACGCTCCATCCTCAACGCTCGAAATTCAGCATCGCCTTCGTCTCGCATGCGGCAACGGCCTCGCGCCGGAGATTTGGGACACCTTCAAAAATCGCTTCCACATTCCGCAGATCCTCGAGTTCTACGCGGCCACCGAAGGCAACATCTCGCTATTTAATGTGGAGGGCAAACGCGGCTCCATCGGCCACATCCCTGGCTTTCTCGCGCATCGTTTCTCGCCAGCGCTCGTGCAGTTCGACGTCGAGCGCGGAGCACCTGTTCGCGACGACCGAGGCTTCTGCATCCTTTGTGAATCGAATCAAACAGGCGAAGCGCTCGGCAAGCTCAGCGACGATTCCACCATCGTGGGCCGCCGCTTCGACGGCTATGCGAGCGCCGAAGATACCGAGAAGAAAATCCTTCACGACGTCTTTGAACCTGGAGACTCGTGGATCCGCAGCGGCGATCTCATGCGCAAAGACGAGCAAGGTTTTTTCTACTTCGTCGATCGCGTAGGCGACACGTTTCGCCGCAAAGGTGAAAACGTCGCCACCTCCGAAGTGTCCGCAGCTATCTCCGAATTCCCCGGGATCCTCCACGCGAACGTCTACGGCGTTGTCATCCCAGGTGCCGACGGCCGAGCCGGGATGGCCGCCTTGGTCACAGCGTCGGATCTGAACCTCGTCGAACTACGGGAGCACCTGACCAATCGCCTCCCTTCCTATGCGCGCCCCTTGTTCTTGCGAATGCGAACGACAGCCGACGTAACCGGCACTTTTAAATACTCAACCACTGAGTTAGCCCGCCAGGGATACGACCCCGACTCGGTCGTTGATCCGCTCTACTTCAATTTTGACGAACTAAACCAGTTTGTTCCGTTAGACAAGAATCTGTATCAACGAATTCAGGCCGGCGAGATTCGACTATGAAATCTGCTCATTCCATCGATTTGCCAAGGTCTGTTGAGCCTGCGACAGGAGCTTCGTGTTGAACGTCGGCCCCATTGAGGATGAATTCGCCAGACTCGAGTCGGAGATAGCCAACGGCCCGATAGTCCCCAACGTGACGGTAGAAGAGATTCGCTCTCATCTGCAGTCACGTTACGACTTTAGCCAAAGCATCAGCCTCGACGATGTAGTCGCTGACGTCGAAACGATGTTGGCGAAGTGGCAGGTGCAGGTGACTCACCCTCGCTACTTCGGGCTATTCAATCCCAGCGTGACGCTCGCCTCGGTCATCGCAGACACGCTGGTGGCGATGTACAACCCGCAGTTGGCAAACTGGCGAACCTCGCCGGCAGCCAATGAAATAGAACGTCACACGCTCGGTTGGCTCTCCGCAAAGTTCGGTCTCCCGCAGGATTCGATTGCAACCTTCACCAGCGGGGGAATGGAGGCGAACCTCTCGGCAATCGTCGCGGCTTTGACCGAGCATTTTCCCAGCTACGGTGAGCACGGCCTTCGACACCTCAAAGCACAACCCACAATCTATCTAACCGAAGAAGCGCATCACGGCTTCAATAAAATCGCTCACCTCACCGGCCTCGGACGCCGTTCTCTTCGCCACATCGCAACAGACGATCGCTTTCGCATGGATGTCGATGACCTTCGCAAGAAAGTCGCTGAGGACGTTCGCAACGGATTCCTACCGTTCATGGTGGTCGGCTCCGTTGGAACAACGGCCGCTGGCGCAATCGATCCTCTTCGCGAGATTGCGCGCTTCTGCTCAGAATCCCGTCTCTGGTTCCATGCCGATGCCGCGTGGGGTGGTGCGGCTATCCTATCGCCCACGCTCAAAGATCATCTCGATGGCATCGACGCCGCAGACTCCATCACCTGCGACGCGCATAAATGGTTCTCCGTCCCCATGGGCTGCGGCATGTTTTTCTGCCGGCACCCGGAGACCGTCGCGCAAGCCTTCCGTTCTGAAGTCTCCTACATGCCCGGCAAGCCGCCCGGCGCAGGCGAGGAGACCTTGAGTACATTCAACCCTTTCACGACCTCCGTGCAGTGGTCGCGCCGTTTCATAGGACTCAAGCTCTTCATGGCGTTAGCCGAGCGCGGCGAGGCAGGCTACGTTCAGATGATCGAACATCAGACCCGCATGGGCCAACTGCTTCGCTCATCGTTGGAGTTCGCTGGCTGGCGAATCGTCAATGCAACGCCGCTTCCACTTGTTTGCTTCACGCGCGACAGTCTGGTTCCTTCCGTATTACTTGCGGCGCTCCGCGAACACCAGATAGCGTGGATGTCAGAAGCCGTGCTCGGCGACACTCCCGTCATGCGCGCTTGCATTACCAGCTATCGAACAACCGAACACGACATCCATTGGGTGGTGGAACAGATGAACAGCCTCTTTGCAACGTCGCTCCTCGGCAAGCATCAGCGCCTCGCCGACAAGACCGACGAAACAGTCCCAGCTCCAGCCAAAACCGGAGTGAATCTATGAAGCGAGAGACGATAGCCATTCACGGCGGGTACCAGGTAGACCCCACCACCAAGGCGGTCGCCGTGCCGATCTATCAAACCGTTTCGTATGCATTCGACAGCGCCGAGCATGCCGCTGCGCTCTTCAACCTTGAGGCCGATGGGTTTCGCTACACCCGCATTCAGAATCCAACCACGGCAGTGCTCGAGCGCCGCATTGCAGCTCTCGAGGGCGGAGTCGAAGCGCTTTGCGTGAGCAGCGGCCAGGCTGCCGTAAACTTCGCGATTCAGAATCTCGTCGGGATGGGCACCAACGTGATCTCCGTCCCGCAGCTCTACGGCACAACGCACACGCTCCTCGCACACGTTTTACCGGCCCAGGGAGTCGCTGTCCGCTTTGCATCCTCTGACCGCGCAGACGCCATTGCGCAGCTCATCGACGAGAAGACACGAGCGATCTACTGCGAGAGTGTCGGCAACCCTGCAGGCAACATCTGCGACATCGAAGCCTTGGCCAAGGTGGCCCACGACCACGGCATCCCTCTTATCGTCGACAACACGGTCGCCACACCAATTCTTCTGCGTCCCATCGAGCACGGCGCGGACATCGTAGTGAACTCGCTAACGAAGTTCCTCGGTGGACATGGCACCACGATGGGTGGAGCGATCGTCGATAGCGGTAATTTCAATTGGACTGAAAATGCCTCGCGCTTCCCTTTCTTCAGCCAGCCCGATCCTTCCTATCACGGCCTCGTCTATACCGAACACTATGGCAAACGCGCCTATATCGCACGCTGTCGCAGCGTCTACCAGCGCACAATGGGCGCGGTCCTCGCGCCTCTCAGTTCCTTCCTGCTCTTGCAAGGAATAGAGACCGTTGCCCTGCGCGTCGAACGGCACGTAGAGAACGGGAAAAAGGTTGCGGAGTTCCTGCGCTCGAACCCTAATGTGGAGTGGGTACGATACGCCGGCTTCCCCGAAAGCCCCTACCATGCGCTTGCGCAAAAGTATCTCGGAGGCCACGCTTGCTCTCTCATGTCCGTCGGCATTCGCGGCGGATACGACAGCGCGGTGCGATTCCACGACGCCCTCCAGCTCGTGATGCGGTTGGTCAACCTTGGCGACGCCAAATCCCTCGTCTGTCACCCTGCCTCGACCACCCACCGGCAGATGTCGCGCGAGGAGCAACGCAGCGCCGGAGTATCACCGGAGATGATCCGATTGAGTATCGGAATCGAACACATTGACGACATCCTTGCAGACTTGAATCAGGCTCTCGCGGCCGCCAACCCTGTGAGCCCGACAACGCGCTAGAGATCATCCGGAGAAGCACATGCCTGTTCGACTACATTCAAGCCGGATCAGCCACGAGCCGGAACACACTCCTCGAGCGCTCCCCGCGCATCTCCCACGCGAGCCCATCCGGATTGGCTTGGTCAACAGCATGCCCAAGGCAGCGTTCAAAGCAACCGAAAATCAGTTTCTCTCTCTTCTCAACGCCGCGTCTGAAGATCTCTCCATTGAGCTATCGCTCTACGTCCTGCGTAGCACACGAGCCACTGCGCACGGCCACGAACGTGCAACCAGCAGGTACGACTTCGTCGATGAGCTATGGGGCCAACATCTCGACGGCCTCATCGTCACAGGCACTGAGCCGATTTCTACTTCACTGAAACACGAGCCTTATTGGGACAGTCTTACCCAACTACTCGATTGGGCGCGCACCAACACTCTCTCCTCCGTGTGGTCGTGCCTTGCTGCCCACGCGGCGATTCTCCACATGGATGGCATCGAGCGGCGCAGAAACCACGACAAGCACTTCGGCGTCTTCCAGTGTCAGCGCGTCTCGGAGGATCGCCTCCTGGAAGGAATCGCGTCACACTTCCACATCCCCCATTCGCGCTGGAACGGCGTCACCGAGCAGGATCTAACAGCGCACGGATATCGTGTGCTCACGCGCACCTCCGATGCAGAAGTCGATACCTTCATCAAACAGGAAGATAGCCTCTTCGTGTTCTTTCAAGGCCATCCCGAGTACGCAACTGACACATTATTGCGAGAGTACCGCAGAGATATCGGACGCTATCTTCGCAAGCAGGCCGACACCTATCCACTCGTGCCGCGAGGATATTTCGCTCCTTCATCCGAGCTCGCGTTTTCTTCGCTTAGAGAAACGGCCGGCTCGCAATCAGTCGACCAATTGCTTGCCGGCGTCTCGACCGCTATGGACACACTACAAATCGAAAACACCTGGCGATCCTCGGCAGTACGCCTCTACAGAAATTGGCTGGAGCACCTTTGCGAAAGTAAATTCGCCGCCGATCCCCACACCAAGCAAGACGCCGCCCGCGCAACGTATCCATAGCGGTCCGCAATGCCTCAAGCGACACGGCCATCGCTCCCCAGCTCTCCATCAGTTCTGTGTTGGAAGGCTAACGTGGTCAATCACCATCACGCTCAGCGGAGCTTTCGTCGGCTTCAGTGCCAGCCCGAGTTGCTCTTTCACCGCCTCTAAAAACGTTGGCCCTTGTGCATCCGAAAGCGCAGACCCTACCGTCTGTGCAGACGCGCTCTGCTCCGGCGCCCATTCAATCCTGAAATCATACCGGCCGCTAAGCCCGGTCCTATTCACTACAGGCCGGCTCACCGCCCCAGGAAGCGACGGCATCGAAGACGCAACCAAATCCATCGTGGTGTCCCGAGAGCCAGCTCTGAGTAAATGATTCGGTTGCATCTCCAGGCTCTATACGTCGCACTCACTCGGAAACACATCCGGGCCTCCGTCAGCCGAGCCGTGAGCCTTAAACTCGGACGCAGGCCGATTGCAAGGCGGCCCGTCAGTATGCGGATGCAGGTTGGGCCCAATCCGTCCGGCCTTCTCCAGCGTGAGAACAAGCACAGGAACTTCCTGCGTCTCAAAATGAAGCCGCAGGCCAAAGCGCTCCGCAAGCAGTGACTGCATCATCAACCTCATCTGGTCCTTTGTTGCAGGCTCTGCCGCCTTCGCGTGAATCGTAAAGCTTTCGTTGCCAACCCACTTCGGCAGTGGCGCGAGCATGGCGTTCACCTGGTCGCGAGTAGGCCGCATCTTATACGCAAACTCGATGTAAACCTCCAACGGAAAGTCGCCGATGAACGTGTCGGTATTAGCGCCGTACGATGCGCCCGCACTCAAGGGGAACGTCGGCGGCGTGAATGTCCCCGGCTTACTCGGGCGTATCGAAGCCACCTCAAAGGACGACTTCCCGCCCGCCGCTTGTTGCCAATCGGGCATGCCCACCGTCTGAGCTGGCGACGCTTCTGCCGCGCTGGCCGCACCCAACGTCACCGGCGCCGTTATGGCGAGAGCAGTAGCTACAGCAATAGCCGGCAGCAATTTTTCTCCACGAGCAAATAGATGACGGAGACGAAATGTCATCATCGACCAAATCCTGCTGCACCCGCAGCAGCCGAAACGCACGCCAGCAAACCTGCCACCCGATATCGACGCATGTTCACCAATCCTCCTGGCCAAGCCTCCGGGCTGCTTAATAGTCCTGTCACTGCTTGATCGCAGTCGAGCGGAACAATACTCTCTGACCGGCGATTGGCGCAAATCTGAGAAATTCTCAAGAACCAACGAACGCGCTGACAAATAAAGCTCATATGAAAATTCGTATTTACCAAAAATCGACTGCCCCTGCTAACCTTCCCATCAGCGACTTTGTCCAACCGAATCAGAACCTAGACACATTCAGGCTCCGCCGCGATTTCGGTCCACGTTTGCCGTAAAACCGTGCAACACCCGGGAGATTCGTACATGAAAAGGTTGATGTTATCGTTCGTCGCCTGCTTCGCTCTACTCTGCACCGCGCTTCATGCGCAGGACATCACCGGAAATTGGCAGGGCACGCTCAAGACGCCGAACAAGGACCTGCGCATCATCCTCGTGATTGCCAAGGAGAACGGTGCGCTCAAAGGCAGCATGTACAGCATCGATCAGACCGCACAACCCTTCAAGGCATCGTCCATCTCACTCGATGGCTCAATCTTGAAGGTCGCCGTAAATCTTATCGGCGGCGCCTACGAGGGCAAGCTCAGCCCCGACGGCAACACCATCACCGGCACCTGGACCCAGGGCCCCAACCCGATGCCGCTCGTTCTCGCGCGAGCCACCAAGACCACCGCATGGGAGATTCCCGCACCCCCGCCGCCGCCCAAACTCATGCCGGCGAATGCCGACCCGTCCTTCGAGGTCGCCACCATCAAGCCCAACGATTCCGGCGCGAACCGCATGCAGGGCCTCACCATCAACGGTCGCAACTTCCGCACCCGCGCCTCCTCTCTGCTGGACCTCATCACCTTTTCCTATAACGTCGACGCCAAGCAGGTCATTAATGGCCCCTCTTGGATGGACACGGACCGCTACGACATCGATGCGGTTCCCGACGTCGAGGGCGCTCCCAATCCCCAGCAGGTCCAAGTCATGATCCGCAAGCTCCTCGCCGACCGCTTCCACCTTAAGTTCCACAAAGAGACCCGCGATATGTCGGCCTTCGTTCTCACAGTAGACAAGGGCGGCTCCAAGCTTACCCCCACTCAACTCAATGGCCCGCTGCCCGGAATCGGCTTCCGTCCCGCTACCGGCGGCGTCATGCTCATCGTGCGTAACGGCACCATAGGAGATCTCACCGGCTTGCTGCAAATGATGGTCCTCGATCGTCCCGTAGTGGACCGAACCAACCTCCAGGGAAAGTACGACCTGGACGTCACCTTCCTTCCCGATGAAACGCAGTTCAACGGCCACTCCCCAGTCGGCAAACTCGCAGATGGCGTCGAGCCCGCACCCAGCCTCTTCGAAGCTCTGCCAAAGGATCTTGGCCTCAAGCTAACAGCGGAGAAAACCGCCGTCGAGGTCATCGTGATCGACCACGTCGAGAAGCCCTCGGCCAACTAGCACCCGAGTGCTCGTCCGAATCCATCGCTTCATGCAAAGGACTCAACCATGAGGTTCCTCCCTCTCGCGAAGACCCTGTTGCTGGCAGCTCTTCTAGTGTCTTCCAGCCTTGCCGTGCGAGCGCAGAACATTCCCATTGCCCCCAACATCCCTTCCCAGCCGGAGAATCCCAACATCAAGCTGCCGTCCTATGACGTCGCCTCCATCCGGGCCAGCAACACCAGCTCCCGCATGATGCGCCTCAGGAACGCCCCCGACGGCTTCAGTTGCGAGAACATCAACCTGAAGTCCCTCATCGCCAACGCCTACGGAATCCGCCAGGACCTCATCACCGGCGGCCCCTCCTGGATCAACTCCACTGGCTTCGACGTCGAGGCCAAGGTAGCCGGTCCGGACATCGCAACCTTCAACAAGCTCAGCGACCGCCAGCGCGCGTCGCTCCTTCAGGCCCTGCTCACCGATCGCTTTCACCTCAAACTTCATCACGAAATCAGGAACCTTCCCATGTACGATCTCGTAATTGCTAAAGGAGGTTCCAAACTGAAGCCCGCAGCCCCCTTCACTCCGCCGCCAGACCTACCCATGAACCCCGGTGCAATGCGCCGGCCCGGCATGTTGCGGATGGGGCCCGGCATGATTCAGGGCGACGCCTTACCCATAGCCGCTATCGCCAATCAGCTTTCCTACGCCGTCAGTTCCACCGTCGTCGACAAGACCGGTCTGGCGGGCAACTACGACTTCGACCTCAAGTGGCAACCGGTCAACTCCGGCCCCGCCGCCAACGCCGACGACTCAGGCGTCTCCATCTTCACCGCCGTACAGGAGCAGCTTGGTCTCAAACTCCAACCCACCAAAGGACCCGTCGACACGCTCGTCATCGATCAGGCCGAAAAACCTTCCGAAAACTAACGTTTGTCTGAAACCTCCTCGAAATCGATCCGTCTGATACCTATCGCAGCAAAAATAAACCGACCATGCCCATGCGCGCGCCATCGAGCCTCATCCTCCCAAACAGGTTTACCCGATGCCTCGCGCTTCTCCTTGCGCTAACCGCCGCTGCCTCCGCGCAGCCGAGCGTCCCGCCCCAATCTGCCGCGGCGGTCCCAACTTTCGACGTCGTCACCATCAAGCCCAGCAAGTCCGTTGGCGGCAACCTGAACGTCTCTATCAATGACGCCAACTTCGGCGCCACCAACATCACCCTCAAGACGTTCATCCTCCAAGCCTACAGCCTCAAAGATTCTCAGCTCGTCGGTCTGCCCCCTTGGGGCGACTCCGCCCACTTTGACATCGAAGCCAAGGTCACCGCTCCAGACAAGCAACTCTTCAATGGACTCACCGACGCGCAGCGCCGCGCCATGCTTCAGCCCATTCTCACCGGCCGCTTCCAGCTAAAGTTTCACAGGGAGCGGCAGATCCGCTCCGTCTACGAGCTCATCATCGCTAAAGGTGGCCCCAGGTTTCACGCGACCCCCGCCTCCGAGGCCGCCAAACTCACCGGCGTTAATGGAGTCCGGCCCATCACCTTCTCCGTGCGCAACGGCAGTTTCACGGCCGCAGACACTCCCATCTCCACCCTCGCCCACTACCTGCCCGACCTGCAGCGTGTGATCGTCGACAAGACCGGGCTCACCGGCAAGTACAATCTACAACTAAAATGGACGCCTGAAGACGCTCCGCCCTCCACCGCCTCTGACGCTCCGCCCGACATCTTCACCGCACTGCGCGAGCAGCTCGGACTTGAACTCAAACCCTCCAAAGCTCCCATCGAAATCTTCGTCATCGACCACGTCACGATGCCCTCGGAGAATTAGCCACAGATGGCCCTTTCGCCCTCACCTCGACGACTGCCCCGCACGCTCACCCGGCTCTGCGCCCTCGCGTGCCTCGTGATCGCAGCAATCGCGCACGCGTCCGAGCACCACGGCCAAATCCTCTTCAACAATCTTCCCGTACCCGGCGCAACCATCACCATGACGCACGGCAGCCAGAAAGTCTCCACCGTATCCGACACCGACGG
Organism: Acidobacteriaceae bacterium; assembly: GCA_049578265.1. GTDB lineage: Bacteria > Acidobacteriota > Terriglobia > Terriglobales > Acidobacteriaceae > Granulicella. The sequence goes on from JBAULP010000008.1 coordinate 158,533, forward strand.
CAGCTACGCCTTTCCGAACCTCGCCGACGGCACCTGGAAGATCGACATTGAGAAGGCGCTCTTCGCACCCATCCAGCAATCCATCGCGATCACCCCCAACATGCCAGGCATTCGCTGGGACCTCAAGATGTTGCCGCTCGCGCAGGTCATGTCCAAATCAAAGATCGTCGCTCCGTCGCAGATCGGCGTGATGAGCGAGGCCGAAGCAACACCTCTCGCCAAGTCTGAAACCAAGGCAGGCGGCAGGGAATCTCAACCCTCCCACATGGCCGATCAGCCCCCTTCTTCCAACGACGGCTTCCTCGTCAACGGCACCGTCAACAACGCAGCCACCTCGAAGTTCACGCTCGCGCAGGGCTTCGGCAACACGCGCAAAGGCACGCGCAGCCTCTACACCGGCGGCTTCGGCACCGTCTACGACAACTCCGCTCTCGACGCCCGCCCCTACTCGCTCAGCGGCGTGCCCGCACCCAAGTCTGCGTACAACACCATCACCGGCATCGCCACCATCGGCGGACCCATTCGCATCCTCCACGTTCTCCCTCGCGGCCCGGATTTCTTCGTCGCCTACGAGTGGTCGCGCAGCAACACCGCCACCAACCAAACCGCACTCGTCCCCACCCTCGCGCAGCGCAACACCGTCGCCATCGACCCCGTTGCCCAGGCACTCCTCGCTCTCTATCCCGAACCAAACACAACCTCCGGCGATAGCTACAACTATCAATCCCCGGTCCTCGCTCACTCGCATGTCGACGAGATGCAGTCGCGTCTCGAAAAATCCATCGGCGTCCGCGACGACCTCTACGGCCGATTTGCCTTTCAGAGCAACCGCTCCGACAACACCAGCCTCTTCGGCTTTCGCGACAACACCGGCGCTCTCGGCATGAAGCTTGAGGCCAACTGGCAGCACCGCTTCAACGCAGAGCTCTTCGCCACGCTCGGCTTCAACTTCAGCCGCATGCGCACGCTCATCACGCCCAACTTTCAGGACCGCGAAAACATCGAAGAGAACGCGGGCATAACCGGTCAGGACCTCGCCCCGGTCGATTGGGGACCGCCCACGCTCGTCTTCTCCAGCGGTATCGCCACGCTCACCGACGCGCAGAGCGCCTTCAATCGCAACCGCACCGACGGCGTCTCGCCCTCCGTCCGCTACTATCGCGGCCGCCACAACATCTCCGCCGGCATCGACTTCCGCCGCGAAGAGTTCAACTACTTCGCGCAGCAGGATCCACGCGGCACCTTCACCTTCACCGGCACCGCCACTGGCTCCGACTTCAACGACTTTACCTCCGGAATCCCCGACACCACCTCCATCAACTACGGCAACGCCGACAAGTACCTTCGCCAATCCGTCTACGATGCCTACATCACCGACGACCTGCGTCTGCGTCCCGAACTCACCATCGACGCCGGCGTGCGTTGGGAGTACGGCGCGCCCATCACAGAACTCAAAAACCGTCTCGTGAACCTCGACGTCGCACCCGACTTCACTGCTGTCGATCCCGTACTCGCCTCCGATCCCATTGGTCCTCTCACCGGCCAGCACTATCCCACGTCGCTCCTCCGCCCCGACCGCCGCAACGTCGAGCCGCGCATCGGCATCTCTTGGCGTCCGATCCCCGGCTCCTCGCTCGTCATTCGCGGTGGCTACGGTGTCTACGTCGACACCTCCGTCTACCAGGGCACCGCTCTTCAACTCGCTGAAGAGCCGCCGCTCTCCAACGCACTCAGCGCACAGAACAGCGCCAACTGCGCGCTCACGCTCTCGCAGGGCCTCGTGCGCCAACCGTGCACGGCCACCACGCCCAACACCTTCGCCGTCGATCCCAACTTCCGCGTCGGCTACGCGCAGACCTGGCAACTCTCCGCGCAGCGCGACCTCCCCTTCGCTCTGCAGATGACCGCCACCTATCTCGGCATCAAGGGCACCCGCGGCGTGCAGGAGTTCCTGCCCAACACCTATCCCATTGGCGGCACGAACCCCTGTCCGCAGTGCCCGTCCGGCTTCACCTATCGCACCTCCAACGGCGACTCCACACGCGAGTCCGGCAGCTTTCAACTTCGCCGCCGTCTGCGCAGTGGCTTCTCTGCCTCCGCGCTCTACACCTTCTCCAAATCCGTCGACGACGACTCGCAACTCGGCGGCCAGGGTCCAGTCGCCGCCGGTGCCACCACCCAGACAACTCCAACGCCCACCATCGCCCAGAACTGGCTTGACCTTCGCGCCGAGCGCGGCCGCTCCAGCTTCGACCAACGCAACCTTCTCTCCACCACCCTGCAGTACACCACCGGCCAGGGCATCGGCGGACGCACGCTGCTCTCCGGCTGGCGCGGCCGCATCTATAAAGAGTGGACTGTAGCCGCGCAGATCACGGCCGGCAGCGGCCTTCCCGAAACGCCCATCTATCTCGCCGCCGCCAACGGCAGCGGCTTCACCGGCAACCTTCGCCCGGACCGCACCAACGCTCCGCTCTACGCGGGCTCCAACGGCAGCTTCCTCAACGCCGCAGCCTACACCTCTCCGCAACCCGGCCAGTGGGGCGACGCTGGCCGCGACTCCATCAACGGCCCCGGCACCTTCACCTTCGATTCTTCGCTCTCGCGCACCTTCCGCGTCGGCAAAGGCTACAACCTCGACGTTCGAGTGAACGCCACCAACCTTCTCAACCACGCCGTCTTCACCAGCTACAACACCACCATCGATCCAACGTTGGTGGATCCCGTCTTCGGTCTCCCCGCAGGCGCCAATCCTATGCGCAGCCTCGAAACCACCGTAAGGCTGAGGTTCTAATTCGATGAAGCCACCCACACTGCTCATCGCCGCTCTCACATCGCTCCTCGCGATCGCGCCGCTGCACGCCCAGACCATCGGTCAAAATAAGCAGCCCGGCGCCGAAGATACCTACACCCTCTCCGTTCGTTCGCAACTCGTCGTCGAAGCCGTCACCGTCAAAGACAAGCAAGGCAACTCCGTAAACGGCCTCACCGCCAACGACTTCACGCTCACCGAAGATGGCATCCCACAGAAAATTCGCTTCTGCGAACACGAGTCCCTGCCCCTCAACGCCACGCCCATGCCGCGCTCCAAGCCGCAGGATGAGCAGATCACCATCTTCCGCAAGCTTGCCCGCTCGCAAATCGCAGCGGAGCCCTCCGAGAAACCGCTCTACCGCGATCGCCGTCTGCTCGCGCTCTACTTCGACATGAGCGCCATGCCGCCCGGCGATCAACTGCGCGCCCTCGAAGCCGCTGAGAAGTTCGTCCGCACGCAAATGACCCCCTCCGACCTCGTCGCTATCCTCCGCTTCCAGGGCGGCTCGGTCGATGTCCTGCAGGACTTCTCCAGCGACCGCGACCGCCTGCTAAGCATCATGCAGACCATGATCGTCGGCGAAGGCCAAGGCAACGTCGACTCCATCGACGACGCCAGCAGCGCCGATACCGGCGCCGCCTTCGGTCAGGACGACAGCGAGTTCAACGTCTTCAATACCGACCGCCAGCTCTCCGCTCTGCAGACCGCCGCAACCATGCTCGGCACCATCAGCGAGAAGAAAGCGCTCATCTACTTCGCCAGCGGCCTGCGCCTCAACGGCGTCGACAACCAGGCCCAGCTCCACGCCACCGTCGACGCAGCCATCCGCGCCGGCGTCTCCTTCTGGCCCATCGACGCGCGCGGCCTCGTCGCCAGCGCGCCGCTCGGTGATGCCACGCAAGGCTCGCCCGGCAATCAAGGCATGTACTCTGGCGCCGCCGCACAGGCGAACACGTCGAACTTCCAGATCTCGCAGGACACCCTCTTCTCCCTCGCCGGCGACACCGGCGGAAAAGCTCTCCTCGACGACAACGATCTCGGCCACGGCATCCTCCAGGCCCAGCACGCCATCTCCGACTACTATCTGCTCGAGTACTACACCTCCAACTCAGCGCTCGACGGCCGCTTCCGTAAGATCCACATCACCGTCTCTCACCCCGCCGACGCAAAGCTCGACTACCGCCAGGGCTACTACGCCGGCAAGGAATTCGCGAAGTTCAACGCCGTCGACAAAGAGCGCCAGCTCGAAGACGCGCTCATGCTCGCCGACCCCATCACCGACCTCACCATCGCGATGGAGATCAACTACTTCCAGCTCAATCGCGCCGAGTACTTCGTTCCCATCGTCATGAAGATCCCCGGTCGCGAACTCGTGCTCGCCAAAAAAGGCGGCGCCGAGCACACCCTCATCGACTTCATCGGCGAGATCAAAGACGTCTACGGCGGCGTCACCGTCCAGAACGTTCGCGACGACGTCAACATCAAGCTCTCTGACGCCACCGCGGCCCAGCTCGCCCACGATCCCATCGAGTACGAGACCGGCTACACGCTGCTGCCCGGCAAGTACACCATCAAGGTCCTCGCCCGCGACGACGAGACGGGTCGCATCGGCACGTATCAAACCACCTTCGAGATCCCCAACCTCAACAAGGACACCACTACCGTCCCCACCAGCTCCGTAGTGCTCAGCGGCCAGCGCGTCGATCTCAAGGACGCCGTCTACGAAGCAATGAAAGGCAAGGACCTCGCGAAGGCCACGGCCGCAGACCCGCTAGTCCTCAATGGCCAAAAGCTCATCCCCAGCGTCACGCGCGTCTTCAGCAACGGCAAAGAGCTCTACATCTATCTCCAGGGCTACGAGCAAGCTCCCGCCCCCATGCGTCCACTCGTCGGCTACGTCACTCTCTTCAAAGACAAAGTAAAAGCCTTCGAGTCCAAGCCTATCGCCGTCACGCCAGCCGCCGGCGGCAGCGTCTCTCCCGCGCCATTAGCCTTCCAGGTCGCACTCAACAACCTCCCCCCCGGCGAGTACCAATGCGAGGTCACCGTCATCGACCCCACCACGCAAAAGGCGACCTTCTGGCAGGCGCCCATCCTCCTCACCCTGCCTCAACCCACTGCTCCATAGCACGAAACCACAAATCGCTAAACCACCAGCACAATATCTGTGCCGCGGCCACTCGCCCACGTTTGCGAGCGCAGTCCCATCGGTGAGAAGCTGATAACCGACGGGGTCTGATCCTCGTCGAAGCGCATGAAGCGCGTGTTGCAACTGGAGACAACCTAGATGCCTGCCGAAACCGTTACTCGCAGAAAATTTTTAGCCGGAGCCGCAGCCGGCAGCAGTCTCGCGCTCCTTCCACCATCTAGCCTGGAAGCGCAAAAAAATTGCTCCGTCGATCAGCGCACCGACAAGCTACCCAATCCCAAAGTCGCCGACAAGATCGCTCTCCGCGCCGAGCCGTTTCCCATGCCCCAGGTCCGCCTGCTCCCAAGCCACTGGCAAGACATGATGGAGCTTAACCGCAGTTATCTCTACTCACTCCCCAACGATCGCCTCGCGCACAACTTTCGCGTAACAGCGGGCATCCCGTCCAGCGCCGTACCTCTCGGCGGCTGGGAAGCTCCCGACGGCGAACTCCGCGGCCACTACATCGGCCACTATCTCTCCGCCTGCGCCCTGCTCTACGCCAGCTCCGGCGACACCGAACTTCGCAACAAAGCCGACGCCCTCGTCGCCATCCTCGCCGAGTGCCAATCCAAAGACGGCTACCTCAGCGCCTATCCCACCACCTTCTACGATCGCCTGCGCGCCTTCAAACCCGTCTGGGCGCCCTTCTACACCTATCACAAGATCCTCGCCGGCATGATCGACATGTATCAGCACACCGGCAACACGCAAGCCCTTCAAGTAGCCACACGCATGGCCGACTGGGCCGATGCCTGGGCCGCTCCCATCCCCCCCGATCAATGGCAAAAGATTCTCCTCGTTGAGCAAGGCGGCATGAATGAAGCTTCCTTCAATCTCTACGCTCTCACCGGCAACACCAAGTATCGCGACCTCGGCTACCGCTTTGAGCACCACAAAATCTTCGATCCCCTCGCCGCCGACGAAGATCATCTCGACGACAATCACGCCAACACCAACATCCCCAAAATCATCGGAGCCGCGCGCGGATATGAACTCACCGGCGACGAGCGCTACGACCGCATCAGCCGCAACTTCTATCACTTCATCGTCGACCACCACACCTACTGCACCGGCGGAACCAGCAACGGCGAGTTCTGGCACGCACCCAATGCCATCGCCTCGCAACTAGGCCCCTCGGCCGAAGAGTGCTGCTGCTCGTACAACATGATGAAGCTCACGCGCCACCTCTACACGCATCAGCCCGACGCGCGTCTCTTCGACTACTACGAACGCCTTCTCATGAACGTCCGCTCCGGCACCCAGGATCCACACGGCATGCTGATGTACTACGTCTCGCTCCAGCCCGGCATGTACAAAACCTTCGGCACGCCACTCGACTCCTTCTGGTGTTGCACCGGCACCGGCAGCGAAGAGTACGCCAAGCTAACCAACTCCATTTACTTCCACAACGACGACACCGTCTTCGTCAATCTCTTCATCCCCTCCACGCTCCACTGGCCGGAACGCAACCTGCGCCTCACCCAGACAACAAAGTTCCCCATGGAGGAGACAGCAACCTTCACCATCAACGACGCTCCCACCAAGCCCACCTCAATCAAAATCCGAGCGCCCTATTGGGCCCAGTCCGCGATCACCGCGCGCATCAACGGAACGCCGCAGAACGTCGCAATCGACGCCGCCCGCTACCTCACCATCGAACATCCCTGGAAGTCCGGCGACATCCTCACCGTTGATCTACCCATGTCGCTGCACATCAATCAAGCGCCCGACGACAAGCAAGTACAGGCCGCGATGTACGGCCCGCTCGTCCTCGCCGCCTTGCTAGGTACCGACGACCTGAAGACCTCCATGATCTACGGAGCCCCCGGCCCAAGAGACGCGCCCGACGTCATGCCCATGCCACAAATCGCCGAGCCCGGCATCTGGTTTGAGCGCGCAGAAGCAACCAGGGACTACCCCATCCGCTTCCACAGCAAGGGCAACGGCCCCATCCACACCCTCGTCCCGCTCAGCGACATCATGGACGAGCGCTACTCCGTCTATCTGCGCAACACCTCAGAACAAGCCTGACGCGCGCCTTAAGCGCCCTCGACCACCTTGCGTCTTCCACCAGACTCGAAGTGCAACTCAATCTCTTCCAGCGTCTTGCCCTTCGTCTCAGGTAGAAAGAACACCGCCGTGATCAGATAAATCAGCGTGAACCCAGCGAACAAATAGAACATGCTCGCGTAGCCGTATTTGCTCACCACCGGCAGAAACACAACAGCCAGCGTCGTCGACACAAGCTGGTTCGACACCAGCGCAATGCTCATCCCCACCGATCGAATCCTCGTCGGCATCAACTCCGAAAGCGCCAGCCAAACACAAACGCCCGGCCCCGCAGCATAGAACGCGATAAACACAAACAGCGCCAGCGCCACCCACCGCCCATGCGCCGCCCCCGGAATCACGCCGATGCGCGCGCGCTCAATCCGCAACGGCGCCGTACGCGCAGCATCCAAATTCGCAAATGGATTCTCGAAGAACGCCTCTACCTTATTCGCCGGAATCGAATCCTTCCGCGTAATGCGAATCGGCAGCGCCGCAGGATCATCCGACCGCACATACGTGGTCGCGCTCGTAAATCCGCCATACGAGTAAATCACCGCCAGCGAAGCATGTCCCGCCATTCCTCCATCGCTGTCGTACCCACTATCCGAAAGCAGCTTTGCAGCCTCCGCCGGATCGAACTTCAACTTAAGTTCATTGCCCGCCACCATCGTCGAGACCGCCGAGCCCACCTCAAGAGTATTTCGCTCCGTCTGCCGGAACAGAAGCGCCGTAGCAATCAACGACACCATCACACCGCTCGTCCCCAGCACCAGCAAAAACCGTCTCCCGCGCCGATCCACCAGCATCATCCCCACCATCGTCATCAGAAAGTTCACCGCTGTAAACAGCACGTAGCCCCAATGCGCGCTCACATCCGACAGCCCACTCTGCAGCAGAATGCTCGTATTGAAGCCGATGATCGAGTTGATGCCCGTCGCTGTGTTAAAAGTCAAAATCACGCACGCCAGCAAAAACGGCACCACATACTTCCGCCGCAACAAACTCCCCGAAGCCCGCTTCGCCGCATCCGGATGCGCCTCCACCGCAGCCATCTCGCCCAACTCCAACTGCGCAGCCTCAGGGCTCCGCGAGCGTAACAGCGCCGCCAGCGCCGCCTCGTGCTTGCCTCGCCGATATAGCCAGCGCGGCGACTCCGCCACAAACAAACTCCCCACCGCAAACAAAATTCCGGGCGGCAGCGACAACCAGAAAATATGCCGCCAGGCTCCATTCTGCACATCAAAAAGTTTCTGCGCATCGTGCATGGCAGCCACTGCATTCACCTGGTAGCTGTAGTACATCCCAATCAACGCCGCCGCCATGATGCCGAACGTCAGTAGCCACTGAAACGCGCCCGTCCCCTTGCCGCGCGTCTTCGAAACCAGGCACTCCGCCAAATACAACGGCACCAGCACTCCGATAAACCCACCACTGACCCCCTGCAACAACCGCCCCGTCAACAGCGCCGCGTAGCTCTGCGAAAGAGCAATCAGCGGAATGCTCACAACGAACACCAGACCGCTCACCACCATCATCGGCTTGCGCCCAAACCAGTCCGCCAGCACTCCCGCAAAGATCGTCGAGATCACGCTGCCCAGCAGCACCGCCGCAACAATCACCGACAACTGCCCCGCATCGAAGTGCGATGTCGCCTGCAGATACGGCAGCGCCCCGCCAATAATCCCCACATCCACGCCATACAGCAAGCCGCCCAGACCCGCTACGCAAAACAACAGAACGTTATACCGGCTGCGAGCCGCGGTGTCGGGAGAGGCAAACCTGGTTTCGGTCATAGAGGACATTATCTACACAACATCGCCATTCTGGGCAGTTGAACTTCATCTTGATGCCAAAAATGTTCAATCACATCACAAACGATCAGGAAGCAGCCGAAGCGCATTCTCCCGATACACCTTCCGCAGCACATCTTCCGGCAGATCCAGCCCATAGATACACCAGCGCCCCTGTCCAGACGCGTGCGTAGGATACTCAAAATACTCATCCGCTGTCTCCAAAAACCGGTAGTACAGCCGATACATCTCCACCTCCGGCACCAGGTCCGCCCCAAACAGAATGCGGTCCGCATAGCGCAGAAAAAACTTCCGCGCCGAATAAGGCTGCCGCCCCAGCTCCGACGCCCGCGCGCTAATATCCACCAACACATTCGGGCAAGCATCCAGCATCGCCGAAACCCGCTGCAAATCCTCGCTGTTCTCCGCAATATGCGCGCCCACAAACGTAGTCCGAGAATGACGCGCGAACACGCGGTCCCTCTGCTGCAACAACTCATCCTTTCCATACTGGCTCCCATAAAACCCCCAGTCCGGATGCGCGGCCAGCTCCTCATAGCGCTCATTGTGCGCATCAATCGGCAGAAAAAACGCCTCCGGATCACCGATATGCACCATCACCGGAATCCCCAACTCCCCCGCCCGCTCAAAGATCGGCGCCAGCCGCTCATCATCCACGCGCACCAGCTCCCCGCTTGCATCCCGCACCGTCAGCCCAAGGTCCTTCCAAAACTTGAAACCCACAATCCCGTGCTTCACCAGCCGATCGAATCTCTCAACACTCAACCTCACGAACGCATCAAAATCCCCATCAACCCCAGTCCAATCCATCCACCCGATCGTCGAAAACCGCCGCGCATCCGCCGCCCGATACCGCTCCATCATCGCCAGCGCCTCATCCCCCACCTTCATCGTGATGTTCACCATGTGCTCAATCCCGCACGCATCCATCACCTCCAGCACCCGCGCCGGCTCCTGCGCATCCAGGTGGTTGTGATAATCAATCACCGGAAACTTCGGCAGCTTCACCTCATGCTCCACCTTCGTCAACATGCACCGCGGATGAAACGCGCTCAGCGGCAGCGTCACCTCCGCCTTGGCCGAAACCATCGCAATAAACTTGTCCTGCTCGTCCCGTTCCGGCATCATGTTCTCCTCAAGCAAGTGTCTTCCATCATCTACTTCAGGCCAACGCCGCAATCTTCGAACCCGACAGCCGTCCGCCGCTATCCATCCCAACCCGGAGACCTGAATTATAAAACGAAATAAAAATCACTTTCTATAAACTTCGTTTTATTATTCTTGCAGGCGAACAATCCCACTCGAACAGGATCTCGTTCCATGGCAAAACGCACCGCTCTCCAGCTTCACCGACCAAGCAGGTCTCTCCTCGCCGCGCTCTCCGTCCTGCTCATCGCGTCCGCCCAAACCGCGCACGCCTCCTCGCGCGACAAGGCCACGCTGCACGCCGGCGCTCTCTCCGCAACCCTGAACATCTCCCACGGCCACCTCGCCAGCCTCCAAATCCACGACGCGATCTCCCAACGCACGCTCGACCTCCACGAAGCCTTCCTCCTCGTCCTCAAAGACAAGACCGAGCTCCGTTCCACCACCATGCGCGCAACGCCGCTTCCCAGCTCCACCATCGCAGCCGATCCCCACCGTGCCCTACGCGGCACCCAGGACCAGTCGCCCCAACCCGCCGCCTCCTGTTGGCACTTCACCTCGCCAGCCACCACGGCCACCTTCGACTGGTGCCTCATCCTCCGCCCCAACTCCAACTACGCCCGCGAACTCCTCCGCATCAACGCCACCACCCAGGACCTTCCCATCGCCGAGGTCCGCCTCCTCGACTTCTCCGATCCCACCGCCCACACCGACGGCACCGTCAAAGGCTCGCCCATCGTCGACGCCAACCTGTACTTCGGCTTCGAGCACCCACTCTCCCTCAACACCGTAACCAACGGCGAAATCCACGCCTCCCTCTTCCGCGATCTCCCCCTCCGCGCCGGCCAGAACATCATCTACTCCGCAGTCATCGGAACCTCGCAGCCCGGCCAACTCCGCCGCGCCTTCCTCGCCTACATCGAAGCCGAGCGCCCGCGTCCCTACCAGCCCTTCCTCCACTACAACTCCTGGTACGACCTCGGCTACGAAAACCGTTTCGGAGAAGCCGGCGCCATCAATCGCATCAACGCCTTCGGCCAGCAGCTCGTCGTCGACCGCCACGTCCAGCTCGACTCCTTCCTCTTCGACGACGGCTGGGACAACCCCAACTCTCTCTGGGGATTCGACTCCGGCTTCCCCCACGGCTTCACCAAAACCGGCGAGGCCGCAACGAAATACCACGCCGGCATCGGCGTCTGGCTCTCACCCTGGGGAGGCTACGCCAAGCAGCATGATCAGCGCATCGCCTACGCCCGCGCCCACGGCTACGAGATCATGAACAACGGTCTCGCGCTCTCCGGCCCCAGGTACTACCAGCTCTTTCAGCAAACCTGCCTCAAGATGATCGACAAGTACCACGTCAACCAGTTCAAATTCGACGGCACCGGCAACGTCGACCGCGTCTACCCCGGCAGCGCCTTCGACAGCGACTTCGACGCGGCCATCCATCTCATCGAGCGCCTCCGCCAGCAGAAGCCCTCCATCTTCATCAACCTCACCACCGGCACCACCGCCTCACCCTTCTGGCTCTTCTACGCCGACTCCATCTGGCGTGGCGGCGACGACCACAGCTTCTCCGGCGTCGGCACCTGGCGCCAGCGCTGGATCACCTACCGCGACGCCCAGACCTACAAGAACATCGTCCTCCGCGGCCCACTCTTCCCCATCAACTCCCTCATGCTCCACGGCCTCATCTACGCGCAGTACGCCAAGGACCTTTCCACCGATCCGCACAATGACTTCGCCGACGAAGTCCACTCCTACTTCGGCACCGGCACCCAGCTCCAGGAGATGTACATCACGCCTTCGCTTCTAACCCCCGCCAACTGGGACACGTTAGCCGAAGCCGCCCGCTGGAGCCGCGCCCACGCGGCAACCCTCAAAGACGTCCACTGGATCGGCGGCGACCCCGACAAACTCGAGGTCTACGGCTGGGCCGCATGGAGCCCCCACGAAGGCATCATTACCCTGCGCAACCCTTCCACCACCGCACAGACCTTCACGGTAGACGTAGCCAAAGCCTTCCAACTGCAACCCTCCGACCCTACCACCTACAAGCTTCAAAGCGTATGGAAGAACACCACCAACTGGAACCCGACCCGCATCGAGCAAGCGCAAGCAGGCCAACCGCTCACCATCCAACTAGCCCCATTCGAAGTCCTTACCCTCGACGCCACCGCAACACACTAGCCTGTTCCGCTCCCCCGCGCCTTATCCTCGAGCGAAACATCGCGCCTCTGCGCGCTCCCCCAGAAGCATCAAACCGAGAACCGAGAACCGAGAACCGACCGAGAACGCACCTACACCAGCGTCAATTTAATATTCATCGTCTGCAGCGCCTCCGCCGTCTCCTTCGGCAAATTGCTGTCCGTAATCACATGATGAATCGCCGAAGCATCCACAATCTTCGACAAACTCCGCCGATTAAACTTCGTCGAATCACACACCGCGACCGCCACCGTTGACGCCTTCACCATCGCCCGGTTCACTCTCGACTCCATCACATTCGGCGTAGTCAATCCCACCTCCAGATCGAATCCGTCCACGCCCAGAAACAGAATGTCCGCATGCATATCCCTCAGCATGTCCTCGGCCAGCGGCCCCACCAACGAGAACGAATTCTTCCGCAACGACCCGCCCGTAAGCAGCACCTCAAAGTCCGTCCCACTCAACTCCGCAGCAATGTTCACGGCGTTCGTAATAATCGTCAGGTGAGAAAACTTCTTCAACGCGCGCGCAATCGCCGTAGTCGTTGTGCCGGAATCAAGCAGCACACACTGACCTTCCTGCACCAGGCTCACCGCGGCCGCAGAGATCCTCTGCTTCTCCTGCGAGTGCCGCCCCTCTTTCTCCTGCAACGAAGGATCCGACAGCGCGCCCGATCCAGGCAGCAACGCTCCACCATGCGTCCGCTGCAGCGCGCCGCGGCTCTGCAGATAATCCAGGTCCTTGCGAATCGTAATCCGCGAGATCCCCAGCGACTGCGAGAGCTCCTCCACCAGCACCCGCCCATGCTGTTGTGCCAGCGCAACAATGTACTGTCGCCGCTCCTCAATCAGCATCTGCGACCCACGCTCTGGATCCATGGTGTCCGCAGTTGTTGAAGCCTTCGAAGCCGTTTTCGGTGGCATAGTTTCGTCTGACCTGTCCGTTCTCTGCAATGCTCCACGAAGACTACAACTTAGCTTTCGCGATTGCAACGCGGAAAGTAAAGGAAACACCGTTTCCGCCACCCTCCCACTGGACTATCCCCGCCGGCAAGCTGCCGCATACACCCGCAGCACATCCCGCACCTTGTCCACAATCAGCGCCACCGGGCCCCCGCCAATCGTCCCCTCGCGCAACCGCTCATATTGCTCCGGCAGATACCGGCTCAGCATGCTCTCCGGAATCTTCACCCCATCCAAATTCGCCACCAGCCGTTCTACCGCCGCCGCAATCTCCGGCCGATGCCAGTAGTACCGCACGCGATCACTATAGCTATACTTCCGCAGCAACTTCTGCTCCGCCGCGCTGCCCGCATAGTACGGCAACCAATCCTTCGGCTCCCGCAGCATCGTCTCTTCCACCACGCTGCTCAGCCGAGACCGCCGCTCCTCTGGCACCAACTGCGACTCCATATCCTCCAGCGCATCCAACGCCTCGCGCATCGCAAACGTCAGCGCCGGCCCTACCTTCAAAATCGCAAACCCATCCTCCACCAGCTCCACATAAGCCTCCGGCAACTGGTAGTCAGTAGAGTGCGCCTCAAACACAATCGCCTCCGGCTGCACCCGCAACCACTCCACCAGCGCCCGCGCCTTCTCACGCTCATACCCCACCACCGCATCATGATCAAACTCCACCCCCGGCTGCACCACCAGCGCAATCACGCGCGACCAAACATCTCCAAGCCCCTGCGCAGCAAACACGCCCTTATGCACCGCCAACGTATGCTTCGCCGCAGCCACCGACGTCACCTCCAACTCCGTCACCGAGTGCGTAGCACCCCCCGGCACCGGAACCTCCGTGCCAATCACATACACCGGCCGCTCACCCGCCCCGCAAGCATCCTCAGCCGCCTTACACAACCGCGCCGCACGCTCCGCCACCACCTCATCCGACAGCGGAGCCGCATCCCCGCCGCAACCCATACTCGCATCCAGATGAATCTTCCCAAACCCCGCGCGCGCATACTCCGCCACCATATTTACAGCCCGCTGCATCGCCTCTTCCGCAGCCAGCGCACGCCATGGATTCGGCCCCAGATGATCGCCGCCCAAAATCAACTTCGCCTCATCCACCCCCGCAGCCCGCACATGCTCCAGCACAAACGCGCGAAACTCCGCCGGCCGCATCCCGGTGTACCCACCAAACTGATTCACCTGGTTGCTGGTAGCCTCCACCAGCAGCAACGACCCATCCTCCGCCGCCTGCTCCGCCGCCGCGCGAATCACCCAAGGATGCGCCGAGCAAACAGAAGGTATCCCCGCACCCACTCCCTGCCGCTGCTTCGCCAAATGTTTTTGCAAAACAGAACTCATCGCTAGTAGATCCTGAACTTCTGCACGACGCGGTTGATCACTCCATCAGGGCTGGGCGAATCCGGTTTCAGCTCATGCGCGACCGAGCAGTACAGCCCCAGCATCTGCCCAAAGATCACATCCACCACCGGCCTATACGCATCGTCAATCGCATCGTCCACCGCGACATAGGCATCACAGAACGGAGCGATCTCCGTCTTCAACGACG
>JBAULP010000009.1:0-97000 GCA_049578265.1 Acidobacteriaceae bacterium
CCCCCAACCCCTGCTCAACCCCCTGCCCAACCCGCTCGTCGCTCATCGTGAAAATAATTGTTGCATAAAATATTCATTAATCATATAAACGATTTTGCTATGAAACCAACCCCGCGCTTCCGTGGTCCCTCCCTCACCGCCCTCGCCATCGTCCACATCCTCCTCTTCGAAGCCGGCTTCCTCGCCGCCGCCGCCCTTCGCCACGGCCCGCCTTTCGTCACCCCCTTCGCCCCCGCCGAGCAAGTCCGCCTCTTCTTCGCCCAATCCCCCTTCCTGGACCGCCTCACCAACTTCTTCCTCTTTGGCTCCGCCGTCCCCCTCGGCCTCTTCGCCGTCACCGCCGTCAGCCGCCTCCGCTACCTCGGCGTCCGAGCCGCCGGCACCAACATCACCCTCTTCGGTGGCCTCACCGCCACCCTCGCCCTCTTCCTCAGCGGCATGGCCGGCTGGATCCTCTCCGTCCCCGACGTCCTAACCTCCGCGCCCCTGGTCAAGGCCATCTTCTACCTGAGCTTCCTGGCCGGCGGAGTCCTCTTCGCCACAGGCTTCGGCCTCATGGCGGCGGGCATCTCCATCACCAGCCACTTTGCGCGCCTTCTTCCCCGCTGGGTCGTCATCCTGGGCCTCGTCGTAGCCCTAGCCGGAGAACTCTCCTGGTTCAGCCTGCTAGCCTACCAGGCAAACTTCTTTATCCCCATCACCCGCTTCATAGGCTTCCTCTGGATGCTCACCGCCGCCATCTACCTAACCAAAAACCACCCCCCAACGCCATCCCCCAACGCCTGAGCCCCAACTCAAACACCACGCACCAACAAAATCCCAACCAAAACCATCACCGCGCACGTCAGGCCATGAATCGACAACGCCTTCGCCCTAGACCCGCCCGACCCCAGGATGATGGACATATCTCCAAAAGGAATAATCGCCAACGCAAGCATAGCGATCCCCACCGTCCGCCTGTCCGCAGCCAGCATCAACGTCAGCACCAGCACGCCAGCCCCAACATCCCGAATCCCCTTCAGACGCAGCCACGCACGGGTATCAGCATCCGCCGCCGGCAACTTCAGACCAAACGAACCTGAGATTCGCTCCGGCGACGCCAGGTAGAAAGAACCAATACCAATCACCCCCACAGCAATAAGCCCAGTCAGCGAAAGCGCAAGTGCGTTACCCATAAAATCCTCCTATTGTTATAAAATCTAGCAGCGCTATATACGATCACCAGACCTCACAGAAAGATTCATCATTAGCAGGGAAAATCTAGCAACGCTATAATCTCTATCCATGGAGACACCACCGCCAACCAACCGCATCGCAGAACGAAAGCTGCGCGACAAGCAGGCCCGCCGCGCCCAGATCATCCGCGCCGCCCGCCAGATCGCCGAGCAGGAAGGCTGGCCCAACGTCACCGTTCGCCGCCTGTCCGACGAGATCTCCTACAGCCAACCCGTCCTCTACGCCCACTTCGGCAGCCGCGAAGGGATCCTCGCCGCCGTCGCCATCGAGGGCTTCCAGGAGCTCGGCATGACCATGGAGAAGGCGCGAAAACACCCTAAGCATGGGAACCCAGTCGAATCCGTCGCAACCACCTATCTCGCCTTCGCCGCATCGTCGCCAGCACTCTACGAAGTAATGTTCTCGCTCAACCTCACCGTCCCCTTCGGCGCCGCCGCCACCCCTCCAGAGCTCCGCTTCGCCTTCTCCCACATCCTCGCGTTGTTCCCCGGCAAGAGCTCCAAAGCCGAGGTCCGAGCCGAACTCTTCTGGGCCAGCCTCCACGGCATCGCCGAGCTATCCAGAACCAAGCGCCTCCCCCCCATCCGCCAAAAAGAACGCCTGAAAACCCTCATCGACCTCTTCACCCCCTCCAAAAATGAACCGCCAAAAACCCTGAAAACCCGCCGACTCAAACAGGCGCCCCGCGTCTTCCGGCCGTCCGCGCGCCACCCGCAAGAAACCGGGGGGTGACTTCAACAAGTCCACCCCTAAGCCGCGCCACTGCAATAATTTGTCCCGAAAAGTATGGGAGGGGAGGCCCCCTACGTCCTCCGCGCGCACGAAGAACCTCAAGTAGCATGAAAGATGATGAAAACGAACCTGCAACACCAGTCCCCCGCCGACTTCGCCACCCCACTCCTGGTAGTCTTCGCAATCGACACCACGACCGCCAAAGACGCCCCCGCAACCCCCGAGCTCCTCACCACCGACCCCGCCCTCCTCGCCGCCGCAGCCCCCTGGCTAACCTCCGGCGAGTTCAAGGCCACCCTCGGCGAGACCTTCCTCCTCCCCGCACCGCAAGGCCTCAAAGCCCAACGCCTCCTCCTCGTCGGCGCCGGCAAGTCCGGTAAGCTCACCCCCCACGAGCTCCGCAAGGCCGCGGGTGCAGCCGTCCGCTACGCCCGCCCCAAGGGCCTCCGCACCCTCGCCCTGACCTTCCCTGAGCACCCAACCCTACCCACCCCCCTAACCGCCCGCGCCCTCGCCGAAGGCGCCATTGTCGCCGATTTCGACATCGATTTTTATCGCGCCGACCGCAAAGATCTGAGCATTCAGCAGCTTACAGTCCTCGCGCCCAGCGTCGACGAGGCCACCGAAACCGCCTTCCGCGAAGGCATCATCCTCGCCGAAAGCCAGAACTTCGCCCGCACGCTCATCAACGAACCCGGAAACATCCTCACACCAACCGAGCTCGGCAAACGCACTTCCGCGATGGCCCAGGAACTTACGGCGCAAGACTTCGGCCTGTCCTGCGAGGTCCATACCATGGACAAGCTCCGCGAGCTAAAGATGGGAGCCTTCATCGCCGTAGCGCAAGGCTCTCCAGAACCACCAGCACTCATCGTCCTGCGCTACGAACCACCAACAGCACCAGCAGCAAACGCGCCCGTAATCGGTCTCGTCGGCAAAGGCATCACCTTCGACACCGGAGGAATCTCCATCAAGCCCGCAGCCGACATGGACAAGATGAAGTACGACATGGCAGGCGCCGCCAGCATGATCGCCTCCATGCGCGCCATCGCGCAGCTCAAACCCAACGTCCGCGTCCTCTGCGTCGTCTGCTCCTGCGAGAACATGCCCGACGGCCTCGCCTTCAAACCCGGCGATGTCGTCACCGCCATGTCCGGCAAGACCATCGAGATCATGAACACCGACGCCGAAGGCCGCCTCGTCCTCGCCGACGGTCTCCACTACGCTCAAACTCTCGGCGCAACCCACCTCATCAACGCCGCCACGCTCACCGGAGCCATCGGAACCGCGCTAGGCCAGGTCAACGCCGGCCTCTTCTCCAACGACGACGCCACAACCCAGCGCTTCCTCGACGCCCTCTCCATCACCGGGGAGAAGTTCTGGCGCATGCCCTGCACCGACGACTACCGCGACCAGATCAAGAGCCAGATCGCCGACATCATGAACAGCACCGGCAGCCGCTACGGCGGCGCCACCACCGCCGCCATGTTCCTCAAGGAGTTCGTCGGCGACTCGCCCCTCATCCCCTGGATCCACCTCGACATCGCCAGCACCACCTGGCTCGACGATCAGAAGGCCTGGCAATCCAAAGGCCCCTCCGGCGTAGCCATCCGCACCATCACCGAGTGGGTCCGCAGCTACGCTGGCAGCCAAGCCAGCGACCAGGCCAACTAGCAGATTCCCTCAGCCCACCGGAAACTCACGGTAGACTAAGCGCGTCTCTCTCCGTACCAGAACACAGAACTCCAGAACATCAGCAGTGAAGTAGCTCCCATCCTCTCCACAAAGGAACCCCAGGATGTCCTTCAGGCTTCGCCCCGCTCTCGCCTCGTTCGCCGCCCTCATCGCGCTCTCCATCGCAACCACCGTCCCCGCTCAAACCCCTTCGCCCGCCGGTCCGCCTCCCGACGCTCACGGCGAAGGCCACATGCATCACCCCCATCCCAAGCCCACCAACCTCCAGGTCCTCCCCAAGGACTGGACCGGCGATCAGGTCATGGAGGTCATGCACAAGTTCACCGGCGCCCTCGGCGTAGAGTGCGACTACTGCCACGCCAAGAACCCCGCGACCGGCCATCTCGACCCAGCCGCCGACACCAACCCCATGAAGGACCGCGCCCGCATCATGCTCCGCATGACCATGGCCATCAACCAGCAGTACATCTCTCAGCTCAAGGACCCTCCCGCAACCCACGGCGCCGGCTGCGGCACCTGCCATCGCGGCAACTCCAAGCCCCCAGCCTTCGTTCCCCCGCCCGACGACCACCACTGGGGACCTCCTCCGCCGCAAGCACCTCCACCACCCGCAGCGCCCCAGCATTAGGAAACACCCACTCTCGACCACGGACAAGCCGCCGCACGCAGGCGGCTTGTCCCGTTTAGCGCGTCCCACCGCGCAGCCACGGACTAAACTACCTCATGGCCTTCTCGCCCGCCTTCTCGCCTCATGATCGCCTCTTCGTCCTCACCGGCGCAGGCATCTCCGCCGAGAGCGGCCTCGCCACCTTCCGCGGTTCCGGAGGTCTCTGGAACGGTCACCGCGTCGAAGACGTAGCCACGCCCGACGCCTGGCAAGCCGACCCATCCCTCGTCTGGCGCTTCTACTCCATGCGCCGCCGCGACGCACTCGCCGCCCAGCCCAACGCCGGCCACCTGGCCCTCGCCGCCCTCGAACGCCACATGCCCAACCGCTTCTACCTCTGTACCCAGAACGTTGACGACCTCCACGAGCGCGCCGGCTCCCAGCACATCCACCACATGCACGGCAGCCTCTTCCACTCCCGTTGCACCCGCTGCAACCAGCCCTTTCCCGACACCGCCCTCTACGAATCCACCCTACCCACCTGCCCAATCTGCAACCACCCCATCCGCCCCCACATCGTCTGGTTCGGCGAAATTCCACTCGCGATGGACGAGATCTACGCCGAGCTCGACCGCGCCACCGCGCTCCTCGTCGTCGGCACCTCCGGCTCCGTCTACCCTGCCGCTGGCTTAGTCCACATCGCCAACCAGCGTCGCATCCGAACCCTCTACGTCGGCCCGGAAGAGCCTCTCAACGCAAAAGCCTTCGACGAAATTCACCTCGGCCCCGCCACAGAAGTCCTCCCCACTCTCTGCGCCACCGCCTAACCTATGCCAACCCTCCTACCCCGCAGCTTCTATCTCGACTCACCCGAAGTAGTAGCGCGCAACCTTTTAGGCAAGCTCATCACGCGCACGCTCGACGGCGAACGCCTCACCGGCCGCATCACAGAAATCGAAGCCTATCTCGGTTTCGAAGACCCCGCCTCACACAGCTTCATCGGCAAGACCGCCCGCAACGCCGTCCTCTTCGGACCGCCCGGCTTCTCCTACGTCTATTTCATCTACGGCATGCACTGCTGCCTGAACTTCTCCTGCGAGCCCGCAGGCAAACCCGGCGGCGTCCTCATCCGCGCCCTCCGACCCATCGCAGGCCTTGAGACAATGGCTCGCCTCCGCGGCCTCCCCTCCACCGCAAAACCCAAGCTGCTCTGCTCAGGCCCCGGTCGTCTCTGCCAGGCCATGGGCATCACCCTCGCCGACAACGGCATCGATGTCACCCGCGCCAGATCCTCGCTGCGTGTCCTCGACGACGGCTTTCGCCCCGCCTCCATCACCGCCACGCCCCGCATCGGCATCAGCAAGGCCGTAGATCTACCCCTTCGCTTCCTCGCTTCAGAGAGGTGAGCCTTCCCCCTACATCGCGCTGGGCACCGCAATACCCAGCCACCCCAGCACCCGCACCAGCTCCCGTCGCGCCACTGCTGCGGTAGCCAGCAGCAGCAACTTCCTCGCCTCATCGGTCTCGGTCAGAATGTGATGCCGATGATAAAAATTATTGAACTGCTGCGCCAGCACGAACGCATACCGCGCCAGCATCGCCGGCTCCGCCGCTGCAATCGCCTGCTCCAGCACCAGCGATAGCCGCGAAGCCGTCAGCCACACCTCCCACACACTGGTGCCCTCATCGCCCTGCAGCATCTCTGCTAAATCAAGATCCGCTACAGCCGCTAACGCCGCCTCTTCACTCACGCCCGCCTTGCGGAAGATATTCGCCGCACGGACCGCTGCATACTGCGCATACGGTCCGGTCTCGCCGTCGAACGCCAGCGCATCCTGGTAATCAAACGCAATCACCGTATTGCGCGTAAACCGCAGCAGGAAATACCGCAGCGCGCCAACGCCAATCGCCTCAGCAATCTCCGCGCGCTCCCCCCCATCCAGCTCAGGATGCCGCGCTTCCACTTCCTTACGCGCCGCGGCAATCATGCGGTCGATCAGGTCATCGGCCTTCACGCCAAAACCTTTGCGCCCACTCACCTCAATAAAATTCCGAGCCTTATCTTCCTCGCTCAGCACATACCCAAGGTCCTCAGCCGTACGCGCCGTCAACCCCACAAACGCATAGTTCAGATGCGTGTACCGCTCGCTCTCCTCCACATACCCCAGCGCCCGCAACGACTCCTTCACCTGCGTCTGCGGATCATCCTGCCGCGAATCAATCACGTTATAAATCGCATCGGCATGTCCGAAACTCGGGTGCGGATCCTCACCATGCACCGTCGAAATCCAGCAAGTATGCGTTGCATACTCACGAAACTTCGCATACCCAAAGTCTTTCCCCAGCAGCCCATACTTCCAAAGGTGATAAGCAATGTCCTTGCCGACATACGTTACCGTTCCATTGGACCGAACGATAATCTTCGCGTCTTCATCCGGACCACCTTCGGCCAACTCCACGCCCGCTGCAGCCGAAATCGCCCGACGCATCACCCAGCAACCTTTATTTTTTCCTTCAGTCTCGAGATACAGCACACCGCGCTCGACCATCAGCGCGCGCGCCGTCTCCCAGAAGTGCAAATGCAGAATCTCGCTCTCCCGCGGCAGAAAGTCATACTCAATGCCCAGCCGTTCCATCGTCTCCAGATGCCGCCGCAGAACGCCCGTCGCGATCAACTCCGCGATCTCCGCCTTCTCATTTCCACCAGCCTCAATTGCATGCAGCGTGTCCAGCCGCAACTGCCTGCGCTCACCCACACGCCGAGCATCTGCCTCGTACCACTGCGAAACCTCGGCATACAGATCCCAGCAGGCATAATCCAACCGACGACTCGTACGCTCCAACTCCGCCATCCAGGCACGCACATCGGCCAGCGACATCCCCTGCAACTCCGTCACCGCAACCACAATATCGGCCACCTGCACGCCCGTATTGTCGATGTAGTTCTGAACGCCAGTCTCCCACCCCGGTTTGTACTCGTCTTTCTTCAACATCCGCGCAAAGCTGTCGCCCAGGATCGCATTCCGCAGATGTCCCACATGCGCCGCTTTGTTCGGATTGATACTCGTATGCTCCACAAGCCGAAACCCGCCGCCGCCAACCTCCGCGTGCTCATCGGCAGCCATGCGCTTCACCATCGACGCGCGATCGAGCTTCACATTCAGATATCCCGCGCCAGCAATCTCCACCGAAGCCACGCCCGGAGTCTCAGCCAGCGCGCTCTGCAGCTCCTGCGCGATCATGCGCGGCGCCTTCTTCAGCCGCTTCGCCAGCTCAAACGCAACCGGCAGCGCCATCTCCCCGAACTCAATCTTCGGAGGCAGCTCTACCGCCAGATTCGCGAGCGCAACATCGTAACGCTCCTTCAATAACGCTTCGATTCGTGCCTGCAACTGCAACTGCAACGTTCGGTACATACTCGCCTTTTCTTAAACCTTATTCGCGAATCTCAAACCTAGGGCATCTGCGCTGGTAAAGTCTCAATCTCTTCCAGAAGTGGCTTGCGCCTTGCACGATGCAGTCGATGCACAAAGAACATCGTGCCACCCACGCCCGTAATCGTCACCAACAACCAGAGATGGATCAGCAGGCCAAACAAACCCGCTGGTCCCGACGCAACATAATGCAGCTTCAGCGCATTCTGGCACGCCCACTCAAACGGGCCAATACCGCCCGGCGCACTCGGCACCAGAAACGCAAAGTTTGCCAGCGACACGGCCTGCAACGGCGCGCCCCAATCCAATCGCGCGCCGACATCGGTTCGCAGTCCAATCATCTGCATCGCAGAAAAATACAGCAGGCTCTCGCTAAGCCAGATCACCAGGCTCAAACCAAAGAGCGCCACCATGCCGACAATCCCAATCTGGCGAATCGCATCCAGCGCCAACAACAGCCAGTGCTCAATCTTTCCCAGCTTCGCCAGGCTAGGCGGCAGCTTCGCAAACGCCGCCTTAATCGGCCGCTCCAACGCTCGCGCTCCCACCACCATCACAATCAAACCCGTTCCGGAGATCAGCAGCAGCGTCTTCACCAGCACGCGTGTCTTCGGTGGCAGCCCCTTGCCCGTATGCGCCGTCACCACCAGCAGCACCACCAGCGTGAAGACATCGAGCAGCTTCTCCAAGATCACCGTACTCAAAATCACCGAAGGCGACGCATTCAGATCAGGCGCGTAGGTGAACACGCGCATCACGTCGCCAATCCGCAGTGGAAGAATATTATTCGCTGCCAACGACGTAATGAGCACTCGAAAGCACGTCTTCCACCGCGCCCCAGTACTCCGCATCATTCGCCACCATCGAAACGACCGCGTTCCATAGCTCATGCACATTCCCGCAAGCAACCCAAAGATCCATAGCGGCGCAACCAGACGGATGTTCTTCAGCGTCGCCAGCTTAAAGTCGCGGAATGTCCACCAAAGAAAAAATGCACTGATCATCAGCCCTGGCAGCGTCTTCAGCAGGCTCATGCGGTTCTCTCGCGTCACAGGCAACGCCTCGCGCGGGATGCTTCGGTCCCCAAATAGATTAATTCGCTCTTCGTCATTAGCTTGCGTTATGGCTCTTCTCTATAGATGTCATTGTATCGTCTGGGGCCGTCTAAACTAGACAGATGCAGCTCGCCGCCACGACCAGTACCACCACGTTTTCCGAACCTTCAACACCATGGAAGACCTCCACCTGGCACCTGCTTCTCCCCCTCCTCGCCCTCGTCACGCTGTTGATCAACGGCTATCATCCCCTCGCCGAAGACGGAGGCCTGTACGTTGCCGGCGTGCAACTCACGTTGAACCCATCTCTCTTTCCTCACTACACAGTCTTCGTCAGCGAGCACCTGCACTTCTCCATCTTCGCTCCCGTTCTAGCCTTCATCGTCCATCGAACGCATCTGTCCCTCGCGTGGGTACTTCTTCTCACCAACCTCTTCAGCCTCTGGCTCACGTTCTACGCTGCTCATCGCGTCTTGCGCCTCACCGTCGCAAACGACCTCGCCCAACTTGCAGGCCTCTTCCTCCTCGCCGCTTTCTGGTCGCTGCCCATCGCAGGCACATCGCTTCTGCTCATGGACCCTTACGTCACAGCGCGCAGCCTCTCCACTCCGCTCTCGCTTCTAGCCGTGGCCTTCGCTCTGGACGATCGCCCCACACGGCTCCCGCTCCTCTGGTGCGCTCTCAGTCTCATCCTCGCCGCAGCCTTTCATCCGCTTATGGCCGCGTATGCCTTCGCGTTAGTCGTGGTCCTGCTGGTCACGCGACTGCGCCGCCGTTATCTCGGCTACGCGATCCTCACCCTCGCCGCCATCGCCCTCGCAACGATCCTCCACATCGTCGCCCCGCCAGAATCCCCCGCAGTCATCGCTGCGGAACGGTCGCGCTACTACTGGTTCCTCTCGCAGTGGCAATGGTATGAGCTACTCGGCCTCGTCGGGCCGCCCGCCGTCCTCGCGGCCCTGCTCGTCCGCTATCGACGACTCTCCGACGCACTCAACCAGAAAGCCACCGCCCTCAGCAGAGCCTGCATCGCGCTCGCCTGCATCGCCACGTTGATCGTGCTCGTCTTCGCGCAGGAGAGCAGCCGCACTCACCTCGTCGCACGCATGCAGCCGCTCCGCGTCTACCTTCTCATCTATGCAGTCATGACGCTCCTGCTCGGCGCAACCCTCACCGAACTCGCACTCGAGACACGCCGACGCGCCCACGCAGCCTTCCTCCGCGCCGCACTCTCATCCGCGCCGGTCGTAGTACTTCTTGCCCTCTCCGCCACCATGTTCTACGTGCAGCGCCAGACCTTCCCCGCATCCGAACACCTTGAGTTCCCTTGGCTTGCCCAGCAGAATCCCAACCCATGGGTCCGCGCCTTCCTCTGGTGTCGCGACAACACACCCCCCGGCGCTCTCTTTGCCATGGACACGAAGTACGTTAACGAAGACGGCGAAGACGCTCAGACCTTCCGCCCCATCGCCCTTCGCAGCGCCATTCCCGACTTCTCCAAAGACGGCGGCGAAGCAGCCATCACTCCTCGTCTCGCAACGCTTTGGCAGCAGGGCGCTGACGCCCAAATCAACCTCTCAACCGAGTCCGACGCCATCCGCGATGCGCGCCTGCTTCCCCTCGGTGTCACATGGATGGTTCTCCACGCCTCAACCCCCACCACCCACCCGTGTCCATACAACAACGGAGTCATCAAGGTGTGCCGTCTTCAGACGACACACCTCCGTTGACTGTCGCGCGCATCCATCGATCAATTTGCCCCAGCGGCGGCCGTAGAAGCGGTCGCAACCGATGACTGCTTCAGGACAACACTCTCCTGGTCCTTGCTTTCAAACTGTGAGTAATACTTGTGCATCTCTGCATAGTCCTTCGGCATGACCAATATTTCACCCTGTAAACGATCGCGACGCGTAGTAAAACCTCCCGCGTCCTGAGTAACTGAAAGCTTGTAAGCCTCGCCTTTGGAAAAATCAAAGCGTATCGTCGTCGGTATCGCCTCCACCGCGTAACGTGCAGGCAGATTCACGCGCAGCGCGTCCGCCACGTACTGGGGATAGTGGAAATACACCGCCTCCACCCGCTTATCATCAGCAAACGTCGCCGAGGAACCGCTCTCAAAAAGATCAGAGGGCATGATCACGCGCTTGCCCGTTGCTACCCCAAGCTTCCCGGTCACCTGGTACGTCACCCTGATCGGCTGCTCGTAGTCCTGTAGGTTGTCAATCTTATCCACCTTCACTTGCAGCGACTTCGGCACCATTTCCTCAAGGTAATTCTGCAGGGCGTGATTGAGGCTGGCATCATCTCCCTTCAGCGCCGTATGCCGCCAATCGACAGCAGGCGACCCACGAAAGGTCAGATTGATGGTTCCAGTGATTTGCCCAGCATCATCCATCTTCAGGTTCGCGACCCGTTCCGTGCGATTGAATTTGAAATCATCTCCCGGCGTCGACGAAAATTCGGTCCCTTTATCTGATTCCCGCAATCCCTGCACCACCGTATGTTGCCAGGCGAGATGCCCATACTGGCAGTACCTCCAACCTGGATCAAAATACTGCTCCTTGCCATCCACATCAACAATCGCGATGACATCGTCAAATTGTTCGAAGCTCAGCCAGACTGGCACAAAGATCTCAATGCTTCTATCGGGCACCAGCATGAAATACGCCTTCATACCGGCTGCTCTCGCCATCCCGACGAACAGCTCCGTCAACTGGTTTGCGCTTCCACGCTTGTGGCTTAGCACGTCAGCCGCATTTTTTACTTTGCCCTCTCCCGACGCCTTGTCTTCGCGTTGTTCCCGCGCACGTGTATACCGCGTATTTTCCAGAGCCATCACCGCTGCGTAAATCTTCTGCAGCTTCTGGTCATCCGTCGTCGCACCAGCCGTAATCTCCGCTGTCTCCCTTTTCAGCTCCGAGTTTGGGTCGGCAAACGAATCCATACCCTTCGCCCAGTCTTTACCTTGGTCCTTCCACCACTCCGCAGCCGTCCGCTCTCCAGACAAGTTGAACAACACGCGATAGCTGAAGCTTGCAATGGGCGGCATGTATGGCTCTTTGGTCTCAGGCGGCACATCTTTCACCGTCAGGTCAAAGTATTGAGTCGGACCGGGCGTAAAGGTTGAATGTGGAATGTCGTGATGCTGAATCGCCACCCCCTCTGGGAGAATTGGAAACCACGTAATCGTAGTAAGCGGCTGCTGCCGCGAATTAATGAGCGGGATCTCTGTCGGATACCACACGTAATGCGCCGACTTTACGTACAGGTCTCCTTGGATATACCAGTCCGGCGCCTCGAAAGCGTTGTCCGCAATGCGAGTTGCGTAGCGATACTCGATGATGCTTCCCACCTCGACGTCCGGCAGCGTAAACACGCGCTCCTGGAACTTCGCGTCCTTGCCTTTCTCCAGTACCTTCAGATACGGCTTGCCTGTAAAAGGAATGATCGTCCCGTCCGCATGAATCGTCCTTCCTGCAATGTCCCCAAGCGACTTGTCATCATCGTTGTATCCGCTATCGCCCGTCGTCGTAATGAACGGCAGTTGCACATTCGCATACTTCTCACCGTCTTTGGTCAGGACCTTGATGCGGTCATAGTGATACACCACATGCAAATCGTCGTTCGTGATCTGCTCGCGGAAAAGCACCACCGCTGCGGCGCCGGGATACCCCGGCAGCGACGTCATCGATAGCTCCTCCGCCGTCGGCTTCGTAAAATTAGCCTGCGCTTGCGCCACCGTGCCCGTCATCAATACTGCGGTGAAAAGTCCTGCAAACATCGTGTGTTTCTTCATCACCTGCTTGTTCCTTCCTTCGACCCGCGTTTAATTCCCATGTTTCAAAATCGCCTGGCTATCTTCATCCGCTGCAATCGCCGCGGCCAACTGCTGCACCTCGGCATACTGTGTAGCAGGCACTGTCACCTGCCGCACGGTATAGGTGCGGCTGTAATGCAATACATCCCCATGCAGTTCGGTCGCGCTCACATAGCTCGCAAATCCAACATCCACTTTCACGGGATCAGGCAGCTCATCCACCACGTAGCCAGCCGGTAGCTTGATGTCGTAACTATCCGTGGCCTGCATGGTCTCCTCCAGATTGATCGCGATACTCCGCCGTTTGTGATCGACATCCAAACCATCGCTTCCCAGCACGCGCGGCCGCAGCATCAAAAGAGGCCCTGTGAAGCTTGCAAAATGGCTGGCCTTCAGGTCGAAGGTCGTCGTGAGGTCCTTGTCCAGCGCCTCCACGTTCTCCACCTTCAGTCCGGTCATCGACGCTCCAGTGAAGTCCCGCGCAATCACTCGATCCATATACTCTTGCTGCTTCGTATCATCGACCTCTGAGAAAACACCGCGGCGATGCTCCGCGAGATCTCCGTATCGCTTATCCGTAACCGAACCTGACAACGTACCATCGGCGCTCAACACAAAACTTCCCGTTCGCCGAATCGTGTTCAACGTCGGGTCCATCACCGGAAGCTGAAGAATCTGACTATCAGCCCCTTCAATCAACTCTCCATAACTCCCCTGCAAGTTGTCTTCGAGCTGCCCAAACGGAGTTCGTTCCCATGTAGGATCGAAGATCAAATAACGCTTCCCTGTCTTCGCCGTAACCACGCTGTGCAGCTTCGGCGATTCATATCCTTTCGGAATCTCGATTGCCGCAATCATGTGATTGCCAAAGATCGACGGATCCTGCGGATCGATCACGCCGCGCTCCGTATCCACCATCAATAGCGCACTGTGGATGCCAACGCTCGACAGCATCGCCGAAAGCAGCGCCGCCTTGTCCTTGCAGTCGCCATAGCGGCCGCGGAAAATATCCTCCGCCGCATGCGGCTGATAGCCACCCACGCCCATCTCGATCACGAAGTACCGAATCTTCTGCTGCACAAAGTCGCCAATGGCCTCTGCCTTGTCGTAGAAGTCCGTCTTCCCCGCGGTCAGCTCCGCCGCCTTCGCTTGAATGTCCGGAGTCGCCGTCAGGCGGCCGCTCTCCAGCCCTGCATACCATTCGCCGATCCCCTGCCACGTTCCATCCTGCGGCTGCTGCAACCCCGGCCCAGCGTAGTGCACCGTCATCCTGGCGGCCATCGAACCCTCCCCTGGCGCCATCGGCACTTCAAACAAATCGATCGCTGGTTCGTTGTTCATCTCCCACCGATATTGGTGGTTCTCCAGATCGATCCCTTGCACCTTGTCATGCCGGGCCCACGTCGTCGCATACGTATACCCGGCAGGCAGCGCCAGCGTAAAGCTCTGTTGCATCCGTGGCAGTTCGTCCTGAAACTCCCAATTCGTCTCCGCCAGATAGGGACGCTCGCGCACCTCATACTCGTACGCAATCACTCCCCCAGGATCACGTCCCGGTGGATCGGCAACCCTCGCCCGATCGTCGGAGTACAACTCCCCATCCTCACCTGGCGCACCTATGTCCAGGATCTCGTTGTCCTTCATCGCATAGTTGTGCCCCGCCGAATCAATGCTCCAGACATGCAGAAAAAGCACCTTCGAGTCTTTGTCGTAAGGTACAAACGGATAGCCGTAGTCGCGGCCTTGCGGACGCAGAATCTTCACCACGCGACGCACATGCTCCGTCGCTCTCCCGCTCTCGTCCACGGTGTACGTCGTGTCGTCGAGCAGAACGACCGCCTTGGGATCGCCATGAAACTTCGGAAGCGGCTGCTCGGCAGCCGCCTTCACCCAGTCCGGAACCGTCTGGGACGACCCGAAAATCGAAGCTCCGTACGCCGGGACAACTCCCACCAGGACCAGCGCCCACGCAATCGCCGATATCCTCAACCGGCGCGCCATTGGTTGACCGCACTCGTGCACAGTCCCTACCCCGCTTGACTGCTTGGCGGCAGCTCTTAAAATTCCGCCCCGCATTTTCATCATGACCTACTAGATGTGTGAATTCGTGCAAGTTTTATACGTGGGTTCTGCTCGCCACGCAAGCACGAACTCATTTCCCGCCCGCATACCGACCTACCCCACCTCTCGTGCTACCTTAAAGAAAGAGCGAGCGGGTAGCTCAGTTGGTAGAGCATCGCCCTTTTAAGGCGTTGGTCCTGGGTTCGAGCCCCAGCCCGCTCACCACCTCCCCTTTTCCCCTAAAAATCAACTCCATAGCCCCAAAGCACCGCCCCAATCACGCGGCCTCCAGGCCCCACGCGTCCGGGCCCCCTTACCCTTGGCTCTGTTCGCTCGCCTTGAGCTTACTAACGATGTTCGTCGTCGAAAATCCCTCAACCGTCGGCACAATCTCCACCCTCCCGCCCCCTGCGATCACATCCTCATGTCCCACCACCGTCTCCACCGAGTAGTCCCCACCCTTCACCAGCACATCCGGCTTCACCGCGAGAATCAGCTCCAACGGCGTGTCCTCCTCGAACACCACCACCGCATCCACCGCGGCCAGCGCAGCCATCACTCGCGCGCGTTCCTTCTCTCCCACCACCGGCCGCGTCGGCCCCTTCAACCGGCAAACGCTCGCATCCGAGTTCAACCCCAGCACCAGCTTCGACCCGAACCGGTGACACTCCTCCAGCAACGTCACATGCCCCACATGCAGCAGGTCGAAGCATCCATTCGTGAACACAATCGTCTCGCCCGCCGCTCTCCACTCCGCGACGCGCTTCGCCAGTCGTTCTCCATCCAACACCTTCTCTCCGCCGCGAATCCCACTCGAAGGCGTCAGCGCCGCGACCAGCTCATGCTGCGCAATCGGCACCGTCCCCATCTTTCCCACCACGATCCCCGCAGCCAAATTCGCCAGCTCCACCGCACTCTGAATCTTCAACCCGCCCGCCAACGCGGCGGCCAGCGTAGCAATCACCGTATCGCCTGCGCCCGACACATCAAACACCTCGCGCGCCCGCGCCGGAGAGTGGTACGTCCCACCCTCCCACAGCACGCGAATCCCCTTTTCACTCATCGTGACGGTCAAATACGTGAGCCCATGCTTCTCGCGCTGCGCTTCGCCCGCCTCCAGCAGCGCCTCCAGCCGATGCGAGCTCACACCCGTCGCCGCCGCCAACTCCTGCAGATTCGGGCACACCATCGTCGCTCCCGCATACTTCCCAAAGTCCGGAGTCTTCGGATCCACCAGCACCGGCACACCCGAAACCTTCGCCGCCGCAATCACCGCGGCACACAGCTCCGCCGTAAGCGCACCCTTCGCATAATCCGACAGCACCACCGCATGCACCTTGCTCACCAGTTGTTCCGCGCGCTCCCGCAGCTTCTGCTGGTCCTCCGCGCCCGGCATGTCCTTGCTCTCAATATCCAGCCGCAACAACTGCTGCTGCCGTCCCACGATCCGTGTCTTCGAGATCGTCGGCAGCGCCGTCGCCACCACTCCCACCGTGTCGATCCCCGCAGCCTCCACCAGCGCCGCCAGCTCATCCTTGTCCTTGTCCTCGCCCCAGAACCCCGCCAGCACCGCCTGACAACCCAGCCCCGCAAGATTCATCGCCACATTCGCCGCACCACCAGCGCGCTCATAGTGCTGAGCATGTCGCAGCACCGGCACCGGAGCCTCCGGCGAGATCCTCTCCACCTCACCCAGAATGTATCGGTCGAGCATCAAATCCCCAACCACCAACACCTTCAGGTGCGCAAACCCACCCTCCAACAAACTCAGAACCGCATGTGTCTCCGGCAACATGATCGTCTAAATCTCCCCCACCATCATCGCATCCCAGTGGTTCTCAGTGATCCGTTCTCAGTTCTCAGTGATCGCTGCCTTCACTGAGAACTGACAACTGAGAACGGACAACTCCCATCACCTCATCCACGGTAATCGACATCAGGCACTTCTTCTGCTGCTCGATGCAAGTCTCCAACCCGCACCCCCAGCACTCCACCCGGTGATACACCACCCGATGCTGCTTCCCAAACGGAAACCACTGCCGAGGAATATTCCGCGCCGCAAAGATCGCCACAATCGGAGTTCCCACCGACGCCGCCAGATGCATCGGTCCACTATCGTGCCCCACAAACAACTGTGCCCGAGCAATCGCCGCCGCACTCTCCCGCGGCGTCAGCTTGCCGCATAAATTCACCACCGCCCCGCCGCCACTAGCCGTCCAACCCTCCGCCGCAAACTCACTCGCCTCGCTCTCCTCCGCCGCACCCAGCATCAGTAGCGCCCGCCCCGGAGCCTCAGCCGCCATCCGACCCAGCAGCCCCCGCCAGTTCTCTCTACCCCAATCCTTCGCCTGCACCTTCGTCCCCACACACACGGCAATCGCCTCCATATTTACAGCCGCTTCACCCCCGACGGCCGCAATCACCTCCGCAGCCCGCGCTCTCTCCTCCGCACTCAAGTGCAAATCCCAACTAGCCGCATCCCGCAGCCGCCCGGGATCCGCAATATCCTCCACCGCACCCAACTCCCCAATGCACCGCACCAGCCGCGCAGCCTCAGGCTCCAGATTTCCATCACCCATCGCATGATCTTTGCCCCCGGTCGCGGCACCGTAATAATTCCGCTGCATCCCCTCGGTAAGAGGAACACCCACAATCCGCCGCACTCCACAAACCCTGAAGAACAACTCGTCTCGCTGCGCGGCCTTCACCCCACGCGCCCCCGCCAGATACACCAGCACCTGCGGCCGCCAGCGCACAATCGTCCACCACAATCCCAGCAACTCCCACGCGCTCCTCGTCCCGGCCGAGTAACGCAGATACCCCTGCACCAACCCCGTCCCCTCCAGGATCTCCGCCGCCGCCGGAGCCTTCGTGCTCACCGGAAAATTAGTAAGCATCCGCCGCTCCGACTCCGGAAACGCCCTCTCCACCAGGTGCAGTGCCGGCAGCGCCACCAGCATGTCGCCAAGGCTCCCCAGCCGATAGATCAGCACCCTCCCCGCCTTCGTCTTTCCCATGCCCTCCAGTGTCGCATCCCCCTCCTCGCTCTGACCACACCCACCGCCTCTATCATCTAAGCCCCGCCTCCGTTATCCTTGCAATCACCGCCTCATGCTCAACGCCTCGCACATCGTCGCCCTCCACGATCAATCCACGGGGCACGGCCACAACCCCTCGCTCACCGCGCCTCTCCCCGACTCACCCTTCGACCAGCTCATCCTCGACCAGCATCAGGCCAACTACGACCTCTGGCATCGCGAAGACGAAGCCCGCGACCCCAGCGCCTCCGACCACACCATCGTCGAGGTCAAGCACGACATCGACCGCCTCAACCAGCGCCGCAACGACCTCGCCGAGCAGATCGACCTAGCCCTCCTCGAGCTAGCACCCGACAATCCCTCGGCTCCGCTCAACTCCGAGTCCCCCGGCCTCATCATCGACCGCCTCTCCATCCTCGCCCTCAAGATCTTCCACACCGAAGAGCAGCTCCACCGCTCAACCCCCGATCACCAGCACCGCAACCATTCCCGCCTGCTCGTGTTAACTGAACAGCGCAATGACCTGGCTGCCTGCCTCGACGTCCTCTGGACCGACGTCCTCGCTGGCCGCCGCCGATTCAAACTCTATCGCCAGCTCAAGATGTACAACGACCCCACACTTAACCCCGTTCTTTACAGTCGTTCCCCAGTATGACCGCGTATCCGGTACACTCTCAGTTGACCATAAAGCGACTAGCCTCGTATAACCCCAATACCGTCGCTGCACGATAGCTCCAGACCCTTAGCTGTTACCCCGAGAAGACCATGGCAACGAAGCCGGCAACATCGACCTCAGAATCTAAACCCACCAAGGCCCCGCGCACCCTCGCCGGAAATGCGCAACACGCCAACGACGCGGCCCGTAAGTCCACCCTCGCCCTCTACGAGAGCGCGCTCAAACTCATGCAGGCTGGCAAGTACGAGAAGGCCCACGAAGCCTTCGTGAAGATGCTCGAGTCCGCGCCGCAAGACCTCGCCGATCGCATCCGCATGTACATCTCTGCGTGCGTCGCCCAGATCGACAAAGGCACTACCGCCTTCCAGACCCACGAAGAGCGCTACGACTACGCCATCTCCCTGCTCAACGCAGGAAACTACGAAGACGCCCGCCAGCACCTCCAGGAGATCCTCCTCAAGGAGAAGTCGGCAGACTACGCCTTCTACGGCCTCGCCCTGCTCGCCAGCCTCACCGGCGACACCGACGGCTGTATCGATCACCTCACCGAGGCCATTCGTCTCAACCATCAGAACCGCTTCCAGGCCCGCCTCGACTCCGACTTCGACGGCGTAGCCGAAGATCCCCGCTTCACCGAGCTCCTCTACCCCGAAGTCTAAGGGGGCGTCCCAAAGCTATAGAGTTGTCATCTCGACCGGAGCAGGATGGTTCCATCGTCCTGCGTAGTGGAGAGACCTGCAGTTCCCCCGCACCGCCTCAGTTCCGTCATCTCGACCGAACCCCATTGAAACACCGTCATCTCGACCGGGCCCTGAGCTTTCCGAAGGGGGAGTGAAGAGACCCGTGTATCTGCCTTGGCTTTTGTCGTTGCTCTTGTGCCTGCGGGGTGCCCCGGGTCCCGACTTTGGGACCTGGGATCGCAAGAGCCTCCCCATCCACGGCCGCTAGTTACTCCTCGCATCCATACCCAGCTAACGTAGCGCACCCCCTCTGCGTCCGACTACACTGTTAGCTGCGAATGACCACCCCACGCCAGCTTCGAGTCGTCGCCATCGGCGGCGGTACCGGCCTCTCCACGCTGCTGCGCGGCCTCAAAGCCTTCGTTGCGTCCGGCTCCTCCGCATCCCCCAGCGCGCACCAGGCCCTTCCAGCCCTCATCCGCGAACTCTCCGCCATCGTCACCGTCACCGACGACGGTGGCTCCTCTGGCCGCCTCCGCGAAGACCTCCACATGCTTCCTCCCGGCGACATCCGCAACTGCCTCGTTGCGCTCTCGCAGGACGAGCACCTGCTCTCGCAGCTCTTCCAATACCGCTTCGCCACCGGCGACCTCCAGGGTCACAGCTTCGGCAATCTCTTCCTCGCCGCCCTCACGGGCGTCACCGGCGACTTCGCCCAGGCCGTCCAGACCAGCTCCCAGATCCTCGCCACCCGCGGCCGCATCTATCCCTGCACCACCGCCAACGCCACCATCTCCGCACGCATGGACGACGACTCCATCGTCCACGGCGAAACCAGCATCACCGCCTCCACCCGCTCCATCACCGAGCTCATGCTCTCACCCGCCGACGCCTCCCCACTCCCCGAGGCCCTCGAAGCCATCGCCTCCGCCGATCTCATCACCCTCGGCCCCGGCTCCCTCTACACCTCGCTCATCACCAACCTCCTCGTCCGCGGCATTCCCGACGCCATCGCCCGCAGCAGCGCCACCCGCGTCTACATCTGCAACCTCATGACCCAGGCCAACGAGAGCCTTGGCCTCACCGCATCCCAGCACATCGAAAAAATCCTCGACCACGCCGGCGCCCGCATCTTCGACTACGCCCTCATCAACACCGCTCCCATCCACCCCGACACCCTCGACCGCTACGCGCGCGAAGGCCAATCCCCCATCGAGCCCGATCTCGAACGCATCCGCTCCCTCGGCGTAGAACCCATCACCGGCAACTTCGTCCACGAAGGCGATGTCCTCCGCCACAGCTACGACGTCCTGGCAGAAACCGTCTTGCAACTGGCCCTGCAAACCTCCGCCGTATAACATCCCTTCTATAGCCCAAGCTGCAATTGCATTTGTAGTTGTAGCTGCCGCTGCCGCTGCCGCTGCTTTTGCTGTTGCCGTTGCTTTTGCTGTTGCCGTTGCCGTTGCTTTTGCCGCTGCCCTTGCTGTTGACGTTGCTGTTGCGTGTTTTTCGCCGTCATCCTGAGCGAAGCGAAGGACCCCCGCATTGGTCGTTGCTTTTGCAGTTGCTTTTGCAGTTGCAGTTGCTTTTGCTTTTGCTTTTGCTGTTGCAGTTGCTTTTGCTGTTGCAGTTGCTTTTGCGGTTGCTGTTGCTGTTGCTGTTGCTGTTGCTGTTGCAGTTGCTTTTGCAGTTACCACCCGCCACGAGGCCAACCGCCGCTCGGGTACCCCGAGGCTTAAGCCTCGGGTCTCATAGGCTTAAGAACAAGAAGGGGCTTTAGCCCCAAGGTTTGCTTTTGCAGTTGCTCCAGAATCACCATTCAGCTTGCCCATAGCACCATGCCCAAGTCCAACTCATCCCCGCTCTCCACTCTAGGCCGCATCCTCTACGCCCTCGCCATCGTCGGCTTCGGCCTGCAGTACGCCCTCTACGGACACCTCCGCCGAGGCCTTCCCCTCTGCCCCGTCTGGCTGCCCCACAATCACATCCTCGCCTACGCTCTAGCGTCCATCTTCATCGCCGCCGGCCTCGTTCTCCTCACCACCTGGCGAACCCTCCCCATCAGCCTTACCCTCGGCCTCTTGCTCCTTGTCACCTCCGGCCTCTACGCCCAGCACATCAACTACATCCTCAGCGATGGCGATGGCCGCACCCTCTTCCTCGAGTGCCTCGCCTTCGCCGCCAGCGCGCTCATCCTCCACGGCATCTCCTCCGGCAGCCGATACTCCCTCATGCCCGGCCGCATCCTCTTCGCTTTCACGATGGTCATCTTCGGCCTGCAGCACTTCCTCTACGTGCGCTACATCGCCACCATCGTCCCCCGCTGGATCCCCGGCCATCACCTCTGGGTCATCGCCACCGGCTTCGCACTCATCGCCGCCGGCCTCTCCATCGCCACCACCATCGAAGACAAGTACGCCGCCTACGGACTCTTCGTCCTCTTCTTCGGTTGGCTCGTCCTTCTCCACGCCCCCCGCATCCTCCATGCCCTCCACAACGGCGACGAGTGGTCCAGCGGCTTCGTAGTCCTCGGCCTCAGCGGAGCCTCACTCCTACTCGCGGCTTCTTCCACCGGCTTCAAATCCAAACCAGCGCCCGCAAAGAAAGAACGCCCCTGGCGCCCCTAACCTAGCCAGCCGAACTCAGCGACCAATCTCACTCAGCGCTTGCAGCAGTCTGTCTGAAGATACGCCGCACGGATGGTATGTTCAGCAGCACGAGATACACGCAGGCCAACCCTGTTCCACCCGCCATCAGCACCGGATTCACTCCGAACTCGACGTATCGATGGCTCACGACCGTTGCCACCCACGTCAGCGAGTACGTAAACAGAGAAATCCCAATGATCTGCGATGTGATCCAGGCCCCGCGCCTCGCGTACAGCAATCCCCATGCTGCCCAGAAACAGACAGTTGCAAAAGCTACTCCGAGCGCCGCAGCAACAAATGCTCCGTTGTGATATTGCACTGACCTCAGCGACTCGCGAAATACCATCGACATCAGCACAGCCCACGCGCAGCCCACGAGAAGATTCACAGCAGCCACCACACCGACCGAAACCGCTGCCATCTGACCTCCTATACCGCAATCTTGACCAGCCCCGACTCCTCCGCCACGGTCCGCTTCAACTGCCCGCAAGCCGCGTAGATATCCCGACCCCGCGGCCGCCGAATATACGTAGCAATCCCACCCTCAATCAACATCCCCTGAAACACCGCGACATCCTCCGGCGCAGGCTGGTGATACTCAATCCCTGGCCCCGGATTCCACACAATCAGATTCACCTTCGCGCGCATCCCCGCAAGCAGCGCCAGCACCTCGCGCGCATGTTGCGGCTGATCGTTCACCCCACCCAGCAGCACATACTCAAACGTCACCCACTCCCGCGTCCGCAGCGGAATCTTCACCACCGCCTCCAGCAACTGCGCAATATTCCACTTGCGCGTAATCGGCATAATCTCTTCTCTGACCCCATCATTACTCGCGTTCAACGACAGCGCCAGCTTCGGCCGCACCGTCTCCTTCGCAAACGCCTCAATCCCCGGCAGAATCCCGCTAGTAGAAACGGTCATCCGCGACTCCGGAATCCCCACACCCTCCACCAGCAGCCGCACGCTCTTCATAAACTCGTCGTAGTTCAAAAACGGCTCACCCATCCCCATGAACACCAGGTTGATGCGGTCCTTCCCAATCTGAATCGCATGCCGATTCAGCACCGCGGCCACCTGCCCGGCAATCTCCCCGGCAGTCAAATTCCTCTTAATCCCCAGCTTCGCCGTCAGACAAAACTGACAGTTCACCGCACACCCCACTTGCGACGAAATACAAATCGTAGCCCGCCGAAACCCCAACTCCGCCAGCCTCCCAAAGTTAGCGACCGCCCGCCCATTCCCCCGCCGATCCCAATATCCCTCCATCAACTTTTTAGGATTGTCATCCTTCGCGTAGCGGAGGATCTGCTTCTCCTCCGCACCCTGCAAAGAATTGTCATCTCGACCGAAGTCCGCGTTTTTCGCGGACGCAGTGGAGAGACCTGCAGTCCCCGCCACAGCCTCCTCTGCCGTCTCCACCTCACCCTCTTCCTCGACCGCCGCCTCACTCCCATCCCCGCGCTCACCGCCATCCCCATCCGGCATCCACACAGTCTCCACCGTCTCTCCATCCCCCATCCGCATCAGGTACCGCTCCGTCCCATCCACCGACACCGCCGTCTGCGCCATCACCGGCAGCCCCACTCGCCATCCCGCCGCACTCAACTCCTCCCGCAGCGTCACCGGCAGCGGAGTCACCTCATCCAGCGATCCCACCCGCTGCTTATACAACCCCTCCCAAATCTGTCGCGCGCGATAAGGCTTCTGCCCAAGCCCCACCATCAGCTCAGTCAGCTCCGCCAAACTCATCCCAAACAGCGCCCGCGTCTCCATCTCTCCAGTCTACGGCCTTGCGATAGCGCATCCAACCACCCTACAATTCCGGTGGCGTTCCACCTCGCCTCCCGCAACTACAGCTCCACCATCCCGACGCAATCTGCCCAGGAGATATGCCGCATGGCGAAACTAATCGTCGCAATGAACCAGTCCCTCGACGGTTACGTCGATCACATGAAATTTGCCCCCTCGCCTGAGCTCTTCCAGCACTTCGTCGAACACTTGAGCATTGTCTCCGGCACTGTCTACGGTCGCGGCCTGTACGAGGTCATGCGCTATTGGGAAGAAGATCAGCCAGGCTGGGAAGCGCGCCAACACGACTTCGCTGCGTGGTGGCGAAAGCAGCCCAAGTGGGTCGTCTCACGCTCGCTCAAGTCCGTCGGCCCCAACACCACGTTAATTTCGACCGACGTTGAAGCCACCTTACGCAAATTGAAATCCGAGCTGCCCGGCGAGATCGACATTGGCGGAACAATCCTCGTGCACAGCCTCATCGACACCGACCTCATCGATGAGTACCGCATCTACCTCCATCCCGTCGTCACCGGCGGCGGCAAGCCCTTCTTCCCCGGCCCCCGCCCCAGCCTCCACCTCGCAGCCACCGACCGCATCACCGACGAAGTCATCCGCCTCACCTACGTCCCCACCTAACCGCACACGCACCCGCCACTACAATCTCCCCATGGCTCGCGTCACACCCTTCTTCACCACCGACCCCACGCTCCTCCCCCTCCTCGCTGAGCTCATCGCCCACGAGCCCATCTTCCACCGTCCCCAATTCGCCTCCACCCTCGACGACTTCGACCGCCTCATGGCCCCGGACTACTGGGAAGTAGGAGCCTCCGGCCGCCGCTACGGCCGCGCCTTCATCCTCCAGATGCTCGCCGAAAACCCACCCATCGACGCCGCGACCGCCCGCTGGCGTATCTCCGGCCAGGCCCTCCGCCGCCTCTCCCCAGCAAACGAAACGGCCACCTACCTCCTCACCTACTCCCTCCGCCAATCCGACCGCCTCACCCGCCGCAGCACCCTCTGGCAATCCACCCCTGAAGGCTGGCGCATCCTCTACCACCAGGGCACCGTAGTCTCCGCCGACGAAGACAACGTCTCACCTTCCTAAGCCCGACCCAGGGCTCTTCAACTCCACACTGAGAACATGCAGCTCTCCGCCGCCAACGTTCTCCAGCGTGTGCGGCGCCGATGGCCCACTCCACAGCGCGCTGCCTGCCACTGGCGCTTGCATACCGCGGGTGTCCAGCAGTACGGCCCCCGTCGAATCGCGCCGAATGAAATCACTCCAACTCAGAATGTATTGCACTGCCGGCCAGCGGTGCGTATGAAGCGGAACCGCATCGCCGGGCGACACGCGCGTGTCAAGAACGCGCACCGCATCGTTCTCCAGAATCACCGAATGGTGATCCGCAGCGGCTACCAACGCATCCAGAGAGGCGGGCCATTCGAATTCCGAGGAAGTCACCAAAGGCAGCTCCGTATGTCCCAGGATTATCCCAGAAGCGCCTGAGCGAGACAATGCGCGGATTCGATGACAAATCCTTATGAAACAATAGAACCAATGCCAGTTTCCGTCCCCGTCGCTGAAAACGCGACCCTCTCAGCCTCCGCCCCTCATCTCCGCGACATCCGCACCACCACGCTCCCCAACGGCCTCCTCGTCCTCACGGAACGCATGCCCCACCTCCGCTCCGTAGCCATGGGCATATGGATCGACTGCGGCTCCCGCGACGAGTCGCCCGAGGTCAACGGCATCTCCCACTTCATCGAGCACATGGTCTTCAAGGGCACCACCACCCGCTCCGCCCAGCAGTTCGCCCGCGAAGTCGACGCCATCGGCGGCAACCTCGACGCCTTCACCGGCAAAGAGACCATCTGCTTCAACCTCAAGGTCCTCGACGAAAGCGTCCCCGCCGCCCTCGACCTCCTCACCGACCTCGTCCTCAATCCCACCTTCACCCCCGAAGACATCGCCAAAGAGCAAGGCGTCATCCTCGAAGAGATCAAGATGGACGAAGACAACCCCGACTACCTCGTCCACGAACTCTTCACCCAGAACTTCTGGCCCAACGACGCCCTGGGCCGCCCCATCCTCGGCACCTCCAAATCCGTCTCCTCCTTCACCCAGCAAACCGTCCTCGCCGAGTACGGCCGCCGCTTCACCCCCGCCAACATGGTCTTCACCGCCGCTGGCAATCTCCACCACGACGACTTCGCCGCCCAGGTAGCCTTCGCCTTCGCCTCGCTCCCCTCCTCCACCGCCGAAAAAATCGCGCGCCCAAACCCTCCGCAGACCGCCCCTCACATCACCCTCAAGAGCAAAAAATCCCTCGAGCAAGTCCAGTTCTGCCTCGCCGTCCCGGCCCCACCCGTAGCCTCGCCCACGCGCTACACCGCCTATCTGCTCAACTCCATCCTTGGCGGCGGCATGTCCTCCCGCCTCTTCCAGTCCATCCGCGAAGACCGCGGCCTCGCCTACAGCATCTACTCCGAGCTCAACCCCTTCCGCGATACCGGCTCCCTGGCCATCTACGCCGGCTGCTCGGCAGACAATACCCGCCAGGTCCTCGACCTCACACTAGCCGAGCTCACCGCCATCAAGCAGCAACCCGTCTCGCTAGACGAACTAGACCGCGCCAAAAATCAGATCAAGGGCAACATGATCCTCGGCCTCGAAACCTCCGGCTCCCGCATGTCCTCCCTCGCCCGCCAGCAGATGTACTGGGGCCGCTTCTTCTCCCTCGATGAGATCACCGCCGAGATCGACCGCGTCACCCTCGACGACCTTCAAACCCTGGCCAACGACCTCTTCCGCCCCGACCTCCTAACCCTCACACTCCTGGGAAATCTGGGCCCACTCAAGCTAACCCGCGCCAACCTCACCTGCTGAGCGCCCTTTTCCGCGCCGTACTCTTCAACTTATCTCCAATCTGCTCTCCGGGCACCGGTAACGGCGCGCGAACTTTTTGTTGCGGCGCCGCCCCGAAGGGGGTAGCGTAGTCTTCCAACTGAAAATTCTGTCGGGACTCGAATGCTGCACATTGAGGTATCCGCATGTTCGATCAGGATTTCAAAGCCACCCCACGCAAGACACAATTCCACTACGGGCGCGCAGCCGCTCCCGCAACCTCCACGCTTCAACCAGAGCTGCAGGAACTCCCAGGGCTGCAGGAACTCCCAGGGCTGCAGGATTTCATCGCGCGCCGCAAGACTCTCGCAGCCTTCGGCGAAACCGAACCCCCTGAGAAAACCGAAGCCCCTGAAGAGGCCGAACTCTCTCCACCGCCTGTGGCTCTACTCGTCTGTCATGGCATGGGCCAGCAGGTGCGCTACGAGACCATCGGTCAAGTCGCAGCCTCATTGCTCAAATGCGCTATAGCAAAGGGGTGTACCAACGTCGACACCGGTATGCAGCTCTCCCAACAGAAAGAAAGCTTTCTGTCCCGCGCGGAGATAAGCTGGCTTGCCCCGAATGGAAAATTGAACGTCGTGCATATCTACGAAGCCTATTGGGCTCCCGTCACCGAAGGTAAGGTCACCTACACGGAGACCATCCTCTTCTTGTTCTCCGCCGCGTGGAAGGGCTTCAAGTCCTCTCGCTTCTTCAAGCCGTGCAACTTCCAACGGTACCTCTTCGGCGATCTGCGTGATCTCGTAATTCACTCGCGCACCCGCATCGCGCTTCTGGCTGTGGCTGTGGCTCTGCTGGCACAGGTCTTGCTCATCGCTGCCGTCCTCGCAAAGCTCGCCGATCAGTTGAAGCAACTTCAAACCGCGCACTTTGCGATCAAACAGGTCATAGAAATCCTCCTCCCGGGCATCCATGTGGTGCTTTCGAATACCTCTCCCCCCGAAAAAAGAGGGCTCGCCCTCATCGCCCTGCTCGGCTGGTATCTTCTCGTCGCCGAGATCCTCTTCGTCCGCTACTTCCTCATCGAATACGCCGGCGACGTGGCCGCATACATCTCGCCCTACAAAGACTCCAAGTTCGAAGACATCCGCACCAAGATCCAGACCATCGGCCTGGACGTAGCCAAGGTCATCTATGGTTTTGGCAATATCACCGAAGTCCCAGACTACGAGCGCGTCGTCATCGTCGGGCACTCACTTGGCTCGGTCCTGGCCTACGACACACTGAACGCCATCATCAATCTCGATCTCACCTCCGCCACGCCCGGCTCCCGCAACGTGCTGCAACGCACCACCCAACTCATCACCTTCGGCTCGCCGCTGGATAAGACCGCATTCCTCTTTCGCAATCAATCCAACCACGTTAAGGATCCACTCCGCGAACAGATGGTCAGCTCCATCCAGCCCCTGATCCTCGACTACCCCACCTTCCGCAAACCCGGCCTTTGGACCAATCTCTGGTCGCCGCTCGACATCATCTCCGGCAGCCTCGAATACTACGACACACCCGAGGTCTTCCAGGCAGGAAGCCCCTTGGCCGTCAAGAATCTCAAAGACCCGGCCGGCACCATCCCCTTCGCTGCTCACGTGCAGTATTGGACAGGCAGTCTGCTGGCAAACACCCTCTACGACGCCGTCAGCTAGCCGCGTTCCGCTCCCATCCACATCACAACGAGCCTCCGGCCCAGCTTTATTCGCCGCTCTTCGCTCTCCCATCTCCGTCCGCAACCGTCTATACTCTGAATCGACAAGACCAAGCGCGCAGGCGCCCCCTTAAGGAATCCATGTACACCCCACACCGTCGTCAGCACCCGTCGTCCGACTCCGGCTTCACCCTCGTCGAACTCCTCATCGTCATGTCCGTCATTCTCATCCTGATGGTCATGGCCATCCCCGCCATGCAGTCCGTCATCCGCCGCGGCAATGAGACCTCCGCCATCGCCTCCCTGCGCATGCTCAACGAGATGGAAGGCCAGTACAACTCCACCTATCCGCAGCACGGCTTCGCCTGCTCTCTCACCGCGCTCGGCGGTAAGATCGGCTCCGGCCCACCCTCCGCTGAATCCGCTCAGCTCGTCCCCGACGACCTCGCCAGCGGCCACAAAGCCGGCTACACCTTCACCATCAGCGGCTGCAACAAAACGACCATCAACAACATCGATCAGTACAACAGCTACCAGATCACCGCCGTCCCCAACTCCGTGGGCCACTCCGGCAACCGCGGTTTCTGCACCGACGAGAACGCCGAAATTCACTACGACCCCAAGGGCGGCACCAACTGCACCGAACTCCTCCAGTAGAGCAAACAGTAGACGAGTAGTGAGTAGACAGTAGTGAGTAGACAGTAGTGAAAAGCAAAGCCCCGGCAACCATCGCCGGGGCTTCGCCTTTGCTATTTCGTTTGTCATCCCGTAGGGATCTGCAGTTGCTGCTGCCTTTGCCTTTGCCTTTGCTTTTCACTACTGTCTACCCACTACTGTCTGCCTTTGCTTTTCACTACTGTCTACTGTCTACCCACTACTGTCTGCCTTTGCTCTTCACTACTGTCTACTGTCTACCCACTACTGTCTGCCTTCCACCAGCCCCTTCACAAACTCCACCAGAATCTCCGCGCACACCACCGGCTCACTCTGCAGCGCAAGGTGCGGTGCATCGACGCTAGCCACCCGCCCCTCCCGAACCGCTCGCATATCCCCCAGGCACCCCGGATCCACCAGCCTGTCTCTCGTAGGCTGCAGATACAAAATCGGCACCTTCACCAGCGCCAGCTCTGCCCGCGCATCCGCATTCAGCATCTCGCGTACTCTCCCCGACACCACCTTCGGCGTCAGCCACGAAAACGCTCCCTTCACCGACTCCACCAGCGGCTTCGGCGCTCCATCTCCCACCATCAGGTACCGCACCGCAAATGCTGGCAGCGGCAGATGCGAAAACACCGGCGCCAGGTCCCACGCCAGCGTCCTCTTCCATCCCCGCAGCGGGCTCGTCGCAAACCCTGCGCTCAGCACAATCCCCTTCAGATTCGGTGGCTCCAACGCTGCAATCCACAGCGCCAGCACCGTCGCATACGACTCCGCCACCAACACAAACGGCTCGTCCACAGGAATCGCCCCACGCAGCGTCCCCGCCAGCTCTCCATAGGTCATATACGTGTCTGCCGGATACCACAGCGACTCGCTCTCCAACTCCGGCGGTAGCGCAGCCATGAGTCCTCGGAACAATTCACCGCTTCCATCCATTCCCGGCAGTAATACGAGTTTTTTCAAAGACTTAATCATATGCAGGCAGTCATCCTACGATAGCAGCCCCACCCCAGTCGCGCACCCGTTTGGCGTACCCCAATACCATCGTTTTGC
This sequence comes from Acidobacteriaceae bacterium, assembly GCA_049578265.1. Classification (GTDB taxonomy): domain Bacteria; phylum Acidobacteriota; class Terriglobia; order Terriglobales; family Acidobacteriaceae; genus Granulicella. The sequence continues at coordinate 29,737 of JBAULP010000009.1, forward strand.
ACCCTCGCTCTCTTAACATCCTCACCCCCCGCACAATGCTCTAATAACAGCAGCGAGTCGCGCGCACCTGCGCCACCTTCCGGCCCCGCCCACTCGCCTTACAGGAGAGGAAATTCCAAATTCAATGACCGACCATATCGCCCCCCTCAGCTCCCGCCCCGCCTGGAAAGCCCTCAAGCAGCACGCCGAAACCCTCCGCCCCCAGCAACTCCGCGACCTCTTCCACTCCGACCCCGCCCGCGGCACCCGCTTCAACGCCGAAGCCGTCGGCCTCTTCCTCGACTACTCCAAGAACCGCATCACCGACGAAACCCTCAAGCTTCTCTTCGAGCTAGCCGACCAATCCGGCCTCAAGCAGCATACCGAAGCCATGTTCACCGGCCAGAAAATTAACACAACAGAAAACCGCGCCGTCCTCCACGTAGCCCTCCGCGCCCCCAAATCCGAGTCCATCAAGGTCGACGGCGAAGACGTCGTCCCCGAAGTCCACAAGGTCCTCGACAAGATGGCCGCCTTCGCCGACCAGGTCCGCTCCGCCGCCTGGCTTGGCTTCACCGGCAAGCCCATCAAGAACATCATCAACATCGGCATCGGCGGCTCCGACCTTGGCCCCGTCATGGCCTACGAGGCCCTCCGCCACTACACCCACCGCGACCTCACCTTCCGTTTCGTCTCCAACGTAGACGGCACCGACTTCGCAGAAGCCACCCGCGACCTCGACCCCGAAGAGACTCTCTTCCTCGTCGCCAGCAAGACCTTCACCACGCTAGAAACCATGACCAACGCCCACTCCGCCCGCGAGTGGACGCTAGCCAAACTCAAGCAGACCGAAGCCATCGCCCGCCACTTCGTCGCCATCTCCACCAACGCCGAAGCCGTCGCCAAATTCGGCATCGACACCGCCAACATGTTCGGCTTCTGGGACTGGGTCGGCGGTCGCTACTCCATGGACTCCGCCATCGGCCTCTCCACCATGATCGCCATCGGCCCCGACAACTTCCGCTCCATGCTCGAAGGCTTCCACGCCATGGACGTCCACTTCCGCACCACTCCCCTCGACAAGAACCTCCCCGCCCTTCTCGGCCTCCTCACCGTCTGGTACACCGACTTCTTCGACGCCCAGACCGTCGCCATCCTCCCTTACGAGCAATACCTCAAGCGCTTCCCCGCCTACCTCCAGCAGCTCACCATGGAATCCAATGGCAAGCACGTCACACTCGACGGAACCCCCGTCGAAACCGAGACCGGCCCCATCTACTGGGGCGAGCCCGGCACCAACGGCCAGCACTCCTTCTACCAGCTCATCCACCAGGGCACCCGCCTCATCCCCTGCGACTTCATCGGTTTCTACAAATCCCTCAACCCCTTAGGCCGCCATCACGACATGCTCATGGCCAACGTCTTCGCCCAGGCCGAAGCCTTAGCCTTTGGCAAGACTGCCGAAGAAGTCAAAGCCGAAGGCGTCCCCGACGCTCTCGTCCCCCACAAAGTCTTCGAAGGCAACCGCCCCTCCAACACCATCCTCGCCGACCGCCTAACTCCCCACGCCCTCGGCACCCTCATCGCCCTCTACGAGCACTCCGTCTTCACCCAGGGCGTCATCTGGTCCATCGACTCCTTCGATCAATGGGGCGTCGAGCTAGGCAAAGTCCTCGCCACCAAAATCCTGGGCGAACTGGAATCCCCCACCGCCCCTAAACTCAACCACGACACCTCCACCACCAACCTCATCAACCTCTACCGCAGCCACAAGTAACCAGGCAGCGGTTAGCGAGGTAGCAGCAAAATCCGGGTGCCCCAAGTCCAGGGTCCCCCACGAGCGCACTTGCTCGTGGGGTGAACATCCCGCTTTTGGGACCTGGGTTCCTACCATTCCCAAGGGAAACACGTACAAGTTCCCGTCCTTGCAGGACTTCCCACGGATGCCCAACACCCACCCTCCCACACAAACCCGTCTCCCGGATTACAATCCAAAATACCTGCCGAAAATCGCCCAACTGTGGCCTAACTCCTTGCACAGTCTTTACTGTGCGTTTATCGTTGATCAAGAGCGGCAATCGCCCGGATCATCATTGCCTCCCTGCTTCACCTTTTGAGGAGTTTTCGCATGACGCCCACCGCAACTGCACTTTCCGCGCCTGCCGCCGCCAAAACCAAGCCTCTTCCCGGAGTCGCACTCGACGCCTACACCGGCGACCCCAACTTCATGGCCTCCCTCGCCCGCGGTCTCGTCGTCATCGAAGCCTTCACCCCTCAAACCCCGCAGATGACCATCTCGCAGCTCTCCCTGCGCACCGGCCTCTCCCGCGCCGCCGTCCGCCGCTGCCTCTACACCCTCGTCAAACTCGGCTTCGCCGGCGCCGACGAATCCCAACGCTACTCCCTCCGCCCCAAGATGCTCTCGCTGGCCAACACCTACACCGCCTCCAGCACCCTCGCCAACGCTGCGCAGCCCATCCTCGAGCGCATGTCCAACACCTACCACGAGAGCTTTTCCGTCGCCACATTAGACGGCGAGCAGATCGTCTACATCGCCCGCACCAGCGTCACGCGCGTCATGTCCGTCGATCTCCACATCGGCTCGCGCCTGCCCGCCTTCTGCACCAGCATGGGCCGCGTCCTGCTCGCCTATCTCCCCCAGGATCAGCTCGAAGCCTATCTCTCCCGCGTCATCCTCACCCAGTACACCCCGCGCACCATCAACTCCATCGACAAGCTTCGCCTCGCCCTGCGCAACGTTCGCCGCAACGGCTACGCCCTCGTCGACCAGGAGTACGAGATCGGCCTCCGCTCCATCGCCGTCCCCGTCTACGCCGGCAACGGTCGCGTAGTAGCCGTAGTCAACCTCAGCGGCCACGCCCCCCGCATTCCCATGCTCGAGATGCAGACCCGCTTCCTTCCACCCCTTCGCGCCGCCGCCGCTGAACTCAGCGTCTTCCTCCGATAACACTCGCTTCCACCGCTCCACAGGAAATACCTCCCGCTTCGTTGTGGCTGCAACCACCTGTACGTAATTTCATCTCTGCGTCGCCTGTTTCGCAGAGGCACAGACGATAGACTCAGCTCAGCAAATGCTAACAACTGAAGTCATCCGGGCAAACGTCCGCTCGAACACGACAACCGCTCCGCGTTCTTTCCGCGGCGGCGTTCGCAACTTCTTCCGTCCTCTCACGACGAAACTCCACTCGCCCGCACGATACCTTGCAGCCACCGTCCTCTTCGCTCTCCTCATCCGTCTCATCATCGTCGCCATCGTCTTCCGCGACGTCTCCGCCCCCACCTTCGATCACAACGAGTTCGGCTGGGAGATGGGCTGGACCGCGCGCAGCATCGCCCTCGGCCGCGGCTTCTCCTCGCCCTTTCTTCCCATCACCGGCCCCACCGCGCTCGTCCCTCCGCTCTACCCGTATCTCCTCGCCGGCATCTTCAAGCTCTTCGGTCTCTACTCCGCCGCTGCCGCCGTCGTCATCCTCTCGCTCAACAGCCTCTTCTCCGCGCTCACCTGCATCCCCATCTACTTCAGCCTGCGCCACGCGGTAAACACCCGCCTCGCGCGCATTGCGGCCTTCGCCTGGGCCATCTACCCCTTCAGCATCTACTTCGCAGCCGACCGCGTCTGGGACTACGCCCTCACCTCACTGCTCTTCGCCTGCTGCTTCTGGGCGATTCAGCGCTTACACCTTCGCGGCCCCTGGGCCTGGCTGGGCTTTAGCCTGCTCCTCGGTCTCACGGCGCTCTCCAATCCATCGATCCTCACCGTTGCGTCCTTCCTTCTTCTCTTCGCACTTCTCAAAGTGCATCGTGTCGGCGGCCCCTGGCTCCGCAACGCGCTCATCATGGCCCTCACCTGCGCGGCAATCTGGGCGCCCTGGGGCATTCGCAACCATCGCGTCCTCCACTCCAACTCCGTCTTCCGCGACGGCTTCTGGCTTGAGTTCTACGCCGGCAACCACGGCGACACCTCCGACTCCAACCCACCCACCTCTCACCCCGCCAGCAACCCCGTCGAGATGCAGAAGTACGAATCCCTCGGCGAGACCGCCTACATCGCCCAGAAGCGCCTTCTCGCGCTAAGCTTCGTAGACCACCACCCCATCTCCTTCGCAACCGTCTCCGCACGCCGCACCCTCCGTTTCTGGACAGGCTACTGGTCTTTCAGCCGCGCCTACCTCACCCTGCAGCCGCTCGACATCCCCAACGTCTTCTTCTGCATCTTCCTCACCGCCTGCATGCTGCGCGGCCTCTGGCGCTGGTGGCGCACCGACCCAGCCTCATCCCTCCCCTACCTCATCGCACTGCTGGTCTTCCCCATCCCCTACTACCTCACGCACAGCTCCATGGACTACCGCCAGCCCATCGAGCCAATGATCCTCGCCGTAGTAATCATCGGCCTCTTCGGCCTCAGTGCCGACAGTCCCACCCGCGCCCGCGAACAAGACGCTCTTCTGCTCAACGAAATCGCAGCAGAAGAACAAGAAGAAGAACCGTCCGTCCTGGTAGCCTCCATAGCCCTGGCCCCAGCCGACTAGCCCACCCCACCTCATCGCCCGTCACCCTCGCGTCGCAGTCCTCGCCGCTGCCCTTGCTCTCACCCTCTTTGTTTGTCATCCCGTAGGGATCTGCAGTTGCAGTTGTCGTTGCCTTTGTCGTTGCAGTTGCAGTTGCAGTTGTCGTTGTCGTTGTTTGTTTTACGCCGTCATCCTGACCCTGAGCGTGCCGAAGAGGAAGGACCCCCGCATTCCCGCCATACCTTGTCATCTCGACCGGAGTCCGCGCTCTTTGCGGACGCAGTGGAGAGACCTGCAGTTGCCTTTGCCCTTGCCGTTGCTTTGAGGGCCAACGGCCCGACATATACCAGCCCAGGGCGTAGCCCTGGGTTGGGCCTAGTCCAAAAATGCGGGTCACCCCAAATCCCCGGCCTAACCCACAACCCTGAACCATTAATCACTAATCACTAATCACTAATCACCACCCGCTAATCACTAATCACGAATCACTAATCACTAATCACTAATCACTACCCACTAATCATCATCATCTTTCTTCTTCGGATGATGCACCAGCAGCATCGCCGGGGGCGGCACATTCCCCATCGCATCCCTCCACAGAATCAAATTCAGCTTGTAACTATCCGCGCGGTCCGCATGTTTGAAGTCCATCTTCATCGACGCCGCAGCACCCGGCGCCGTCGGCTTATTCGCCGTATAGATCAGCCCATTCACCCGATTCGAAACATCCGCCGTAAACGCCGACTGATCTCCAGGCCCTGTAAACAGCGTCGAAATCAACGACGCAAACGCATCGTTGTTATTCATCGGCGGCACACCCAGCAGCGTCTCCATCGTCCGCAGCACGCTCACGGTGGAGTAAAACCGGCTGTCCACAAACGCCTCTTTCCCCGCCGCTGCATGCGGCGCATACTTGCTCACCACAATCGCCAGCGACCGATGCGCGTCCACATGGTCGGCCCCATTCTGCGCATCATCCTCCAGGATGAAGAACGCCGTATCCTTCCAGTAAGCCGAGTGAGAGATCGCTTCCACCGCCCTCCCAATCGCCAAATCGTTATCCGCAACCGACGACTTCGGCGAAGGCCCTCCCGGCCGAGTCCCTGCCGTATGATCATTCGGCAGCCGCAGTTGAATAAAGTTCGGCATCGTGTCATGCCCCGCCGCGCGATCCTTCTCCCACACCGCCAGGTGCCGCAGGAAGATATTCACGCGAATCTGATCCGGGATCATCAAATTAAAATCCGGTGACTCCTGCGCAAAGTGACCCACCAGTTCCGGCTTCGTCGCCACGTTATACGCCAGCCGAGGAATCGCCCACGGCCAGAGATTCTTCCCCCCACCCCACACCGCCGGAATCTCCTCCCCCGGCTTAATCGCAGGCGTAGCGCAAGCAACCTCACCGCCCGACATCGGCCCCTGCTGCGGATTCACCTCCAGCTTCTTCTCACCCTTGTCATCGCAGAACACCGAAGAAATGTACTCCGCAAAGTGATAGATCGTCCTCCCATGCGCGGTCATATCGGTCCAGATGTAACCACTCCGCGGCTCCACCACATCGGGAATATGCTGCAGCAGCGGATACCCATCCGCAACCACGCCCTCGTAGTCATACGTGCGCTGCCCGCCGCGATAGTTCTGCTGCCACGTATCTTCCAGGTAGTCCGTCCCAATCGCCGCATTCGACCACACATGTCCATCGCCCGAAACTTCGGCTGAATCATAGAAGTTATCCAGCACGCCAAACTGCAGCGCCAGCGCATGCTGATTCGGCGTCACTGCCTCGCCATACATCGCCAGGGACGCATCGCCATTCCCCACCGGCTTCCCATCCTTACTCAAGTCCCCAAGCACCTGGTCGTACGTCCGGTTCTCTTTAATGATGTAGATGATGTGCTTGATCGGATCCTTACCCCCGGCAAACGCAATCGTCTCCTTCGCCGCCTTCATCCGGTTGGACTCCAGCACCGTCTCCGTAGAAGCCTTCAGCCCAGCATCCATCGTGCTCTCATCGATCGCCGCCAACGACCCGTACAGCAGCGTCGCAATGTACGTCGATCTGCCGCCCCGCTGCCGCGCCGTCTTTCCTGGAATCATCCGCTGCGGAAAATTATTCGGCCCCGTTCCCTTACCCTTATCCGTCGTCACATACAACTTGCCGCCCGTAGAAGCCAGCGCCAGCGGCATATACTCCGTCGGCACAAATCCCAGCGGCTCCACAAATCCCTTCGCCTTGTCCACGCCCCGCAGCTTGCGCAGCTCCAGCACCGCCACCGCATCGCTCCCCAAATTCGCCGCATACAGCTTCGAGCGATCAGCACTCATCGCCAGCGCCACCGGCTCTGCGCCAAAGTAGCTCTGCCCCGGCAGCCGCGTGTCGAAGTACCCGCGCACCGCAAGCTCCGGCGCACGCTCCGTCCCAATCGACACCGCAGCCACCGCATCCCGATTCGACAGCGCCACATACATCACTCCCGCGCGCTCATCCAGCAATAGCGCGCAAGGATGCGTCCCCGGCGCAATATCCGACCGCGGCTTCAGCAGCGCGAGCTTCCGCACCACCTTGCCGCTCGCGAGATCCAACTCCACCACCTCACTCGCATTCCACAGCGCCACAAACGCCCGCCGCCCATCCTTTGTCACCGCCAGCGCAATCGGATACGTCCCCGGCACATGGTCGCTCTCACTCACATCGAACGTCCGCTCCACCTCACCCGTCTCCGCATTCATCAGCGCCACAGAGTCCGACAGATTCTCCGCAGCCAACAGCCGCTCTCCAGCTCCGGGCTTCGCTCCTGGCACCACCGCAATCGCCGCCGGATACGGAATCCCCATCGTCCCGCCATCAGTCTTCTCGTAATCCGTATGCCGGCCCCCAGCCAGCTTCACCATCGGCAGCGTAAAAAATCCCTGCGGCGTCAGCACCCCATCGCTGAACCCATACACCACAATTCCATTCCCCGTCTTCTTCGCTCCGTCCCCCATCGGAGCGCTCGTCGACGCCAGGCTCACATACACCTTCGTTCCATCTGCACGGAACGCCAGCCCGGAAAAGAACGTCTGCGTCGCGCCCGCATCCACCCGCGCATCCGGAAAGTCCCTCACCGTTCCGCTCTGCGTGTCCATCACCGCGAGCGACTCATCGTAGTTCGACTCATACGTCCCAAAACCTGCATTCAAACTCACCACCCACCGCCCGTCCGGCGAAACAGCCAGCGTCATCGGCAAGCTGTTCAGCCGTTGCGCACCCCCCGGCACCGGTAGCATTAATTTTTTACTCGACGGCAGATTCACCACCGTCTGTGCCCTCGCGCCAGCCCCAAACCCGCCCAGGCTCAGCAGCATTCCAACCACCGCGCAAGCCGCCTTCCACCCTCTGCGCTGCGCCATTAACCTGCACGCCAACCACTTAGTCGATCCCTGCTCCGCCATTACAAATGTCTTACACACGCGTCTTCACCCTCCGAGTATCGTCAGCAATAGGGACTAAACATCCAAAGTACTCCCAAGGACCCGCCACTACATGAATACAACGTTACCCGAACTCGAACCGAGCGCCGCAACCGCTGACAGCCCCCTCATCGCCGCCCAACAAGTCCAGCAAAAAATCAAGCAGGACCTCCGCATGGGCCGCGAGCACCAGCAGGGCCGCATCAACTGGATCACCACCATCTTCATGGGGCTCTTCCACGTCGGCGCCGTCGCCGCGCTGCTTCCCATCTTCTGGTCCTGGAAGAACCTCACCGTCTTCTTCGTGATGTACTTCTTCGCCATCAACGTTGGCATCGGCATGGCCTACCACCGCCTGCTCACCCACCGCGGCTACCGGGTTCCTCGTTGGCTCGAGTACTTCGTCACCGCCTGCGGCTGCCTCGCCCTCGAGGGCGGACCCATCTTCTGGGTCGCCACCCACCGCGTCCATCATCAGAACTCCGACCACGAAGGCGACCCGCACACCCCGCAGGACGGCACCTGGTGGTCCCACGCCGGCTGGATCCTCTCCGGCCGCGCCCTGCACTCCGAGACCGCGCTCCTGGGCCGCTACGCTCCCGACCTCACCCGCGATCGCGTCCACGTCTGGCTCTCGAAGTATCACTACATGCCGCTCGTCGTCACGGGCGTCCTTCAGCTAGCCCTCGGCGCCGCTCTCGATCCCAGCCACCGCCTCATCGGTGCCCTCGGCATGCTGCTCTGGGGAACCTTCCTCCGCGTCACCATCGGCCTCCACGCCACCTGGCTGGTCAACTCTGCCACCCACATGTTCGGCTCCCGCCGCTTCGAAACCAAGGACGACTCCCGCAATAGCTGGTGGGTCGCCCTCCTCACCGGCGGCGAAGGCTGGCACAACAACCACCACGCCCACCCCGTCAGCGCCCGCCACGGCCTCACCTGGTACGAGTTCGACGTCAACTACTACGGCATCTGGTTCCTCTCCAAGATCGGCCTCGCCAAAAAAGTTCAGATCGCCAAGTTCGATCCCGCCGACCCCAAACCCGCCGGCGTATAACCCACCTCCAACAAGAAATCACCAAGGCGCAGAGCTAACCCTCTGCGCCTTTTTCTATCGCCGATACAAACTACAACGGTCCTCCGGCGACGACACCCGATCCATCCGCTCCTCTTCCTCCGACAGCGGAATCACCTCGCTCCAAAGCCGTTCGAACCGCGGAAACTCCGCGACCACCGCCTCCTGCTCCGGCACCACATACAGCAGATACATCCTCCGGGAACTCTCCCTCGCAGCCTCCTCCAACCGCTGCATCATTCTGCGCATCACCGGCGCCTGAAAGCTGTTGTACATAAAGATCAGCCAGGGCCCATCCGGCAGATCCGCCAGCGTCGCGTCCCCCTCCGCCACCTGCAGCGGAGATCGCGCCCGTCCCATCTCCCTCCATCGTTCCACATTCTGTCGCGCAGTCTCCGCCAGCCCCGCGCTCAACTCCAGCCCATCCACCTCGCGAAACTCCATCTCCGAGGCAATCATCATCGCCCGCCCCTTGCCGCAGCCAATGTCCACGAACGCAAACTCTCCCACCGTCCGCCCTTCGCCCTCCACCATCTCCTTCCATCGCCGCAGAGCCTCCCGCAGCCGCGACGGCGGAACCCCATAGTAAGGATTCGAGTGCCTCTGATTCGGCCCCTTCCCATCCAACTCCCACGCGCCGACAAACCCGCTCGTATCCACCCCAAACTCCACATCAAACGGATGCACCGTCACGGCCTCCGGCCCACGCTGCCCCGTAACGCGCTCCCTCACCACCCGCAGCGTTCCACCCAGCCCTCGCTGCGCCAGCGACCACCGCACCTGCCGCCACCCTCGTTCCAGTCGTCCCATATACCCCCAGTCGATGGCGCGCCGACATCGCCGCCCCACCGAACTCCTGTTTTCTCTACACTCTATCCCTATCCTCTACACTCTGTAGTTATGAACCTCACACGCCGCCGAGGAATCCGAGCCTTCTTCATCACGCTCGGCGTGTGTCTCATCGTTCTGGCCGTCATCCTCAACATCACCTGGATCCACAACAACAGCCGCCAGATTGCCATCGACTTCCTCGGCATCGTTCTCTTCTCCATCCTCATCGCGGGCGTCGTCATCAACACCGTCTTTCTCCTCCGCGAGGTCCGCCGCAACGAGCGCCAGGACACCTTCCTTAAAGCCGTCACCCACGAGCTCAAAACCCCCATCGCCAGCATCCGTCTCTATCTCGAAACCCTCCAGCGTCATCCCGGCGACGAGCAGCAGCGTCAGCGCTTCTACGCCATCATGCGCGAAGACAGCGATCGCCTACTCGCCACCGTCGAAACCGTGCTCAAGGCCGGCGAGCTTGGCCAGCGCCAGCGCGTCCAGCAGCGCACCCGCGTCGAGCTCCATCCTCTCGTCGCCGAATGCATCACCTCCGTCCTTCTCCGTCACCATCTCCAGCCCGAAGACATCACCCTCGACGACATCCCCGGCGGCGTCCGTCTCTTCGTCTTCGCCAACGCCGAAGACCTCCGCACCGCCATCCTCAACCTCCTCGACAACGCCATAAAATATTCGCCCAACGGCGTTCACATCACCTGCAACCTCACCATCCAGAACTACACCTGGGCCGTCCTCTCCATCACCGACACCGGCCTCGGCATTCCCTCCCGCGACCTCAAGCGCATCTTCAAGCGCTTCTACCGTTCCAACTCCACCGACCTCGTCAAGATCAAAGGCACCGGCCTCGGTCTCTTCCTCGTCCACATCATCGCCCGTCAGCACGGCGGCTCCATTCGCGCCCTCTCCGAAGGCCCCGGCAAAGGCGCCACCATGCTCCTCACACTTCCTCTCTTCATCGAGCCCTCTGTTCCATCATGACCATCATCACCATCTTTCTTCTCTGGAAGTTCTTCGCCCTCGCCTTCAGCGCGCTCATCCCGCTGGTCAATCCCCTGGGCACCTCGCTGCTTATCGTCGGCTTCGTCGGCCCCGTCCCGCTCAAGCTCTATCGCTCTCTCGCGCGTCGCATCGCCATCAACGTCGTCATCTTCTTCGCCGTCATCGAACTCATCGGTTCGGCCATCCTCAACTTCTTCGGCATCTCCCTTCCCATCGTCCAGGTCTCCGGAGGCCTCGTCATCGCGGCCATGGGCTGGTCTCTCCTCAATCAAAAGTCCAGCGACCCAGCCGCCTCTGAAGACCAGAAAAACGAAGTCGCGCGGAACGCCGACAACGCCGAAACCACGCTCATAGAAAAGTCCTTCTACCCCTACACCTTCCCTCTCACCGCCGGTCCCGGCTGCATCGTCGTCATGCTGACCCTCAGCGCGCAGGCTACGCAGGACACCATCCCCCACACCCTCATCGCCCACGCCGGCATCTTCCTCGCCACCATCGCCACCGCCGTTCTCGTCTGGATCTTCTACGCCAACGCGCCGCGCATCACCAAGGCCGTCGCACCCTCCACCGCGCACGGCATCCTGCGCGTCATCGCCTTCTTCCTCTTCTGCATCGGTGTCCAGATCACATGGACCGGCCTCAGCGCTCTTCTCATCCCGTTCCTTCATCACTGAGTCACACATGCCCTCTGAAGCTCTCATCGCCGTCATCGAAGACGAAGCCCACCTCGCCCAGGGCCTCATCTTCAACCTCGAAGCCGAAGGCTACCGCACCCACCACGAAGCCGACGGCGACGCCGCCCTGGCATGGCTCCTCGAAACCACCGCACCCGGCGCCCCCAACCCTCCCGCCGCAGTCCTTCTCGACGTCATGCTCCCCGGCCGCGACGGCTTCTCCATCGTCAGCGCCCTTCGCGAAGCTGGCCGCTACACTCCTGTCCTCATCCTCACCGCGCGCGGCCGCTCCGAAGACGTCGTCGAAGGCTTCGCCGCCGGTGCCGACGACTACCTCCCCAAGCCCTTCGAGCTCAACGTCCTCTTCGCCCGCCTCACCGCTCTCCTCCGCCGCATGCACTGGCAAGCCACCACCCCCGCGCCCGACGCCACCACCGCCTCCACCCGCACCGAGCCCACCCCCACCTTCACCCTCGCCAACCGTGTCATCGACCTCGACGCCCTCGAAATCCGCCCCCTCAACCCATCCGAAGAGTCGGCCTCTCCGACAGGCGATCTCAGCCCGCTCGGTTGGAAGATCATCCACCTCACCCTCATGGAAGCCGACCTCCTCCGCTATCTCCTCGACCACCCCAACAAGATCGTCGCCCGCTCCGAGCTCCTCGAAAAAGTCTGGCACGTAAAAGAGGACACCGACACCCGCGCCATCGACAACTTCATCGTCCGTCTCCGCCGTTACCTCGAACCCGACCCCGCCAAACCCGTGCACCTGCTCACCATCCGCGGCATAGGCTACCGCTTCGTCCCCTGATCGAAGCCCCAACTTCCCTTCGCCGCATCGCTCGATAATCGCAAGCCCCGCGAATTTCTTCCTCATGTGACCGCAATCACAGCCAAGCCTCATCTCAAAAGCCGATCGTTCCCCAAATAAAGTTCAGCTGGCTTCCTCGCGATCGACACCGCTCCATCGCAGACCCAACAGAACGTGCCGCTCCGTGCGCGCCCCCGGCAACGACTGCCCCGGACCGCGCCCCGGACAAACCGCTGGACCAGCATGAGGAGTTTTCATCCATGAGCACTACCGCTACAACGCCCATCATCAAGGTCGCCAACCCTGGTCCTCTCGGACTCTTTGGCTTCGGCCTCACCACCCTTCTGCTCTCCTCCATCAACGCCGGCCTCTTGCCGGCCGCTGCTCTCGCGGCCGTCATCCCCCTGGCCTTCGGATTCGGCGGCACCGCTCAGTTCGTCGCCGGCCTCATGGAGTTCAAGCTCGGCAACACCTTCGGCGGCGTGGCCTTCTGCTCCTACGGAGCCTTCTGGTGGTGGTTCTCTCTCCTCATCTGGACCCTCGGCGCCGGCTGGCTCAAGGGCGCGCCCGGCCTCGACGCAGGCATCGCCACCGCGCTCCTTCTCTGGGGCATCTTCACCTTCCTCCTCTTCATCGTCACCTTCCGCCTCAACAAGATGCTCTGGAGCATCTTCCTTCTGCTCACCATCACCTTCTTCTGTCTCGCGGCCCACGACTACGGCTTCGCACCCATCTTCGGCAAGCTCGGCGGCTACCTCGGCCTGCTCACCGGCGCTGACGCTGTCTTGCTCGCCTTCATTGAACTCCTCAACGCTGTCGCCGGCTACACCGTCATCGGCACCGGCGCTCCCTTCATGGTGAACCCGTCACTCTCCGGCCGCATCGGAGTTGCCATCCCTCAATAACGCAAAAACATTGGAGACATTTGCCGGCTCCAAAGCAATTGCCGCAAACAGAAAGTGGAAAACCAGCGCCCGCGACCGAACCGTCGCGGGCGCATCATATTAAAGAAGTCCGAAAATCTCGCGGGAATGAACGCTTGAAAATCTAGCGGGAACGAACGCTTGAAAATCCCTTAGGAAGTTTTATGTCGACCCTTACTCTTCGCATCGAAAACATGCACTGCGGCTCCTGCATTCGCAACGTAACCCAAACCCTCAACGGCCTTCCCGACACCCACGCCGAAGAGGTCCGCGTAGGCAGCGCGCGCATCTCCACCACCGTCGCCCCCGAACAGATTCAGGAAGCCCTCTCCGCCGCCGGCTTCCCCGCCTTCGTCGAAACGGCAGGTGCATGAGCACGCTGCACAGCGTGACCGAACAGGCGCCACATAGCGCAGACCAAACTACGCCGCACGCGACCTCCCAACAAACCCTGCGCATCCAGGGCATGACCTGCGCCTCCTGCCAGATCCACGTCCAACGCGCCCTCCAGGCCGTCCCCGGAGTCGACGCCGCCAACGTCAACCTCATGGCGCACACCGCCCAAATCACCACCTCCGCGCCCATCGACCCCGCAACCCTCATCACTGCCGTCCGCAACTCCGGCTACGACGCATCCCTCCCCACCGCCGAAGGCGACTCCCACTCCACGCACGATCACGACTCCGCCGAAGTCTCCCACCAAGGCCTTCGCACCCTCCTCGCTCTCCTGGCCGGCATCATCTCCATGCTGCTCTCCATGCCGCTGATGATGTCCTCCACCTCCACAAACTCCGACCCACTCCTCCACGCCGTCGCCCGATCCCTCAACCCGCTCATGCCATCGGCGCTCATGGCCCTCCCCGCGCAACCCCTCCGCTGGGTCCTCTGCGCCCTCGCGCTCGCCACCATGCTCTTTGCCGCGCCAGAGATCTACTCCGCCGCCTGGCGCGCCGCCATCCACCGCGCCACCAACATGAACACCCTGGTCGCGCTAGGAACCCTCGCCGCCTTCAGCGCATCCCTCGCCGCCACCATCGCGCCCGCATACTTCGTGCGCCACGGCCTCTCCTCCGACGTCTACTACGACGCCGTAGTCTTCATCCTCGCCTTCCTCCTCACCGGCCGCTGGCTAGAAGCAAGAGCCCGAGCCCGAGCCACGCAAGCCCTCCGCGGCTTCGCCCAACTGGAATCCGCCGACGCCCGCCTGCTGACACTCCCACCAAACCGGGTGCCCGAAGCCCGCCCTGAGCGAAGCCGAAGGGTCCCGCCTTTGGGACATGGGACCGAAGCCGAACAAATCTCCAAGGCCGACCTCGACTACTCCACCCTCCCCGAAACCCTACTCCCCCTATCGGCCATCGAGCCCAACGACCTCATCCGCGTCCTCCCCGGCGACCGCATCCCCCTCGACGGCATCATCCTCCACGGCCGCAGCTCGGTAGACGAGTCCATGCTCACCGGCGAACCCCTCCCCGTCACCCGCACCCTCAACGACCACGTCTCCGGAGGCACCCTAAACCTCGACGGCCCCCTAGTCCTTCGCGCGACAGCCGTAGGCGCAGCCTCCACGCTAGCGCAAATGCAGCGCCTCCTCGAGCAAGCGCAATCCAGCCGAGCCCCCATGCAGCGCCTCGCCGACCGCGCCTCCGCCATCTTCGTCCCCACCGTCCTAGCCCTCGCCGCCCTCACCTTCACCATCTGGGCCATCGCCGAAAACACCAACGGCCATCACGAAGGCTTCAGCCGAGCCCTCTCCATCGCCATCGCGGTCCTCATCATCGCCTGCCCCTGCGCCATGGGCCTCGCCGTCCCCGCCGCCATCACCGTCTCGCTAGGCCGAGCCGCCCAATCCGGCCTCCTCATCAAAGGCGGCGAAGCCCTCGAGCGCCTCGCCATAGTCGACACCATCGCGCTAGACAAAACCGGCACCCTAACCGAAGGCCGCCCCAAAATCGCCGCCTTCCTCGTCGCCAAAGACGCCACCCTCCCCGCCCAAACCCTACTAACCTACGCCGCCGCCGCCGAACGCCTAAGCACCCACCCCCTGGCCCAAGCCGTAGTCGACTACTACGAGCAATCTGCCCTCTCTACCGAAGCTCCCCACCAAAAATCTGTCATCTCGACCGAAGCGCCCTACCCACAATCTGTCATCTCGACCGAAGCGCAGCGCAGTGGAGAGACCCGCAGTTTGACCGCCCTCGCCCGAGCCCAAGCCCCTAGCGACACTCAGGTACCCCAAGCCCAAGCCCCGACCGAGACTGAGGTACCCCAAGGCTTCAGCCTTGGGTCTCATACCCCGCAGAAAGAAGCTGGGGCTTTAGCCCCCGCAGTAAATGACCACCACACCCTCCCCGGCACCGGCCTGACCGCCACCATCGCGGGCCACCACCTCGCCCTGGGCAACGCCGCTCTCCTAACCACCGCCCCACCCCCCGAGCTAGCAGCCCCGCCCAACCTCCCCCACGCCACCCCCCTCTATCTCCTCATCGACACCATCCCCCAAGCCGCCTTCTACGCCACCGACACCCTCCGCCCCACGGCCCCCGCGGCCATCGCGCAACTCAACGCCCTCCACGTCCATCCCATCCTCCTCACCGGCGACATAGCAACCTCCGCCGCCCCCATAGCTCAATCCGCCGGCATAACCGACATCCAATCCCACCTGACCCCCGCCGAAAAACTCTCCGCCATCCGCACCCTCCAATCCACCGGCCACCGAGTAGCCATGGTAGGCGACGGCATCAACGACGCCGCCGCCCTGGCCCAATCCGACGCCGGCCTCGCCATGGCCTCCGGCTCCGACCTCGCCCGCGAAGCCGGCGACATCCTCCTCCTCCACCACGACCTAGCGCTAGTCCCCCTCTCCATCCGCATCGCCCGCCGCACCACGCACATCATGCGCGAAAACCTCGGCTGGGCCATCATCTACAACCTCATCGGAATCCCCTTAGCCGCCGGCATCCTCTACCCCCACTTCCACATCCTCCTAAGCCCCATCCTCGCCTCTGCCGCGATGGCCCTAAGCTCCGTAAGCGTCCTAACCAACTCCCTCCGCCTCCGCCGCCTTCCCCGCATCGACTGAGAACTGACAACTGAGAACTGACAACTGAGAAGCGCCCCCGCGCTAAACTAAACCAACCGCCCATCGCGGACCACACGTGCGCATCTTCACTCGCTACATCCTCCGCGAAGTCACCGGCTACGCTCTCCTCGGAGGCGTGCTCTTCACCTTCATCCTCTTCATGCGCTATCTCCTCCCGCTCATGGAGCTAGCCGTCCGCGGCGTCGCATCCCCCCTCGACATCTTCCGGCTCATCGGCTATCTCCTTCCCGGCTTCTTCTCCTTCACCATCCCCATGGCGGTGCTCGTCGGCATCCTGCTAGGCCTCAGCCGCCTCGCCGCCGACAGCGAAGTCACCGCGATGCGCGCCTCCGGCCTCGGCGTCCTCTCCTTCGTCCGCATCGTCAGTCTCTTCGCCATCTTCTTCTGGATCGTCGGCCTGGCCAACTCCGTCTTCATCGCCCCCCGCGCCGCGCAGGCCCTGCTCCACTACGAAGACGCCGCCAAAACCAGCCAGGCCACCGTAGAAATCCAACCCCGCGTCTTCTACGAAGACTTCAAAAACTACGTCCTTTACGCGCAAGACGTCATCCCCGGAGCCAACGGCACCGCTATCTGGCGTCACGTCTTTCTCGCCGACCTCTCCAAGCCCGCCAGCCCTTACATCATCACCGCCAACGAAGCCACCGTCCTCAGCGGCGGCCCGCAAACCCTCCGCCTCGAGCTCGCCAACGGCAGCCGTCACGACATCTCCCTCACGAACCCCGGTCAGTACGACGTCTCCACCTTCCTCACCACCGAGCTCCCCATGCAGACCGGCCAGCAGGAAGAAGACTCCCACCTCAGCCGCCGCGACACGCCCATGCACGCGCTCGACATCGCGCCACTCTGGCGTCTCGCCCACACCGCCGGCCCCGCCGGGGTCCCCAACGGGCGTTCTTTGCCCGTTGGGGTGGATGCGTCGCGCCCCTACCGCATCGAGCTCAACTACCGCTTCGCCTTCCCCACCGCCTGCCTCGTCCTCATGCTCGTCGGAGTTCCCCTCGGCCTCTCCTCCAAGCGCGGCGGCAAAGGCGCAGGCTTCGTCGCCACCCTCGGTCTCGTCTTCGTCTATTACTTCCTCTCCTCCATGGGCATCGCCTTCGCGCGCCAGGGCAAGCTCTCGCCCGAGCTCGGTGTCTGGGCCGCCAACATCCTCTTCGCCGTCGCCGGCCTCGTTCTCCTCCAACAAATCTCCCGCGGTGGCGCCGCGCTCGAACTCTTCGCCGGCCTCGGCCAAGCCTTCACCAAGCTCCTCGACCGCGTTCGCACCCCAATCCCCACTCGCGATACGCCCGACCCCGACGGCCAACCCCGCCCCCGCCACATCGGCGACGTTACCCTCCTCCAGCGCATCCGCCGCGCCCTCCGCATCCGCTTTCCCCTCATCCTCGACGAGTACGTCATGGGCAGCTTCCTCCGCAACTTCTTCCTCGTCCTCGTCTCCCTCGTCATTCTCTTCATCATCTTCACCTTCTTCGAACTCATCGGCGACATCCTCCGCTATCGCACCCCCCTCTCCGTCGTAGCCGACTACCTCGTCAACCTCATCCCCTTCATCCTCAACCTCATCCTTCCCCTCTGCTCGCTCGTCGCCGTCCTCATCACCTTCGGCACGCTCAATCGCAACAGCGAGCTCACCGCCATGAAGGCCACCGGCATGAGCCTCTACCGCATCGTCGCCCCCATGCTCGTCGTCGCCACGCTGCTCTCAGCCCTGCTCTTTGTCTTCGACGAAACCTATCTCCCCGCCGCCAACCGACGCCAGGATGCCCTCCTCTCCGAGATCAAAGGCAAACCCGCGCAAACCTTCCTCCGTCCCGATCGCAAATGGATCTCCGGCGAGAGCGCTGGCAAGAACGAACCCACGCGCATCTTCTACTACCAGTTTTTCGATCCCGACCGCAACGTCTTCGCCAACCTCACCGTCTTCGAGTTCCAGCCCGGCAGCTTCAACCTCACCCGCCGCATCTTCGCGCAATCCGCCCGCTGGGACGACAAGCTCAACGAGTGGGTCTTCGAAGACGGCTGGCAGCGCACCTTCCAGGGCGAGTCCGTCACCAGCTACCAACCCTTCACCGTCTCCACCTTCCCCGAGATCCACGAGCAGCCCAGCTACTTCAAAAAAGAAGACCGCCAATCTCAGGAGATGTCCTACACCGAACTAGCCAGCTACATCCGCGACCTCAAGCAAAGCGGCTTTGAGACCGTCCGCCTCCGCGTGCAACTCAACCGCAAGCTAGCCTACCCCCTCATGACGCTGGTCCTCGCCATCTTAGCCATCCCCTTCTCCCTCTTCGCCGGCAAGCGAGGCGGCGTAGCCGGCATAGGCACAGCCATCGGCGTAGCCATCTGCTACTGGGTCATCGCCGGCATCTTCGAAAACTTAGGCGACGTAAACTCCCTGCCAGCCATCCTGGCCGCCTGGTCCCCCGACATCCTCTTCGCCATAGCCGGCACCTACCTGCTACTCCGCACCCCCACCTAACCACGCAGGGCCGTTTGTCCAGTCTCACGCCGTCATCCTGACCCTGAGCGTGCCGAAGGGGAAGGACCCCCGGCATTGATCTTTGCACTTGCACTTGCACTTGCACTTGCACTTGCCCTTGCACTTGCACTTGCACCCGCACTTGCACTCGCACTTGCACTTGCACTCGCACTCGCACTCGCACTTGCACTTGCACTCGCACTTGCACTCGCACTCGCACTCGCACTTGCACTTGCACTTGCACTCGCAGTTTCCGTTGCCGGTCTCACGCTGTCATCCTGAGCGAAGCGCGAAAGCGCGCAGCCGAAGGACCCCGCAACCGCCCCTCGCGCCATGATTGCCCCGACCTTTTCAACCGGGAACACTCCCCGCAACCACCCAAAAATCTGTCATCTCAACCTGCCCCGCCCCACAAATCTGCCATCTCGACATGGCCCACCCCATAGACCTGTCATCTCGACCGAAGGCGCGCTTTTGCGCCGCAGCGGAGAGACCCGCAGTTGCCGTTGCCTGTTTTACGCCGTCATCCTGAGCGAAGCGAAGGACCCCCGCATTGGTCTTTGCCCTTGCTCTTGCTCTTGCTCTTGCCCTTGCCCTTGCCCTTGCCCTTGCCTTTGCCTTTGCCTTTGCTAAAAGCTAGAAGCCTTTGCTAAAAGCCAGAAGCGAAGAGCCCCAACCTCATCCGAGCTAAACTAAAACCGACATGAAAAACCACGCACTCCCCCTATCCGCGCTCGTCCTCGCCATAGCTGCTCTTCCCCTGGGAGCCCAAACCCACACCGTCCATCACGCCGTCGCGCACCACACCGCGGAGGGTGGCTGCGTCCGGGTCCCCGAACTCTCCCCCAAGATCCCCGCACTCCCCGCCAACGCACCCTGCGCCCGCGCACTCTACACCCTCACCCACACCCCCGACATCCACCTCGACTACGTCTCCCCGCTCGTCACCCCTGAGCTCCGCGCCGAGCTCTCCCAGGAGAAGACCACCTACTCCCTCGTCTACATCGACACTCTCGTCGGCACCGGCCCCCTCGCCCGTCCCGGCAAATACTACACCGTCCACTACACCGGCTATCTCCCCGATGGCACCAAGTTTGACTCTTCCGTCGATCGCGGCAAGCCCATCACCTTCCCCTACGGCAAGCACCGCGTCATCGAAGGCTGGGACACCGGCTTCGAGGGCATGCACGTCGGCGGCAAGCGCCGTCTCTACATCCCCTACCAGCTCGCCTACGGCGAAGCCGGCCGCCCTCCCATCATCCCCGCCAAGTCTGAGCTCATCTTCGACGTAGAGTTCATCGCCCAAAGCGACCAGATGCCCAACGAGCAGCCCCCCGCCATGATGCACCATACCGAACCCATGCACCCCGCAACGCCACCCCAATCGGCGAAGCCATCAACCCCAGCCACCAAACCCCAACAGTAATCTAAGTCCCATCGGCGGCCGCGAGCATCAAACTCCCGGCCGCCAAATTCCGCACCCGACTCTGCTCCTCAGCCCTTAGTCCTTACCCTCTACTCCTTACCCTCTACTCCTTACTCCTTGCCTCTATGCTCTCCCGCCTAAGACCGCTCTTCCCCTACCTCCGCCGCTACTGGCGCAGCTTCCTCTTAGGCGGCCTCGCGCTCCTTGTCTACAACGGCGCCAAGGCCATGATCCCCCTGATCCTCGGCCACGCCATCAACGACATGCAGCACAACCTCTCCGCCACCAAGGTCGAGCACCTCGCCCTTCGCCTCCTCGGCATCGCAGTCCTCTCGGCCATCTGCCTCTATCTCACCCGCCAGATCATCATCGGAGCCTCCCGCGAGATCGAGTTCGATCTCCGCAACGACATCTTCACCCGCCTCTCCGCGCAGCCACCCGAGTTCTTCCAGCGCCACCGCACCGGCGACATCATGGCCCGCACGACAAATGACCTAAGCGCAGTCCGCCAGCTCCTCGGCCCGGCAATCATGTACTCGGCCAACACCATCGTCTTCACCGCCGCAGCGCTCCCCTTCATGCTGCGCATAAGCCCGCGCCTGACGCTCTTCGCATTTCTCCCGCTGCCCTTCGCCTCCGTCTTAGTGCAGTACTTCGGCGCCCGCATCCACACCCGCTTCGAGCGCATCCAGGCCATGTTCTCCGACATCTCCGCGCAGGCGGAGGAGAACTTCTCCGGCGCCCGCCTCATCCGAGCCTTCGCCCAGGAAGACGCCCAGATCGCCGCCTTCGAAGCCTCCAACCAGGAGTACATCCGCCGCTCGCTCCTCCTCGCGCGCCTCATGGCCATGCTCTGGCCCACCCTCGAACTAGTCCTCGGCCTCTCGCTGGTAGTAACCCTCCTCGTAGGAGGCCACGAGGTCGTCCTCCACCACATCAACGTAGGCCAGTTCACCACCTACAACGTCTTCATGGTGCAACTCACCTGGCCCATGATCGCCATCGGCTGGGTAGTCAACCTCGTCCAACGCGGCACCGCCTCCGTAGTCCGCATCAACGAGCTAATGACCGAAGCCCCCACCATCACCGACGCCCACGCCGACCCCACCCTCCTCGCAAACTCCGCCATCTCTGGAAGCTCCAAGCCTGCAACCGCTTCTGGGTACCCCAAGCCCGCAACCGCTTCTGAGTACCCCAAGCCTTCAACCGCTTCTGGGCACCCCAAGCCTGCAACCGCTTCTGGGCACCCCGGGCCTTCAGCCGCTTATGTGCACCCCGAGCCTGCAACCGCTTCTGGGTACCCCGAGGCTTCAGCCTCGGGTCTCATAGACAAGGAAAAGGTCGGGGCTTTAGCCCCCCTCATCCGCGGCGACATCGCCTTCAACCACCTCAGCTTCACCTACCCCACCGGCCCCGAAGTCCTCCACGACATCACCCTCAACATCCCCGCCGGCACCTCGCTAGCCATCGTTGGCCCCACCGGCGCCGGCAAGTCCACCCTCGTCTCTCTCATCCCCCGCCTCTACGATCCAACCGACACGGACGCCCACCCCAACGCCATCACCCTCGACAACCGCCCCCTCCGCGACTACCCCCTCCACACCCTCCGCTCCGCCATCGGCTTCGTCCCCCAGGAGACCTTCCTCTTCTCCACCACCATCTCCAACAACATCGCCTTTGGAGTCCCCGCCCCCAACGGCAAAGACGCAACCCTAACCCTCGACCACGAGATCCAATCCGCCGCCCGCACCGCCCACATCGCCGACGAGATCCTCGAGTTCCCCTCCGGCTTCCGCACCATCGTAGGCGAGCGCGGCGTCACCCTCTCCGGCGGCCAGAAGCAGCGCACCGCCATCGCCCGCGCCATCCTCCTCAATCCCCCCATCCTCATCCTCGACGACGCCCTCGCAAGCGTAGACACCTACACCGAAGAGCAGATCCTCACCGGCCTCCGCCAGGCCATGCAAGGCCGCACCACCATCCTCATCGCGCACCGCGTCTCCACCGCCCGCACCGCCGACCGCATCGCCGTCCTCATCAACGGCCGCATCGCCGAACTAGGCACCCACGAAGAGCTCCTCACCCGCGGCGGCTACTACACCGACCTCTTCGAAAAGCAATCCCTCGAAGAAGAAATCCTCACCGCATAAGAGCAGCTTCTAGCTTTAGCAGCCCAAGCAACGCTCACGTAGCCCGACGCTTTAGCAACCCCGGCAACACTCACGTAGCCCGACGCTTTAGCAACCCCGGCAACACTCAGGTAGCCCGACGCTTTAGCGTCGGGTCTCATAGGGCGCTTATCGAGATCGGGGCTTTAGCCCCAAGGTATGCTTTCCTCATGGCCCACCCGCAGAGCAACACCTACGCCATCACCATCGCGACGTTTTTGCAACACAACCATTTCCAATCCGACGCGCACGCGAACCTCTTCCTGAGGACACTTCTTCGTTATCGTGAGCAGAATAAATTCCACCTGCACGGTTTCGCGATCATGCCCAACCACGTTCACCTCCTAATAACTCCGACCGATGGCCAGACGGTCGCCAAATGCGTTCAGTACATCAAAGGCGGATACTCCTTTGCAGCAAGAGAACTCACGCAGAAAGAGATCTGGCAACATGGCTATCGCGAACACCGCATTCGTGACCTCTCGGACTACGACAACCAGCTCCGCTACATCGCCAACAATCCTCCAGCCGCCAACCTGGCTCCGGACTACCTCTATGTCCACGCCCACCCAACACATGCAGCATCCATCGATCCCTGTCCGCCTCATCTGCTGCCGTAGCCAGATCAACCAACCGACGCCTTGAATGGCTTATGTCTCCGCTTCGTCGATATGCGGCGTAGTCAAAACTCGGCAGCCGAGCTCGGTAGCCCAAGCCTTCAGGCTTGGGTCTCATAGGGTGGCGAGAGACCAGGGCTTTAGCCCTAAGGTATGCTTTTCCCAATGCGCGCCCTGCTCCTGCTCCTCGCCCTAACCACCACCGCGCAAGCCCAATGGACCCTCCTCCAATCCCCCACCACGGCCGACCTCCGCGGCATCGACAACGCCGGCCACGGCATCCTCTGGGCCTCCGGCACCAACGGCACCGTCCTCCGCTCCGAAGACGCCGGCTACCTCTGGCAGCGCTGCACCATCCCTCCCGGCTCCGAGCACCTCGACTTCCGCGGCATCCAGGCCTTCGACGCCAACACGGCCATAGTAATGTCCAGCGGCAAAGGCGACCAATCCCGCCTCTACAAAACCACCGACGGCTGCCAAACCTGGACCCTCCTCTTCACCAACCCCGACAAAGACGGCTTCTGGGACGCGCTTGTGCTGGACAATACGCAGGTGCCACGCAACAAACCGGCCGCACTCCTCGTTGGCGACCCGGTGAACGGAAAATTTCCTATCTGGGGCGTTGTTCTCGGAGCGGAAGTGCCCTTTGTCTATCCCTTTCCATATAGGCCACGCGCCCATAAATCAGAATCTATATTCGCGGCGAGTAACTCCTCCATCTTTGTTCATGGCGGCTATTGGATTGCAACTGGCGGCGAAGGCGGAGCACGTGTAATTCGAGAGGTTTCACATGGTGCCGATGAGCTTAGCTGGACCACGCTTCCCTCAAGTCCGGTTCCTGTTGGAAGCCACACATCGTCATCAGGAATATTCAGCATAGGCTTCGCTGAAGCACCAAACCCTCCGCCGCATGACTGGGAAATTCATCTCAGCAACTATGGCGTCGCAGTAGGCGGTGACTACCTAAAACCCAACGACTCGACTCGCACAGCCGCCTTCACCACCAATGGCGGAAAGACTTGGCACGCAGCCGCCACCCCACCCCACGGCTACCGCAGCGCGGTAGCCTACGACGCCCCCACCAAAACCTGGATCACCATAGGCCCCAACGGCACCGACATCTCCACCGACGACGGCCGCAACTGGCACGCCCTCCGCCCCGACCCAAAATCCAACGAACCCCCCGACGCCGACCAACACTGGAACGCCCTCAGCCTCCCCTACGCCGTAGGCCCCCACGGCCGCATAGGCCGCCTAAACCCCACCGCCTTAAAACCCACGCCACCAAAACCCTAACTTCGCAAGCCTGCCTTCGCGAAACGTAGCTCCCTTTGCGCCCTTTGCGTCAAAGCCGTTGCCGCGGCCCCTGCAACAACATCTCTTGGCCCCAGCGACAAACAGGTACCCCAAGGCTTTAGCCTTGGGTCTCATAGGCCCTGTCACAGACTGGGCTTTAGCCCCAAGGTATGCTCTCCTCCATGCAGCCTCCGACCTACGCAGTAACCATCTCCACCTTCCTCCAACAAGCGCACTTCCAGAGGGAAGCCCACGCCGATCTCTTTCTTGCAACACTCCTTCGCTATCGACATCAGAACAAGTTCCGATTCCATGGCTTCGCCATCATGCCGAATCACGTCCATCTCGTCCTTACGCCGCAGGAATCCATCGCCAAATCCATCCAACTCATCAAAGGCGGTTACTCCTTCGCCGCACGCACTCTAACGCGGAAAGAAATCTGGCACTCCGGCTATCACGAACATCGCATCCGCGACATCGCCGACTACAACAATCAGCTTCTCTACATCGCAAACAACCCACCCGCAGATCGTCTCCCAGCCGACTATCCATACGTCCACACTCATCCCAAACACAGCAACTCCCTCGATCCCTGCCCCTTCAACTAACAAAGGCGCGTCATCGGCACTCCGTCTGTTTCGGGCATCGTTCGCCTTCGACTCAGGGACAAACAGGTACCCCAAAGCTTTAGCCTCGGGTCTCATAGACCCGTGAAATGAAAAGGGCCTTTAGCCAGGCACGCCGGTGCCAAGGACCCAGGTACCCCGAGGCTTTAGCCTCGGGTCTCATAGTCCCCACTAGAGAAAATGGGCTTTAGCCAGGCACGTCGGTGCCAAGGACCCAGGTACCCCGAGGCTTTAGCCTCGGGTCTCATGGTCCCCACCAGAGAAAATGGGCTTTAGCCAGGCACGCCGGTGCCAAGGACCCAGGTACCCCGAGGCTTTAGCCTCGGGTCTCATAGTCCCCCACTAGAGAAAATGGGCTTTAGCCCCAAGCATGCTTTCTCCTCCCCGGTGCAAGAGTTCAGTCACGCATGCCATTATTTAGCCGCCGCCATCTCCCTCCTCCGCCTCACCTTGGGCAGTCGGCACCCCGCCGGCACATTCACCATCTGCCTCCGAAACACCCGATACCCCTCCGTCCCCGGCTGCAGCGTAGCCCAATAACTAGCCCGCGTCACCAGCGGCCGATGCAGCCTCACAATCTGGTCCTCCATAATCTTCACGCCGCACCCAAGATTATTCGCCGGCTCCAAAATCGTCCGCTCCGGATCTTTAATAGGCAGCCTCCGATCCCGCGCCCAATCAAAATCACACCCGTACCGCCGCGCATCTTCATACTTCAACTGCAGCAGACCCTCCTGTCGCGCCGGCCTATGCGTCACCGGATCAATCGTGTCCACCGCAGGCTCCAAATGATGCACATCGCTCATAGGATTCAACCCCGCCTCCGCCGACGCCAGCGCCTGAAACGTATACGCCCAGAACTCCCGCCGCTGCACCAGCGTCTCCTCACCAAATCGCGGACAATACCCCCGCACCGCCCGCGCCGCCCGCTCGCCCAACAAACTCGCCGGCAGATCCTTCTCGACAATCACATCCCACCGCGGCTGCCACGTCGTCCCACCCAGCTCTGCCTTCTTCTCATCCAGCGGCGTAGGCGGAGCCAACTTCACCACCGGTTTCGCCGGAGGCCTCTCCACCGGCTTCGTCTCCTTACGCCCGCACCCAGCCAACGCCAGCACCGCGCAAGCACCAACCACAACCATCCCACGAGCCATCCAGCGCACCTTCTTCCGTTCGCCGAGCGCGCAAAGCTCTACAAGCTCTCGCTCATGTCTGATGCCATATCCCCCACACAGCGCACCCAAAATCTCAACACGCCCGCTGCCCCTTATACCTAAGCCGTCGCCCCCCGCAGCACACCAACCCTCCCCCGCCCGCTACCCAGCACTCTCTATCCCCTACACTCTATCCTCTACACTCTGCCTTATGACTCTCTACGCCGCCACCAGCAACCCCGGCAAGCTATCCGAGTTCGCCACCAGCGCCAGCACGCAAGGCATCACCGTCCTCGCCCTCCCCGGCCTCAAGGACATGCCCGAGCCCGTCGAAGACGCCCCCACCTTCCAGGGCAACGCAGACCGAAAGGCCATCGCCTACTCCCTCCTCGCCCCCAACCTCCTCGTCTTCGCCGACGACTCCGGCCTCGAAGTCCCCGCCCTCCAAAATCAACCCGGCGTCCGTAGCGCCCGCTTCGCCGACGACTACGCCGCAACGCATCCTGACCTCTCGACCAGACCCCGAGAGAGCGTAGCGAACCGAGGGGGTAGCGGAGAGACCCCTGTATTCCTGGGCTCCAAAGATCACCGAAACAACGCCCTTCTCCTCCACCTCATGCAGCACGAACCCAACCGCGCCGCCCGCTTCGTCTGCAACCTCTCCCTCGCCCGCAACGGCGAAGTCCTCCTCCGCGCCCAGGGCATCGCCGCCGGCCAACTCGTCACTGCCCCCCGCGGCAACGACGGCTTCGGCTACGACCCCCTCTTCCTCATCCCCTCCCTCAACCTCACCTTCGCCGAGCTCCCCCGCGAAGAAAAGTGGGAGCTCTCCCACCGCGGTAACGCCTTCCGCTCCCTCCTCACTCAACTCCCCTCTCTGGTCTTTTAAGAACAGTTGTGATCCCAATCACAAACATCGCACAGATTGCGCGATATTCGTATGGTGTAACTTGACGGTCTTCTTTAGCAGTAGCAATAATCAGTTGCTCTAGTTCAAAAGTACGTAGCGCCGAGAACCGTGCTGTGAGTGCCATCGCGCAACACAAAACCGGGTTCGGAGCTACACGAAACTCACACACAGCGCCTTCCACGACTCCGAACCACAAGGCTGGGAAAATTAATGGGCACCACCGAAGTCATCCCGCAACAACCTCATTCTGTTACATTTTGGCAGTCCACGAACGGCAAAAAAGTAGTAATGGCCGTTACGGGCGTCATGATGTTCGGTTTCGTCATAGGCCACATGCTAGGCAACCTCCAGATGTTCGAGGCCCCCGAGCACATCAACGCCTATGGCCACTTCTTACACAATCTAGGGGAGTTACTTTGGATCGAGCGCGGCGTCATGCTGCTCGCCATCGCCCTCCACATCCTCGCCGCCGTCCAATTAGCCCTCCGCAGCAACGCCGCCCGCCCGGTTGGTTATTCCCGCCAGCAGGCTATCAATTCTTCTTATGCGTCGCGCACCATGTACTGGAGCGGACCCATCGTTTTAGCCTTTATTATCTTCCACTTACTCCAGTTCACCGCCGGCTATATCCATCCCCATGCAACCTTCGTCGCCGGCGATGTCTACCAGAATGTAGTCTCTGGCTTCCAGGTGTGGTGGGTTTCGGCCTGGTACATCTTCGCCCTCTGCCTCCTCGGCCTCCACCTAAGTCACGGACTCTACAGCATGTTCCAGTCCGTTGGCCTTGGTCACCCGCGCCTTTCCCCACTCCTGAAGAAAGCCGCTGCCGCCGTAGCTATCATCATCGTTCTGGGGTATATCTCCATTCCAATCAGTGTTTTGCTGGGGTTCATAAAATAAGATGAAACTAGACGCAAGAATTCCCTCCGGCCCTATCCAGGAAGCATGGGCAAAAGCCTGCTTCGACATGAAGCTTGTCAATCCCGCAAACAAACGCAAGCACAACCTCATCGTCGTGGGCTCCGGCCTCGCCGGTGGATCTGCAGCCGCCTCCCTTGGTGAGCTGGGATACCAGGTCAAATGCTTCTGTTTCCAGGACACACCCCGCCGCGCGCACTCCATTGCCGCTCAGGGCGGCATCAATGCCGCAAAAAACTACCCAAATGACGGCGAAAGCGTCTTCCGCCTCTTCTACGACACGGTCAAGGGTGGCGATTTCCGCGCCCGCGAAGCCAATGTCTACCGCCTCGCACAAATCAGCGGCAAGATCATCGACCAATGCGTAGCGCAAGGCGTTCCCTTCGCCCGCGAGTACGGCGGATCGCTGGCAAATCGCTCCTTCGGTGGCGCTCAGGTCTCGCGTACGTTCTACGCTCGCGGCCAAACCGGCCAGCAGCTCCTCCTGGGCGCCTACCAGGCCCTCGAGCGCCAGGTTCGCGCCGGCTCCGTCACCATGATCCCGAAGACCGAGATGCTCGATCTCATCGTGGTCGATGGCCAAGCCCGCGGCATTGTGACCCGCAGCCTGGTGACCGGCGAGTTCGACGTCCACATCGCCGACGCCGTCATCCTGGCCAGTGGCGGTTACGGCAATGTCTATTACCTCTCCACCAACGCCAAGGGCTCCAACGTCACTGCAAGCTGGCGCGCCTACAAGCGCGGCGCACTCTTCGCGAACCCCTGCTTTACACAGATCCATCCCACCTGCATTCCCGTCTCCGGCGACTATCAATCCAAGCTCACGCTCATGAGCGAG
Source organism: Acidobacteriaceae bacterium (assembly GCA_049578265.1). Lineage (GTDB taxonomy): Bacteria > Acidobacteriota > Terriglobia > Terriglobales > Acidobacteriaceae > Granulicella. Next base: position 58,561 of record JBAULP010000009.1, read on the forward strand.
TCCCTCCGCAACGACGGCCGCATCTGGGTACCCAAGAAGAAGGCTGATCCTCGTCCCCCAAATCAAATCCCGGAAGACGAACGCGATTACTACCTCGAGCGTCGCTATCCCAGCTTCGGAAACCTGGTTCCCCGCGATGTAGCCTCGCGCAACGCGAAAGCGATGTGCGATGAGGGCTACGGTGTAGGCAAGTCCGGCCTCGGCGTCTATCTCGACTTCTCCGAGTCGATCCAGCGCCTCGGCGAGAAGACGGTTCGCGAGCGTTACGGCAACCTCTTCGACATGTACCAGCGCATCACCGACGAAGATCCTTACAAGGTGCCCATGCGCATCTACCCTGCCGTTCACTACACCATGGGCGGCCTATGGGTGGATTACCAGTTGCAGAGCACCATCCCCGGACTCTTCGTACTCGGCGAAGCCAACTTCTCCGATCACGGCGCCAACCGGCTCGGAGCCAGCGCCTTGATGCAAGGTCTTTCAGACGGATACTTCATCATCCCGTACACCGTCGGGAACTACCTCGCAACCAACAAATTCCCCAAGATCGAAACTTCCAACCCTGCAGTGCAGGAAGCGGTCGCAGAGGTGAAGGCGAAAATCGACAAGCTGCTTTCCATCAAAGGAAAGCGCACCGTCGACTCCTTTCACCGCGAACTCGGCAAGATCCTATGGGACTACTGCGGCATGGCCCGCACAGCAGAAGGGCTTGAGATTGCAATCGGCAAGATCCGTGCCCTGCGTGAAGAGTACTGGCAGAACGTCACGGTGCCCGGCAGCGGCAACGACCTCAACGAGAGCCTCGAGAAGGCCGGCCGCGTAGCCGACTTCTTCGAACTCGCCGAACTGATGTGCATCGATGCAAGAGACCGCAACGAGTCGTGCGGCGGTCACTTCCGCGAGGAGTATCAAACCCCGGACGGCGAAGCGCAGCGCGATGATGAGCATTATTCCTACGTAGCGGCTTGGGGCTATCAGGGTCCGAATGCTGCTCCTGAACTCACCAAGGAACATCTGGAATTCGAATACGTTCACCCGAGCCAGAGGAGCTACAAGTAAATGAAAGTGACACTGAAGATCTGGCGACAGAGCAACAGCAACGACAAAGGAAGCTTCGTCAAATACCCGATGGACGATGCTGATCCAGAGATGTCCATCCTCGAGTGCCTCGACGTTCTTAATGAATCATTGATTCTGCGCGGCGAGATCCCCGTGGCCTTCGAACACGATTGCCGCGAAGGCATCTGCGGCTCCTGCGGTTTCGTGATCAACGGCGTCGCCCACGGCCCGGAACGCGGAACGACGGCTTGCCAGTTGACCATGCGCCACTTCAAAGACGGCGATGAGATCACGCTTGAGCCTTGGCGGGCCAAGGCGTTTCCCCTCATCAAAGACCTCGTCGTGGACCGGTGCGCCTTGGACCACATCATCGAGGCCGGCGGCTTTGTTTCTGTCTCGACTGGACAGGCGCCGGATGGCAATACCATCCCGATCGGCAAGGAAGTCGCCGACCAATCCATGGATGCGGCAGCCTGCATCGGCTGCGGAGCCTGCGTGGCGGCATGTCCCAACGCGTCAGCGGCTCTTTTCACGGGCGCAAAGATCACCCACCTCGGTGTGCTGCCACAGGGTGAGCCAGAACGCACCCGCCGCGCCCTCGGCATGGTGGCTCAGATGAACGCTGAGGCCTTTGGAAACTGCACCAGCATCGGTGAGTGTACCGGCGCTTGCCCGAAAGAAATTCCATTGGAAGTGATCGCCAGGATGAACGGGGATTACCTATGCGCGAGTTTTAAGCGTAGGGATGATCTGCCCAACCCAGTTCCGCCAGCGGTTCGGCGCGCATAAAAGGTTTCACCACCAGATCCAGTCTGTAAAATGGAAACGCCTCGCACATGCGAGGCGCTTTCCATTTACAGACTGTTTCGCCGCGAGCGTTCCCTGGCAGCAATCGTTATTTCGTAAAGATCGATGTCCCCGGATTTTTCGTCTCATCGTCATGGATTCTGTTCTGCGCACGCTTCGCACTCTCCATGGCCTCGTGATCCAAGCGCTCCTGGGGAGTCGTCTCCTCCGCATCTCCGCCTGAGTTTTCGATTGCTTCATGGGAAGGTCGATCTGCGGTCTTCGTCGAATCAAGTCCGATAGCCATGTTTCACCTCGTGTTGAATAAGAGTCCATTTCAACGCAGAGCGTTGCATTGCGGCTGACATCCTCACCTAACCCACTTCCTCACAGACACTTACGAAAGCACTCCACCGCCGCGCCGGCGCGGCCACGCATACGGGGATTGCTACAATCAAGCTCGGCAGCTTTCTGGAGGTGCTCGCACTCGTGACGATCTACGGCCCCACAACGATCCACGACCGAGCGCTCGTAATCGATGGACACGCGGACACACCGCAACGATTCGTGGACGAGAATTGGAACTTCACCGACCCCTTGCGCGGAGGCATGGTCAACCTGGAAGCAGCCCGCGCAGGGAACCTGGCCGCTCAGTTCTTCGCCATCTGGGTCGAGCCGAAGGAGTGGGTTGGCCGCTACGCCCACCGTACCCTCCAGCTCATCGATGGCGTCTACGAGCAGCTTCGCAAACATCCGCAGCGCATGCGCCTCGGCCTAAACGCGCAGGACATCATTCGCGCGCACAGCGACAAAGTCTTCTGCGTCCTCCTCGGCATTGAGGGCGGCCATTCCATCGAAGCTGATCTCGGTCTGCTCAGACTCTACTATCGCCTTGGCGTCCGATACATGACCCTCACCTGGTCGAACACCAACGAGTGGGCCGACAGTTCAGGCGATATCGATGACCCGACCATCGTGCATCACGGAGGCCTTACAGAATTCGGCCGCAGCGTGGTGCGTGAGATGAACCAGCTAGGGATGATGGTCGATGTCTCTCACGTCGCCGACGCCACATTCTGGGACGTCCTACAGACAACCCGCGCACCCGTCATCGCCTCGCATTCCAGTGCGCGAGCACTCACATCTGCCCCTCGCAACCTCACTGACGAGCAGCTTCAGGCCATGGCAACCAACGACGGTATCGTCATGGTGAACTTCTATCCGTCCTTTATTGACGAGTCCTGGCGCGCCGGATGGGCAGCGACCAGGATACAGCGCGAGCACCTATACGAGGCCGAGGGCGCAAGGTACAGAAATCAAGGTCTGCCCGTTCCATACAACGTTCCCATGTCCGTCGACCGGGCGTTTTATGCGGAGCACTTGCACAAGACTTTGCCTCGCGCACCACTAAGCTCGCTCATCGATCACATCGATCACGTAATCCAGGTCGCAGGCATCGACCACGTCGGATTAGGATCCGACTTCGACGGATTCCCAATCCTCCCCGAAGGTTTAAACAGCGCAGCCGACCTCCCCAAGATCACATCCGCGCTCGTCGAACGTGGCTACAGGGAAGATCAGCTGATGAAACTGCTGGGTGGAAACCTGTTGCGCGTCTTTGCCAAAGTGCAGGACGCGGCAGGTCAAGAATCATAACTATTTCTTGGCCAGAATCTCCATCTTCTCAATGCGAATCTCGTTCGAGAAAAGCTCTGGGGCCTTCGCCATCAGCGCGCGCGCGATATCGCCATTCAGATGTGCGTCTCTTCCCTCTTCGCTATCGAAGGTGTCGAACACACCGTAGGTTCCGGGCCCCATCTTCACCCCGTACCACGTCATGGTCAGCGGTTCATCATTGCTCATCGACGCGCCTTGCTTCAGAAATGCTTCCACATCGCTTTCTTTGCCGGGCTTTGCTTTCAACATCACCCATATCGCCTGCTTCGCCATCGGTCATTCCTCCACGAATTCAGATGCAATGAAGAGTATAGGCGACGATGTTCTCGAGATCATTTGAGCCCGCGACGGCGTTGCTGTAGGCTCGAAAGCATCCGCTTCTCTTCCCTGCCAGGCGTCTTGGAGGCTTGATCATCATGAAGTATTGGAAAACTTTTGCTCTCTTCGCCGCTGCGCTCCTTTCGGCCGGCAACCTCCCCGCGCAGTCATGGGTTATTGGACCGTTCGTCCGTCCATCAGAAGCGCCCGTCATACAGCCCAACCGTTTCTACTACTTCACCGATCCCATTACCCATCAGAAGACCTTCTGGGAAGCACTTCATACGTTCAATCCTGCCGCCACCATCGCGCCCAACGGTGACGTCGCATTAGTATTCCGAGCAGAAGATGCCTCGGGCAAAGATTTTATCGGTGGCCACACCTCTCGCCTCGGCCTCGCCACAAGTAAGGACGGCCTCTTTTTCACGGTCGGAGGCGCGCCCGTGCTGTATCCCGCGAACGATGACCAAAAGGCCAATGAGTGGCCGGGCGGCGTTGAAGATCCGAGGATCGTTGTTGGTCCAGATGGACTCTATGTGATGACGTACACCCAATGGGCCCGCGACCGTGGCCGCTACACAGTTGGAATCGCGACCTCGAAGAATCTCGAAGATTGGACCAAGTTTGGACCAGCCTTCGCAAAGGCCGGTGGAGGCCAATACGACAAACTCAACTACAAGTCGGCAGGCATACTCACGGAGCTTCACAACGGGCGCCTCAAGGCCGTAAAGCTACATGGAAAGTATTGGATGTATTGGGGAGAGGTTCACATTGGCCTGGCGACGTCGACGGACTTGATCCATTGGACTCCCGTCCTCGACGCAAAAAACGGCAAGCCGATTGTGGTGATGAGCGCCCGCGCCGGACACTTCGATAGTGGCTTTCCGGAAGTGGGTCCGCCGCCACTCCTCACAAAAAAAGGAATCCTTCTGATCTACAACGGGAAGAACTCGATGTTAGGTTCTCTGAATACCAAGAATTCCCAGGTTGCCGACGTGGTCCCGGCTGCGACCCCGTCGCCAGCAGACACTCCACCTTCCGACGCGCAGCTTCCGGGTGACCCCAACATTCGACCTGGAGCGTATTCCGCGGGAGAAGCGCTGTTCTCGTCATCCGATCCTGCCAAGTTGCTCGGCAGAACCGATCACCCCATCCTGACGCCGATATGGCCCTACGAGCGCAACGGGCAGTACACCGAGGGCACCACCTTCGCGGAAGGCCTTGTCCCCTTTCAGGGCCAATGGCTCCTCTACTACGGCGCAGCCGACTCGGTAATTGGAGTCGCAAGAGCGGATATCCGTTGAACTGCCGCAATTTGGACGTTGCGACAGGTTGGAGTAGCCTTAAAGCTGGATGAAGACTCTGAATCAAGCACTGAAACCTCTGATCTGCGCGATTGTTCTGTCCTCTGCTGTCGCCTTCGCGCAATCGGCACCCCCAGAGAACCCCGTCCCGGCGACTCCGCAGACGTCCTCCACTACAACAACACAGACCCAGGACGCTCTCCCTGACGCCCCGTCCACCATTGCCCACGATGTCGCCCCAGCAGTACCAACAGGCCCGACCGTCGTCTTTGATACGACGATGGGACGGCTTACTTGCAAGCTCTTCGACAAAGAAGCTCCGGTCACCGTCGCGAACTTTGTCGGACTGGCCACCGGAACAAAACCATGGACCGATCCCGTGTCTAGCAAGCAAGTAACAGGCGAACCCTTCTACGATGGCACCACCTTTCATCGCGTGATTCCGGGCTTCATGATTCAGGGCGGCGATCGACTGGGAACAGGGGAGGGCGACGCGGGCTACTACATCCCCGACGAGATCACGCCCTCGCTTCGCTTCGACGTTCCTGGCCGCCTCGCAATGGCGAACTCCGGCCCCGGAACAGACGGCAGCCAATTCTTCATTACGGAAGCCGCTAATCCCGCGCTCGACGGGAAGTACACCATTTTCGGACAGTGCGATCCGCACACCGTCTTGATGGTCAAGGGAATTGCGATGGTTGATCGCGATGGCCAGGACAAACCTCTCACACCGGTCGTCATGAACAAGGTGACGATCGTTCCGGTGGGTCAACCCTTGCCTCCACCTCCGCCAGAGCCAAGTCCGAAGGCTGGCGCCTCGCCAACCGGGAGCGACAGCACCCAACTCGTTGAGAGACCACACTAAGTTTCCGCCCGATAACCGGTCAGGTCAGTATCTCAGCGTTCTTTCTCAGTAAATCTGTCAGCGTCCTTTAGAATCAGTTAGGAATGGTTTTACGCTTGCAAGCATATGCTCCCATGCTTGACGTTCCTATGGACACCGAGCCCACGAGAGGCTCCTCTTTGAGTCCATGGGAATATCTAGCGGATCAATCTACCACAAGTGTTCAGTCGCTCTGCCAGTGAGCTTTATCCGGGTTATCCGTCTGCTTCTCAGTCCGCCACGATGTTGATTTGCATCCAACGACAAGTGGGTGCCGTAAATGTAAAAGGAGATTCAATGCCAACCACCGCAACCTTCAAAACTTCTGAAGGTACGATCGTATGTAAGTTATTTGAAGCCGAAGCACCCCAGACAGTCGCCAACTTTATCGGTCTCGCCGAAGGGACCAAAGAGTGGGATTCCCGCTCGAAGAAGGGGCCGAAGCTTTTCGACGGCACCGTCTTTCACCGCGTGATTCCAGAGTTCATGATCCAAGGCGGCGACCCGGAAGGCTCCGGAATGGGCGGACCTGGATACAAATTCGCTGACGAAACCAAAGGAAGCCCCCACGACTTCAAGAAGCCCGGCAAGCTGGCAATGGCAAATGCAGGCCCCAACACCAACGGCAGCCAGTTCTTCATCACAGTGACCGACACGAGCTGGCTTACGGGTAAGCACACCATCTTCGGCGAGGTCATCGAAGGCTACGATGTGGTCGAGAAGATCAGCCGTGTTCCCCGTGGCGCGATGGACCGGCCCAAGAGTCCCGTCACTCTGGAAAGCGTCACCATTAATCGGAGCTAAGCTTTTCCGCTGATTTTCGATATCGAACAAAAAACAGGTCCCGCCTCAGCGGGACCTGTTTCCTTAAGAGTTCCAGTAACTAAGCGACACCGATGACCGAGCACAACTCCTTTACCGCGGCTGCACTCTTGTTGAGAGCGGCTTGCTCGTCCGTTGTCAGCTTGATCTCAATGATCTGTTCAATCCCTTTGGCTCCGAGCTTGCACGGCACACCGACATACAGGCCGCTGATGCCGTACTCTCCCTGCAAATACGCCGCACATGGCAGGATCTTCTTCTTGTCCTTGAGGATTGCTTCGACCATCTCCGTCGCGGCCGCAGAAGGAGCATAGAACGCCGAACCCGTCTTCAGGTGCTTCACAATCTCAGCGCCACCGTTCGCCGTCCGCTCTTCGAGCGCCTTCAACTTCGTCGGCTCGATGAGCTCTGTAATCGGAATTCCTGCGACGGTCGAATATCGCGAGAGCGGAACCATCGTGTCTCCATGGCCGCCGAGAACGAACGCGGTCACATTCTCGACGGAAACTTTCAGCTCTTCCGCGATGAACGTCCGGAAGCGCGCGGAGTCCAGAACGCCCGCCATACCGATCACGCGCTCTCTCGGAAGGCCGGCCTTCTTGAAGGCCGTCTGCGCCATGGCGTCAAGCGGATTCGACACGATGATAAAAATCGCATTCGGGCTCGCAGCGACTGCCTTACCCACCACATCGCTCATGATGCCAAAGTTGGTATTGAGAAGATCGTCGCGGCTCATGCCGGGCTTGCGTGCAATGCCAGCCGTAATCACAACGATGTCAGAGTTCGCTGTATCCGCATAATCATTGGTGCCGAGAATGGACACATCGCGCTTCTCAATCGGCATCGCCTCGAGCAGATCCAGGCCCTTACCCTGCGGTACGCCTTCAATGACGTCGATCAAAACGACGTTCGCCAATTCCTTCGCAGCGATCCAATGAGCTGCCGTTGCGCCGACGTTGCCGGCGCCTACAATTGTGACCTTCTTACGCATAATCCTGCTCTCCTTGATGGCGAAGCTCGCATTGTTCAACGAAGCTTACGATTCGCAAACGATCATATTCCGCGCGAGCAACCACATGCTAGAAAGTTGTACGATCATCGCACCAAAAGTACGGTGATCGGCATCACAGCCAATGTCAATGCGAAGGTCCCTCGTAAGGGATTGGAATATCCGAAGAGCGTAGATGCAGATCTCTCTGCGGAAACGGCAGTTCAATGCCATTGTCCGCAAACGATTTGAACAGAGCGAAATAGAGATCAGACTTCAGCATGGCTGGAGTATGCGCGTGTTCCGACGTCCATATTCGGAGTTTGAAATTGATTGAGCTATCTCCATATTCCGTAAAGATCACATCTGGAGCGGGCTCTTTGAGCACCTGGGCATGCTCGTTCGCGGCCTGAAGCAGGAGCCTGCGCACGAGCTCAGGATCTGAAGCGTACCCTACGCCCACGTCAAGACTGATCCTCACATTCGGATCATTTGCCGTCCAGTTGGTGACAGAATTGTCGATGAACTGATTATTCGGAACAATGATAACGACGTTATCGTTCGTGCGAATCCAAGTAGAGCGAGCCGCAATCTTCACCACATCGCCAAGGATTCCGGAGGTCTCGACGCGATCGCCAATTCGAATGGGTTGCTCAACTAACAAAATAAGGCCAGCGACAAAATTGGAAACCACATTCTGCAATCCAAGACCCACCCCAACGCCTAACGCACCACCGAAGACCACAAGCGAATCGAGATTGACTCCAAGCGACTGCACGCCGATAAACAGACCACCGAGAAAAATCAGGTAGGTCGCGAATCGGCCGACAGCGAACTTCAAACCCGCGGCCAGATTCAGACGTCCAAGCAGGCGGTCGATGACCAGGCGCTGTAGGATCTTCGAAAACGCAATCAGTAGAACAAGGAACCCGACCCCCTTGATCAGGAAGATCGGAGTGATCGCCAGCGAACCAATCTTAAACAAGCTATACGTGAGCGCATGCTTGGAGTCGATCGAAAGCCAATGCAGAAGTTCGGATTGAGCCGGAGCACCTGAGAGCATCACCTTTTGTCAGATGCATTTTGCCTGCAAATTGGAACGGAACCTCGCCCCTCCGCCGCAAATGAATCGGGCGCTCCGGATATCCGGAGCGCCCGATTTCTGCGAAACGTACTAGAACTGGCCCCAGAGCAGCTGGTTGTAGACATCGTGATGAAACTGCACCTCGCTGGCCTTGACAATCGTCCCAAGCAGCCGCGGGCAGCGATCAGCAGACGCCTGCTTCAACTCTGCGTAGCGCTCCTTCACATCCGCTCCCAGCATCTCATCAACCCAGCTTGCACCACGGAAGTTCTCCAGCGCCGTGTAGATGTTGTCGGGCAGGTAACGCTGCGCCTGGCGCAGATTCTTGATCTTCGAAGTCTGACCGTGCAAACCAGTCTTGAAGACCGAATACAGCACCATATAAGGATTCGCGTCCGGACCTACCGACCGAACCTCCACGCGCGCTGACTTCGAGTTGCCGATTGGAATACGAATCATGCTGCCACGATCCACGGCCGACGCCTTGATCTGATTCGGAGCCTCGAAGTGCGGATCAAGACGCCGATACGCATTCACGCTCGCATTCAGCAGCAGGCAAATGTCGTTGCCGTGCGTAAGAATCTTGTCCACAAAGCTCCAACCCAGCTTCGAAGTCTTCTCCTCACCCTTAGGATCCCAGAACAGATTCTTCCCGCCCTTCGAGATCGACACATTGGTGTGCATGCCCGACCCGTTCACGCCCGTAACCGGCTTCGGAAGGAAGCTCGCCGTCATGCCCATCTGCGTCGCAACCTGGCGACAGATCAGCTTGTACAGTTGAATCTGGTCAGCCGCCGCGACAACATCTCCATACGAGTAGTTGATCTCAAACTGCGACGGAGCGACCTCCGGATGATCTTTTTCGTTCTCGAAGCCCATCGCCCGCTGCACTTCCGCCGTCGTATCGATAAACTCGCGAAGCGGGTCGCCCGGCAGTGAGTGGTAGTAACCACCTTGGTTGACATACTCGAACTTGCCAATCTGATGGTAGGTGCGCTCTGCATCGATTCCGTCGAACAGAAATCCTTCAATCTCGTTGGCAGCATTCAGCGAATATCCGTTTTTGGCATACTGCTGAGCAGCAAAATCCTTAAGCACACCGCGAATGTCGCCCGAATAATGGGTGCCGTTCTTGTCGATCACCTCGCCGAACACAAGCACCTTGCCGGAACCGAACACGTCAGCCGGAGTCCAGTAGAAAGCTGACCAATCCAACGCCAAACGAAGATCGCTCTCACGCTGCGCCGTAAAGCCGCGGATCGACGAGCCATCAAACGTAAGGTTGTCGTAGCTCTTGACAAGGAATTTCTTGTCATAGTCCAGCATATGCAGCCGACCTTCGAGGTCAGAGAAGAGCACTGTCACGGCCTTGATGCCCGGAGTATCGGCCAGATACTTCAACCGCTCTTCCTGAATAACGTCCGCAGCCACGCGATTTCTCCGCTGCTCTTTGGCTCTCAGGTTGAGCTCTTCCAACTCCTCATAGGACAACTCAAGAAAGTTACGAAATTCGGTCGACATGGTACTCCTTCATTGGCAGAGAGCTGCCTCGTTGATTTAGTACTGCATTTGAAACAAGTGGTGTTTCCAAGGCAATTTCGCGGGGGATCCGTTCGATCAGTCGATGATCTAACCTTAAAGTAGCAGAATCAGCCATTAAAAAATCATAAAGGCCGCCAAACGCCCACCGATTCTCGGGCGGTCGCACTCAGGTTCACCTTCCCGAGGCCCACCCCTCTCAGCCTCTTCCCGACGTGTGATAATTCCACTGACTATCTTCGTCCAGCAAATCGTCGATCAACAAACCGGGAATCCCGAAGGAGGGTCTTTGAATTGGGAAAAGACATGGTTCCGACGCGGCTCTTTTTCACCAAAGGTGTGGGCAAACACAAGGAGCGTTTGACCTCCTTTGAGCTGGCCCTGCGCGACGCCGGCATTGCCGCGCAAAATCTGGTTCGGGTATCGTCCATCTTTCCCCCAAATTGCAAGATGATCACTCGCAAGGAAGGCCTGAAGCACCTGAGTCCTGGAGAGGTCGTATTCGCCGTCGTGGCGGAAAATTCCACGAGAGAACCCCACAGGCTCGTTGTCAGTTCCATCGGCGTTGCCATTCCTACGGACAAGAACACCTATGGCTATTTATCCGAGCATCACAGTTTCGGAGAGACCGAAGAGCAAGCCGGAGACTACGCCGAGGAGCTAGCCGCTGAGATGCTGGCGACAACCCTGGATGTAGAATTCAACCCCGATAAGAGCTGGGATGAAAAGAAGGAGATCTATCGTTTCTCTAACAAGATCGTTCGAACCGCGAACGTCACCCAGTCAGCCGTCGGCGCCAAGAACGGTAACTGGACGACGACCATTGCAGCCGCAATCTTGCTTTTTGATCGCTAGGGAATCGCGACTACAAAAAGTAGGTGAATCGCAGATACAATAGAAGTGTTCCTGTATGCGGCGCTGGCTCATTCCAGCGCCTTTTGCTTGGCTAGAATGGCAGCCCCTCCGCTCGAGATCTTATGAATACCACCATGCGCGTAGCTCTTATTCAAATGTCCTGTGAAGCCTCAACCGAGGCAAATTTAGCGAAGGCTGTCGCTCGCACCCGAGAGGCAGCGCTGGGCGGCGCACGCATCATCTGCTTGCCGGAACTCTTCCGCGCGCAATACTTCTGCCAGCGCGAGGACCACGCTCTCTTCGCCACCGCGGAGTCAATCCCGGGCCCATCCACCCACGCTCTCAGCGAAGTGGTCAGCGAGTTTGGAATCGTACTAGTGGCAAGCCTTTTCGAGCGCCGCGCCCCCGGCCTCTATCACAACACCGCCGCAATCCTCGACCACGTCTCTGAAGAGCCTGACCACATCGCTTCCATCTATCGCAAGATGCACATCCCGGACGACCCGCTCTATTACGAGAAGTTTTATTTCACTCCCGGCGACCTCGGCTTCATGGCCCAGCGCACCTCCGCAGGCCCTATCGGAACGCTCGTCTGCTGGGACCAGTGGTACCCGGAAGGAGCTCGAGTGACCGCTCTAAAGGGCGCCGAAACTCTCTTCTTCCCCACCGCCATCGGATGGCACCCGAGCGAGAAGGCAGAGTTCGGCGAGCGTCAATACGATGCTTGGCAGACCATCCAACGCTCCCACGCCATCGCCAACGGCGTCTTCGTCTGCGCGGTCAACCGAGTAGGCCACGAGCACGGCGACGTAGAGCACGATGGAAAGATGATGCGGGGTCCCGGCGACCACACCCCCGCGGATGGAATCGAGTTCTGGGGCGGAAGCTTCATCGCAGATCCCTTCGGCCGCATCCTTGCCAAAGCCTCGCACTCCGAAGAAGAGATCCTCTACGCCGACCTTGACATGACTGAGGTCGAAGTAACCCGCCAGCACTGGCCATTCCTGCGTGACCGCCGCATCGACGCCTACGGCGGAATCACGAGCAGATTCCTGGACTAACTGTCGAATCGAAAGGACCCCTCATGCTCCTATCGCTCATACTTTTACCGCTTTTTCTTCCGCAGCAGCCCATGGCCACGGATGCAACGCTGCCGCCGCCTACCGCTCACACGAAGGTCACCGCGGTCGGCCTCGGCGTCCAGGTCTACGAATGTTCCCCTCAAAACGGAACCTACCAATGGGTCCTGCAGATGCCCGTTGCAACGCTCTTCGACCCCAAGACCCATCAGGCCGTAGGAACCCACAGCCAGGGCCCCACGTGGACGTGGAACGACGGCAGCTCCATCACCGGAAAGGTCATCCACAAGCAGCCCGCCCACGATCCAGCCAACGCGCCGTGGCTCCTCGTGGCCACACACTCCGCGAACTCCTCCACCGGGATGCTGAGCGACGTTACACTCGTGCGGCGCTCTGACACCCAGGCCGGCGTTCCAACCATGGGCTGCGATGCCGTCCATCAAAACAACTCCGTGCGCGTCCCATACAAGGCGATCTACACCTTCTACACAACCGACAAATGACAGGGAAAGCAATGAACGCCGCAGCCTCGTATCGAATGCCAGCAGAATGGGCGCCTCACGCAGCCACCTGGATTGCGTGGCCTCACAATCCGGAGGACTGGCCCAACAAGTTCCAGCCCATCCCCTGGGTCTACTGCGAGATCGTGCGGCACCTATCCCAGGTTGAAGACGTCCACATTCTGGTAAACGATGAGGCCGACGAACGCCGTGCTCTCAACATGCTGCGCCGCCAGGGAAGCAACGTAGCGCGCCTGCACTTCCACTGCTGGCGCACCGACCGCGTCTGGCTGCGCGACTCCGGTCCCATTTTCGTCAAGAACGCAGCAGATAACGTAGCCTTGACCAACTGGAAGTTCAACGCCTGGGCGAAATACGATAACTGGCGCAACGACGATCTCATCCCGGCCCACGTTGCAAAACTCTACGACATGAAGAGCTATGAGCCGTCCGTAACGCTAGCGGATGGCAAGACCCGCAGGATCGTTCTCGAAGGCGGCTCCATCGACACCAACGGCGCCGGCGTCCTGCTTACAACCGAAGAGTGCCTTCTGAGCGAAGTGCAGCAGCGCAATCCCGGCGTCTCGCGCGAGCAACTCGAACACGCATTCGCCGAATACCTCGGCATAGAAAAAGTAATCTGGCTCAATCGCGGTTGCGCCGGCGATGACACCCACGGACACGTAGACGACATCACCCGCTTTGTTGGCGCAAACACTATCCTCACCGCCGTAGAGCGCAACACGAAGGACGAAAACCATCTGCCGCTGGCCGAAAACCTCGAGCGCCTGCACGCCGCACGCAATCTCAAAGGCCGCCCCTTCACCATCAAGACACTTCCCATGCCCGCTCCGGTCGTCTTCGAAGGCCAGCGCCTGCCAGCCAGCTACGCAAACTTCTACATCGCAAACGACCTCGTGTTGGTACCCACCTTCAACGACGCAAACGACCGCATCGCGCTCAACACCTTGGCAGAGTGCTTCCCCGAGCGCACGGTTACCGGAATCCATTGCACGGACTTCATATGGGGCCTGGGCGCTCTACATTGCATGACGCAACAGGAACCCGCCTGACGCACCCACCTGCCCCGAATCGCGGTACCGGGCCACACAGAATAAGTCTGAATCGGGAACCACGGTTCAGCAAATATCGTAGGAGGTCTTCATGCCCCTCAGAATCTCGTACGCGATCCCCCTATTGATGTTTGCCCTCCTTCCGGCTTTGCAGAACGCACCTGCCACGCCCAAGGACGCACCCACCTACACCAGCGATGGCAACCTGGTTGCCCCAACTCATTATCGCGAATGGATCTACCTCACCTCGGGAATCGACATGTCGTACGCAGCAAGCACCGCACCACCCGATCACTCCATGTTCGATAACGTCTTCGTAAATCCAACCTCCTACCGCAGCTTCGTCGCCAACGGAACATGGCCCGATAAAACGATGCTCGTTCTGGAAGTACGGGGCGCCGAAAATCCAATCTCAATCAACAAGCGCGGCCACACCCAGAGCGCCGAGCTGATGGGCATAGAGATTCATGTCAAAGACCATGGAGAGTGGAAGTTCTACGACCTCAGCGACGGCGGGAACGTCGCAAAATTGATCAAGCGACCCGCCAGCTGCTACACCTGCCACGAAGCTCACGGCGCAGTAGACACCACCTTTGTGCAGTTCTATCCAACGCTGCTTCCCCTCGCGACATCGAAACACACGCTATCATCGGGCTATCTCCATGATGCCCAGCAATCCACATCTACCCCCGCCCCGCCCAGGACGCCGTAGTATAACCATGCGATGCCGATAGATTCTCTCTCTCAAGACGACGAAAGGATGTCGCTCGCAATGGCGGAGGCCCGCACCGCTGAGGCCGCCGGTGAAGTCCCCGTCGGCTGCATCATCGTGTCAGAAACCGGCGAGATCATTGCGCGCGGAGAGAACCGGGTTCTCCGCAGCTCGGATCCAACCGCACATGCGGAGATCGTCGCACTCCGCGCGGCAGGCGCCGCACTCGGCAACTACCGTCTAATGGGATGCACCCTTTATTCCACGCTCGAACCGTGCGCCATGTGCGCCGGTGCCATCCTCCACGCGAGAATCTCCAGGCTCGTCTACGGCGCACCCGACCCGAAGGCCGGCGCATGTGGCACAGTGTTAGAGGTCATGAACCACCCAAGGCTCAATCACCACCTCGAGTTAGTAAGCGGTGTCCGATCCGATGAATGCGGACGGCTTCTGACGGATTTTTTCCGCGCGCGCCGCCCCTGATACACCAACGCGCATCTGAACAAGAGAAAGACCTCGCGACAGCGAAAGGAGCATCAATGGCAGGCCGTCTGGATGGAAAGATTGCGTTAATTACGGGAGCGAACTCAGGCATCGGCCAGGCAATTGCCGAGCGTCTCGCCTCCGAGGGTGCCGATTGCGTCATCGATTACGTCGATCACGTCGAAGAGGCAAACGAAACTCTCGCCAAGATCGAAGCGGCTGGCGGAAAAGCCCTGCTCCTGAAAGCTGACGTCTCCGTCGTGGCAGACTGCAACAACCTCATCGAGCAGTCGTGGTCTCAACTGGGATCATGCGACATTCTCGTCAACAACGCCGGAATCGAGAAGTCCGCAAATTTCATTGACGTTACTGAAGCCGACTACGATGCAGTGCTCGGCGTCAACCTTAAGGGTGCCTTCTTCTTAACCCAGGCATTCGTCCGCAAACTGACCACGGCAAAGAAGCCCGGTCGCGTCATCAACATCTCATCCGTCCACGAGGACATGGTCTTCCCGCACTTCACCACTTACTGCGCCAGCAAGGGCGCCATGCGGATGTTGATGCGTGACCTCGCAGTGGAGCTAGGCCCCCAGGGCATCACGGTCAATAACATTGCACCGGGCGCGATCAATACTCCCATAAACAAGGCGCTCTTAGCAGACAAGCCTCAGCTCGACGCCCTGCTCGCCAACATTCCCCTACGCCGTCTAGGGGAACCCGGTGAAGTCGCCGGCGTCGCCGCATTCCTCGCATCGAACGATGGAGCCTACGTAACCGGAAGCACGTACTTCATCGACGGCGGCCTGATCCGGAACTACCACGAACAATAATCATTCATGGATCGCAACACCATCCATGCGATCACCGTCTACCTTCCACAAACTCTCAACGCCCCGTCACAACCGGAAGGCTCACAAAGCTAGCGTCACCAGGCGAGTGCCAGATCCGTTGCGTAGCCTTCTGATAATCCTTCGGCTTCGCGTCAAAGACATTCGGAACGTACGTCTGCGGATTTCTGTCATACAGCGGAAACAGCGTGGACTGAATCTGCACCATGACGCGATGCCCCGGAAGGAACACATGGTTCACCGTCGGCAAGGCAAACCGATACGTAAGCGGCTTTCCAGAAGCAATCGGTTCAGGATGCTCAAAGCTGCTCCGGTAGCGTCCCCGGAAGATGTCCAGTGAGATAGGAAGCTCATACCCTCCCATATCCGGTTCGCGCGGCATCGTTGGCGGATACACGTCGATCAACTTCACCACCCAATCACTATCGGTGCCGGTCGTGGACGCAACGAGGTTAGCAATCGGCGCGCCACTAAGTCTCAAAGGCTTCGTGAGCGGCGCTGTCTCATAGCTCAGCACATCGCTCCGGCTATCGACGAAGCGCTGATCATGCACCAGCCAGGTCTGCCACGCAATCCCGTCAACCGCCATCACCGGCCGCGGGATATAAGGCACCGGTTTGGCAGGATCCGAAACATACTCGTCGAACGGAGCCGCGTCATCGCTAGGCGCGGTGAACGACAGCCCCATACCGGCCGTCAAATAAAGCGGCTTCGAGTCGTCCTCGCAGCCTTTCTCGCAACTCAACGGCCACGCCTTGAACCGGTCCCAATGGTTCTCCCCCGTGTTGTAAATCAGCACCGGCGGAGTGTCCGCCTTTGGCGCTCCATCCATCAAATATTGATTGAAGAACGGAAGCAGAACATCGCGCCGAAACTGCAGCGCCGTATCTCCGTCCCATGCGAGCGGCCCCAGCGAGTACCCCTCATAATTCACCTGGCTATGGCGCCATGGGCCCATCACCAGATAATTCATCGTGTTGTTCGTGTCCTTCGGTTCCACCGCCTCATAGCTGTGGATAGCGCCCCACATATCCTCCTGGTCCCACAAACCCTGGAGCCACATCACCGGCACCTTCAGCGGAACCTTCGCCATCATCTTGTCCAGCGCCTGCCCCTGCCAGAACGAATCGTACGCAGGATGCTCTTCAACCTTCCTCCAAAACGGCAACTGCTCCAGCCCACCCGATCGCGCAAAGTCCCCCGCCGAACCAATCGTCAAATAATTCGTATAGTCGTCGCGCCCTTCGCGTGGAATCATCTGGCCCGTACCGCGCACCTCAGTCTGCTCAGCAAAATAGTCGAGGTTAATCTCGCGGAACGCGCCATAGTGAAACCAATCGTCTCCCATCCAGCCATCAATCATCGGGCTCTCCGGGCAAGCAACCTTCAGCGCAGGATGCGGGTCAATCAGCGCCATCACTACCGTAAACCCCTCGTACGATGAGCCAATCATCCCCACCTTCCCATTCGACTGCGGCAAGTTCTTCACCAGCCAATCAATCGTGTCGTACGCATCGGTCGTATCGTTCACACCGCTCGCGTTCAGTGGACCAAGCGGCGGCGGCGTCATCAGATACTTTCCCTCCGAGCCGTACTTTCCGCGAACATCCTGAAACACGCGAATGTACCCAGCGCGTACAAACACATCATCGCCCTGTGGCAGCGTATCCAACATATGCGGAGACTCTTCGCGCTCGGCGCGGCCCGCAGCGTCATATGGCGTCCGCGTAAGCAGAATCGGCGCATGAGTCGCCCCGTTCGGAATCACGATGACCGTATACAGCTTGACCCCATCGCGCATCGGAATCATCACCACGCGCTTCACATAGTCATAGCCATGATTCGGTGCTACGAACGATGCAGGGATATCGGGAGTACCGATGGGCGTTTGCCCCGTCACTGATCCGGCGAATGCAATGGCCAACACGCAAGGAAGAATCTTTCGGAAAGAGATCATGACAGTCCTTATCTCATCAGGCATTTCCGAAGTATATCGCCGCGCGAATCAGAGAGCCCCAAACTTCAGGCTCATCTCTTTCACCTTCCGATGAGCGACCGAGAGCGCAGTCCAGGAAGTTGATCCAGAATCGCGCCTGCAAACAAGCTCTTCGGAGCCTCCTGCAACTCCATCTCAGATTCACTCGTAAGGAAGATTCCTGCATTCCGCTCCGAGTCAAAGCCGACATCAGCGCGGCTGATATCGTTCAACACGATCGCATCAACTCCCTTCTTTCGCAGCTTCTCCCGCGCTCGAGCCACATCCAGCCCCATCTCCGCCGCGAACGCAATCACCACCGTGCCCGGAGCTTTGCGCTCCACAATACTGCGCACGATGTCCTCGGTTGGCTCGAGCTCCAGCATGAGTGGCCCGTCGCGATGCAGTTTCTCGCCTGCAACGCTCCGCAATCGAAAGTCAGCCACCGCCGCCGCCTTCAGAACAACCGTCGCCTCCGGAAGTCTCCGAAGCACCGCCGCGTGCATCTGCTCAGCAGTCTCGACCGGAACGAACTCGCAGCCATCCGGCGGCGTTAACCCTCTCGCAGCCGAGACCAAAATAACGCGAGCGCCGCGCCCTCGCGCCGCCGCAGCCAGCGCATACCCCATCTTTCCACTCGACCGATTCCCCAGAAATCGCACCGGATCAATCGGCTCTCGCGTTCCACCGGCCGTCACCAGAACCGTCTCTCCCTCAAGATCACGTTGCGAGTGAAGCTGCTCCAGCACCGCGTCCACAATCGCTCGCGTATCAGCGAGCCTTCCCTCGCCCGTCACGCCGCAGGCCAACTCGCCCGTACCCGGCATAACAATCGAGTGCCCGCGCTGCGCCAGGCGCGCAATGTTCTCCCGCGTGGCAGCGTGCTCCCACATGTTGCTGTTCATCGCCGGAGCAAGAACAACGGGCGCCCTCGTCGCAAGATAGGTTGACGATAAGAAGTCGTCCGCGAGTCCCAGCCGAAATTTGGCAAGCGTATTGGCTGTCGCTGGCGCCACCAGCAGAACATCCGCCCACTGTGCCTGCGCGATGTGCTCTATCACCGAAGCGTCCGCGGGTGACTCCCATAGACTCGCAAAGACCTCATGCCCGCTCAGCGTCGCGAAAGTAAGCGGGCTCACAAACTCCTGTGCCGAGCGCGTCATAATCACACGCACATCCGCCCCAGCTCGCTGCAACTCACGCACCAACTCGGCCGACTTATACGCTGCGATGCCCCCGCACACTCCCAGCAGCACATGGAAACGCTCATGCATGTAAAGACTCCAGCACGGGGCCACGAAGCACCGGATGATCAATGAACAAATTCTCAGTCAGCACGTTGTCGATAAGGCGCGTACTCCCTACCCACGCGGCCACAGCAATCAATGCCCCTTGCGATGCATCCTCAACAGGAAGCAAGCTGTCTGGATCGACGACTTCCGCATAGTCCACCCTCACGCCGGGCACCTCGGCAAATCTCTCCAACATGGCACGCCGCAAGACAGCCGAACTCGTTTCGCCAGACACGAGGAATTGACAAGCTGTCTGCAACGCGGCGTGGAGCGCGAGCGCGCGGCGCCGTTCATCCGCTGAAAGCCTCAGATTGCGGGAACTCATCGCCAGACCATCCTTCTCTCGAACAATCGGGCACGCAACAAGCTGAACAGAAAAATTAAGATCACGAATCATCGTCCGAAGCACCGCGATTTGCGCGGCATCTTTTTGCCCAAAGTAAGCACGGTCCGCGTCGACGAGATGAAAAAGCTTGCTGACAATTGTCGCGACCCCCCGAAAGTGCCCTGGCCTGGAAGCGCCGTCAAGCCGCCTGCCTATTTCGCCGACATCTACAGAACTCGTCGAGCCGAGCGGATACATCTCGTCCGCATTGGGCGCAAACACAAGATCGACGCCCACAGCCTCCAACTTCACGCAATCATCATGAAGGGAACGCGGATACGCATCGTAATCTTCGCCCGGAGCAAATTGCGTGGGGTTCACGAACACGGACGCCACCACAAAATCACACTCCGCTCGTGCACGTTGAATCAACGAAAGGTGACCATCATGCAGCGCTCCCATCGTAGGCACAAAGCCAATCGTGCCCTTCATTCGACGGCAGGCGTTCCGAATATGGTCGGAGGAAGTAAGGATCTGCATCGTCATACCCTCACCGAATGCACAAGTTCAGAAAACCGCTCCATCTCTTCTCCGCCTCGCCGGCCATCACCATGCTCATCAATTGCAACCTGCGCACGCACATCCTTGGACAAGTGGTAGCTCTCCTGGTCATCCGGGAAGCTCCTTGCAAGCACATCATCGCGATAGCGCCCAAGCGCCTCTCCAAAGAAAGCAACTCCGTCCGCATAGCGGCGAACAAACTTCGCTGGCGACGAAAACGTCAGGTCGAAAAGATCGTGAAACACAAGGATCTGCCCATCGCAGTCCGGCCCAGCGCCAATCCCGATCGTCGGCACGCTCACTCGCCGAGTGATCTCTGCAGCCACCTCTCGCGGAATTCCCTCCAGCACAATCGCCACGGCTCCCGCAGCCTCCAGCGCGATCGCATCCGCATACAGCCGATCGATCGCCTCCATCGACCGCCCTTGCACGTGGTACCCCGACATCCGATGCACTGACTGCGGCGTCAGCCCAATGTGGGCCACCACAGAGATCTCCGCCTCGGTCATCCGCTCCACCAGCGGAGCGCGAAGCGCCCCACCCTCCACCTTCACCGCGTGCGCGCCGGCTTCCTTGATCAGCCTTATCGCATTCCGAATTGCCTCTTCCGGCGAGACCTGGTACGACCCGAACGGCATGTCCGCAACCAGGAACGCATGGCGCACACCTCGAGCCACAGCTCGCGTATGGTGCACCATCTCATCCATCGTCACAGGAAGGGTAGTCTCGTATCCAAGCACCGCCATCCCTACAGAATCGCCTACCAGGATGAGATCGATTTCGGCTTGATCTACGAGTCGAGCTGTTGGATAGTCATACGCCGTGAGTGCCGTGATCGCACGTCCAGCGCGTTTCATCTCCAAGAGCGACTGGGCCGTCACAGGGTGGACGGCGCGGGTCTCCCCGCTGCTGCGGGGTTGCGTGAGGCTCATGTTCTCTCCAGTGCCGCTCCGCCATCATGCAGCGGATGAAGCCCGAACTCCCCAAGTATAGCCCTTCCCCACCAGCGCCTGCATCGGCGACAATAAACCCATGGATCTTCTCGTTTATTCAGCCGACTGGTGCCGCGACTGCCGCGAAGCCAAGCGCTTTCTCAATCAGCACGCTATCCCCTTCACAGAGATCAACATCGAAAAAACGCCCGGCGCCGCAGATCAGGTCATCGCCCAAACAGGCAAGCGCGCTATCCCTCAGTTTGTCCTCGACGGCAAGTGGATCCAGCCCTATAAGCCAGGCGAAGGTTTTCTCCACGACGAGATGGCAGAACTATTTGGAGTGTCGCGCTCCTAGTCCATACGCGGCAGTTTCTCGTACCGCGGGCTTCAATCCGCCTCATCCAGTTCTTCAGGCGATGGAATGTGCGTAAGAGGCACACCAGCGGTGCTGCCGTTCGCCGCTCCAGTTCCAGGATTGGGCCCGAATGGCCACCGCAACCGCAGCACGCGCTCGCGATCGCTCTCTCGATGCGCCTCTTCGCTACGGCCTTTCAGAAGATCACTAATCGTCATCACACCTAGAAGCTTGCCGTCCGCGCTCACCACTGGATACGAGGTAAGCTTCGACTCTGCCATCGACATTGCGCACGACCGCAGGGTCGTTACCGGCGACACCGTCTTTGGATTGCGATTCGCATCCTCCGCCAGCGGTACCGACAAGTCGTCCTTTCGCGCAGCGGCGATAAGCTGTGCGCGTGTAATCGTACCGGTCATGCGTCCTTCGCCATCAACCAACGGAAAAATCCGTTGCCAGTGAGCCCAGGCTTCGCTGCCCCGCTCTTCCATCTTGCGCAGCCAGTCCGCTGCATCCTTCCGCGTAGCGTTCTCAGGAAGCGCGAAGACACTCGTGTGCATCGCCTGCGAAACCAGAATCGCCTCCAGCGGATCAGCACCAAATTCACGACTAAGATGAAGTCCCCGCCGACTCAAATTCTCCGTGAGCATCGACCGTGGCATCACCAGCACGCTGACCGCATAAGCCGCCACGCAAGACAGAAGCACCGGCAGCATCAGGCCACCGTTGTGCGTAAGCTCCAACGCCAGCATGGCAGAAGTCAGCGGAGCTCCAATCGCGGCGGCCAGCACCGAGCACATTCCCACCAGCACCCACGCACCGGTAGTCATAATCGGCATCAGGTGCCCCAGCGCAGCTCCAAGAGCCCCTCCGATCATCAACAACGGAGCCAGAATTCCGCCGGCAGTATTCGACCCCAACGAAAACACCCAGCTAATACTCTTGATAATCAGGATGCCCGCAAGCAACTTCCATCCCGAATCACCGGAAATGAGCTGCTGAATCACGCTGTAGCCAACGCCCAGCGACTCGGGGAAAATATATCCGCAGAGACCCACCACCACGCCGCCAATCGCCGGCCACCACATCCAATGAATCGGGATGTGCTCAAACATCGTCTCGAAAAAGTGCACGGACTTGCTCAGCGCTGCTGCAACAAACGCTGCGACGATTCCCAGGATCAAAGCTCCCAGCATCGCCGAGTGATACACCGGAGCGCCCGTCGGAACCATCTCCAGCAGACTTTGCGGGCCCAACAGCAGCCGCCGCACCGCACCCGCAGTGACGCAGGCGATCGCCACTGGCACGAGCGATCGAGGCTTCCACTCAAACAAAAGAATCTCAACGGCCAGCAACGTGGCTGACATTGGGCAGTTGAACGTCGCAGCCATTCCGGCCGAAGCACCTGCCACCATCAGCACCGTGCGCTCCGACCCGGTCATCGGCAACAACTGACCCAGCACGCTTCCCACAGCGCCGCCCGTGATGATCACCGGGCCCTCAGCACCGAACGGGCCGCCAGAACCAATGGAGATCGCCGTCGCAATCGGTTTCCAGATCGCCACTCGCGGCTGTACGCGCCCATCATTGAAGACGATCGTTTCGACCGCCTCAGGCATACCGTGTCCCCGCACGCGCGGAGTGAGATACCGGGCAATCAACCCGACAATCAACCCGCCAGCAACCGGCATTAGAATTAACCACCAATGCCGTCCCGCCTGCCATGGATCCTTATCGACGAAGCTCCACTTCTGGAAGTAGAAGAGGTTCGTGCACAGCGAGATCATCTCCAGCAGTGCCCATGCTAAGACTGCGCTCACCGCCCCCAGGCCCGCGGCCAGAAGACTGGTATACAAAATCCGGCTGTCGGCAGAGTAATCCCGCAGCGTACCCGCCGATTGAGAGTTCTTCAACGTACGTTGCTCCTAGGGGGTCGGTTGTTCGACCGCGCCCTGCAAATCGCGTAATGCGTGAATCAAGTGTTCGCAGAGAGGTGCAAGCTCGCGAAGATGCTCCGCCACAAGTCGATTCAGAATCTCTTGCCCTTGAGGCGTCAACTGAACCAAAGAGCGTCGCATATCTTTCGGATCGCTCTCCCGGCGGACCAAACCTGCACGTTCGGCCCGATCCACCAACTCCACGGTGCTGTTATGCCGCAGAATCATCCGCTCCGCTAAGTAAGTAATCGATGCCTGCTGTCCTTCGGGCATCGAAGCGATCACCTGCATTAATTGATACTGCTGCGCCGGTATTCCGCAACGCTCAGAGGCGATCTCACTAAAACTGAGAAATTTCCTCATCTGAAAGCGAAATTCCGCTAAGCTCTTCAGCCTGAACTGCGTCTCGTTTGATTCCATTGAATCGACCATCGGCATTCTCCCCATTCTATCGCAAAGCGACAAGTTCAAACAGTCTCCTGCGTAAAACACTGGTTACACTAACGCTAGTGTGCTGAACTACATTCTTGTGTAAAACCAATATCCAAACAGTATTCGCCCTCGGAGTTTACGTATGATTTCCCGTTACACCCGGCCCGCGATGGCCGCCATCTGGTCTGAACAACGCAAGTACGAAAACTGGCTCCAGGTGGAGATCGCCGCGACGACAGCTCTTGCTCGCGCCGGAATTGTGCCTTCCTCTGCTGCTGATTCCCTGCAACAACGCGCCTCCTTCACCATTGATCGCATCCATGAGATTGAAGCCGAAACGCGCCATGACGTGCTCGCGTTCACTACTGCCGTCGCTGAGTCTGTTGGGCCCGACGCACGCTGGCTTCACTACGGCCTCACCTCCACCGATGTAGTTGACACGGCACAGGCTCTGGCCCTCACACAGGCGTCACGTTTGATTCGTGATGGTATTGTCCGGCTTCGCGACGTTCTGCGCAAACGGGCTGTGGAATTCCAGCATACCCCCGTCATCGGCCGCACCCACGGCGTCCATGCCGAGCCCACCACCTTCGGCATGAAGCTCCTCCTTTGGTACGCCGAAATGGGCCGCAACCTCAAGCGTTTCAACGCCGCTGCCGAAGATCTCCGGGTCGGCAAAATCTCCGGCGCAGTCGGCGCCTTTGGCAAACTGAAGCCTGAGCACGAAGCTGCCATCCTTGCAGAACTCGGCCTCATCGCCGCGCCCATCTCCACCCAGGTCCTGCAGCGCGACCGCCACGCCGCATTCATCACTACCCTCGCCGTCCTCGCCTCCACCCTCGATAAGATAGCTCTCGAAATCCGCCACCTGCAGCGCACCGAAGTCCGCGAAGCTGAAGAGTTCTTCTCCGTCGGCCAAAAGGGGTCGAGCGCGATGCCCCACAAGCGCAACCCCATCACCTGCGAGAACATCTGCGGCCTCGCCCGCGTCGTCCGCGGCAACGCGCAGGTCGCGCTTGAAAACGTAGCACTCTGGCATGAGCGCGACATCTCGCACTCCTCCGCCGAACGCGTCATCCTCCCCGACACAACCATCCTCATCGACTACATGCTCGATCGCACCGCAACCCTCATCGAGCGCCTCCTCGTCTATCCCGCGCGCATGCTCAAAAACCTGGAGTCGACCAACGGTCTCGTCTTCAGCGGCCAACTTCTCATCGATCTCGCCGCCGCCGGCATAAGCCGCGAAGACGCCTATCGCCTCGTACAAGGCCACGCGATGGACGCCTGGACCAACGACAAAAATTTCCGCGCCCTCATCGAATCCGACCCCGAGATCAACGCCCTGCTCCCACCCGAAAAGATCTCCGCAGCCTTCGACGTCCGCCGTCAACTCACCAACATCGACGAGGTCTTCACCAGAGTCTTAGCCGAAGGCTAGAGTCGTGGCCGAAGGCCAGAGTCGTAGCCGAAGGCCAGAGTCGTAGCGGAGGGCTGAAGTCATTCCCTCCAGGTATAAGGTTTTCATCCCGACCGGAGCAGGACCGCATCATCGTCCTGAGTAGCGGAGACACCCGCACCACCGCCTTCTCTACACTCTATCCTCTATCCTCTGCTTCTATGTCCGAACTCTTCCCCATCCTCGACGCAGCACTCGCGCACACCACGGAGGAATCGGGACTCTGGCTAGCCTGCCGGCCCGGTTGCCACCAGTGCTGCGTCGGCGTCTTCGCCATCTCGCAACTCGACGCCGAGAACCTCCGCACCGGCCTCAACGCCGCGCCTCCAGAAGTCGCTGCCCGCATCCGCAATCGAATCGCCGAAGCCCAACAGCGTCTCCACGCAGAGTTCCCCGGCGATCCCAACACCGGCCTTCTCTTCACCGCCCCCGAGCACAAAGAGTCCTTCGAAGACTTCGCCAACGACGAGCCCTGCCCCATCCTCGACCCCGAGACCGGCACCTGTGATCTCTACGCATCGCGTCCCGTCACCTGCCGCACCTTCGGCCCTCCCATGCGCGACGAAGAAGATCACCTCACCGTCTGCGACCTCTGCTTCGTAGACGCGCCCCCAGAAGAAGTCGCGCGCTGCGAGATGAACCAGGACTGGCGCCCGTTAGAACACACTCTAATCGCCGACGCCGAAGAGCGCTCCGGCCTGCACGGATCCACCATCATCGCCTTCGCATTCCCCTCCGCACCGAAGAGCTTCCTCTAGCCTCCCGCCCGCAGAACTCCACGACAGCCGCCACTAATGCACATCTTTTGCGAGATAATCAATACCGATGGCTCTCGCAACCACCCCTCGCAGCAGCTCACAGCCAGCCAGCGAACTCGCGAATCCAACGAGCCTGAGCCTCGTCCTGGCGATCACCGGCGCCAGCGGATCCATCTTCGCCATCCAGATGCTGCAGGCCCTCCACAACGACGCGCGCGTCAACCGCGTGCACCTGGTCGTCTCCCCCAGCGCCCTGCGCGTTCTCGCGGAGGAGACCCATCTCACCGGCAGAA
Source organism: Acidobacteriaceae bacterium (assembly GCA_049578265.1). Lineage (GTDB taxonomy): Bacteria > Acidobacteriota > Terriglobia > Terriglobales > Acidobacteriaceae > Granulicella. Next base: position 84,893 of record JBAULP010000009.1, read on the forward strand.
ACGCCCTCGTCGAACGACTCCTCGGTGAGCCCTCCGAAAAGATCACTCTCCTCGCTCACGAAGACATCGGCGCCCCCATCGCCTCCGGTTCCTACCCCATCAACGCGATGCTGGTCCTCCCCTGCTCTATGGGGACACTCTCCGGCATCGCCCACGGAGCCGCCTCCAACCTCATCGAACGCGCCGCCGACGTCTGCCTTAAAGAACGCCGCCGCCTCGTCCTCTGCGTCCGCGAGACTCCACTCAGCTTGATCCACATTCGCAACATGGCGGCCGCAACCGAAGCCGGCGCAACCATCTTCCCCATCATCCCCACCTTCTACAATCACCCGCAGACCACCGACGACATCGCGCGCAACTACGTCCACCGCGTCCTGCAGCACATCGGCCTGCCGCAGCCCGGAGCCTACACCTGGGGCATCGATCAGCCTCTCGACTAAGTTCGACTACCGCGACCGGCTAAGCGTATAAACCCCACCCTCAGCCACCGGATTCTCCTTCAGAAAATCAGCCGTTACTGCGGCTGCGCGATCCGGGCAAGTCTTCGGCTCCAGGTGTCCGCAACCTTTCAAAATATCCAGCTCCGACCTCGGATCAAGCGTATGCAACTCCTGCCCGATCGACAGCGGCAGCAAGTGATCGTCGCTTCCCCATACGATCAGCAGCGGCTCCGTCATACTCCCAACCCGCCCATCCAGCAGGTCCTTGCCCGTCTCCATCGACGCCATGCTCCGGTCCACCACCCACTGGTTCTTACCCATCTCCCGCAGCGCATCGCGCAGAACAAACTGCGGCAGTGGCTTCGCATCCGGCTCCAGCAGGCTCCCGAGCTTTTGCAGATCCGCTGTGCTCGTCGGGTGAAAGATATTCTCTCCGCCACCCACTTGATAACGCATCCCCGCGCTGTCATACACCACCACCCGGTTCACAAGCTCCGGATGATCCAGCGCCAGCTTCATCACCACCCATCCACCCATCGACCAGCCGCCGACATCCGGCTTCTGCAACCCAATGGCCTGGATGAAGTCCGCCACAAACTGCTCTTGGGTAGAGATCGAATAATCACTGTCTGCCGGCTTCGGAGAGCGCCCATACCCCAGCAAGTCGGGCGCATACACATGGAACCCCGAGCGCTTCAGCCGCTCCAGCATTGGAGCCCAACTCTCGTCGCGATCCCCCAGCCCATGCACCAGCACTAGCGGAATTCCACCCCCCGGAATCCGCGACTCCGCCTCGTAGTAGTGCACGCGCCCCTCGGGCGTCATCACGTAATTACTCTGCACCCGATGCAGAAAAAGTCCGAAGTGTGTCTCCTGCCGCACCACCCACAGCGGGCGCTCATAGAACACCACGCCAAAGGCCAGCCCAACGATCACCACCAGCAAAAGCAGCCGACCCAGCGTTTTCATTCCAAACCCTCGTCCATCCTCATAGCCCTGCGTATCACTTTACAGGCCATCGCCGTCAAAGCGAAGTCCTCACTCTCCAAAGCCCGTTCCACATCCACCCAGACCGCCTCGCTCACGTCGCTCCCCGCGCGCAACACACCCCCAACTTCGCGGCAAAGCATATCCACAATCAGGTAGTGATAGCGCACTCGCCCGCCCACATCACGATGAATCGCATCGAAGGTCTCCACCACCCCTACCGGCTCCACCTGCAGCCCCGTCTCTTCCAGCGCCTCACGCACGCAGGCCTCGCGCAGCGTCTCGCCCACCTCGATGCCCCCGCCCGGCAGCGTCCAGCTACCCAGCATCGGTTCTGTCCCGCGCCGCACCAGCACCACCTCTCGCCGCCCCTCCACCGTGCGCAGTACCACCGCCCCCACCCCAGGTATCGGCCGCTCCGGATACTCTCGCGATGAACTCATCTCTACTTCAGCGGCTTCCCATACTCTTCGCTGAACACCGTATGCGACGGGTCAAATCTTCCGCCATCGAATTTGTCCACACCCTTCAAGTGTCCCACCGTCAGCAGCGACACCACCCAATAACTCATCGGCAACCTCAACGTCTCGCACACGCCCTGCTGCTCAAAGCCTTCCATCATCGCCGTGTCGTAGCCCAGCACCTCCGCCATCCACATCATAGTGGTCACCGCAATCGTTACCTGCTTGTTCAGCCAGCTCGCCATCTCCTCGTGCGAAAATCCGCCGAGATACTCCGGAACTCCCGCCGCAGCCTGTGCCGCATAGCTCTCCGGCATACCCGCAGCCCGGCCCATCCGCAGCATCTCTTCCAGATCTCGTCTCCACCCATCACGATCGCCGCAGGCCACAATAATCGCCGAAGCCTCTTCCACCTTCGCCTGGTTGTAACTCGCTGCGCGCAGCACCCTTCGTTGCTCGGGATGCTGCACCACAATAAATCGCCAGGGCTGAATGTTGTACCCGCTTGGAGCGTGCAGGCCCGCGTCCAGAATCTGCCACAAATCTCTCGGCGGTATCGGCTCTCCATCGAAGCTGGGCGTCGAGCGCCGATCGCGGATTGCCTGTGCCAGAGACTTCTGTAAACTCGCCATGAATTTCTCTCCGTAACTCAGCCTTCCCCCGCAAAATCCCTTCCCGCTCCCGCAGCCGACCACCTAAGCTGCGACCATCCGTGCAAAATCAAATCACACTCATCGCTCTTTAGTCAGCGCCCATGGCCCATTCCGCTTCCGAATATCAACCATACTAGGGGATATCTGCGATCGTTTGTTCGGTGACCAGGGGTGCACGCCCGGCAATATCGGTAAACACCAGCACGTGGTGAAAAGCCTGCCGTAGTTCCATATGCGCATCCAGAAACGAATGCGCAGCTCCCTTGCTCTGAGCTGTCGCAGCCGCAGCATCCATTGAGGAATCACCCGCCAGATGCAGCACCAGATTCAGTCGCTGCCCATCCTCAGAATTCTCAGCCGCAATGCCGGTGAGCCGATACTCCATTGCTTTAGTCTGTTGCGCTGTCGCTTTCAAGATCACAGGATTGTCCAGGCCAATCCCATTCAGCAACTCAGGGGGCGCTGCCGCGTGCCGTTCCGATCGCAAAGCCTCCAGGTTCGTGCTGCTAACGAAATTCGCAGGACGCAATAGCTGGTCCGCCTCCCCATAAAAAATCCACGCGAGCCACAGCTCATCGGCCTTCGCGTACGTCCGCGCGGTCTTCCAGTACCACAGACCGTCGTGACCTGCCGCGACCAGGCTGTGCGGATAAAACCCCGCCAGCTTCCACACCCCTTCGTCCTGCTGCAGCAGAAACGACAGCAGCCAAGGATGATCGCCAGTCGCCTCCACCATCGCAAACCCATACATTCCCGGAGGAAGACCTGTTATCGCAAAATCCGTCTCAGACGTTGTCCCGAAAAGAGGGCAACTGAAATCCGCTTCAGATGTATCGCCTGGCTGTCGCGTACTCGCATTAAGTTCATAGATCTGCGCAACCTGTAGTTGGTCCCCCCCGAGCCGCGACGCCGTTGCGTGCACCAAACTCGCAGTAGGCGCAAAGCTCGTCGCACCGGCAAACTCTGCAATCGTATTGGCTTGCACCTTCGCGGCATCGTCCGCCTTCACCGCCTGCGCCAGGCTCATCGTTGCGCCACTTAGATCATCCCTGAGCGCCGGTGCCATCTTTGCCTGCGTCGTACACGTCTGCGCGACACACAACGCCGGCCCGCACACCAGCAGGATGCCGACAAGAGTTCCGGCTCGCATCCACTCGCGACCTCCACCGTTCCTCTGGTTGCTCAATGGCGTACTCCTGAAATCAATCGCGCAACTTGCCTTGCCCAGCATACGGAGGTCCCCGCCCCGAGTCCAGCCGTTCGCCGATCACCGCTCAGATCCTCACCCCCAACACGCGGCACCTCATTTGACGCTATTCTTGACCTGTGAAGCTACCCTCTCGCTGCAGCACACGTCCCAACCACAAGATGCGACATGCGCGTTCCTTGCGAGGAAAGATCATTCATCCTTTGGGCTGGCTCCTCCTGACCGCCAGTGCAGTATTCCTGCATTCCCAAACGCTTCCTGCAACCCCTCCCACCTCGGCCCCGAACCAGCAAAGCCAAGGCACGCCCGGAGCTGCCATCGTCTCGCCCAACCCCGCGAACCACGCGGAGGTTACCTACGCTAACGGTCTACTCCTGGTCCGTGCCGACAACTCGAGCCTCAATCAAATCCTGCGCTCCATCTGCCACCAAACCGGTTTGAAGGTTACAGGCGGAGTTGCCGACCAGCGCGTCTTCGGCAGCTACGGCCCCGCTCCCATGTCCACCGTGCTCGCCACCCTGCTCGACGGCACCGGCACCAACATTCTCCTCCTCGGAGGCGACGCGAAGACTCCGCCCGAACTCGTCCTCACCCCTCTACACGGCGGTGTCGAGCCTCCCGGCCCAAACTCTTCCGTCTACGCGATGTACGACGACGCGACCGACCACCAGCCCATGGTCGCTCCCACCCATCCAGGCACCGCTCAGTCGCAGCCCATTTCCGCCTCCCCCGCGCTCCCATCCCCGCAGCCTGTGAATCGCCAGACGAATCCAGCCGCCACCACACCTGCTGCAACGGCTGCAGGCAAGACCCTGACGCCAGAGATGGTGATGCAGCAACTCCTGCAGATGCAAAAACAACAGAACCAGAGGAAGCAGGAGATTCAGAAGGGACAAAGCCAGAAATCAGGCACCAGGCCGAAACCCACCTCTCCCGGCTCCCAAGCCCCGCAATAGCCTCTTCGTGCGAGAGGCCCACCTTTCGCTCAAAACCCCAAAATATCGCCTAACTACTAGCCCCAGCGCGCGCCGTAGCCCCGCGACGCGCAGTCGATGCCGCATGGACACGAAAGACATGGAACATCCCGTAACAGATGCCATAAGCCAAAAGCACGCCGAACGCCAACGACGCGAACACGGCCCCCACCAGCAAAATCGACGTACTCATGAGAGAACTTCTCCTTTGGCCGCGCTTGCTGCCTCAAAAAATTCGCCAGCAAGCAGAATCAAGCTAGATTCACAGGCCAAAGTTATTTTGGACGATTCCGTCGAAACTTCCACTAACAATCTCATCTTTCGTATTGCCTAATGATATTCCCTGTTTCCCACTTCAGCCTGTGGATCAATCTCTCGTCCCTCAAAATCCCGGGCCATCACGTTCATCGACCTCCGGCCCGAACCTTGTAAACTAGAAGCTTGGCCTCTTCGACCCAAACTCCGCGCAAGAACCTCACCCACATCGACGTTCGCGGCGCTCGTCAGCACAATCTCCGCAACATCTCCGTCTCCATCCCCCGCAACACCCTCACCGTAATCACCGGCCTCTCCGGCTCCGGCAAAAGCTCCCTCGCCTTCGACACCATCTACGCCGAAGGCCAGCGCCGCTACGTCGAAACCCTCTCCGCCTACGCCCGCCAGTTCCTCGACCAGATGGAGCGCCCTGACGTCGACTCCATCGACGGCCTCTCCCCGGCCATCTCCATCGAGCAAAAAACCACCTCCCGCTCCCCTCGCTCCACCGTCGGCACCATTACCGAGATCTACGACTACCTTCGCCTCCTCTACGCCTCCGTAGGCCAGCCCCACTGCCCCAACTGCCATCGCCCCATCTCGCGCCAGTCCGCCGACCAGATCGTCACCCAGATCGTCGAACGCAACCGTTCCGATTCCCCCGGCGAGCGCATCACCGTCATGGCCCCCATCGTCCGCGGCCGCAAAGGCGAGTTCCGCGAAGAGATCGAAGCCCTCGACAAAAAGGGCTACCGCATCCGCATTGACAGCGAGATCGTCGAAGTCGAAGAAGGCATGCGCCTCGAAAAGCGCAAGAACCACACCCTCGAAGCCATCGTCGACCGCATCATCCTCAAGCCCGTCGCCGGCGAGACTACGGGCAGCGGAGAGCCCCAGGCCGTCTACGACACCCGCCGCCTCCTCGCCGCTGTCACCACCGCCCTCCAGCTTGCCAACGGCCTCGTCCTCATCGGTCTCCAAGCCCCCAACGGCAAGTCTACCGAGACCCTCTTCAGCTCCTCCATGGCCTGCCCCGAGTGCGGCATCAACGTCCCCAAACTCGAACCCCGCAGCTTCAGCTTCAACTCCAACTACGGCGCCTGCCCCGAGTGCCACGGTCTCGGCTCCATCTACGACTTCGATCCCTCCAAGGTCATCACCGACTGGTCCAAGCCTCTCCTTGACGGCGCTATGGGCCCTGGCTCTTCCTCGCAATATCTCCTCCGCCTCATCAGACTCGCTGCAGAAAAATACAAGATCAACCTCAAGCAGCCCTTCGCAGCGCTCTCCAAAGATCAACAGCATCTCCTGCTCTACGGCCCACCCCGCAACGAAGTCGGTCGCACCGGCTTCCATGGCATCCTCAACTGGCTCCGCGACACCCTCGAAGACACCAAGTCCGAGGGCTATCGCGAGTACATGATGCAGTACATGTCCGCCACCGAGTGCCCCCGCTGCCACGGCCGCCGCCTCCGCCCCGAGTCCCTCGCCGTTACCATCCCCATCGCCGACGCAGCAACAACTCCGGGTGACCCATCTTCGCCGACGGCCTTATCGTCGGCTAAGGTGGGCTCCACCGACGCCTCCATCGCCGACTTCACCGCCCTCTCCCTCGAGCGCGCCCTCACTGGCGCACGCAGCATGCGCTTCACCGGCCGCGAGCTCCTCATCGCCGACCGCCTCCAGCGCGAGATCATCGAGCGCCTCGAGTTCCTCAACGCTGTAGGCCTCGGCTATCTCTCCCTCGACCGCAGCGCCGCCACACTCTCCGGCGGCGAAGGCCAGCGCATCCGTCTCGCCACGCAAATCGGCTCCCGTTTACGCGGAGTCCTCTACGTCCTCGACGAGCCCAGCATCGGCCTCCACCAACGCGACAACCAGCGCCTCATCAACGCCCTCGAAAACCTCCGCGACCTCGGCAACACCGTCCTCGTCGTCGAGCACGACGAAGACACCATCCGCAAGGCCGACTATGTTCTTGACCTCGGCCCCGGCGCTGGCAAAAACGGCGGCGAAGTCATGGCCTCCGGAACCCCCGCCGAGATCATGGCCAACCCCGCCTCCATCACGGGTCAATACCTCGCCGGCCACATCGACATCATCACCCGCCCAACCCCCGACCGCGCACCGCGTCCCCTCACCGGCCGCTGGCTCTCCGTGCAGGATGCCACCTCGCACAACCTCCAGAACGTCACCGCGCACTTTCCCCTCGGCGTCATGACCGTCGTCTCCGGCGTCAGCGGCTCCGGCAAATCCACGCTCGTCAACGACATCCTCTATCGCTCGCTCGCCAAGGAACTCTACGGCTCCCGCGAAGAACCCGGTCAGCACAAAGCCATCCACGGCGCCGACCAGCTCGACAAAGTCATCCAGATCGACCAGTCCCCCATCGGGCGTACACCGCGCTCCAACCCCGCCACCTACACCGGCGTCTTCACCGCCATCCGCGACCTCTTCGCCATGCTCCCCGAGTCGCGCGAGCGCGGCTACAAACCCGGCCGCTTCAGCTTCAACGTGCAAGGCGGACGCTGCGAAGCCTGTCAGGGCGAAGGCCAGCGCCGCATCGAGATGAACTTCCTCCCCGACGTCTACGTCCTCTGCGAGATCTGCAACGGCCGCCGCTACAACCAGGAGACGCTCAGCGTAAAGTTCAACGGCTACTCCATTGCCGACATCCTCGACCTCCCCATCGAAGACGCCGTCCCCGTCCTCAAGGACATCCCCACCGTCAACCAGAAGCTCCAAACCCTCGTCGACGTAGGTCTCGGCTACATCCACCTGGGCCAATCCGCAACCACGCTCTCCGGCGGCGAAGCCCAGCGCATGAAGCTCGCCCGCGAGCTCTCGAAGCGCCAGACCGGCCGCACGCTTTACCTTCTCGACGAGCCCACCACCGGCCTCCACTTCGACGACGTCCGCAAGCTCCTCGAGGTCCTCCATCGCCTCACCGACCTCGGCAACACCGTCATCATCATCGAGCACAACCTCGACATCATCCGCAACGCCGACTATGTCATCGACATGGGCCCCGAAGGCGGCGAAGGTGGCGGCCGCATCGTCGCGCAAGGCCCTCCCGAACTCATCGCCCACGCCCCCAACTCCCACACCGGCCATTTCCTCGAGCGCTACTACTCCTCCACCAACAGCCTCGCCACCCCCAAGCATCTTCCTCCCGTCGTTCTGCCCGACCTCGAAAAGAAAGCGCCCAAGCCAAAATTCATCGCCCCCGAAAAGAAGACCGGCGTTCCCACGCCCTCCAAGCTCAAGCCAGAATCCAAGCCCAACAAACCCGCGCTGAAGAAAGCTGCTCCCGCAAAAGCCACCAAGGCACCCAGAGCCAAAGCGAAGTAACCTGTAAGTCTGTCTTATGAGCAATCTTCCCGTTCCCGAAGCCGTAGAGGCCAAGCCGCTCGACATCCAGCACGACACGGATCCTGCCAAGGATCACGGGCCCGCCCGCCGCATTCCCCACATCGGTCACGCCATCCTGTTCTTCTCCCTGGCCTTCTTTCTGATCCAGATGTGCGGCCTGGCCATCTTCTCCCTCGCTCATATTCGTCCGGAAGCAATCCCGCAACACCCAGGCATCGCCCTTGCGGCCGAGGCGCTCGCCTACATCCTCACACTCTCTATCTCCATCTGGTTGTTTCCCCATCTCTGGGAGCTCTCCTTCTTTCGCGGCATCCACTGGAACGCCCTCGCCGCCCGCCGATACTGGTACCGCATCATCCCCTCCGGCATCCTTCTCAGCGTCATCGCTCAACTCTCGCTCCATTTCATCCCCGAACCCAAGAGCACTCCCTTCGACGCTCTTCTATCGTCTCCCCACTCCGCTTGGCTACTGGCACTCTTCGCGATATTTCTGGCTCCGTTCATGGAAGAAATCGCCTTTCGGGGCTTTCTTTTACCGGCGTTCGCAACCGCCTATGACTGGCTCGCGCTGGAGCGTTCGCCAGCCGGCCTTGACCGCTGGCTAAGAAGCTCCATGCACTCCACCTCCGCGCTCGTCTTTGCCGCCATCTTCTCCAGCATCCCGTTCGTCCTGCTTCACGCAAACCAGCTTTCACACGCCTGGGGAGTTCTAGGTGTACTCTTTGGCGTAAGTCTGGTTTTTAGCTTCGTACGAATTCGCTCGCACTCCGTTGCATGCAGCGCCCTAATCCACTCGACGTACAATCTCTCCATCTTCGTCCTTCCCCTCATTCTCCCGCGGTGGTTTTAGACCGGTAACAACAACGAAGGCGTTTGCACGAAGAAAGGTATACGGATGGCACGTCCCAATCACTGCCCGCGATGTGGCTCCGCCGACATCTTCCGCGCACATCGAAAACCCTTGGAGTACCTACTCCTCGGATATCGAGCGCACCTTTGCGCCGACTGCAAGAGTAGGTTTCTCGCCTTCGAATTCACCAAGATTCTGGAGTGGCGTTCTCCCACCTAGCTCCCGCCTCTGCGTAAAATCCATCATCATCCCCACCTCGCCGCGAAGAGACTTCCTCCAATTAAGGCCCTCCCGAACTCCTGTCAATTGAAAAGACACACGACTCACCTCAAGCGCGTCGCCTATAACTTTTAACCTTGTGGTGACCTTCATCACCTCAAAGGGATTCAGCCATCTGGAAAAATTGAGCCAATAGACATTCCCCTCCGTTCCCTCGCTGAGTTTTACCGGAGAAGTCCATGCCCCGCTCGCACCCTTGTCCTCGCTGTAGCTGCACCGAAGCATTCCGCGTTCGACGCAAACCGAAAGAACATGTCCTCTTCGGTTGCCGAGCCTTCGTCTGTGGAGACTGCCGCCGACGCTTCCTGCACTTCAAATTTGTCAAGCTTCTGAACTGGCGTCCGGTCTTCTAGCTCGTTTCGAGTCCTTCCCCGTGCAACCTGCACCCGCAAGCGGCCTCTCTGTGCCTGCGCCCGGAACTTCCACTAAACTAATAGAGACATGATTCCCACCCTCGAATGGACGCCCGCAGGCGTCAACTTCCCCGCAAGTATCCGGTTCTTAGACCAGACCAGGCTCCCCCTCGAAGAGACCTACGTCATCGCCACCGACTACAACCAGGTCGCCACCGTCATCCGCGACATGATCGTCCGCGGCGCCCCCGCCATCGGTGTCTCCGCCGCCATGGGCGTCGCCATCGGCATCGACCGCTCCACCGCCACCGACCTCACCACCCTCTCCGCCGAGGTCGACCACATCTCGAAGACCCTCGCCGAAACCCGCCCCACCGCCATCAATCTCTTCTGGGGCATCGCCCAAATCCGCGACCTCTACACTCGTCTCGCCGCGGCCAAAACCCCCATCCCCGAGATCAAGCAGCAGGTAGTAGCCCTCGCCAATCGCCTCTACAACGAAGACATCGCCCAGTGCAAGACCCTCGGAGCCAACGGAGCTGACCTCCTGCCCAAGCAAGGCACGGTCCTCACCCACTGCAACGCCGGAGCCCTCGCCACCTGCGGCTACGGCACCGCCCTCGGCGTCATCCGCGCCGCCGTCGAGCAGGGCCACCACCTCGACGTCCTGGCCGACGAGACCCGCCCCTACCTCCAGGGCGCCCGCCTCACCGCCTGGGAGCTGATGAAAGACAACATCCCCACCACTGTCCTCTGCGACAACATGGCCGGCCATCTCATGAGCAAGGGCCGCATCCAGGCCGTCATCGTAGGCGCCGACCGCATCGCCGCCAACGGCGACACCGCCAACAAGATCGGCACCTACTCGGTCTCCATCCTGGCCAAAGAGCACAACATTCCCTTCTACGTAGCCGCCCCCTTCAACACCATCGACATGGCGACTCCCGAAGGGAGCGCCATTCCCATCGAACAGCGCAATCCCCGCGAAGTAACCCACTCCAACGGCAAGCAGATGACCCCCGACAACGTAGGCATCGAAAACCCCGCCTTCGACGTCACCCCCGCCAAATACATCACCGCCATCATCACCGAGCGCGGCGTCCTCCGCGCCCCCTTCACCGACTCCATCCGCGCCATGTCCCTCCACTCCGAACGCGCCTTAACCCCGGCCTGACCATCTCCTTCAACCCGCAGGCCCGTACCGTCGTCTAACCCGCTGTGTCCTCTTCGCAACACGCCCGGAGAAGTATCATGCGGCGAATCACAAGCAGCTTCACGAGACGACCCCCCCGGCAAATCAAGCCGCAATTCATGCGGCAAACCACAAGCAGACTGCTCCTCCTCTCGCTGGCCGCGACCCTCCCCCCATTCGCAGCCAGCGCCCAATCTGCCTCCCCCACGCCCACAGCCGCCGCAAACCCCATCACTCTCGACATCACCGTCACCACCCCCGGCCACCGCCCCATCCGCAACCTCCAGCCCTCCGACTTCCGCCTCACCGACAACGGCGTCCCCCAAACCCTCCACACCCTCACCGAGCACCCCTCACCCACCCCACCCCCCCCACCGCCCGCCCTACCCGCCCTCCCTCCCGGCACCTTCACCGACTACACGCCCCTACCCCCCAACGCCCCGCTCACCATCCTCCTCCTCGACGCCCTCAACACCCCCACCAAAAACCACACCTTCTTCCGCCAGCAACTCCAGCAGTACGTCGAGCAAGCAAGCCCCGGCGCTCCCATCGCCATCCTCGGCCTGGCCAACCGCCTCTTCCTCCTCCAGGACTTCGCCTCCGACCCCGCCATCCTCCGCATGGCCGTCGAGCACATGCTCATCCCCCGCTCCCCCGCCCTCCTCGACCGCTCCCTCGAAACCCATGGCCAACCCCCGCCCAACCTCGCCTCCAGCCCCTCCCCCACCGACATCGCCGCCAACCTCCGCCAATTCGAGTCCGGCATCGGCTCCCTCGAAACCGGCTTCCGCCAGCAGTTCACCCTCGACGCCCTCAACACCCTCGCCCACTACCTCTCCGGCTTTCCGGGCCGCAAAACCCTCATCTGGGTCTCCAGCTCCTTCCCCTTCAGCATCCTCCCCGAAACCCCACAGCCCAAGTCCCCCACCCCCGAACCCTCCACCACCGAAGAACTCCAACAAACCATCGACCTCCTCGCCCGCGCCCAGGTCTCCATCGACCCCGTTGACGCCGCCGCCCTCACCCCGCAACCCTCTTCCCCACCCGCCTCCGCCCAGCGCGCATCCATGCGCCAGCTAGCCGCC
>JBAULP010000010.1:0-42551 GCA_049578265.1 Acidobacteriaceae bacterium
CCCCAACACCCCCCTCCCCGAATCCGTCCTGACCGCCAAAGAACCCCTAATCATCCTAGGCGCCATAGCCGGCGGCTAGCCACCACCGTCCGCGCCGCCACGCGAAGCCTCTCGCCGTCCGCGCAGGACCTTCTCCATCACCACAAAGTGCAGCCCCTCCACCAGCGGCCGCCCCACCCTAGGATCCCCATAAGGATAAGGCTCCGTCTCACCCGTCTTCCGATACCCCCGCCGCTCATACCACTCCATCAGCGCCTTCCTCGGAGAAAGCACCGTCATCCGCACAGTCGTCGCCCCGCGCTCCCTAACCCAATCCTCCGCCGCAGCCAGCACCGCTCTCCCCGCCCCACCCTTCTGCCGCTCCGGACGCACCGTCAGCAACCCCAAATACCACGCATCGCCCCCAATCGGATTCACCCAAGCCGTCCCTAACAGCGGCCCCTCCGGAGTCTCCCTCCAAACCAGCAGCGCCCCATCCTTCTTAGCCTCCAACCCCTCGCGCAGCAAGCTCTCATTCAGCCGTTCGCCCTCCAAAATCCCCGACTCCACATTCCAGCTAGCCACCTCACCCTCGCGCCCCCGATAAGCCAAATTCGCCAGGTCAATCACATCCGCATAATCCGCTTCCACCGCAGGTCTCAAAATCATCCAGCCAGTCTAACCTCGCCCACGCGCGGAGAACCACAGCCCCGGAAAGTACAATCAACCTATGGCCCGTCTGTTTCCCTTCCGCGCTCTCCGTTACGATCCCAACCGCGTCAACATGACCGACGTCGTCACTCAGCCCTACGACAAGATCTCCCCCGAGATGCAGGAGCGCTACTACGCCGCCAGCCCCTACAACCTCATCCGCGTCATCCTCGGCAAGCACCTCCCCAACGACACGGAAGCCGGTCCGAACGTCTACACGCGCGCCGCCGCCACCCTCAACGACTGGCGCGCCGAAGGCATCCTCCGCGAAGAGACCGAGCCAGCCCTCTACGCCTACTCCCAAACCTACAAAGTTCCCGGCTCCAGCGCCGCGGCCAACGAATCCAGCACCGTGCGCGAGCGCCGCGGCTTCATCGCTCTCGGCCAACTCCACGACTACGCCGACAAGGTCGTCTACCGCCACGAGCAGACCTTCCCCAAGCACAAGTCCGATCGCCTCGCCCTCTTCAAGGCCACCCGCGCCTACTGCGAGCAGATCTACATGCTCTACTCCGACCCCGAATCCAAGATCGACCACATCCTCTTCGACACCCCAGGCGAAACCGCAGCCGAGCAGCAACCCGCCGCCATGCGCGCCCCTGACGTCGAGATCACCGACGAGTACGGCGTCCTCCATCGCCTCTGGAAGATCAGCGACCCCTCTCTCATCGCGCAAACACTGGAGGCGATGTCAGCAAAGTGGCTCCTCATCGCCGACGGCCACCACCGCTACGAAACCTCCACCACCTACATGCACGAGCGCGCCGCCCAGCTAGGCGTCGATCCCAACGCGCGCCCCAAGGAAGTTGCCGTAGCTCCCGGCACCACTCTCCCGCAGCCAGCCTTCCCCGAGCAGGCCATGATGATGACCTTCGTCAACATGGACGCCCCCGGAATCACTATCCTTCCCACGCACCGCGTAGCCTTCAACCTCATCGGCTTCAACGGGCGCGAGTTCGCCGCCAAAGCAGCTCAGTACTTCACCGTCACCGAGATCGGCCCCACCCTGAGCGGCCACTTCCAGGGCGCCGACGGCCTCCTCACCCTCCTCAACCAAACCGCCGGCGTAGCCTTCATCGCCGCCACCCGCGACGGAGACTTCCTCCTAACCCCCAAGCCCGAGGCCACCGCCCCACTCCTTGCCGCGCTCCCCGAACGCCAGCAACAACTAGACGTAACGCAGCTTCACAAAGTCGTCCTGGAAAAACTTCTAGGCCTAAGCGAAGAGACGGTTCGCGCCGGCTCCAACGTCCGCTACCTCCGCGAAGCCTCCGAGGCCCTCGCACAAGTAGGCAGCGGCAACGCCGACGTAGCCTTCCTCATCAAGCCCGTAACCCTGGAGCAGATGAAAGACATCTCTCTAAACTTAGAAGTAATGCCCCAGAAGTCCACCGACTTCTACCCCAAACTCCTAAGCGGCCTCGCCATGTACACCCTCGACTAGCCCCCTATACCTCTGGCCCAAGTACGAGGGGTCCTAGCGAGTTGTCGATGAGCGCCTTCCATCCGCCATCTGCCTGTCTGCGGAAGACCGTCGTAGCGACGAATCTTCGCTCGGTGTCTTCGCCATGCTCGCTCACTCGGAGCACCCAACGCGAGATAAACAACGCCACGCCGTCTGCTTCCATCACATGAGTTTTTAATTGCGCTGCGCTGACCTGCGAAGCCATGACGCCTTCGAAGAAGGCACGTAACTCGCTTTGGCCGCGCGCAAGCCGACCTGGCTCGATCACAACCACGGCATTGTCCTCATAGAAGCTCAGGACCCCGTCGATGTCCTTGGCGTTGAAGGCACGATCCAGAAGCTCGACCACATGTTCCGGGCTCTTCGCAACCATAGGACAAATCCCTTTCACACGACGTGAAAAACTTACCGCGAGATTCCCTCCAACGGCGAGCTAGCCGTCGCATATAACTTCTTCCCCATCCGCCCCGCCACAAACGCCTCGCGCCCAGCCTCCACGCCCTTCTTCATCGCGCTAGCCATCAACACCGGCAACTTCGACGCCGCCATCGCCGTATTCAGCAGCACGCCATCAAACCCCATCTCCATCGCCAGCGCCGCATCGCTGGCGGTTCCCAACCCCGCATCCACAATCAGCGGAACCTGCGTAATCAGCTCGCGCATCATGCGCAGCGTATAGCTGTTCGCAATCCCCAACCCCGTCCCAATCGGCGCGCCCAGCGGCATCACCGCGGCCGCTCCTACATCGATCAGCCGCTTCGCAAACACAATGTCGTCAGTGGTGTAGGGCAGCACCGTAAAGCCCTCCTTCACCAGCACGCGCGTCGCCTCAACCGTAGCTTGAACATCCGGATACAGCGTAGCCGTATCGCCAATCACCTCAATCTTCACCCAATCCGACAGTCCCACCTCGCGCCCCAGCCGAGCCGCGCGAATCGCCTCATCCGCAGTAAAGCATCCCGCCGTATTCGGCAGCAGAAAGTACCTCTTCGGATCAACAAAATCCAGCAGCGACTCCTTCGACCGGTCCAGCTCCACGCGCCGAACCGCAACGGTCACCATCTCCGCGCCCGAGGCCTCAATGGCAGCCTTGGTCTCCGCGCCGTCCTTATACTTCCCCGTGCCAACAATCAGCCTCGACCCAAACGTCCGTCCTGCAATGATTAACGAATCCATCCCTCAATCCTAATCCCTGCCCCAAAACACCAGCGGCCCGCCCCAGAAGAGGAGCGAGCCGCCAATGCAGTGATCTGTTGAGATTGACTTGAGGCACCCGTTCTCGGATGATCCTCGGAGTGATCCACGCAGAAGGCGATAGAACACAACCTCCCGCACTCCCGGTCTAGAGCACGGATGCTCTAAGCCTCAGTCACCTCACGTGTTTTTGTACAACTCGAACAATCAATTTTCATAGGTTTGGACCATCCTCCTTTCCCGTGTTGAACCTCAAACTACGCCCCCCTCCGGCCTCAAGTCAACGCCCCAGGCCGCCACGCAGTGGATATCTTCCCTACACGCAAACAATAAGAATCACTTACGACAGCGCGCAGGACCGCTAAGGTTTCGTCGCAAGAATCAGCGGCGACGGCCCCGGCCCATCCAACTGCCGCACATCCTTGAACCCCGTCTCCTGCAGCCATCCAGAAATCTCCTCGAAGCTGTACGTATTGCCCGTGTCGGTGTTCACCAGCATGTTCACCGCAAAGAACAATCCCGACACCGGCCCCGTCCGCTCCGCATTCACCAGGAACTCCGCAATCGCAATCGTCCCTCCCGAAGCCAGCGCCTCGAACGTCCGTGCCAACAGCTTGCGACTCCGCTCTTCGCCTTCGCTATGCAGAATATGACCCAGCGTCGCGACCGCATATCCACTACCGAAATCCGCCGTCAACAGATCGCCCTCCGCATACGAGAACCGATCCCCCAGCCCAAACTTCTCCACCATCGTCCGCGTCACAGGAATCACCTCCGGCCAATCCACAGCCGTCACCCGCACGCCGCTTGCAGTCTGCGCCAGCGCAATCCCCCACACGCCAGATCCCGCAGCGAGATCCAGTACCTTTGCCTCGCCCATTAACTCCAGATGCCCTGCCAGCACCTTCGCCGCTGGATAACTCAGCGGAAAAATATCGACGACGAAGTGATGAAAAAACTCTCCGCCGGTCTTCTCCTCGTTCACCGCCGCCGCGGGCTTTCCCGTTGCAACCACTTCATTCAAATTCAGCCACTTCGGAACCAGGTCCTCGCTGCAGTGACGAATCATCCCACCCTGGAACCCAGGTTTCGTGCTCACCAGGAACGCCGCACTCTCCGGCGTCAGCGAGTAACTCCTTCCATCCTTCGCAAGAAAGCCCATCCCCACCAGCGCATTCATCACCGCGCTCAAGCCGCGTTCGGAAGCGCCTGTCTCTTTACTCACCTCGCCTAACGTCTTCGCTCCACCATCCAGCACATCAAACACGCGATGCCGAATCGCCGCTTCAAGAATCAACGGGGGAGCATAGCCCCACGCAAACTGCATAATGCGTTCAGGCGTAACGGGAACAGCTTCGGGAGAATTCATAGCTATCTTCCTTTCACATCGGGAGAGAAACATCTTGGACGTACAGACAAACCACGGCGCTCCTCTGGAGCATCCAGGGTTCAACTTCTTCGATCGATTAAATGAGGCCGGTGCCGCGACAGAATCGCTCGCGTGAGTACGTTATACCCCGGCAACCACCCAAATCAAACGACAACTCGCGCCTTCGCCGTCCCACGCGCTAACCAACGGACACACCCTCCCTACTTCATATAAGCCCGCACCAGATCAATCAGTTCTTCCCCCAGCTCCGGTGTCAGCGCCTTCGCCTTCGGCCCAATCAAATGCAGCCGAATATGGTCCTCCAACACCTCGGCCATCAACCCATCGATCCCGCCGCGCACCGCCGCCAGCAGCATCAGCACGTTGCCGCAGTCCTGCTGCTCCTCCATCAGCGTTCGCTCCACCCGCTCCATCTGCCCGTGGATCCTCTTCGCCCGGTTCACCAGCTTCACCCGTTCCCGATCCATCTGCATCTTTCCTCCTATACCCTACTGGGGTATACTACTACCAATTCACCGCTCTCCGTAGCGCAGAAAGGAGAACTCCCATGGTCTTCAACCTCAAGGTCTTCACCCTGTCACGTACCCGGGCAGCCGCAAACCTCGCAACCAACACAATCGGTTTCGCACTCACGCGCCACTTCGTCCTCACCGGCGACGAGCGCTGCCCCATCGCCGGCATCTGGTCGTGCATCGACACCAACGCGCAGCCCGACCCCTCCTTAGCCTGGCCCGCCATGGGAACTCCCCTGTGGCGGGCAATTCATCTCCTCTTCACATTCCTCGATTACCTTCCGGCCTGATCTCCCGAGTTCACCATGCCCTCCGCAACATCCGCCCGTTCGCGCGCCAAACGATACCTCTGCCTCCTCGCGGTCCTCGCCGCAGCCGCACCATCGCGCGCGCAGTCAACCTCGCACGCCGCCTCTCCCAACGCACTTCCCGAAGCCCCTTCAGCGCACAACCAAGCCGTCCCGACATCTACCGAAGCCGCCGCACCGTCCCCCGCCACCGACGACTCCGCTGACCGTCCCGAACGCTACAACTTCCACACGCAGTACACCCTCATCGGCATGGGCTATCCGTCCTTCACCGCGAAGTACTCCAACCCCGCCTACCTCGTTTACGGCACCGGCAGCAGCCTTCCAACCCAGGGTCAGGCGCGCGAGACGCAATCAGCCGACGCATACTTCGGCTACCGATTAGGGTGGGACACCGAGTTCCACCTCGACACCCTGTTCTGGCAGGGCTACGGCATCAACAACACCTACGGCATGAACGACTTTCCCAACGGTGAAGCGTTCAAGGTCGGCGTGCGCTACCCACACTTCGCCATCACGCGCTTCTTCCTGCGCAAGACCATCAACCTCGACGGCAAGCGGCAGGAAAACGTAGACGACGACCAACTCACACTTCGCGGCAAGCAGGATACGAATCGCATCACCATCACCGCAGGCAGGTTCAGTCTCAAGGACATCTTCGACAACAATCAGTACGCCAACGACCCGCGCATGCAATTCATGAACTGGGCCTTGATGGCCAACGCCGCCTACGATTACCCAGCCGACGCCCTCGGCTTCACCACCGGCATCGCCGTCGAATGGAACCGTCCCAACTGGACTCTCCGCTACGGTTGGTTCCAGATGTCGCGATACAGAAATCAATTCACCGCGGAAGGTCTCTACCTCACCATCCCAACCCAGGCCTACGCAGGCGACGGCAAGATCTTCCAGGACTGGGGAATGGTCACCGAACTCGAACACCGTCACACCCTCCACACGCATCCCGGCTCGCTTCGCATCCTGGCCTTTGACAACCGCACGGACATGGGCAGCTACAAAGCCGCACTCACTCTAGCCAACGAACCCGCCACGCTCGCCCTCTACGGCACCGCCGCAAACTTCCTCGCCAGCGCCAACGACATCACGGGTGGCATCGACGACACGCACGCCCTGCGCAACACCCCGGGCTTCGGCCTCAACATGGACCAGGAGATCGCAAAAAACATCGGCGTCTTCTCCCGCATCGGCTGGAACACCGGCCGCAACGAGACCTTCGAGTTCACCGACGCGCAGTGGACCGCAACCTTCGGCGCCAGCATCAAAGGTGGCGATTGGAAGCAACCCGACGACATCGTCGGCGCAGCCTTTATCACCAGCGGCATCTCAAAGATCGAGCAGACCTACCTCGCCGCCGGCGGCATCGGCATCCTCACCGGCGACGGCGCACTAAATTACGGCCACGAAAAAAACATAGAGCTCTACTACGACCACATGCTCTCCAAATATTTCCGCTGCGCCCTCGACTACCAATTCGTCGACGACCCCTCCTTCAACAAAGATCGCGGTCCCATCCCCGGCATCTTCGCCATCCGCCTGCACTACGAGCGCTAAGCTCGCTTACATTGTCATCTCGACCGGAGCATCACGCTCTTGTCTTTGTGATGCGCAGTGGAGAGACCCGCAGTTCCACTCGGAGCACCTCTTCACCCACAAGAACGCGAGCTCTCACGCGCAGCGGCCACAGCCCTTCGCCTGAACATCACTCGCAACCCCCACCCCAGATCAAACATCGCCACACCCATCACCCCAAACACAATCGCCCCGGTATACACGAGCCACGCTGTAGCAAGAATCGCTCCCTGCGGATCGCCCTTCACATACAACACCGGCACTACCTCTCCCGCAGGAAATTCAATATCCTCCGACCCGTTCGCAGCCTGCACCATCACCAACTCACCATCCGGCAACCGAAACCGAAACCTCGGCGTGTACACCACTCCCCCCTTCGGAGCGAACGCCGAAACATTCTCCGTGATCGTAGCAATCGCCCCCACCCGAGCCCGCGCAAACATCCACGAGTGCAGCGCAAACCCCGCGGCCACCACCATGAAAAAAATCCCCAACGGCGGCAACCTCTCAGCCAGCGGTGGCGCCACCCGCTCAAAACTCCGACGCAACCATCGAAAACATTCCCACAGAAAATCCATCTCCCCACTCTAGCCCCTCGTCTCTCCCTAACAAAAGGTTCATCCAAATCTCCACACGCTGCCGATAGAATCGAACCCACACCATGTCCACCTCCCATCGCATCCTCAAGCTCGCACGCCAGCTTCATCTCTTCACCGGCCTCTTCATCGCCCCCGCCATTTTGTTCTTCGCTCTCAGCGGCGCTCTGCAAACCTTCAACCTCCACGAAAACTCCCACACCGGCGGCGCCTACAAGCCGCCCACCTGGATCGTCACTCTCTCGCAGATCCACAAGCACCAGACCGCAACCATCCCCGTCCGCAAGCCGCGCCCCGACGCCGACGCACCCAAACACGACAAGCACGCAGACCAGCCCGCATCCACCACACCCCGCCCGCCCGAGCCGCCGCAGAAGACCCACACCCCCATGAAGATCTTCTTCCTCATCGTCTCCATCGGCCTCTTCACCAGCACGCTAACGGGCATCTACATGGCCTACCGCTTCAACCGCAGCAAACTCGTGATGAGCGCCGTTCTGCTGGCAGGCATCCTCGTTCCCGTCATCCTTCTCCGCTTCTAGCGCATACATCCACGCGGGCTGTCGCACCAGCCCGCGTCTTCCTCTCCGCCTAACCTATACTGAACTCTCATGTTCACCGGACCTCTCGTCTTCGAGCTGCCAGCCTTTCTCCTCGGCCTGCTCTTCGGCAGCTTCCTCAACGTCTGCATCTCGCGTCTCCCCGACCACCGCAGTCTCAGCAAGCCGCGCTCACACTGCCCCAACTGTCTCCACACCATCTCCTGGTACGACAACATCCCGCTTCTAAGCTGGATTCTTCTCCGCGCCCGCTGCCGTCACTGCAAGCAGCGCATCCCCTGGCGCTACCCGCTCGTCGAGCTCGCCTTCGCTCTCTGGCTCACCTTCGCCGCGCGCACGGCCTTCCCGCTCCTCAATCCCAACCTCTCCACCAACGCCTTCGCCGCCACCTTCATCGACGCCATCGCCTTCGCCCTCCTCGGCTTCTTCCTCATCGGTCTCCTAGTCATGGACTGGCAAACCCACACCCTCCCCGACGCCTTCACCCTCACCGGCGCCCTCCTCGGCTTCCTCCTCCTCTGCGCCCGCGCCGCCTTCCTCGCGCCCCATCAGTACGACCTCCTGCTTCACGGCCACAACCCTCTCACCAGCGTCGGCGGCGCCGTCGACAACGGCAACGTCGTCCTCACCGGCCCCGAGCACCTCGTCCTCGGCCGCCTCCTCGCCATCACCCTCGCCGCTTGCATCCTTCTCTTCATCCGCTTCGCCTACCAGACCCTCCGCCACCGCGAAGGTCTCGGCCTCGGCGACGTCAAACTCATCGCCATGATCGCCGCCTTCCTCGGCTTCTGGCTCTCCGGCTTCGCTCTCTTCTTCGGAGTCGTCCTCGCCGCCACCTACGCCGTCACGCTAATCGCCCAGCGTCGCGCCGATGCCGCCACCCGCCTTCCCCTGGGCACCTTCCTCGCCATAGGAGGCCTCGTAGCCGCGATCCTCGGGGCTCCCGTCATCGCGTGGTACGCCTCCCTCCTTTAAAGTTTTGCTCTACACTCTATCCTCTACGCTCTATCCCCTGCCTTCCTCGCTTGACCCTTGACCGCGCCACTCCTACACTCAAAACTAGCCATGACGACGTCGAATCCTTATATCTGGCAGTATCTTCCGCTCGTCCTTCAGATCCTCGTCGCCCTCGGCGTCGCGGGTGGCATGGTCGCCGCCAGCTTCTTCCTCGGCAAGCACAAGCGCTCCCGCACCAAGCTCGCCCCCTACGAGTGCGGCATGGATCCAGTCGGCGACGCGCGCGGCCGTTTTTCGGTCAAGTTCTACATGGTCGCCATGCTCTTCATCCTCTTCGACGTGGAAGCCGTCTTCGTCCTTCCCTGGGCCGTCATCTATCGCCGCCTGCCAGCCATCACCGGCTCCCGCTTCTTCGGCTTTTGGGAGATGCTCGTCTACCTGGCCTTCGTAGCCGTCGGCCTCTTCTACGTCTGGAAGAAGGGCATCCTCAACTGGTCCAACGACAAAGCGGACCTCTAACTTTTTAGTTTGTCATCCTTCGCGAAGCGGAGGATCTGCTTCTGCACCTGCTTTTTCGTTTGTCATCCTTCGCGAAGCGGAGGATCTGCTTCTGCACTTGCTTTTGCTTCTGAGATAGGTCCGGGCTTCAGCCCGGACATTTAGAAACGATAATGAACGTGGGCTTTAGCCCCGGAGGAAACATCTCCAGATGGATCCCATCACCAACCCCGCAACCCCCGACGCCGTCTTCGGCAAAGAAGCCGTCACCGCGGCCCTAGCCGACCACGCCGCCATCCGCGGCCTCCAGCACCTCATCACCGACGCCAAATGGGACCGCAACGAGCTCACCCTCACCGTAGCCCCCGAGTCCATCCTCGCCGCCGCCCAGGCCGCCAAGGCCGCCGGCTACAACTTCTTCGAGGACGTCACCGCCGTCGACTGGTATCCCGCCGAACCTCGCTTCCAGGTCGCCTACTCCATCCTCAGCATGGGCCTTAAGCAGCGCATCCGCATCAACGTCCGTCTCCACGGCGACAACCCGCGCATCGACTCCATCACCTCCATCTGGCCCTCCGCCAACTTCTACGAGCGCGAAGTCTTCGACCTCTTCGGCGTCCACTTCGCCGGCCATCCCCGCCTCACCCGCATCATGCTCCCTGACAACTGGAACGGCCATCCGCTGCGCAAGGATTACCCCGTGGAAGGATATCGCTAATGAGTAACAACACCCTTCTCGACAACCAGACGGAAGAGCGCCGCGAGACCAGCTTCAACAAGCCGGACCTCAGCCCCACCGACAGCACCGGAGCCACACTCGCCGGCTTTCGCAACGCCGAAGACCTCATCATCCCCGGCGTCGAAGATGTAGTCGAAGAGTCCACCTCCGGCCATCGCCCCCAGGGCGACGACCCCATCGCGGCCCACACCATGGTCCTCAACATGGGCCCGCAGCACCCGTCTACACACGGGGTTCTCAGGCTCGTCTTAGAGGTCGACGGCGAGACAGTCATCTCCCTCGCCCCCGACATCGGCTACCTCCACACCGGCATCGAGAAGACCTGCGAAGCCAAGTTCTACACCCAGGTCACGCCGATGACCGACCGCATCGACTACATCTGTCCGATGACCAACAACACCGCCTACGCCCTGGCGGTAGAAAAGCTCCTCGGCCTCGAGATCCCCGAGCGCGCCCAGTACCTCCGCGTCCTGCTCAACGAGCTCACCCGCATCCAGTCCCACCTCGTCTGGCTCGGCACGCACGCCATGGACATCGGCGCCCTCACCGTCTTCCTCTACTGCTTCCGCGAGCGCGAAGACCTCCTCCGCATCTTCGAAGCCATCAGCGGCCAGCGCATGATGGGCAGCTACATCCGCATCGGCGGCCTGGCCCTCGAGCCCCCCACCGACATCTACGACAAGATCCGCACCTTCCTCAACGCCTTCCCCAAGCACATCGAAGAGTACGATGGTCTCCTCAACGCCAACCCCATCTGGATGGGCCGCCTCAAGGGCGTCGGCTATCTCTCCGGCGAAGATGCGATCGCCCTCGGCATCACCGGCCCTCCCCTCCGCGCCTCCGGCGTCGACTGGGACGTGCGCCGCGACATGCCCTACTCCGGCTACGACAAGTTCAAGTTCAACGTGCCCGTCTCCAAGGACGGCGACGTCTGGGCCCGCTACATCGTCCGCATGCAGGAGATGCGCGAGTCCACCAGCATCTGCCACCAGGCCCTCGACCTCCTCGTAACGGTCCGCGACCAGCCCCTCAACGCCCACGCCCCCAAGATCCTCCTCCCCGACCGCGAGCAGATGAAGACCCAGATGGAGTCCCTCATCCATCACTTCAAAATCGTCACCGAAGGCTTCCAGGTCCCCGCCGGCGAGGCCACCAGCTCCGTAGAAGCCCCCCACGGCATGATGAACTACTACGTAGTCTCGGACGGCACCAGCAAGCCCTACCGCGTCCACATGCGCAACGCCGATTTCGCCAACCTGCAAGCGCTAGAAGTAATGTGCAAAGGCCGCCTAATCGCCGACGTAGTAGCCGTCATCGGCAGCATCGACATCGTTTTAGGAGCGATCGACAGATGAGTTCAATAAATTGGAAGACATTGGGCGAAAAGAAACAAGCCGAGGCGACAGCGGCAAATGAGCGTCATCAGTCGATTCAGCAGGAGCAACGACAGCGCTTTGAGCGGGAACATTCTGCCACTATCGCAAATGTGAAGCGAGCCCAATCCTCCCTTCTGGTGTTGCTGGCAGAGTGCACAAAAATCACGAATGAATTCAATGAGGGAGTTGCAGACTTAAATCTGCAACTCAAAATCAGCTCTCAACAATGGAGTAACACTGGCGAATTGATCTCCTTTGAGGTGTGGAGAGAGAATGGCATCTATATTTCTCACTATTCAGTGTCGATGCCCGGAGAAGTAACAATAAATACCTATCCTATCGCTAGGCAATTCTCGGGCAAAAAAGAAAAATATAGAGCCGAAAACGAAGGCGAATTGTATTCGGCGGCCAATAATGCCCCTTTGTCGTTCTCACACATTGCTGCAGAGAACACCCAATATTTAGTCAACCTCAACTAAAAGTGGAGCTTGGGGTCTCGCTGAACGATCGCCTCCATATCGAACTCTGGACCTCCTGGGCCTCCATGCTCCGCAGCTACGCAGCCGCCCACGGACTCAACAGCACCCACCACGCCGTCGTCGAGGTCAGCGCCGACGAAATCACCCTCCGCGTCAACGATCGCTGGCTCCGTTTCACCGCAAGTGACATGCAGCACAGCGGCCAAACCCCAACACCCTTTACCCTCAACGAAAACGGAACCGTAACCCTCAACCACCAACCCGAACAAGAGATGGACCTCGCCGCCGAACAACTAGCCCGCGAGATGTTAACCGAACGGCAGTAATCTATACCCTTAGAAGTTGTCATCCTTCGCGAAGCGGAGGATCTGCTTCACCCGAACCACCACAGGATCATCATGGCCGCCATCTCCAACTCGATCTTCACCCCCGCAACAGCCGCCCGCTTCGACAAGCTGGCCAGCATCTATCCCGTAAAACGCTCCGCGCTAGTCCCCATGCTGCTCTATGCGCAGGACGAAGTCGGCTACGTCTCCGACGCCGTAGTCACCGAGATCGCCCAGCGCCTCGACCTCCTCGAGCTCGACGTCCGCAACGTCCTCAGCTACTACTCCATGCTCCGCACCGCGCCCGCAGGCAAGTACAACGTGCAGGTCTGCACCAACATCTCCTGCATGCTCCGCGGCGGCTTCGAGCTCCTGGACCACTGCAAGCACACGCTAGGCATCGGCCACAAACAGACCACCGAAGACGGCCTCTTCTCCCTCGAAGAGGTAGAGTGCATCGGAGCCTGCTGCTGGGCTCCCGCCGTCCAGGTCAACTACGACTTCCACGACGACCTCACACCCGCCAAGCTCGACACCGTCCTCGAAACCTACCGCACTCGCGAGACCAAGTAGCCCGTGAACCCCGCGCCAGCAGAGACGACCCTGCTAGCACCAGCGCCCACACACTCCGACGCCTCCAGCCTCCGCTACATGCCAGGCCTCGACCTCGCCCGCGGCCTCGCCATCCTCCTGGTCCTCATCGACCACGGCTTCGCCGCCGACCAGCGCCCCTACCTCCTTCATCCCACTCCCTTCCTCCTCCACTTCGAGTACATCGCCCGCTTCGGCCAGATGGGCGTACACCTCTTCTTCATCCTCTCCGGCTTCCTCATCACCGGCATCCTCCTCGACAGCCGCACCCAGCCTGACTACTTCCGCAACTTCTACACCCGCCGCGTCCTGCGCATCGCTCCGGCCTATCTGCTCATGGTCGCCGTCCTCTTCCTCACCCACAACATCACCGCGCGCTACCTGGCCGTCTGCCTCCTCTGCCTCTGCAACATGCCCGGCCTGCTAGGCGCACCCAGCCAGTACGCAGCCTTCTGGTCGCTCTCGGTGGAAGAGCAGTTCTACTTCGTCTGGCCCCTCGTCATCCGCAAGCTCTCCCTGCGCAGCTTTACCCTCCTCTGCACCGCGCTCGTCCTCCTCA
Source organism: Acidobacteriaceae bacterium (assembly GCA_049578265.1). GTDB lineage: Bacteria > Acidobacteriota > Terriglobia > Terriglobales > Acidobacteriaceae > Granulicella. The sequence continues at coordinate 13,831 of JBAULP010000010.1, forward strand.
CACCCATCCTCCGCTTCGGTTTCCTCTATGGCCCCACCTTCTTCCACGATGTCCGCTTCAAGACCTGGGACGTAGCCGACTTCTTCGCCGCGGGCGCCCTCCTCGCCATCACCGCCCGATTACCGCATCTGCGCCCCCGCCTCCACCGAGCCATCGCCCCGCTCCTTCTCACCGGCCTCGCGCTCTTCCTCCTCCAGCACCTTCTCCCGCATCCCACCTCCCCCACCCTCATCAACCTCCGCCACGCCACCTTCGTCGAACCCTGGCTCTTCGCCTTCACCGGCTTCGTTCTCCTCCTCTATCTCCACCCCGCCATTGCCACCCACATCCTCTGCCGACCCTTCATTTTTCTAGCTAAAATCAGTTACGGCCTCTATCTCTGCCACCCAATCCTCTTCGACCTCATCGACGCGCACTGGCCGCTGCACGGCTCCAACCTCTTCCCTCAACTTCTGCTGCGCTTCTTCGCCGAAGCCGCCATCGCCATCGCCATCGCGGCTCTCTCCCGCTACACCTTCGAGGAGTTCTTTCTCCGCCTCAAACCAAAGCATCCCCCCACGTCGCCACATCACAGGGCCGTGGAGAAAATCGCGTAAACTGGATTTCTACGGTAAGGATCACGATGCCAACTCTCGCCTCACACCCCGATGAAGTGAAGGTCCTCTCCCGACGCTTCGGCCAGGGCGCCGCAAACATCGACAAGTACCTCGAACTCGACGGCTACAAGGCCACCCAAAAGGCCATCGCCGAGGGCCCCGAGTGGATCATCAACACCATGAAAGCCAGCGGCTTGCGCGGTCGCGGCGGCGCCGGCTTCCCTACCGGCATGAAGTGGTCTTTCGTCCCCAAGGTCTCCGAGAAGCCCAAGTACATCCTCGTCAACGGTGACGAGTCCGAGCCCGGCACCTGCAAAGATCACCTCATCTTCCGCGAAGACCCGCACTCCATCATCGAAGGCACGATTATCGCCGGCCTCGCCGTCGGCTCAAAGATGGGCTTCATCTACTTACGGGGCGAATATCGTTACCTCCTCAACATCATGGAGAAGGCCGTCGCCGACGCCTACGCCAAGGGCTTCCTCGGCAAAAACATCTTCGGCAACGACGGCGTCGACTTCGAGATCATCACCCAGACCGGTGCCGGAGCCTACGAGGTTGGCGAAGAGTCCGCCCTCATGGAATCCCTCGAAGGCAAGCGCGGCATTCCCCGCATCCGCCCGCCCTTCCCCGCCGTCGTCGGCCTCTATGGCGGCCCCACCGTCATCAACAACGCCGAGACCATCGCCAACGCCCCGCACATCCTCCTCATGGGCGGTGAGGCCTACGCCAAGCTCGGCACGGAGCGCAACGGCGGCACGCGCCTCTTCGGCATCAGCGGCCACGTAGAACGCCCCGGCGTCTACGAACTCCCCATGGGCTACTCCCTCCGCAAGGCCATCTACGAAGTCGCCGGCGGCATCAAGGGCGGCAAGCAGCTCAAGGCAGTAGTCCCCGGCGGAGCCTCCTGCCCCGTCCTCAAGGCCGACGAGATCGACGTGGGCCTCGACTTCGACCAGATGGCCAAGGCCGGCACCATGCTGGGCTCCGGCGGCATCGTCGTCCTCGACGAGACCGTCTCCATCGTCGAGTTCGCCCTTCGCACCATTCGCTTCTATCAGCACGAGTCCTGCGGCTGGTGCATCCCCTGCCGCGAAGGCACGGACTGGATCAAGAAGACCCTCACCCGCGTCCACGCCGGCGGCGGCACCAAGAAGGACATCGACACCGTCCAGTACATCGCCGAAAACATGATGGGACGCACCTTCTGCCCACTCGGCGACGCCGCCGCCATGCCCACACTAGGCTTCGTAAAAAAATTCCGCAGCGAGTTCGAGGACTACATAGCCGGCGCCCGCCCAGCCAACCCCCTCATCCAGATCCACCCAGTAGGCGAACCCGAACACGCAGGAGCCCACTAATGGTGGATCAATTCTTGAACCGACTGTACGAGCTGCGCACCGTGACCGGCTTCCTGGCAGGGATTGGTTTTCTTATCGCAATGTTCGTTCTTCCTCACAAAGGAACGTCCGGAATCATCCTGGGTTCGGTCTGCGCGCTGATCGTCATCCTGCAGATCGTAGCAAGAGTGCATGCATCACACGCAAGGAATAGTCAAAATGGCTGACGTAACCCTCACCGTAGACGGCAAAAAGATCACCGCCCCCGCAGGCACGCTCCTCATCGACGCCTGCAAGTCCCACGGCATCGAGATCCCCGCCTTCTGTTACTACCCCGGCCTCTCCCTCCAGGCCGCCTGCCGCATGTGCGTCGTCCGCCTCGAGAAGGTCCCCAAGCTCCAGACAGCCTGCACCACCCCCGTCGCCGAGGGCATGGTCGTCACCACCGACTCGCCCGAAATCGCCCAGGCCCGCAAGGCCACGCTCCAACTCCTCCTCGGCAACCATCCCCTCGACTGCCCCGTATGCGACGCCGGCGGCGAGTGCGAGCTCCAGGACATGACCTTCAAGTACGGGGCTGCGGATTCTTTTTACGCCGAACCCAAGAACCACCGCGAAGAGCAGAAGTGGTCCCCGATCGTCTACTTCGACCGCCCCCGCTGCATCCTCTGCTATCGCTGCGTCCGCATGTGCGGCGAAGGCATGGACATCTTCGCCCTCGGCGTGCAAAACCGGGGCGCCTCCTCGGTCATCGCCCCCAACGTTCCCGCTCAGCTCTCCGGCGTCGTAGAAAACGGCGAACAGCTAGCCCAGCTTGACTGCGAGCAGTGCGGCATGTGCATCGACGCCTGCCCCGTAGGCGCGCTCACCTCCGGCACCTACCGCTACAAGACCCGCCCCTGGGAGATGAACCACACCGCCACCGTCTGCACCCACTGCGGCGACGGCTGCAAGGTCACCCTCGGCGTCCGCTCCGTCACCGACGGCTCCGAAATCGTCCGGGGCGACAACCGCGACAAGTCCGGCATCAACGGCGACTTCCTCTGCAACAAGGGCCGCTACGCCTTCGACTTCGCTAACAACATCGAGCGCCTCACCTCGCCGCTCCTCCGCAAGGAAGGCAAGCTCGTCCCCGTCTCCTGGGAAGAAGCCCTCACCTTCGCCGGCACGCGCCTACGCGATCTCCGCCAGGACCGCGGCGCCGACACCATCGGCATCATCGGCTCCAACCGCACCACCAACGAGGAGAACTACCTCCTCCAGAAGTTCGCCCGCACGGTCATCGGCACCAACAACATCGACCACCATCGCACGGCCGACTTCGTAACCCTCGCTACGTCTCTCCAAAACACGCAGACCCCCGCAGGCAAGCGCCGCTTCGCCTCGCAGCACTCGGTCCAAACCTCTCCCGCGATCCTCCTCGTAGGCGGCGACCCCACCAACCAGGCCCCTCTCACCGCCTGGAACATCCGCACCAACGTCCGCCACAACAAGGCGCGCCTCTACATCGCGCATCATGAAGAGATCAAGCTTCGCCGCCAGGCCAAGGCCTTTGCTCCCGTCACGCAGTTCGGCTACGGAGCTTTCATCAGGACCCTCGCCCCAAATAGTGGCCAGGAAAACGACTTCGCCAAGGCCCTCCACGCCGAAGAGCAACTCGTCGTCCTCGTAGGCAACGAACTCCGCGGCGGCGAACTAGCCTCCTTAGTCGCCGCTCTCCCCCACGCCAGCTTCGCTCTCCTCGCCGACTACGCCAACTCCCGCGGCGCCTCCGACATGGGCCTGCTCCCCGACGTACTCCCCGGCTACCAGCCGCTCGCGTCCTCATCCATCGCGACCGAGTACAACACCCCCGCGCAACCCGGCCCTGTCTCTCCGGGTTTAGACCTCCTCGCCATGTTCGACGCCGCAGCGGCCAACAAACTCTCCGCCCTCTACATCGTCGGCTCCAACCCCATCAAGCGCTACGGCATCGACCCCGCGACCCTCAAATCCACCTTCGTCATCGTCCAGGACCTCTTCCTCACCGAGACCGCCTTGCACGCCGACGTAGTCTTCCCCGCCGCCAACCTCTACGAAAAATCCGGCTCCGTCACCAACTCCTACGGCGATCTCCAGCTCGTCTCGAAAGCCGCCGACAAGGCCGGCACCCGCTCCGACTTCGAGCTCATCGTCCGCCTCGCCGGCCACATGGGCCACGACCTCAAGGCGCTTGTCCCCTTCGGCCACGGCCTCCGCGCCGACATGGGCCAGACCCGCGGTGCGCAGTCCGGCGAAGCCGACCGCCATGCTGTTTGGCTAACGGCGAACCACCTCGAGCCCAAGCTCAGCCCCTTCGATCCCTTCGCCATCCTCGACGAGATCCAGCGCTTGGTCCCCGGCTACGACAAGCTCCTGCGCCTCCAGCTCCTCAGCGCCAATGACCAGCACATCGCGCCCGCAACCTCCGGCCTCGTCCAAATCACCGCCGCCCGCAAGGATCTCATCCTTCCCAGCGCCGACACCCTCTTCACCTCCGGCTCCCTCACCCGTTACTCGCCCATGCTGCAGGACGTGCAGCGCCACCAGTCCACCGAAACTGCCAGCCACCTGGCCTCCGCCGACTAACGCTGCCGAGAGTCTGACCACCGCGAACTGAGAATGCATCGGGAATCCATCACGTCATGAGTCACCTCACCAACTTCGAATTCTTTCTGCTCGTCACGATCATCAAGATCGCTGTAGTGCTGGTCATTACGCTGATGGGAGTGGCCTATACGGTCCTCCTCGAGCGCAAGGTGCTGGGCCGCCTCCAGAACCGCTGGGGACCCTCCCGCGTCGGCCCCTTCGGCCTCCTTCAGCCACTCGTCGACGGCCTCAAGCTCTTCCTCAAAGAAGACATGATGCCGCTCGCCGTCGAGCGCCCGCTCTTCGTCATCGCGCCCATCATTGCCCTCGGCTGCGCGCTCATCTCCATCGCCGTCGTTCCCTTCGGCCGCACCACCATCGTTCGCGGCGTCGACCTCTTCCAGATCGCCAACGTCAACATCGGTCTCCTCGTCATCCTCGGCGTCACCAGCATCGGCGTCTACGGCATCGCGCTCTCCGGCTGGAGCTCCAACTCCAAGTACTCGCTCTTCGGCTCCCTCCGCTCCACCGCCCAGGTCATCAGCTACGAGCTCGCCCTCGGCCTCTCGCTCGTCGGCGTCGTCCTTCGCGCCGGCTCACTCTCCCTGCGCGACATCGTAGCCTCCCAGACCGCGCACGGCATGATCTCCTGGAACATCTTCGGTGGCTTCCAGTTCGTAGCCTTCTTCATCTACCTCATGGCCGCCTACGCCGAAACCAACCGTTCCCCTTTCGACCTCTCCGAGGCCGAGAGTGAACTCGTCGCCGGCTATCACACCGAGTACTCCTCCATGAAGTTCGCCATGTTCTTCATGGCCGAGTACGCCAACATGATCACCGTCTCCTGCGTCGCCACGCTGCTCTTCTTCGGCGGCGCCTCCAGCCCCTTCGGCCACCTCTTCGATCACGTTGCCACCGGCCTCATCCTCTCCGGCATCCTCTCCATCTTCTGGTTCGTCGCCAAGGTCTTCGCCTTCCTGCTCCTCTATATCTGGGTGCGCGGCACCCTCCCCCGCTTCCGCTACGACCAGCTCATGGGTTTTGGTTGGAAGTTTCTTCTTCCCGTCGCCATGCTCAACATCCTGGCCACCGCCCTCGCACTCGCGTATCACGGATAAACCAATGCAATCCGTTTACAATCACGACGAACCAACCCGGCCCATGCGACGCCAAGGCTCGCACTCTGGAGTTAGATAGCCCCCGATGGAAATCGCTCTCTTCATCATCTTCGGTCTGTTGGCGGTCGCAGGAGCTCTCAACCTCCTCTTCCAGCGCCACCCCATCAACTCCGCGCTCTCGCTGGTCGTCGTCATGATGTCCCTCGCCGTCCTCTACTGGTCCCTCGGCGCCGAGTTCCTCGCCGCCGCCCAGGTCATCGTCTACGCCGGCGCCATCATGGTCCTGTTCATCTTCGTCGTCATGCTGCTCAACGCTGGCGAAGAAGAGCGCACCCACGGCTCCAGGGTCGCCTACATCGCCGGCATCCCCGGCGCCGCCGCCATCTTCTGCCTGCTCAGCTTCGTCTTCCTCTCCGAGCGCAACCACCTCGGCGGCACCACCCTCGGCGGCTATCTCGACACCGCCGTCTCCAACATCACCGAAATCTCGCACACCCTCTTCACTTCGTTGCTTCTCCCCTTCGAAGTCACCTCCATCCTGATTCTCGTCGCCATCTTAGGCGCCGTCGTTCTTGCCCGAAAGGAACTCTAGTCATGACCATCCCTTGTGGCGGCTTTTATGTTCTTTCAACTGCATGGATCCTGCTCGTCGTCTGCATCACTGTTGGCGTTGTCCTCGTCAAGAAACTCGGGAGACCCTGAGCATGGTGCCGATCGCCTACTACCTCGTCCTCGCGGCCATCCTCTTCTGCATCGGCATCGCCGCGTTCCTCATCAAGCGCAACGTCATCACCATCTTCATGTCCATTGAGCTCATGCTCAACGCCGTCAATCTCACCTTCGTCGCCTTCGCTCACATGTGGCACCAGATCTCTGGCCAGATCTTCGTCTTCTTCGTCATGGTCGTCGCCGCCGCGGAAGCCGCTGTCGGACTGGCCATCATCATCGCGCTCTTCCGTGTGCGCCAGACCCTCAACGTCGATCAGATCGACTTATTGAAAAACTAACTTGCAGTTCTTCGCGAAACTCTGCGATTAAACTTTGCGAACTCTGCGTCAAAGCTTTTGCTCCAGGCGCCACCAAAAGACCCATGAACCCAAGCTATCTCTGGCTCATCCCGATCCTTCCCTTCGTCGGCTTCCTCATCAACGGAACCATCGGCCGCAAGCTGCCCCGCGCCCTGGTCTCCACCATCGCCCTGCTCTTCACCGCAGCCCCGGCCCTCATCGTCGCCGAGCTCTGGCTCTTTATGAAATCCGCCGGCGCGCCGCTCTCGTTCTCCATCACAGCGCGCCCCTTCGGGTATGACTGGCTCGCCGTCTCCGGCTTCCACGTCCCCTTCGCCTTCACCGTCGACCACCTCACCCTCATCATGCTCGCCGTCGTCACCGGCGTAGGCTTCCTCATCCACGTCTACTCCGTCGGCTACATGGCTCATGAGGAAGGCTACTGGCGCTTCTTCGCCTACCTCAACCTCTTCATGTTCTTCATGCTGGTGCTCGTCCTCTCCAGCAGCTTCCTCCTCCTCTTCGTAGGTTGGGAGGGCGTCGGCTTAGCCAGCTACCTCCTCATCGGTTTCTACTTCACCAAAGACGCCGCCGCGAACGCCGGCAAAAAAGCCTTCATCGTCAACCGCATCGGCGACTTCGGCTTCCTCCTCGCCATGTTCCTGCTCGTAGCCCACTATGGCACGCTGGACTTCAATACCATCTTCGCCAGCATTGCAGCGTCCCCACTCTCCGGAGGCTTCTTCACCGCGGTCGCCCTCTTGCTCGTCCTCGGCGCCACCGGCAAGTCCGCGCAGATCCCTCTCTACATCTGGCTGCCCGACGCCATGGAAGGCCCCACCCCTGTCTCCGCCCTCATCCACGCGGCCACCATGGTCACGGCAGGCATCTACATGGTCGCCCGCTGCCACGTCCTCTTCAACCACTCCCCCGCAGCCTTAACCGTAGTCGCCATCATCGGCGCCCTCACCGCGCTGGTCGCCGCAACCATCGGCATCGTTCAGCACGACATCAAGCGCGTCCTGGCCTACTCCACCGTCTCGCAGCTCGGCTACATGTTCCTCGCCTGCGGCGTCGGAGCCTACTCCGCCGGCATCTTCCACCTCATGACCCACGCCTTCTTCAAGGGTCTGCTCTTCCTCGCCGCCGGCTCTGTCATCCACGCCCTCTCCGGCGAACAGGACATGCGCCACATGGGCGGCCTCTGGCGCAAGATCCCCATCACCTTCTGGACCATGACTGCCGCGGTCTTCGCCATCTCCGGCATCTGGCCCTTCGCCGGCTTCTTCTCCAAGGACGAGATCCTCTACCAGACCTTCCTTTCGCCCAACCCTCTCCACCTCATCCTCTGGTTTGTAGGCCTCGTCACCGCCGGCCTCACCTCGTTCTACATGTTCCGCCTCTGGTTCAAGACCTTCTTCGGCGAGCCCCACTACAACGAGCACTCCCACGAAGACCTCGCCCCGGTCCACGCGCACAAGGACGTGCACGCCACCATGGTCCTCGAAGCCGAGCCCGCCCACTCCCACCCCATCCACGAGTCCCCGCTGGTCATGACCATCCCCCTGATCATCCTCGGCATCCTCTCGCTGATCGGCGGCTGGGTCGGCATCCCCGCAGCCCTCGGCGGCCACAACGAGATCGGCCACTTCCTCGCTCCGGTTTTTGAATCATCAGCTCCGGTCTTCACCACCACCGCCGCGCCCGCCGTCGAAGCCGCCTCCCACGGCCTCGAGCTAACCCTCGCCGCGGTCTCTCTCCTCACCGCCGCCCTCGGCTTCTTCGTCGCCTACTTCTTCTACTACCGCAAGCCCGGCACCGCCGCCGAACTCGCCAGGAAATTCGCCCCCATCTACAACCTCGTCAACCACAAATACTGGGTCGACGAGATCTACGGTCGCGTCATCATCGCCCCGCTGCTCATGTTCTCGCGCCTCTTCCTCAGCGGCTTCGTCGACACCGGCATCGTCCAGGGCACCGGCTCCACCCTCGCTGCCTCCGCTCGCGGCGGCAACTGGCTCGCCCGCCGCATCCAGTCAGGAAACATTCGCTCTTACGCCGGTTGGCTAGCCGCCGGCGCCGCTGTCGTCATCGTCATCGTCATCTTCATTCGCTAACGCAACGCCCTCCGCACGCGGAGATACAGCTTTTAGAACCACCACAGGATCCAATGAACTTCGACCCCATCATCCTGACGCTCATCCTCGCCACCCCACTGGCCGGCGCCATACTCCTCGCGCTCATCCCCGAACGCGAAGACAGCGAGCAGCAAACGGGAAGCAAGCGGCACGCCATCGGCGCGCTCATCGTCACGCTCTTCACCCTTCTGCTCACGCTCCACCTGCCCGCGCACTTCAACTACAGCGCCGCGCCGCACACCTTCCAGTTCCAGCAGAACCTCCCCTGGATCTCGTCCCCCAACATCCACTACCATCTCGGCGTCGACGGCCTCTCCATGTGGCTCATCGTCCTCGCCGCCTTCCTCGCGCCCATCGGCATCCTCGCCTCCTGGAACGCCGTCCAGACCCGCACCAAGCTCTTCTACACCCTCTTCCTCCTCCAGCAGGTCGCGATGCTCGGCATCTTCGTCGCCCTCGACCTCTTCCTCTACTACGGCTTCTGGGAGCTCTCCATCGTCCCCATGACGCTGCTCATCGCCACCTTCGGCCGCACCGAAAATCGCCGCCGCGCAGCGATTAAATTCTTCCTCTACACCTTCATCCCTTCGGCCATCCTCCTCGTAGGCATCCTCTGGCTCTACAACCTCACCGGCACCTTCGACCTGCCCACACTGCAAGCCCTCGCTGCCTCCCACCACCTGGCCGCAACCCCCACAGCCCTCCTGCTCTGCTCCATCGCCTTCTTAGTAGCCTTCGCCGTCAAGGTCCCCATCTTCCCCCTCCACGGCTGGCTGCAGGACGCAGTCGCCGAAGCCCCCACCGCCGCCGTCATGGTCCTCGCCGGCAAGCTAGGCCTTTACTCGATCCTCCGCTTCAGCTTCGGCATCTTCCCGGACCAGTCCCGCCACGTAGCCCCGCTCCTCATCGCACTCGGCGCCATCGGGATCGTCTACGGCTCGCTCATCGCGCTCATCAAGACCGACCTCAAGAAACTCGCCGCCTTCTCCACCCTCGCGCACGTCTCCTTCGTGGTCCTCGGCATCTTCACCTTCACCGTCCTCGGCCTCGACGGCGGCGTCTTCCAGATCCTCAACGAATCGCTCATCGGCGCAGCCTTCTTCATCCTCCTCGGCCTGCTCTACGAGCGCTACGGCACCTACGACATGCGCGACTACGGCGGCCTTGCCACGCGCCATCCCTGGATGGTCACCATGTTCGTAGTCACCTCGCTCGCCGCCGTAGGCCTGCCCATGCTCAACGGCTTCGTCGGCGAGTTCCTCATCCTCTCCGGCTCCATGAGCTCCATCGTCACGCACCACATCCTCTGGACCACCATCGCCGCCACCGGCGTCATCTTCAGCGCCAGCTACATGCTCTGGATGATCCAGCGCGTCTTCTACGGCTCCAACGGCGTCCGCACAGAAGAAGTCCACGGCTGGGACCTCACTGCCCGCGAACACCTGGAACTCTGGCCCTTCGCCGCCCTCTTCCTCATCATGGGCATAGCCTCCCCCCTCTGGATGCGCGCTATCGATACCTACGGCGCTGCCATCGCCGGTGTCACCATCCCGTTAGGCGGCGGCGTGTACAAGAACACCGCCACCGGAGCCAACAGTGTCAATCAAACCGAGTTCGGCAAGTTCTGCCAGGATCACCCCGGCAACTGCCGAATGACCGCAGGCGTTGTTCTTCACACCAAGGAGGTCCGCTAATGTCCACCAACCTCCTGGCCCTGCTCCCCGAGCTCATCCTCACCCTCACCGGCATCCTCGTCATGCTGCTCGAGCCCGTGCTCCCACCCAGCGCCAGCCGCAAGCCCCTGGGCTGGCTAGCCATCCTCGGCACCACCGCCTCCGGCCTGGCAGCCCTCTACCAGCTCCACCTCGTCAACGCCTCCGGCCCCATCACCGGCTTCTCCGCCACCCTCCGCGTCGACGCCTTCTCCATCTTCTTCCACCTCCTCATCGCGAGCATCGTCCTTGTCACCCTGCTCGCCTCCCTCGACTACTTCGAAGCCGCCTCCGGCGACCACCACGCCACCCACGCCGGCGAGTTCTTCGCCCTCGTCTGCTTCGGAGCCACCGGCATGATGTTCATGACCAGCTCCGTCGAGCTCCTCATGGTCTTCATCGGCCTCGAGATCTCTTCGATCTCCACCTACATCCTCGCGGGCTTCCGCAAAGGCCGCGCCACAGCCTCCGAAGCCGCCATCAAGTACTTCCTCCTCGGCAGCTTCGCCACCTCCTTCTTCCTCTACGGCATCGCCCTCTGCTTCGGAGCCACCGGCTCCACGAGCATCGCCGCCATCGCCTCCGGCATGTCCCACACCACCACCCCTCTGCTCGGCTGGCTGGCCGTAGCGATGGTCCTCATCGGCCTCGGCTTCAAAGTCTCCGCCGCCCCCTTCCACGTCTGGACCCCCGACGTCTACCAGGGCGCGCCCGCCCCTGTCGTCGGCCTCATGTCGACAGCCCCCAAGGCCGCCGCCTTCGCCGTCCTCCTCCGCTTCCTCTTCGACGCGACGCCCATCTACCGCGACCACTGGGCCCCGCTCATCGCCATCCTCGCCGTCGCCTCCATGACCATCGGCAACCTCGGCGCGCTCCTCCAATCCGACGTCAAGCGCCTGCTCGCCTACTCCTCCATCGCGCACGCCGGCTACCTCCTCGTCGCCTTCACCGCCACCGAGCACCTCGCCGTCTCCGCCGCCTGCTTCTACACCGCCGCCTACGCCGCCATGAACGTCGGCGCCTTCATCGTCCTCACCCAGCTCTCCGGCTTCGACGAAAAGCTCCGCACCCTGGACGACTTCACCGGCCTCGCCCTCAAGCGCCCCATCCTCTCCGCCGTCTTCGGCTTCTTCCTTCTCTCGCTGATCGGAATCCCCTTCACCGGCGGCTTCTTCGGCAAGTTCTACGTCTTCTCCGCCGCCGTCCACAGCGGCTACACCTGGCTCGCCATCGTAGGCCTCGCCAACTCCGGCGTAGCCTGCTTCTACTACCTGCGCCTGCTCGCCGCCCTCTACGCGCGCCCCTCCACCGACACCATCGCCGACACGGTCCCCACCAGGATCACCTTCCCCGCCATCCTGGCCCTCACCGCCACCGCCGCAGCTACGCTCTTCCTCGGCATCCTCCCCAACCGCGTCCTGCACCTCACCCAGCGCGCAACCCCCACCACCACCATCGCGCAAACCACGCAGCCCCCCACCAACCAGTAGCCAGCGCAGTTCTTATCCGCATCCCCACGGAGCTGTCCTCTCGACCGGAGCATCACCCTCTTGTCTTTGTGATGCGCAGTGGAGAGACCTGCAGTTTTGCTAGCCGCTGCGCTACGACACCCGACAACCGCAACAACCTTCTCCTCCGCAAACAGTGACGGCCTCCGCAAAGCGGAGGCCGTCCCAATTTCACTACTCACTACTGTCTACTCACCACTGTCTACTCACTACTGTCTGCCGCTACTTCACGTAGAGGAAGATGATGACGAACGTAAACAGCGCGAGCGACTCGATAAACGCGAGTCCAAGAATCAGGAACGTGAAGATACCAGGACGAGCTCCCGGGTTGCGCGCCAGCGCCTCGGTAGCCGAAGCCGTCGCACGTCCCTGGCCCAGGCCGCAAAGCCCAGCCGCCAGCGCCATGCCGATACCGGCCGCGATCGGTGTCCACGGGCTGGTCGTCTCGCCAGCCGCCTGTGCAAATGCGGGAGTCGCCAGCAGCATCGCCGCCATCGCCGCAAACAGATACTTCATCGTACGCAGTGTATTAACCATCGTCACTCCATGCTCCCGTTAGTCTCGCCGCCAGTGGGTGGTTGAGGCTCACCGTGCTGGCCCCCTCACGCTGGATCGGCGGTAGTACGCGCCACAGAGAGGGAGCACCCCTCCGCAGGATCTTGCTGCCAGCCCATCCTCAGACTGGCGAAACTCGTCAGGTCAGAGCGTTAGCCCTGACCACAATGCGCAGCATTCTAGTGGTCATGCGCCGTTGCCAGGCTCAGATAGATCATCGCCAGCAGCATGAACACATACGCCTGAACAATATCCACGCCAAAGTGCAGCCCGATAAACAGCACCGGAACGCCTATCGGCACCAGCGAGAAGAACGCCAGGATCAGCAGATCGCCCGCAAAAATATTCGCATACAAACGAACTGTCAGCGAAAGCACGCGCGCGCAGTGCGAAATAATCTCGATCGGGAACAGCAGCCAGTAAAGCCACCACACCGGCCCCAGGAACTGCTTGATGTACCCAAACCCATTCGCCCGCACGCCATGGTAGTGGTAGTAAAGAAACGTCACCAGCGCAAAGCCCAGCGGCGCGGTCACATTCGCGGTCGGCGACTCCAACCACGGCGACAGCAGGCCGATCAAATTGCAGATCAGGATGAACAGCAGCAGCACGGTCAGGTAGTTCGTAAACCGCTCAAACCCGTGGCCGATAATCTGCTCACTCTGCCCCGACACAAACTCGTGCGTCATCTCCGCAACATGCTGCACCGCGCCCGGCGTCTCCACGCTCAGCGACACTCGGATCGCCACAAAGTACGCCAGCAGCAACAGAAACACCAGCAGCTCCATCGCCACGGTGTCGTTGATCGGAGCCTGCGGATAGGTTGGCGTAATGTGCAGCAACGCCAGTCCTTTATCGACAGCGCCCGCCAGATGATGATTCAGAAACGTCGTAAGAAATAAACGAGGAGGCATATGGAAACTTAGAAAAAACTCGAGAAGTCAGCCCACGGCCGCGACCCTGCGCAACCGGAAGTTGAAGTTGAAAACCTGCTAAACCGTCCATGTTCTGGCCATCCGAATCGCCTCGAACGTGAGCGAAGCTATGCCCAATCCAAGTCCCACGGCCAACGCAATAACGGAACCATTTAGATACTTAAGACTAACATAGAGCACCACCACCGCCCCCGCCAGCCGCAGGAAGAACCCCGTCAAAACCATCCCCATTGGACGCGCCTTCCCACCAGCGTCCATCCGTTCCATTACCGCACTCATCAGCCGCATCCACTCCCACAACCCCGACCCCGAAATCGCCGCTCCCACCAGCAGAAACACCGCGCTCCGCCACCCCAGCTTCCACCCCACCAGCAGCATCCCCAGCGCCGTCAGCACCGCCAGCAACCGCAGCGTCCGCACCAGCGTCGCGCGCACATCCGCGTCAGTAAATCCCTCCAAGCCCTGCATCGAATCCTTTCGGTCCATCAAGTGGTACGTTCTAAGTTCTAAGTTGTAAGTTCTAAGTTGTAAGAGAAACCGTCTCTCTCTCTCTCTTACAACCCTACAACTTACAACGTACAACCCCTCACTGGTCGCGCTTCATATAGCGCGAAGCCGTCTTATAGATCTGGATAAACCCCGCCGCCGCCCCCAGCAGAATCCCCGTCACGGCCATCCAGTCTGTATGAAAGTGTTTATCCAGCGCCGACCCCGCCAGCGCCCCAATCAAACAAGCCGCCGGCAGCACCAGCGCCAGCTGCACCATCGACTCGGCCTTCACCAGGTCATGCAACCCGCCGCTCTTCTTCCCGCCCTGTCCGTCATCCGCCATCGACCCAAACCATACCACCCCAACCCCCCTCCGCGAAACCACCCCGTAGACTCTGCGTCTGCCTTTGCCGTTGCTGTTGCCTTTGCCTCTGCTTCTGCCTCTGCCTTTGCCGTTGCTGTTGCCTTTCTCCCCTATCCTCTATCCTCTATCCTCTATCCCCTGCCTCACCCCTGCCCCACCCCCTGCCTCACCCCTGCCCCGCCCCCACCCTCTATACTGAATCCTCCACCTCACCACGAAACGAGCCGCAACTTGCCTCAGTACGATAGTCAATTCGAAGAAAACCTCTACCAGCTTCGCCGCGACAAGCTAGCCCAGATCGCCGCCCTCGCCCGCGCCGCCAACCCAGCGCTCACCGAGCCCGAAGCCCGCTACCCCAACACCTTCCGCTTCACCACCAGCGTCCCCGAGCTCCGCGCCCTCGGCGAGCACCTCTCCACCGAAGAGCTCGAGGCCATGCACCTCCAGGCCGCCGTCGCCGGCCGCATCATGGCCATCCGCGTCCAGGGCAAAGCCGGCTTCGCCCAGATCCAGCAGCACGGCCAGCGCCTCCAGATCTACGTCCGCAAAGACGACGTCGGCGAAGACCAATTCGCCCTCTACAAACTCCTCGACCTCGGCGACCACATCGGCGTCCGCGGCTACCTCATGCGCACCCGCACCGGCGAGCTCACCCTCCACGTAGCCCCCATAACGTTCCCCAACGAAGAGGCTGCCTCCGAAGAGTCCGACTCCACTACGGAAACTCCCGCCGTGCGCGTAGCACCCGTGCGCGCAGCACCGATCCACTTCCTCACCAAGGCGATGCTGGCCCTCCCCGACAAGTTCCACGGCCTCGAAGACATCGAACTCCGCTACCGCCGCCGCTACCTCGACCTCTTCACCGACACCGGCGACACCCCCGAACCCGCAGAGAATCCCGCTGATGCCCAGAACGCCGTCATCCTGAGCGAAGCGAAGGACCCCCGCATTTTGCCGGAAGCCGCACAAGCGCCGCCAGAACCCACCCAATCCCGCCTCCCGGCCCGTCTCCCCGCCCGAGCCGTCTTCACCAAGCGCGCCCACATCCTCCGCTCCATCCGCCACTACTTCGACCGCCACGGCTACCTCGAAGTCGAAACCCCCATGCTCCACACCGTAGCCGGAGGCGCCGCCGCCCGTCCCTTCACCACCCACCACAACACGCTCGACATGCAGCTCAACCTCCGCATCGCCCCCGAGCTCTACCTCAAGCGCCTCGTCGTAGGAGGCTTCGACCGCGTCTACGAAATCAACCGCAACTTCCGCAACGAAGGCGTCAGCACCCAGCACAACCCCGAGTTCACCATGCTGGAGTTCTACCAGGCCTACGCCAACTACCACGACCTCATGGACCTGACCCAGGACCTCATCACCACCGTAGCCAAAGAGGTCAACGGCACCACCCTCACCAACTTCAACGGCACCGAAATCGACCTAAGCAAATGGACAAGACTCTCCATGCGCGAAGCCATCATCAAATTCTGGCCGAAGGAATATGGCGCTGCTCCATCCAAGGAGGACTTTGAAGATCGGCGCGCCCTAGGCGCTGTCGCAATGCGCGTCCGCGACGACCTTGGGGGAGCGCTACCCGCGCCCAGGTTTCCGGGAAGCGGTCAACCAGAGATCGCCTTGCGAAGCATTCAACGAGGCGTCTTCACGCTCCTTAGTGAAGCTCTGGTGCTAGAGAAGGAACCGATCGGAAAAACAATTGCGACTTTGTTTGAGCATATCGCCGAACCCCACCTCATCCAGCCCACCATCATCTACGACTATCCACTAGCCGTCTCCCCACTCTCCAAGATCAAGCCCGACGAACCCGACTGGGTAGAGCGCTTCGAGTTCTACATCGGAGGCTTCGAGCTAGGCAACGGCTTCTCCGAGCTCAACGACCCCGACGACCAGCAGCGCCGCTTCGAAGCCCAGCTCGAAGACCGCAAGCGCGGCGACATAGAAGCCATGGCCGAAGTAGACGACGACTACGTCCGAGCCCTCGGCTACGGCCTCCCCCCCACCGCCGGCGAAGGCATAGGCATCGACCGCCTGACCATGATCCTAACCGGCAGCCGCAGCATCCGAGACGTAATCCTCTTCCCCCTCATGCGCCCCCAAAAGCCCACCCAGGAAACCAGCGAAAATCCCGACCCCACCAACCCCCAACCCCACGGCGAATCCGCCGAGTGACCTCATCTGAAGGCGTAAAGTCTTCCCATGGGTGGCGCATTCCAACTGATTGAAATGCTCGCCACAGCCGCAACCCTATTCGTAGTTGTAATGCTGATCGCCTTTGTTGTGAGCCGCTTCTTCCAAAGCAAAAAGGTTCGCAAATGGATCATCCTCGCTGCCATCGGCGTCTGCGGTCTGGCCTTTATTGGATACTTCGGGTTCATAGCCTTCGTCCTGAGCGGCAATCTCAACTAAAGTTCTCCGCGACCAACCAGGTACCCCGAGGCTTCAGCCTCGGGTCTCATTGCCAGGAAAGAATCCGGGCTTTAGCCCTGAGGTATGCTCTCTTCAACTAGCTTCCACTCGGAGCCTCATGGTATCCCTCCTCGCCGCCGCGTTTTTCATCACCACCACCGCCATCGCCCAAACCCCGATGCCCGTCATCGCCCCCACCGGCCACGTCCACACCGCAGACGTCGACCTGGCCTACTGGCTCTACGGCAAGCCCCACCCCACCACGCCCATCATCGCGGTCAACGGAGGCCCCGGCCTCTCCCACATCTACATGGTGCAGAACGACCTCTGGCAGCGCATCGCGCAGCACCGCCAGGTCATCCTCTACGACCAGCGTGGCACCGGCGCCTCTCCCCTCACCAACCCCTCCGCCCCGCTCACCATGGACGCCGAAGTCGCCGACCTCGACGCCCTCCGCGCCCATCTTCACCTCGACAAGATCGATCTCTGCGGCG
This sequence comes from Acidobacteriaceae bacterium, assembly GCA_049578265.1. Lineage (GTDB taxonomy): Bacteria > Acidobacteriota > Terriglobia > Terriglobales > Acidobacteriaceae > Granulicella. The sequence goes on from JBAULP010000010.1 coordinate 31,112, forward strand.
ACTCCTTCGGCGGCTTCCTCGTCATCGCCTACGCCGCCGCCCATCCCGAGCACGTCCACCAGCTCATCATCTCCGACGGCCTTCCCTCCTGGGCCGCCATCGTCCATCTCTTCCCGCAGGTCTTTCCCGACAAGCTAGCCGCCCAGGCCGCCGCCGCCAAAGCCTCCACCGCCAGCCCCGCAGCCCAGGCCCAGCAATCCCTCCGCGACCACTTCGACATGATCTTCTACAGCCCCGAGAAGCTAGCCCACTACATGGCCAACGCCCCCGACCTCGGCTTCAACCCCACCACCGCCGAAGCCCTCGGCAAGGCCACCGCCAACCTCGACTACACCGCCGCCCTTGCCAAATTCAACTTCCCCACGCTAGTCATCAACGGCCGCTACGACATGAACGTAGCCCCCCTCACCGCCTACCGCATGGCCCAGGCCATCCCCAACGCCAAGCTAGTAATCTTCGAACAAAGCGGCCACCTCCCCAGCTACGAAGAACCCGAAAAATACCTCCAAACCCTAAACAACTTCCTCGTAAATTAGCGCGGCCTAACGCCTTCGCCACGGCAAGAATCACCCGATCCGACGCCTGACGATTCGCACTCCCCCGCCTCAAGCACAGTCAGGTACCCCGACCCCCGCACAATCAGGTACCCCGAGGCTTCAGCCTCGGGTCTCATAGCCACGCGGGAGAGAGGGGCTTTAGCCCCAAGGTATGCTTTCTTATCTCGCCCGCACGACCTCCACAAACACCCGCACACCCTCCATCGCCCGCTCAAACTCCACCTCCCCACCCAACCCCAACCGCACAGCCCGCGGCACACGCGCCCCCGGCGCAGCAAACCAATTCCCCCCACTCACCAGCACGCCCCGCTCCTCGCACCGCCTCTCCGCGTCCTCCGGCGACAACCCCTCCGGCAACGACACCCAAAGATGCCAAGCATTCGGCCCCGCCTTCACCTCCAACCCCTCCATCAACTCCCGCGCCGCCGCCTGCCGTCGCGCACCCTCCACCCGCTTCGCGGCCATCACCCGATCCAACGTCCCATCCGCCAGCATCGTGCAGCTAGCTCCCGCGAAAACCCTCGATACGCCTGACGAACTCTGCTTCACCGCATTCGCCACCGCCGCCGCATACTCCACCGGAACCACCATCAACCCTGTCCGCACCACCGGCGCAAAGCTCTTACTCAACCCCCGCACATAAAACGTCCGCTCGGGCGCAAGCTTCGCGTAGCTTTCCACCGCCGCACTCTCCGGCAACAGATACCCATACGCATCATCCTCAATCACCACCACCTCAAACTCCCGCACCACCTCCACCACCGCCCTCCGCCTCTCCATCGACTGCACGCACCCCACCGGATTATGCAAGGTAGGCATCATAAACACCGCTGCAATCGGCCTTCCCGCAACCCTCGCCCGCTCGCAAATCTCCCGCAATGCATCCGCCCGCAGCCCCTCACCATCCATCGCGCAAGCCACAAGTTCCACCCCCAGCATCCGAGCCTGCTCCACAAATCCCGTATACGTCACCTCTTCCACCACCACCCTCTTCCCCGCCAACTCCGCAGCCATCAACGCCACCAGACACCCATGATGCCCGCTGCAAGTAAGCGCCACGCGCTGCGGAACCTCACCCAGCCAGGCCGCCGCCATCTCCTTCAGCCGATCCTCACCACCCCCACGAAACGAAGGCCGCAGCGCCGCCATCCCCTCCCGCGCCTGCGCCTCCAACGACGCCCTTACATGCTCCGCCCAAACCGCATCCTGCCCCACCAGCATCGGAAAATTAAACTGAAGATCAATCATCCAACTAGCCTAACTCCACCCACCTTCCCTCGCCTTACTTCGCGAAACTTCGCGCTTTCCTTTGCGCACGTTGCGTCAAAGCCTTCCACCACCCCACGCGCTAAAATATTAACGTGAACATTCTCTTCGTCGGCGACGTCTTCGGATCGCCCGGCCGCCACATCGTACGCGAGCACCTCCCCCACGTCCTCGAAACTCACGCCGTAGACCTCCTCGTCATCAACGGCGAAAACTCCGCCGGCGGCTTCGGCATCACTCCCTCCATCGCAGAAGAACTCTTCGACCTCGGCGCCCACGTCATCACCACCGGCAACCACGTCTGGGACAAAAAAGAGATCGTCGAATACATGAACGTCCCCGCCGACTCGCACGCCCGCGGCCGCCGCGTCCTCCGCCCCGCCAACTTCGCTCACGGCACTCCCGGCTTCGGCCTCTACGAGGGCTCCCTCGGCAACGGCACCCCATACGCCGTCGTCAACCTCCAGGGCCGCGTCTTCATGGCCAGCTCCGACGACCCCTTCCGCAAAGCCGACGAACTCCTCACCCTCATCGAGCGCAACACCAACGCGAAAGTCATCCTCCTCGACTTCCACGCCGAAGCCACCAGCGAAAAAGCCGCCCTCGGCTGGTACCTCGACGGCCGCGTCACCGCCGTCCTCGGCACCCACACCCACGTCCCCACCTCCGACGACCGCATCCTCCACCACGGCACCGCCTATCAAACCGACGTCGGCATGTCCGGCCCCTTCGACTCGGTCATTGGCGTAGAAACCGAGCTCATCCTCAAGCGCTTCCTCACCGGCATGCCCGGCAAATTCGAAGCCGCCAAGAACAACCCCAAGATGTGCGCCACCCTCATCCATTGCGACGGCGGCACCGGCCGCGCCCACCACATCCAACGCATCATGCTAGGCGAATAACGCACCACCGCGACGGAAAGCTCCGTCATCTCGACCGAAGCGCAGCGAAGCGGAGAGATCCCCGTATTGGCAGTTGCAGTTGCAGTTGCACTTGCACTTGCACTTGCACTTGCACTTGCACTTGCACTTGCACTTGCACTTGCACTTGCACTTGATGTTGCCGTTGCTGTTGCTGTTGCCCCTTTTGTTTGTCATCCCGCAGGGATCTGCAGTTGCCTTTGCAGTTGCAGTCGCAGTTGCCTTTGCACTTGCACTTGCAGTTGCCTTTGCCTTTGCCTTTGCCTTTGCCTTTGCCAGAAGCCAAAACATCCAACTAGCCCAAATCGTCCCACCACCAATTCAGACCACCTGCGACCTGCCGCGCCGTACACTGGCCTCACCGCCCGAAAGGATCGCAACCATGAGCCCCCTCAGCCTTCCCGCCGAAATCGAGTTCCACGCCGCATTCGACCAGCGCTACAGCTCCATCCTCACCCCCGAAGCTCTCGACTTCCTCGTCACCCTGCAGCGCGAGTTCAACCCCCGTCGCAAGCAGCTTCTCGCCGCTCGCGTCGCCCGCCAGCAGGCTATCGACGCCGGCGCGCGCCCCGACTTCCTTCCCGAGACCGCGCACATCCGCTCCGCCCAGTGGTCCATCGTGCCCCTCCCCAGCGACCTCCAGGATCGCCGCGTCGAGATCACCGGCCCCGTCGACCGCAAGATGATCATCAACGCCCTCAACTCTGGCGCCAAGGTCTTCATGGCCGACTTCGAAGACTCCACCACCCCCACCTGGGGCAATCTCCTCGACGGCCATCTCAACCTCCGCGACGCCATCCGCCGCACCATCACCTACTCCGATCCCACCACCAACAAGCAATACGCCCTCATCGAGAATCCCGCCGTCCTCTTCGTTCGCGCCCGCGGCTGGCACCTTGAAGAGCGCCACGTCCTGGTCGACGGAGAGCCCATGTCCGGCAGCCTCTTCGACTTCGGCCTCTATCTCTTCCACAACGCCAAAGAGCTCCTCGCCCGCGGCTCCGGCCCCTACTTCTATCTCCCCAAGCTCGAGTCCCACATCGAAGCTCGCCTCTGGAACGACGTCTTCGTCCGCGCCCAGCAGCTCATCGGCATCCCCAACGGCTCCATCCGCGCCACAGTATTAATCGAAACCATCCTCGCCACCTTCGAGATGGACGAGATCCTCTACGAACTCCGCGACCACTCCGCCGGCCTCAACTGCGGCCGCTGGGACTACATCTTCTCGGTCATCAAAAAGTTCTCCGCCTCGCAAAATCTCCTCTTCCCCGACCGCTCGCAGATCACCATGACCACCCCCTTCATGCGCGCGTACTCCAAGCTCACCATCAAGACCTGTCACCACCGCAACGCTCCCGCCATCGGCGGCATGAGCGCCTTCATCCCCATCAAGTCCGACCCTGTCGCCAACGAAACCGCCATCGCGCAAGTCCGCGCCGACAAAGAGCGCGAGGCCACCGACGGCCACGACGGCACCTGGGTCGCGCATCCCGGCCTCGTCCCCATCGCGCTTGAGGTCTTCAACCGCGTCATGCCGCAGCCCAACCAGATCGCCAAGCAGCTCCCCGGCTACTCCACCACCGCCGCCGAGCTCCTCGCGCCGCCCATCGGCACCATCACCTACAACGGCCTCAAGCACAACATCGCCGTCGGCCTCGGCTATCTCGAAGCCTGGATGCGCGGCACCGGCTGCGTCCCTCTCTTCAACCTCATGGAAGACGCCGCCACCGCCGAAATCTCCCGCGCTCAGCTTTGGCAGTGGGTTCACCACCACGCCGTCCTGCAGGACGCCGACCACACCGGTCAGCACGTTACCGAGAAGCTCTGCCACGAGCTCATCGACGCCGAAGTCGAGCGCAACACCCAGGGCGCCTCACCCGGCCGCATCAAGGCCTACCACCTCGCCGCCAAACTCATTCGCAACCTCATCGACGCTCCTGCCTTCCAGGAGTTCCTCACCCTCCCCGCGTACACCACCATCCTCCATGAGGAAGGGTATACGGCGTAACGGGCCCCACGACGTTCCACCATGGCCCGGAGGTCCTCACACCCCCGGGCCTGCTTCTTTTTCGATTACCGAACTCCGTACATCCCCCGCCCCAGCCATACACTCTCATCATCAGGCAATCTGCCCGTGAGGAATCCCCATGGCCCGTCCCTACTGGAGCGGCACAATTCAGATCTCGCTGGTCTCCTTCGGCGTCAAACTCTTCGTCGCCACCAACCCCGCCAGCGACATCCACTTCCACCTAATCGACCGCCGCACCGGTGAGCGCGTCCGTCATCAAAACGTCAAAGCCAGCGCCATCGAGCGCGACCCCGAAGCCGCCGCCGATCCCGTAGAAAAATCCGACATCGTCAAAGGCTACGAGTACTCCCACGGCCAATACATCACCATCGAGCCCGACGAGCTCGCCCATCTCCGCGTCCCCTCCAAGCGCACCATGGAGGTCACGCAGTTCGTCGACCCCGCCACCATCGACCCCGCCTTCTTCGAGAAGCCCTACTTCATCGTCCCCGAAAACGCCGCGCAAACCGAGGCTTTTCTCACCATCCGCCAGGCCCTCGTCGACACCAACAAGGTAGCCCTCTCGCGTATCGCCTTCGCCGGCCGCGAGCACGTAGTAGCCATCGCTCCTGCCACAGCCTCGCAAACCAAACCCACCGAAACGAAATCCACCTCCACCAAATCCAAATCAAAATCCACCAAGTCCGAAAAGCCCGACGCCCACCCAGGCCTCATGGCCTACACCCTCCGCTTCCCCGCCGAGCTCCGCGATCCCGCCGCCTACTTCGACGACATCGCCCGCCACGACATCAACGCCGACTCCCTCTCCCTCGCCAAAGAACTCATCGCCCGCAAGTCCTCGCCCTTCGACCCCTCCATCTTCACCGACGGCTACGAGGCCGCCGTCAAAGAGCTCGTCGACGCCAAGCTCAAGCACGCTCCCATCCCGCGCGAAGAAGCACCCACCCACAAGCGTTCCAACGTCATACACCTTATGGATGCGCTGCGTAAGTCCGTCAGTGATACAACAAAGAAACCAACCGCAGAGACAAGCGCCGCTAAGTCAACCGCGCGCAAGGGCCCCACGCTCATCAAGTCCGCAACTTCGTCCCGCTCGCGCCGCGAAGCCAAGCCTCATCGGACCTCTCCCAAGCGCAAGACCGCATAGGACTCCACGATGGCGACCACAAAATCCGACACCTCGTCGCACAAGCGCTCTCCTAAATCGTCCAGCGCCGCTTCCAACGCCGTAGACGCGCAGCTCGAGCGCTACCGTTCCATGCGCGACTTCAACGTCACCGCCGAGCCCTCCGGCTCCGGCACCGCCACCAACTTCGGCCTGCGCAAGCCCACCACCGCCCGCGGCCTTCCCTTCGTCATTCAGAAGCACGCCGCCTCGCACCTCCACTACGACTTTCGCCTCGCCTGGAACGGCGTCCTCAAGAGCTGGGCCAGCGCCAAGGGCCCCAGCTATAACCCCCAGGAGCGCCGCCTCGCCATCCAGGTCGAAGACCACCCCATCGAGTACGGCGGCTTCGAAGGCATCATCCCCGAAGGCCAGTACGGCGGCGGCACCGTCATGATCTGGGACCAGGGCAGTTGGTGGCCCCAGCTCGGCAGTGAAAACGTCGACGCCTGTCTCCGCGCCGGCCATCTCAAGTTCGAAATGTCCGGCTCCAAGATGAAGGGCAAGTGGGCGCTCATCCGCATGAACTCCCACCGCGAAGCCGGCTCTAAAGAAAAACCCCAGTGGCTCCTCATCAAGGAGCACGACAAATACGAGCGCACCACCGGCGATCGCGCCATCACCGACGAGCGCCCCAACTCCTCCGTCACCGGCCGCTCCATCCAGCAAATCGCCGACGCCTCCGACCACGTCTGGAACTCCAACCACAGCGAGTCCAAAACCTCCCACACCTCCAAGCCTTCAGCCGATCCCAAAACCAACCCCCAGCCCCACGCCAAAAAATCCACCGCCCCCAAACCTCGCACCAAGCCATCCATCAATCTCGACGAGCTCCCCCACGAACGCCAGCCCGACTTCATCTCCCCGCAGTTAGCCCTCGAAGCCACCACCACCCCCAACACCGACGACTGGATCCACGAGCTCAAGCTAGACGGCTACCGCATCCAGGCTCGCAAATCCGGCAAGCGCGTCGCCCTCCTCACCCGCAAAGGTCTCGACTGGACCCACCGCATGCCCGCCATCGCCGAAGCCGTCGCCCGTCTTCCCGCGCACGACTGCACCCTCGACGGCGAAGTCGTCGTCCTCGCCCCCGACGGCAACTCCAACTTCGCTCTCCTCCAGGCCTCCTTCCAGGACGCCGCAAATCATCCCCTCACCTACTTCGCCTTCGACCTCCTCCACCTCGACGGCCACAACACCCGCGACCTCGCCCTCCACGATCGCAAGCAACTCCTTGAGCACCTCCTCTCAGCCAACGAAGAAGACGCCGAAACGCTCCGCTACTCCGAAGACATCCCCGGCAACGGCGAGACCGTCTTCCGCCAGGCCTGCCAGCTCCACGCCGAAGGCATCATCTCCAAGCGCGCCGACGCCCCCTACCACAGCTCCCGCACCGCCGACTGGCTCAAATCCAAGTGCCTCCACGAGCAGGAGCTCGTCATCGCCGGCTTCACCCTCTCCAGCGAAGGCCCCGACCGCATCGGCGCTCTTCTCCTCGGCTACTATCCGCCCATCAAGCGCGGCCCCAAAACTCCGCGCCACCTCATCTATGCCGGCCGCACCGGCACCGGCTTCACCCAGCAACTCCGCCGCGACCTCCTCACTACGCTCGTAAAACTCCGCGTCCCGGAATCACCCTTCCATCCCATCCCTGCCGACGCCAAAGGTGTCTTCTGGGTTCGTCCTCAACTCGTAGCCCAGGTCCGCTTCGCCACCTGGACCTCCGACAATCTAGTCCGCCAAGCCGCCTTCCTCGGCCTCCGCGAAGACAAGCCCGCCAGCGAAGTCGTTCGCGAATCCGCAACCGTAGCCCCCAAGCCCAAGCGAAGCCACACCACGTCCTCACCAGCAGCCGCCAAAACACCCGCCCGCACCCACGCCTCCCACCGCTCCTCCACCCTGCAGCACTTCGCCCTAGCCGCAACCCGATCCACCAGGTCAAACCCCGTGCCCACAAAAACCAAATCAGCCCCAGCTAAGTCCTCCGCCGCCAAACCCGCCCCAGTCAAGCCCGCCCCCAGAAAATCCGCCTCCGCGAAATCCCGGCCCTCCTCCACAAAATCCAAACCAGCCCCAACGCCCGCTCCCGCCGCGCGCGCAGGCCTCCGCCTCACCCATCCCGACAAGGTCATCGACCCCGCCTCCGGCCTCACCAAGCAGCAGTTAGCCGACTACTACGCCCTCGTCGCCGACCGCATGCTTCCCTACATCGCCAACCGCCCTCTCTCGATCGTCCGCTGCCCCGAAGGCGCCGGCAAGCCCTGCTTCTTCCAGAAACACGTCACCCCCTCCCTCCCCGACGGCATCAAGACCATCCAGATCCAGGACAAATCCTCGTCCGAGCCAGAGCCCTACATCACGCTCGACACCCCCGAGGCCCTCATCTCCCTCGCCCAACTCTCCGTCCTGGAAATCCACCCCTGGGGTTCCACCAACGACGACCTCGAGCACCCCGATCGCCTCATCTTCGACCTCGATCCCGACCCCGACCTCCCCTGGCTCACCATCGCCGCCGCCGCCGCCGAAGTTCGTCAGCGCCTCAAGAACCTCGGGCTCGAAAGCTTCCTCAAACTCACCGGCGGCAAGGGCCTCCACATCGTCGCCCCCATCAACCCCACCCTCACCTGGACCGAGCTCAAAAACGCCGCGCACATCTTCGCCCTCTCCCTCGAGCGCGACAACCCCCAGCTCTATCTCACCAAGATGACCAAGGCCTCGCGCATCAACAAAATCTTCATCGACTACCTCCGCAACCAGCGCGGCGCCACGGCGGTCGCCCCCTACTCCCCCCGCGCCCGCGCCGGAGCCCCCATCTCCCTCCCCCTCCCTTGGTCCGCCCTCAACCGCGACACCCACCCCAACCTCTCCGTCCACGACATAGTAGCCGGCACCGCCCACCTCCGCCCCGACCCCTGGAAAGACCTCCTAACCACCAACCAACAACTCCACCCCCACAACTTCGCCATCCTCTAACCACCACGAATCGGTAGCCGCACCCGCTCTCGGCAGCCCGCCACGAACAGGTAGCCCGACGCTTTAGCGTCGGGTCTCATAGGACGAAGAGGAAATGGGGCTTTAGCCCTCAGGGTTTGCTCTTGCGGTGCCGGCGTAGCATCGCGGCGTAGCTGTGTTCAAAATAGCTCGCGACGTCGGAACCCCTCATGGCGTCTCTTGTTACACCTGAGTGTTATCGTTGCGCATCCCCTGTTTGAGGAGATCCCATGCGCCTGCGGCCCGTTTTAACCCGTTCTGTATATTTGTCTGGTTGCGTTTCGGCCCTTTGCGTCTCGTTTCTGGCTGCGAGCCTGACGAGTTGCACTAGTGGGTCGACGAGCGCAGTGCAGTTGACGGCGGTGACGGCGCCAGAGGAATCCATGCTGCCGGTGACAGTGATGGCGACCAGCAACGCGAGCGGCAGCGTGGTAACGTTCGGGGTTGCCGGTACGGCGACGGGGAGCTTCAGCCCGGCGACATGCACGATTGCGAACGGCAGCTGCTCCGTGAGTTATATGCCGACGGGTTCGTTGGCGGCAGGAACGTATGCAGGGGACGTGACGGCAAGCTTCGCGAAGTCGGGCAACTATCTGGCGGAGAGCGCAACGAGCACGCTGACCATCAACGCGTCCCCGACGTACACCTTCGACCTCCTGGCGAGCTTTACCGGGGCGAGCGGCGCTTATCCGGGCGCAGACCCCCCTCAGAACAGCAATTTCATCCAGGGCAGTGATGGCAACTTCTACGGCGTGACGCAAGCCGCCCAAAATCTTGAACCACGCGGCACGTCCGGGTACGGGGCCGCATACAAGATCACGTCATCCGGCGCCTTCACGCTGCTGCATACCTTCGCTGGGGGAACCAGTGACGGATGGAATCCGGAAGGCAGTTTGGTCGAGGGCAGTGACGGCAACTTCTACGGAGTAACGTCGAAAATCGGATCGAACGAGGGGACCGTATATCGGATGACGCCATCGGGTCAGGTTACTGTGCTGCACATCTTCACCGGTGCGGCGAGCGACGGAGAAAACCCCCTCGCGAGCCTGATCCAAGGCAGCGACGGCAGCTTCTACGGCACCACGGAATACGGCGGCACGTCCGGGTACGGGACCGTGTACAAGATCACGCCCTCCGGCAGCTTCACGTTGCTTTACAGTTTTCCCTCAATTACCGATAGTGAAGGGAACTTCTCGAGTGAGGGATCGGACCCATCTGGCAGTCTGGTCGAGGGCAGCGACGGCAACTTCTATGGCATGACGGGCTTCGGCGGCGCGAACGGTTGGGGAACTGTGTACCAGGTCACGCCGTCTGGTGCCTTCACCCTGTTGCACACCTTCGCACGCGTGGCGGACAACGGCATGTATGGATTTGGCAACCTGATCCAGGGAAGCGACGGCAAATTCTATGGCATGGCGGGTAGTGGCGGAGCGAGCGACGCCGGAATTGTGTTCACAATCACGCCCTCCGGCAGCTTTACCCTGGTGTACAGCTTTACCGGTACGAATAGCGACGGAGGAGGACCGGGCGGCAGCCTGGTCGAGGGAAGCGACGGCAACTTCTACGGCATGGCGGAGGGCGTAACGATCCCCGTTTACGGGACTGTGTTCCAGATGACGCCCTCCGGCAGCGTGACCCTGCTGCACAGCTTTACCGGGGCGGACGGGAAATTTCCGTACGGCAGCCTCGTCGAGGGTAGCGACGGCAGCCTCTACGGCTTTACGTCCAGAGGCGGCGCGTCGGACGACGGCACGCTCTTCAAGCTCGTGTCCTCGCCTCCCTTACCCGGCCAGGTCAGCATCACCGTGCCCGCGAGCGTGACGCATGGAACGGCGTTTACGCTGGGCTACGCGAACATCAACGCGGCGAACACGGCGGGAGTCACCGTCGCAGGGCCTACGACGCAGCAGGGGTGCGTGGCGACGAACTACCTGTCGAGCGATACGACGTACACGCCGGTGGATACGACCGGCTGGGTGGGCGCGAAGACGGCGGCGATGACGGTGACGAATGTTCCGTTGACGGCGCCAGCGACGGCAGGAACGTATACGTATGCGCTGACCTGCGGTGGGGTCGAGAGCGGGTTTGCGACGCTGAACGTGCAGTAAACGAGAGTGCGGCCGGACGACGAGGCAGAGCCGCGGATGCGGGCTTCATTTTAGGTGTACTTGCGCAGGACACTTGCACGTCAATGGAGCCGGACTACCTTCGTCGATCAGCCAATACGCCGATTGATCAAGAGTCGGAGATTAGTCCCTCTAAACGCCCCTGTCTTGAGCGTTGTCTTTACGATATCTGCCCAAACACCATCCCCCCACCGAGTTTCGCAGCACTCCGTCCACATCAGATCTTCTCCAAACAAACCCCGCCCCCCAATTTGTTAGCATGAACCTTTCCTCCTCCAGGAACACCAAGGAGCGACCTCATGTCCGCAACCGCCACCCAGCCCACCTCCACCACTCCCGCCATCACCGAGCTCACGCACTGGATCAACGGCGCCCCCACCCCCGGC
>JBAULP010000011.1:0-23826 GCA_049578265.1 Acidobacteriaceae bacterium
TCGAGGGGGTCCGCGTAGGGCTCGGAGGGGTACTGGCGGTGGCGGAGGGGTTGTTCGTCGGGGTGGGGATCGTGGGGGAAGCTCATGGCTTAAGGAGATTTTAGGTTAGTCCTGCGCGGAGTCGCACGCGGAAGGCAAGAGTTTCTGTTGCGGGTTCTGAAAACTACGGCTCGGCTTCGGTTTCCAGTGGGGGTTGGGGGGAGGGGTGGGTCAGGAAGAGGATGAGGATGGCCAAGAGGCAGACGGGGGCGCAGAAGATGCTGCCTTCGGGGCCGACGGAGCCTCCGGAGAGAAGGGTTTTGCCGACGGCGTGGGTGGTGAAGAGACGGCCCTGCATGAGGCCGCCGGAGTCTGGGACGCCGTAGAGGAAGGACTGACCCCAGTCCCATGCCATGTGGAAGCCGATGCCCCACCAAAGAGAGCCGGTGCGCCAGAGGGCGACGACGAAGACCACGCCGGCGAGGAAGATCTGGGCGAGGCCGAGCCAATCTTCGCCGGCGTTGTAGGTGTGGAGGTAGAGGAAGAGGGCGGAGGTGAGGACGGCGGCGAGCCAGAAGCCGATGGTGCGGGCGTGGCGCGGGGAGATGCGATTGCCGATGCTGACCATGCCGCGGGTGAGAGTGAATTGGAGATAGCCGCGCATGGTGTACTCCTCGGTGAGGCCGACGAGGAGAAAGCCGAAGAGTTGAAGGCCGCCCCAGTAGAGGATGTCGGTGCCGTGGTCGAGGAGGGTGTCGAAGACGAGGAGGTGGAGGGAATGGAGGATGAGGATGAGCAGGGAGATGGTGGTGAGGCCCCAGAAGGACCCGGTGAGAAATCGGCGGATGGGGTGAGTGCCGCCGAGGCCGAAGACGGTGAGGCTGCGGCGCTCGATGATGGCCATGACCCAACTGATGAAGAAGAAGGCGAGGAAGAGAGTGGCTTCGCCGATGATCATGGCGGAGAGAGATTCCGTGGCGTGCGCTTCTGTGGGAGGGGTGCTGGGGGTTGTTGCAGGTGAGGGAGTGGTCTTGGTGATGGTGACCGCGTGATTGCTGGGTTCGCCTTGATGGATGACGAAGAAGTAGCCGCCAACGACGATGCCGACCATCGCGAAGTAGATGAGGAGGCTCCAAAGAGCGCGAAGGCCGAAGGGGCCGTAGACGATGTGGCTGCGGTGGTCGGGTGGGGTGGAGGGTTCGGACGGCGGGGGCTGGATTTGTTGCAAGGGGTAGGGGTCTTCGGCGGGGGGCGGCGCGGGCTTCAAATCCATGCGGTGGTGGGTCCTCGGGTGGTGGGCAGGCCGTGCTGCCTGGGGATGCTCCAGATGATACGCGTGAGGGGGAGGGTTGGTTTCCTGGGGGTCGGATATTCTGGAGGGGCTGTTGGTACGAGAAAGAAAGAAGGCGCACGTGAATTGCCGAGTGTTTTATCACGATAAATGTTTTGATGGCGCCTGTTCTGCGGCGATGTTTACACGGTTTCACCGGGAGTGCGTGGGGACGGTGGAGAGGTTCGACTACCAGGGGCTGGTGCATCGCGCGGGGTCGTTGTTTGAAGAGGGTTGGTTCGATGCGCGAGGGGAGAATGCGATTGTCGATTTTAAGTATTCGGCGTCGCCGCGGGTGACGTGGTGGTTTGATCATCACCTGTCGGCGTTTATGACGGTGAAGGATGAGGAGACGTTTCGGCGCGGGCAGGCAGATGGGACGCAGGCGATGCGGCAGTTTTTTGATCCGGCGTATACGAGCTGCACGAGCTTGATCGCGCATGTGGCGCAGACGAAGTTTGGGATGGATGTTGCGCCGCTGGCGGAGCTGATTCATTGGGCCGATATTGTGGACGGCGCGAAGTATGAGAGCGCGAAGGCTGCGGTGGAGATGGCCGAGCCGGCGATGAAGTTGACGATGGTGATTGAGAGCGCGCCGGATGAGGGTGGGATGTCGGTGTCGCGGAAGTTTATCCCGCTGCTGACGGAGATGCCGCTGCAGAAGGTGCTGGAGCAGCCGTTTGTGCAGGAGTTGCTGGGGCCGCTGATGGAGCGGCATTGGGCGGCGCTGGAGTTGATTCGGGAGAGGGCCGTGTGCGAGCGCGGCGTGATTTCTTTTGACATTACCGATCAGCCGACCGAGGGGTACAACAAATTTATTCCGTACTATTTGTTTCCGGAGGGGACGTATAACGTGGGGCTGTCGAAGTCCAGCTTCCGGACGAAGGTGAGTGTGGGGACGAATCCCTGGACGACGAAGCGTGCGGGGGAGTTGGCGAATATTGCGGCGATCTGCGAGCGGTATGGGGGTGGGGGGCACGCGCGCGTCGGGGCGATTAGCTTTCCGGTGGATAAAGAGGATGAGGCGCGGAAGGCGGTGGGGGAGATTGTGGCGGAGTTGAAAGGGGGCTTCTAGGTTTTAGCTTCTAGCTCGGGGCTAGTGGCTAGTGGCAAGAACGGGCGCGTGCGAAGCACGCGAGAAGCGGGTTCCTCGCTGCGCTCGGAATGACAGCTAGAAAGGCAAAGGCGAGGGTGAGGGCAAAGGCAAGAGCAAAGGCAAAGGCAAAGGCAAAGGCAAAGGCAAGAGCAAGAGCAAAGGCAAGAGCAAAGGCAAGAGCAAAGGCAAGAGCAAAGGCAAATGCCAATGCGGGGGTCCTTCGCTTCGCTCAGGATGACGGCGGAAAACAAGCAAAAGCAACTGCAAGTGCAAAGGCAACTGCAGATCCCTGCGGGATGACAAGCAAAAAGCAAAAAGCAAAAAGCAAAAAGCAAAAAGCTAGAAGCAAAAAGCTAGAAGCCCCAAGGCCCAAGGCCCAAGGCCGAAGCTGTTCCCGGTTCATCTTAGTGGAGGTGGAGCTTGGTGATGTCGTTGAAGAGGATGAAGAAGGCGAACAGGATGATGCAGACGAAGGCTACCTGGTAGACGACTTCTTTGAGCTGCTGATTGACGTCGCGGCGCATGATGCTTTCGATGATGAGGAAGAGGATCATGCCGCCGTCCAGTAGAGGGAAGGGCATCAGGTTGAGGATGCCGAGCTGGAGGGAGATGGCGCTTACCAGGTCGAGCAGCGGCCAGATGCCCATCTGGGTGGCGATGTCGATCTGCTGCGCGATGCCGACCGGTCCCATCAGCTGATTGGCGGCGACGTGGCGGGTGAAGAGACCCTTGACGACTCGGAGGACGAGCATGGAGTCGTCGCGGTTTTCGTCGAAGGACTCTTTAAGGGCGGCGCCGACGGGGAGGCGCACGATGTCGGAGGGCGGTGGCCGGGAGCTGAAGCCGAGGCGATACTCATCGCCGGCGCCGGGAGTGGCCATCTTCTCGGGGGTCGCGGTAAGGGTTACGGGATGGCCGTCGCGCAGGATGCCGAGGGTGTCGGTGGCGCCCTTGTTGTCGGAGAGATAGGCGAGCAGAGCACCGACGGAGTGGGGACGAAGGCCGTTGATGGTGAGGAACTGGTCGCCGGGCTTGAGGCCGGCGCGGGAGGCGGGGCTGTCGGCGGCGACACTGAGGACGTTGATGGGGCCGGGATCCATGCGTGGGATCAGGCCTACGTTGAAGATGTCCTGGGGATCGAACTCGGTGTCGGGGGGAACGGCGACGGTGATGGTGCTGTTGACGATCTGGCCGTTGTGGCGGAAGGAGAGGGGGATGGGGCGGTTGAGGTTGAGTTCGGACTCGTGGCCGATCTGGTCCCAGGTGGGATTGATGACACGGTTGAAGCGGGTGATGGTGTCACCGGCGGCGAGGCCGTCTTTGGCGGCGGGACTGCCTTGCGGGACGTAGTCGACGACGGCGGCGCCGTTGAGGTATTTGTCGACCTCGTGATGGTAGTGGGCGACGAGGAAGAGAAGGAAGAAGGCGAGGACGAAGTTGAAGACGGGGCCGGCGACGGCGATGAGGACGCGCTGCCAGCGGGGCTTGGAGGTGAGATCGTCGTGGCGGGGCGGCAGGGTCTGGATGCCGGCGTGCAGGGTGGAGTCACTTGCGACAGGGTTACCGTCGCCGCCGAGTTCGCCGGCCATTTTGACGAAGCCGCCGAGGGGCAGGAGGGAGATGCGGTAGTCGGTGTCGCCGTACTGGAAGCCGAAGATGCGGGGGCCGAAGCCGATGGAGAAGGTTTCGACGCGGACGCCGCAGAGCTTGGCGAGAATGAAGTGGCCCAGCTCGTGGATGAGAACGAGGAGCCCGAGAACGATGGCGAATTCGATAACGACGAAGAAGATATGCATGAGTACCAGGAGAGAGTGCACGTAAAGACTATCGGCACATTGAAGCGAAGAATCCTTACCTTAAGATGACAAAACTCGAATGAACTTTAAGATGACAAAACTTGACTGAACTTTAAGAGGACAGCACTTGCGAGCGGGCGACGATCTCGGTGGCCTGATGGCGGGCGAGGAGGTCGGCCGCGAGGACCTCGGGGATGGACGCGGGTGAGCCGGAAGAGGTTAGCGCCAACACCTGCTCGATTGTACGCGGGATGCCATTAAAGGAGAGTTGGCCGGAAAGGAAGGCGGCTACGGCGATCTCGTCGGCCGCGTTGAGGGCGATGCAGTGGTTCTGAGATGCTGCGGCGGCCTCGTAGGCGAGGCGGAGGCAGGGAAAACGGGTGAGGTCGGGGGGTTGGAAGTCGAGGTGGGAGAGGTGGGCGAGGTCGAAGGTCAGGTCGGACGCTACGCGGTCGGGCCAGGAGAGGGCGTAGAGGATGGGGAGGCGCATGTCGGTGACGGAGATCTGGGCGAGGATGCTGCCGTCGATGTACTCGACTAAAGAGTGGATGGTGGATTGGGGGTGGACGGTGACTTTGACCTTGTTGGGGGGAAGGTTGAAGAGGCGGCAGGCTTCGATGATCTCGAGGCCCTTGTTGAGCAGGGTGGCGGAGTCGATGGTGATGCGCTGGCCCATGACCCAGGTGGGGTGCTTGAGGGCCTGGGCGGGGGTGATGCGTTCGAAGTCGGCGAGCGGGGTGTTGCGGAAAGGGCCGCCGGAGGCTGTTAGCCAGATTTGCTTGACCTCGTTGGCGGTGCCGGCGCGGAGGCATTGGTGGATGGCGTTGTGCTCGGAGTCGATGGGGAGGAGGTCTACGTTGTGCTCGCGGGCGGCGGCGAGGATGAGGTCGCCGGCGGCTACCAGACATTCCTTGTTGGCCAGGCCTACGGTTTTGCCGGAGAGAACTGCGGCGTAGGTGGCTTCGAGGCCGGCAACGCCTACGATCGCGGCTACTACGAAGTCGACTGCGGGGAGGGTGGCGCAGCGGACGGTGCCGGCGGTGCCGTGGACGATCTCGATGCTGGTGATGCCTGCGTTGGCGAGGCGGGTGGCGAGCTTGGCGGCGAGGGGTTCGGAGGCTACGGAGACTAGCTCGGGGCGCCAGCGCTGGCATTGCTCGAAGAGGATGTCGAGGTTGGAGCCGGCGGCCAGCGCGATGGGATGGAAGCGGTCGGGATGCGACGCGCAGATGCTTAAGGTGCTCGTGCCGATGGAGCCGGTGGAGCCGAGAACGGCGATCTTCTTCACGTACTTTATTTTACTTCTGCTGGCGGTGATTGAGGGCGGTGGTTGGCAGGGGATAGGGGTGGAGGGGATAGGGGAGAAAGGCGGCCTGATTGGTGGTCCCCCGGCGAAGGCTAAATACAGGGATCTCTCCGCTCCGTCCGCACAGAACGCGGACTCCGGTCGAGATGACGAACTGTTTGCCCTGGGCGAGATCTCGCTTTTGTCTTTCTCCCCTATCCCCTATCCCCTATCCCCTATCCTCTATCCCCTATCCTCTATCCCCTATCCGCTGCCTTCAAAAAAAGGGGCCACCCTCTGATTGGACTGACGAAGAGGGTGGCCCGGGAAGGTTGGGGGAGCTGGTTAGACGGTGGCGTGCTCGGGTTCGAACTGCTCTTCCTCGGTGCTGCCGGGGAGGGCGTTGGTGGAGGTTTCACCGTGCGAGATGGTGGTGGAGACCTTGTCGAAGTAGGCCGTGCCGACGAAGCGCTGGTGGCGAACGGCTCCGTAGCCTTCGTCAGCGAGGGCGAACTCGCGCTGCTGGAGGTGGGAATAGGCGAGCATGCCTTCGTGCTTGTAGGCCTCTGCGAGCTCAAACATGGAGAGGTTGAGGGCGTGGAAGCCGGCGAGGGTTACGAACTGGAACTTGTAGCCCATGGCTCCGAGGTTGTTCTGGAAGGCGGCGATCTCGGACTCGGAGAGCTTGGCGCGCCAGTTGAAGGAGGGCGAGCAGTTGTAGGCGAGGAGCTTGCCGGGGAACTGCTTATGGATGGCGGTGGCGAATTTTTCGGCTTCGGCGACGTTGGGCTCGGAGGTCTCGCACCAGATGATGTCGGCGTAGGGGGCGTAGGCGAGGCCGCGAGCGATAGCGCAGTCGATGCCACCGTTGATGCGACAGAAGCCTTCGACGGTGCGCTCGCCGGTGATGAAGGCGGCGTCGATGGGGTCGCAGTCGGAGGTGAGGAGCTGGGCGCCGTTGGCGTCGGTGCGGGCTACGAGGAGGGTGGGGACGCCGAGGACGTCGGCGGCGAGGCGTGCGGCGATGAGCTTCTGGACGGCTTCGCGGGTGGGAACGAGGACCTTGCCGCCCATGTGACCGCATTTCTTGGCGGAGGAGAGCTGGTCTTCATAGTGCACGCCTGCGGCGCCGGCTTCGATCATGGACTTCATGAGCTCAAAGGCGTTGAGCGTGCCACCAAAACCGGCTTCGGCGTCGGCGACGATGGGGAGCATCCAGTCGATGGTGTCCGCGGATTCGGAATGATGGATCTGGTCGGCGCGGAGGAGGGCGTTGTTGATGCCCTTGACGACGGTGGGGACGCTGTTGACGGGGTAGAGGCTTTGGTCGGGGTACATCTGGCCGCCGGTGTTGGCGTCGGCTGCGACCTGCCAGCCGGAGAGGTAGATGGCCTTGAGGCCGGCCTGGGCCATCTGGACGGCCTGGTTGCCGGTGAGGGCTCCTAGAGCGGCGATGTGGCCGGGCTTGTTGAGGTCCTCCCAGAGGCGGGCGGCGCCCTGGCGGGCGAGCGAGTACTCGATGCGGACGGTGCCGCGGAGGGTGTAGACGTCTTCGGCGGTGTAGCCGCGTGTGATTCCCGCCCAGCGAGGGGACTTCCATTCGGCTTCGATTTGTTGGATCTGCTGCTGCTTCGTCGTCATGGTGGATCTCCTTGAGCAGTGTGGGTGGGAGGGCCTGAATTTGAGTAGACGGGAAGGGGAGCGGAGCCGCAAGGTGGGGTGGTACGAATCGTGCTAGCGAACGAAGTGTGCCAGAACACAGACAAGGGGTATACGGGGGCGGGAGACTGCTGGGAGTAGGGCAAGGAGTAGGGAGTGAGGGGTAGAGAAGACTTGTTAGGAGAGGCGGAGATGAGAAGCCCAGTGCAGATGAAGCGGATGCAGAAGAAGTTGGCGGCGGACAAGGCTTGGTTTGGGGCGCTGAAGGAGTGCCTGCGGCGGCGCCATATTGCGGAGGGGATGAAGCTGCTGGACCGCGCGGAAGAAGGTTGGAGAGCGCTGGAGCCGGTCGACCAGTATGGGGCAGAGGTGTTGCTGATGCTGGCGCAGTGGGTGGATGTGGGGTATCGCGAGCCGCATTTGTTGCGGGAGCGGCTGGATGCGCTGAAGGGTGCGGCGCGCGAGGCGATGGGGGTGAGTGCGTATGTGCGGGTGCGGATGGCCGAGGCGTTCTATGCGCTCTCGACGAACGATGCGGATGGGGCGATTCGCATTCTGGGCGGACTGTTACAGATGGAGGACGTGTTTCAGGATGCGGAGTTGAAGGCGCTGGCGAATTTGTGGAAGGGGCGGGCGCATCGCAAGAAGGCGGACTATGATATGGCGCGGGAGAATCTGCAGACGGCGCTGCAGATTGCGTATACGATGCCGGGGTCGGAGGCGCTGGTGGCGATCATTAAGATTCAGCAGGCCTGGATTGTGTTTCAGCATGGCGACAGCGCGGGCGCGCTGCAGATGCTGGATGAGGCGGAGGGGGCGCTGAAGGCTACGGACCATTGGATTGCGCTGGGGAATATCGAGAGCGCGCGGGGAAGAATTGTGCGGCGGCATGGCGACTATGCGCGCGCGGTGACGCACTTTGAGAGAGCGGTGGCGCTGTATGAGATCAGTCATCCGCAGCACACGAACCTGGCGCGCGCGATGACGAACCTGAGCTTTGTGAAGCGGCTGCTGGCGGCGCAGTTGAAGAAGCACATTGATGTGACGGCGGCGCGGAAGTCGGGCAAGGGCGAGGGGAAGGCGGGCGAGTCGAGGCTGCGGGAGTTTCATCGGCAGTACCAGGAGCTTTATCGGAGCGCGATCCTGGAGCTGGAGCGGGCGAAGGAGATTTGCATGCTGCATGGAGAGCATGCGGGGTTGGGGTCGGCGCTGTTGAATGCAGGGTATCTGCATCTGGATGTGGGGGATTTGGGGATGGCGTCGCGGGAGGCGGCGCAGGCGCTGGAGATTGCGGAGGACAAACACAACGTGGTGCTGAAGGCGAGGGCCTGCACGTTGATGGGGATGATTGAGAATGCGCGGGTGGAGGAGCTGCTGGGGTCGGCGGAGGAGATACCGAACTATGCGCGGCTGGCGAAGCAGCATTGCATGGAGGCGGTGGCGCTGGGGCAGTCGATGGAGAACAAACGCGTGCTGCTGAATGCGTATGTGGCGCTGGGAGAGACGGCGGCGAATAATTTTTTCCACGACTATGAATTAGCGCAGCGGTGTGTGGATGCGGCGTCGGCCTTGTTGGAGCCGGAGGATGCGGATTACGCGGTAGACGAGCTGAATGCGCTGAAGGCTCGGCTGCTGAAGGTGGTGGGGATAGAAGACACGCTGCGGGCGTGGTCGCAGGGGATTATTACGGGGCGGAGTTTCCAGGAGGTGACCGAACAGTTTGCGCAGTTGGTGATTCCGCGGGTGTGGATGAGGGAGGAGTGCAAGATTTCGAGGGTGGCGAAGAAGCTGGCGATGTCGCCGCAGAAGGTGAGGCGGCTGGTGAAGCGGTCGTCGGTGATGGAGGGCGTGCCGGTGGTGCGCAAGGGGAAGACGACGCATGCGCACGCGGATTGAGTTTGGAGTCGCGATGCGCTCACGTTGGCTGCTGCGGTTAAGCGAGAATGTTAGGACACTTACGAATTGAGATTGATCCGGAACGGTTGGCAGCCGGAGTTTAAGGGAGCTTGATGACGAACAAGGACACTCAACATCTGATTGACGCCGTCTCGAATAACTGGCAGACGGAGATGCGCGGGTATCACACATATCTGACGCTGTCGGAGCAGGAGGGCGATCCGCATCGGCGGCGGACGCTGCGGAACCTGGCGCTGGCGGAGAAGCACCACGCGGATCTATGGGCGACGCGGTTGACGGCGCTGGGCGCGGCGATTCCGAAGTATGACGGACCGGAGGCGGGTGAGGCGGGGTCGTTGGCGACACGGGTGGGTGGGCCGGATTTGGCGCTGCGGCGGCTGGAGCTGGATGAGAGTCGCGACATTGCTCGCTATGGGAAACAGATTCGTGAGCTGGGGGATGAGGCGAGCGTTGCGATTTTGAAGGAGGTGATCTCGGATGAGGCGGATCATTACCTGACGCTGGGTGGGTTGATTCGGCATCATCTGCCTGCGACTCCGATGGAGCCGGAGGCGGCGCGGCAGGCGCTGGACGAGCTGGTGGCCGAGCGTGAGAAGGGGCAGCCAAAGGCGGCGAGCTGGATTGGCGATGCGATCTATGGCGTGAATGATGGGCTGGGGGCGATCTTCGGGATTGTTTCGGGCGTGTCGGGCGCGACGCTGGGGAACAGCAAGTTTGTGTTGATTGCGGGGCTGGCGGGGATGTTTGCGAGCGCGCTCTCGATGGGGTCGGGCGCGTATTTGGCGGCGAAGAGCGAGCGCGAGATCTATGAGGCCGAGTTTGCGCGGGAGCGCGATGCGGTGGAGAACAACGAGGCCGAGGCGCGGGAGTTGCTGTCGCTGACGTTCCAGGTGAGGGGGCTGTCGGCGGAAGATGCGGACCATTTTGTGGGGCATATTGCGGAGAAGAAAGAGCAGTTGGTGGAGGCGCTGGCGCGGGAGCGGCTGCATGTGAGCGAGGAGGGGTTGGCCAAGCCGTGGGTGTCGGCGGTGTCGGGTGCGCTGTCGACTGCGGTGGGCGCGCTGATTCCGGTAATTCCGTTTTTCTTTTTGCAGGGCGTGCCGGCGATTGTGGTGGCGGCGATTGTGTCGCTGCTGGCGCACTTTGCGGTGGGCGCGGCGAAGTCGCTGATCACGATTCGGTCGTGGTGGTCGAGCGGGTTGGAGATGACGCTGGTGGGGCTGCTGGAGGGCGTGGTGACGTACGTGATCGGGATAGGGATTGGGCGGTTCGCGTAAAGCTTGCGAGCTGGCTGGGTGCGGCGCTGAGGATTCAGGAAGGCGCCGCGCTGCGCGGGCTGTAGAATGGCCTGCATGGAAAGGTATGTGACGAAGCCCGCGGGCTACAGGCAGGCAGCCGTGCAGCAGATGTTCTTCCTGTTCGTCGTGGGTATTCCTTACTATCAGGCTTTACTAGTTACGGGGGTGAGCGGGATGATCTCGTTCCTCCTGCTGGCGTTTCTGCTTACGTACGTCGTGGCGCGCTCGCCGGCGATCTACCGCATCGTTACGCAGAGCCTGAAGTCGCTACCGTTGTCGTGGATTGCTCCGACTGTTGATCGCAGAGATCGATGGGTGGATGCGCCGATGTACGTGGTGGCTGCGGGGCCGACCCTGGCTCCCTTGTTTCAGCGTCCTCCTCCAATCTTTTCCTAATTCCAGTGGGTTCTAAACGCGTGGCTGCGTGTGGCGGCCATGCATGCTTCCGTCTTCCCACGGTTCTCCAGGCCCTGTCCCTGGAGGGAAAAGGTGTTCCATGCGTGAAATGCAACGTCCTGCTTTGCAGTCGCGGCGTTCTGGTGGTGATTCGATGCTTCGGTCTTTGGCGGCGGTTCTGTTGGTGGCTGTCGTGGTTTTGTTTGGAGTTGGGTATGGCCGGCGGGTTGAGCGTTCTGCTTCGCGCGGCCATGCGGTGGCGCGAACGGTTCAGACCGCGAGTGTTGTGCGCGCGTCAGCGTCTGGCGGCAGTGCGGGTGCGCCGGCGGATCATTTTGGGTGGCTGACGTTTCTGGCGAAGCCGCTGTATCTGGCGCTGCGGTTTGTTCATGATCACGGCGTTGGGAATTGGGGATGGTCGATTGTCACGCTGACGGTACTGTTCAATCTGTTGCTGATCTGGCCACGTGTGCTGGCGTTGAGGTCTTCGCTGAAGATGATGCGGGTGCAACCGCAGGTGAATGCGATCAAGGGACGCTATGCTCACCTGAAGTTTAGCGATCCGAAACGGACAGAGATGAATGCAGAGATGGCGGCGCTGTATAAGGCGGAGGAGGTGAACACGTTTGGCGGCTGCATGCCGATGCTGTTGCAAATGCCGTTGCTGTTCGCGTACTTGAAGGTGTTGCGGAATGCGTCCGAACTGCATCACGCGCATTGGTTATGGCTGATGGACCTGACGCTGCCTGATCCGCTGCATGTTCTGCCGCTGCTCATTATTGTGAGCATGGTTTTGACGCAGATGATTACGCCGACACCGGGGATTACGGGCGCTCAACGATGGATGATGGCTCTGCTGATGCCGGTGGTGATGGGATTTTCGCTGTGGCACTATGCGTCGGGGATGTCGCTGTACTGGGTTACAGGGAATCTAATTAATCTGCTGATCCAGCTTGTGATCAATCGCAGCGAGATGGGAAGGGAGATGCTCGCGCTGGCGGGTGCGCGCGCGAAGGGTGCACCGGAGGTGGAAGGGAAGCTGGCTTGAAGCCGCGGAGTGAGTAGTGAGCGGAAGGGCTATTGGGCGATCCACTCGCTTGATTGACGCCAGCTGGTTTCGATCTCTGGAACGCTCAAGAGGCCGTGACCATCGGGGCAGTTGAGATGCGTGCCGTTGCTGTCGAGGAAGTTCCAGGAGGGACGACCGACGCGCAGTGGCGCTGATAACGAGCGGAGGCAGTGACGGCAGCGCGTGTCCTGGTCCTGGAAGCTCCAGCGCAGAGCGACCAAGGCGAGGACAGTGAGAATTTGAGATTGGAGGACGGCTGCTTCATACGGATGAGCCGACTGTAGCGGCTGCGTGAGATAGACGCTGAGGAGATAGGCGAGGCTCTGCAGCAGCGCGACCTTGGCTGCGAGGAAGAGCTGTGCCTTGAAGCGGAGTTTGCGGGCGTGCGGAGCGGTGTGCTCGGTGACGCGAGAGGCGATGGCGAAGCCAACCATGGTTGTGAGCGCGGCCTCGACTACGAAGTGCGGGAACTCAGATAGGAGGAAGGAGAATGCTGCGTGGAAGTCTCCGAAGTAGAGAAACAGCGGAAGCAGAGCGAAGAGATTGAGGGTGGCGAGCGTGACGAGGCAGAGGATGGCGGTACCGGTGAAGGCTCGGCGCAGATCTTCTTTGCGAAGCCAGAGGGCGTCTCGGAGGAGGCCGGGGTAGAGATCGGCGGCGGAGTGGCGCGCGCCGCATCGCGGGTGATGTCGATGCCAGAGCTCGGCTTGCCAGCAGCGGAGCCAGTCGGGTCGATCGTCGGTGGGGACCATGGGAAGAACTGAGTCAAGGAGGACGCGGTCGAGCTGCGGCAGGGGCGATGGGAGGGGAGGGGTCATGCTTGTTTCTCCGCGACGAGACGAGCAAGGAGTGGATAGCGTTCGGTGGCAGCGACGGCGGCTGCTTTGCCGGCGCTGGTGACCTGATAGTAACGGCGTGCGGGACGTGCGGCCTGCGTGGCTTCGTCTTCAGGCTCCCAGTCGGATTGGACGAAGCCGTCGCGCTCGAGTCTGCGGAGCGCGGGATAGACGGTGCCGCTGGGCAGGCCGGTTACTTCCATCACTTCAAAGCCAAAGCAGTAGCCGAGGCTGAGAGCCTTGAGGATGAGAGCGGCGGTGTGGGAGAGCCTGGAGGTAGACATCGGACTATGTAGTATGCTACCACAGAGTAGTTTACTACATAGGGGCGGCCATGCTGGAGCTACGTAATGTGTCGAAGACCTACCGCAGCATTCCGGCAGTGGAAGATGTGAGCTTTGTGCTGCGGGCGGGCGAGGTGCTGGGTTACCTGGGGCCGAATGGGGCGGGCAAATCGACCACCGTGAAGATGGTGATTGGGATGACGCAGCCGACGCGCGGGAAGGTCCTGTTTGAGGGGCGGGACATCCATGAGGACCTGGCGAGGTATCGCGCGACGCTGGGTTACGTTCCGGAAGAGGCGCAGGTGTATACGCATCTTTCGGGGCTGGAGTATCTGCAGTTGGTGGGACGGCTGCGCGGGCTGCAGGAGAGGCCGCTAGAGGAGAAGGCTCGGAGGTTGCTGCAGCTTTTGTCGTTGGAGGGAGCGCAGTATTCGGCGCTGTCGGAGTACTCGAAGGGCATGAAGCAGAGGGTGCTGATTGCTTCGGCGCTGCTGCATGATCCGCGGTTGATTGTGTTTGACGAGCCGCTCTCGGGGCTAGATGCGACGTCGGCGCGGTTGTTCAAGGACCTGTTGGCGATCCTGGCGAGAGAGGGGAAGGCGGTGCTGTATATCTCGCACGTGCTGGAGGTGGTGGAGCGGGTGTGTGAGCGGGTGATTGTGTTGGCGAAGGGGCGCGTTGCGGCGGATGCGAGTCCGCAGGAGCTGGTGCGGTTGATGGCGCTGCCTGACCTGGAGAGCGTGTTTGCGCAATTGGTTCGGCAGACAGACACGAGCGTTGTGGCACGAGAGATTGTGGACGTGATGAGGAGGTGAGATGAGTGCATCGGTTCCGCGGGGGAGAATTCTCTTCCTGCATTTCTTTCGCAGGTTTTTCGACAACGACACGCTGCAGAGCGAGGGCGACACGACGACGACAATTGTGAGGGCGCTGTCGGCGTTTGCGGCTCCTGGGTTGATGGTGGCGTTTTTTCTGCAGAACCAGTATCCGCAGCGATCGCTTTGGGGGCGGATCGAGGACCAGTATTTCTTTGTGTTGACTTCGTTTGTGGTGATGGGAGCGGTGACGATCTTCGAGTGGGAGATGCTGTTTCCGGATAGGATCGATTTTCTTGTGCTGACGCCGCTGCCGCTTCAGCGCAGCCAGCTCATGGTGGCAAAGGCCGCGGCGCTGCTTTGTTTTCTGCTGATGTTCCTGGCGGGCACTAGCTTGCTCAGTGGGATTCTTTATCCGGCGGTTTGCGAAGGGCCGCTTCTGCGGCAGCTTTTCGCACACGCTGTCGCGGTCGGGATGGCGGGGATGTTTTCTGCGTGTAGCGTTCTGGTGATGGTGGGTGTGTTGCGTTGTTGCCTGCCTGATAGGCTGTTTCGTTTGGCGACGCCGTTTCTGCAGGCGATGCTTACGGCTGCGCTTGCGCTGCTGGTCATCCAGTATGCGCGTTATGGAGACTCGATTCACGGCTTGCTTGCGTCGGGTTCTACGTTTGCGAAGTGGATTCCTCCGTTCTGGTTTCTGGCGGTCTACGACCGGATCCTGTTCGGCGCGGCGGCTCCGGGATTTGCGAATTCGCTTGGACGCATCGCGTGGTGTGCGTGCGGCGTTTGCGGGGCGCTGGTGTTGCTGCTGTATCCGCTGACGTGGGCGAGGATGCATCGGATGTCGATTGAGGGAGCGCTGGGTCGACGCACGGCGCCTACGCGTGCGTTGCAGCGCGTGATTCATTGGTTCATCCGGCGGCCGGCCGAGAGAGCGATGTTTCATTTTCTTGGGCAGACGATTCGGAGGAACGCGCGCTACCAGATCTATCTTGCGATGTATGCGGGCGTTGGTTTTTCTTTGGCTATGGCCTGCGCGTTTGTTCTGGAGACGCA
This sequence comes from Acidobacteriaceae bacterium, assembly GCA_049578265.1. Classification (GTDB taxonomy): domain Bacteria; phylum Acidobacteriota; class Terriglobia; order Terriglobales; family Acidobacteriaceae; genus Granulicella. Next base: position 14,817 of record JBAULP010000011.1, read on the forward strand.
TGGAACGAGCGTGACGCCGGTGGTTGCGCGCTTCGGGCTTCATGCGGTGGTGCCATTGCTGATCTTCTGGACCGTTGCCGGCTTGAGGACTGCGTTTTCGTTTCCGATTGATCTTCCGGCTCGATGGGTCTTCCGCGTGTCGGGTGCGGACTCACGCGACCTGGTGAGAGCGGGGTGGCGTTGGACCCTTGCTGCTTCTACTGTGGTATGGAGCTCGTCGTTGCTGATGCTGGCGGATGTTGGATGGACGGGACAGGAGCTTGCGGTGCAGTTTGTTTTTGGGATGTGCTTGTGCCTTCTGTTGGCCGATGCGTTCTTTGGGGCGAGGTCTGAGCCGCTGATCCAGCCGAGATTGCCGGGGCGGTCGCAGTTTGCGCTGTTTCTTACGCTGTATGTGGGGGTGCTTACGCCGGGCGTATTCTGCATCGTCTGGGGAGAGCTGCATGTGGAAGTTGCGATGTGGCTGTTGCTTCCGCTGATGATTGGAACTGTTGTGGCCCATGTTTTCTTTCGTCGTTCCCAGCATGCGCCGATGGAGACAGAAGAAGAGAGGGAGGGGTATGAGGGCGAGTTTCAATTGCTTAATCTGAGCCCAGGACCTTAGGCGCTGGCGCGGCTTGGTGTGCGGGTTTGGTGTGTTTGGGACGTCACGGGTGCAGGAATTGGAAGAGGTGGTTTTGATGCTTGAGCTGCTCAATGTCTCCAAACATTTTTCCGGAATTCCTGCGGTGGATGGTGTGAGCTTCTCTGCGCGCGCGGGTGAGATCACTGGGTACCTGGGTCCGAACGGGTCGGGGAAATCGACGACGATGAAGATGATCACGGGGCTGATCGATGTTACGGCTGGTGAAGTTCTCTTCGAAGGAAGATCCATTCAGGACAACTTGATCGATTACAAGCGGAAGATGGGGTACGTGCCCGAAGAGCCGTATCTGTATCACCATCTTTCGGGAGCGGAATATTTGACGATGGTAGCGCAGCTTCGCAACCTGCCGGTGAAGTTGGCGGCGGAGCGAATCGATGGCCTGCTGCGGTTGCTGTCGCTGCATGATGATCGTTATGCGGCGATCGCGGGGTATTCGAAGGGTATGCGGCAGAAGGTGCTGCTGGCTGCGGCGCTGATGCACAATCCGAGCCTGGTGTTGTTAGACGAACCGTTTTCGGGGCTGGATGTGTCGTCGGCGCTGATTCTGCGCAGCCTGATGCAAGAGCTGGCGGCGCGGGGGAAGGCTGTACTTTTCAGCTCGCATGAACTGGAGACGGTGGAGCGCATCAGCTCGAGGATCGTGATTCTTCACCGGGGAAAGATTGTGGCGGATGATTCGATCGAGAATCTGCGGGCGCTGATGTCGCTGCCGACGCTGGAGGAGATTTTTTCGCAGCTCGCCGTGGAGCAGGATACTACGTCGCTGGCGCACCAGATTGCGGACCTGATCGATGCGTAAACGCTCTGAGTTGCGGACCCAGTTCCTGGTGCTCTATCGGCATTTTCTGATGCGCGTGATTGATCTTGAGGCGCTTTCTGCGCAAGCCGATGTGGTTCGGCTGCTGGGTCAATTTGCTTCGGTGCTGGTGATGATCAGCATCATCCAGGGAGGGTCTGCGCTGCTGATTGATCTGAGGCAGATGCCGATGGCCGCGCAGTTGAATACAGGGTGGACGATGGAGCACCGGTTGATTGCCACGACGATGGTTGTGGTGGGCATGTTCGCGGTGCTGAGCTGGGACACGACGTTTCCTGACCGGCGCGATGTGATGGTGATTGCGCCGCTGCCAGTTCGCGCGCGAACGCTTTTCTTTGCGAAGGTGGCGGCGTCCGGAACGATGCTCGCTCTCTCGATTGCGATTCTTAATGTGATTTCCGGATTGTCGTGGCCGCTGGTTCTCTCGCACGGCGGGGTTCTCGGCGCGGTGCGATCGCTCTGCGCGTATTGGCTTACCATTTTTGCGGCGGGAACGTTTCTCTACAGTTGCGTGCTCACGGTGCAGGGAGTGTGCGTGCAGTTCCTTCCGCGGCGTTATGCTCTGCGACTGTCGGCCGTGTTTCAGTTGGCGGGGTTCTGTCTGTTTCTTGGCACGTTTTTTCTTGAGCCGGCGCTGGTGAATCAAGCCGCTCTGGCTGACCCGGAGAGTCTGCGGGTATTCGCGCGGCTGCCGTCGTTCTGGTTTTTCGGGCTATTCCATCAACTGAATGGATCGATGAATGCAGCGTTTGAGCCGTTGGTGCGACGAGCGTGGATTGGTCTTGCGCTGGCGGGAGGTGGAGCTCTCTCGACGATGCTGGTGTCGTACTTTCGCACGATGCGAACGATTGTGGAAGAGCCTGACATGGTGCCGGCGCGTCACAAACCGGGCTGGGCGCCGCGCGTGGGAGATGCGTTGCAAACGTGTGTTCTGTACTTCAGCGTACGGTCGTTGCTGCGGAGTCGGCAGCATCGGGTCGTGGTGGCGTTCTACCTGGGGGTGGGATTTGCGATTGCACTTTCGTGTTTGAGTATCCCGGCAGCTACGGAGGCTGGGTTGGCGGTTCATCCGGCCAGTTTGCGCTTTCTCATTTCGACGATCGTGATGATGACGTTTGCTGTGGTGGGGGTTCGGGTTGCGTTTGCGTTGCCCGTATCGTTGACGGCGAACTGGATGCTGCGTGTGACGCAGATACGCCCTGCGGCAGCGTACCTTTCGGCAACACGGCGCTCGCTGCTGGCCTTGTCTGTGGCGCCGGTGCTGGTTGGAGCGGCTGTTCTCTCTTTGCCGTTTGAGCCTTGGGGGCAGGTGGCGGAGCATGTGCTGGTGCTTGCGGTGCTGGGTGGCATCTTCACGGAGGTCAGCTTGCTGGGGTTCCACAAGGTGCCGTTTTCCTGCTCCGCGCTTCCCGGCAAGGCGAATGTTCAGTTTGTCTTTTGGGTTTATGTGGTGATGCTGATCCCGCTTACCGAAGAGTCGGCGCAATTGGAACAGCGTGCTTTGGGAAGGCCGCTTGAGTATGTAGCGTGCATGGGCACATTGGGAGTGGCGCTGCTTGGGTTTTGGATGTGGAACAGGCGACAGTGGCGGACGGCGGTGCTCCGGTTTGAGGAGCGTGCGGAGGAAGAGATCGTCACGCTGAAGCTTTGATGGGGTCGAGGGGTTTGCGTCGATGAGGTGTTAAGGACAGGCCCGGCGTTGGAGTCGCCGGGCCTGGTCGGTGAGCGGAGTGATTATTCTTCTGCGGGCTTGGTGCTGGTGAAGAGGCCGTAACGGTAGAGCATGACGAACCAGAGAGCTACGCCGGCGAGGAAGAGAACCAGGAAGACGGGGAGGACGGCCCACTGGGTTTTGACGGCGAACTGGTGGGGGTGGAAGTAGGGTTCGAGGTAGGCGTCGCGGAGGATGTCGCGCATGATGACCATGCAGAGGATGACGACGGCGGTTAGGCCGGTGACGCCGTAGGCTGCCATGCGGATGTTCTGCTTGCGAAGCGCGCTGGACATGAGGAAGATGGAGGCCAGTGAGCCGAGGATGCCGACGACGAAGAGGATGCTGGCGATGGGGCTATCCCCCATGAAGAGCATGCGGAGGTCGCGTGGAATGGTGACGAGGAACCACATGCCGACGAGGAACTGCGCCATCGTCGCGTACATGAAAGCCTTGCCGCCGAACTGGAAGACGTATTGGGCGTACTCGGTGTCGTTCTTCCAGCGAGCGAGCGCGAGGAGAACGAGAAAGAGGCCGCCGACGGCCACGGCTGCGGTCATGAAGTGCAGGTAGCGCGGGACGAGGGTGGGATCAGAGAGGTTGAGGTTCCAGCCCGCGGGGTTGGCGAAGTACTTGGCCGCCCATTGGGTGGGGTTCTGCATGAGGGTGACGTTGTTGGTATAGATGAAACCGACCAGCAGGATGAGAACTACGCTGGCGAAGAGAACGATGCCGGCGGTTCCGGGGCGGCGCTTGCCTTTGTAGGCTACGAAGTAGAAGCCGTAGTAGGCGGCGACGACGAGGATGAGCACAAGGAACCACGGCCACGCGATCAGGATGGTCGAGGTGTAGAAGTACTGGCCGTAGATGACCTGCACGAAGAGCAGCGGCGCAATGCCGAGGGTGATGGTGGCGGCGAGGAGGGTGGGGACTTTCTTGGAGACGTCGAGGAAGATGCGGTTGCGGAATGCTTTGCCTTCGGTGCCCGGTCCCTTGGAGGTGAAACGGGCGATGAGGGCCATGATGCCGCCGCCGAGCATGAAGTTCATGGCCAGCATGTGGAGGAAGAAGGTGACCAGGAGCAGCAGCTTGAAGAGCCAGTAGGGAGCGGGGAGCGGGTTGGGGTCGACGAGAGGAACCATGCTGGGGTCGATCATGTTATTTGCCTCCTTCGGCCGGCTGGTTGGCTGCGTGCTGACTGGGTGCGCGCATGGTGTTGATGTATTGAACGAGGGCGGTGCGCTGCGTGTCCGAGAGCTTGAGATCGGGCATCAGCGGGAAGATGCTGGGAAGATCCTTGAGCGCGTCGGCTGCAACGGTGGGGTTGGGATCGACGCCGCTGAAGAACTGGTCGTTGGGATGATCCTGGTGGCACATGGAGCAGTGGTTGGTGAAGACGGCCTTGCCGTCGACGGCTGCAGAGGTGTCGGGGGTGATGGTCTGGAGGGAGTTGAGGTAGGAGGCTAGCGCATCGCGTTCGGGGTCGGTGCCGGCGAAGGGTGGCATGACACCGTTATGCATGAGGGAGAGGCCCGAGAGCATGGCGCGGACGGTGGCGGGATCCCACTGGCGCTGCTCGATGAGTTGATGGATGCCTCGGTAGGCGTTGGGGGTGTGGCAGGCCTGGCACTCGACGCGGAAGATCTCGTGGCCGACGGCGACCTGGTTGTCGGGGGTGATGGTGCGCTGGCTGGGCGGGCGCGAATCGATCCAGGCGGCGGAGTTGAGGACACCCTTGGTGTTGAGGTTGTCGACGGTGAAGCCGCCGTCGCCGGGCATGGCCGCGGCGTAGAGCGAGTTGTCGTAGAGGTAGTTCTCGATGACGAAGGGCTTGCGAACGTCTTCACGGACGAACTCGAAGGAGTCCATAGCGCCGAGAGCGCAGAGGGCTACGACGAGCGCGAAGACCAGGTGCATGCGGCGGGGGGTGAAGACCGCCAGAAGGAAGAGCACGAAAGTAACGGCGAGGAGCGTCCAGGCGTAGAAGGCGTAGTGGGTGGCGGTGGGCATGGGGCCGCGGGCGCTGAGGAAGAGCGATGCGGGAATCTCATGGATGTACCACCAGCCGAAGGGGACCAGGGCGAGAAGGGAGGGGATGGTCCAGATGGCTCCCCAACGAACGATGCGGGCCTTGAGTTCGGGATCCTTCTGCACGCTGGCGGTGATGAGAGCGTAGATTCCGGCGAGCGCGAAACAGATGGCGGAGCGGAAGAGGAGCGACGGGAAGTACGTCGGGTTGAAGAAACCAATCCAGAACTTGTGGACGTCGATCCAACTGCCGGGGGTGAGCATGAAGGTGATGATGCCGTTGATGACGACGAGGCTGGCGTAGGCGCAGATGAAGTAGATCCAGCCGTACCACATGTGGAGCTTCGGGGTGAGCTTGTCCCAGCCGTAGAGATAGAGGAGTGCGGCGGAGATCTCGAGGAAGAAGAAGACCCACTCGATGGCCCAGCCCCAGACGAAGATGTGGATGAGGTCGCTGGTGGCGGTGGGTGAGATGAGGCCGATGGTGAACCAGATGCCTACGCCGCTGACGGCTCCGTAAACGACGGTGAGGAGGACGAAGAACTTGGTGTGGGCCTTGAGCCATTTGAGCAGCGCGTGGTCGTTGGTCTTGAGGGCCTTGCGCTCGGTGAGGACAAGGAAGAGCCCGCCGCCGACGGCGAAGTGTGAGACGAAGACGTGGAGACCGGCTACTAGCGCTATGAGTAGACCAGCGCCAAAGGATACGTCCCAGATGGGGTAGTTCATGATGCTTCCTCTCGGGTGTGAGCGGGGTGGCGCGCGGGTTGGCTGGAGGGCCTGCGTCCGCGGTTGAGGCTGGGTGAACAGACTGAATTGTACGGGGCTACAGTGAAGCTACTTGTGTTGCCCGGGTGCGCGTGGAGGGAAGAGTGAAGGGCGGATCGGAGACAGAGGATTTCTCTGCATGAGCTGACTCCGACCGGCACACCTGCACTGGAGTTCACAAACAAGCTGCTCCCTTCGCCACCGTGCTGGAAGTAACGCTACGCGCGGGAGTGGCGTGCTGCTGTGACGGGAATCACGGCGCGGCTGTGGGTTGTTGAGGGCGTGATTGGTATCGTAGAGGGATGCCGGGGATCGGCGGATACAGCTCGGTTGGTGTGGGGATGGTGGTGGTTGCGGCTTTGCTGGCGCTGCTGCCGCTGGTGATGGTGGGGTTCTTTGGAGAGTGGGTTGCGGCGCAGGCGGAGAGATTGCCTGCGTGGGTGCGGGTGGTTCGGCCGGCGGTGCTTTGTTTGCCGTATGCGCTGGTGAGTGCCGCGGCGGGGATGTTTCGGTGGGGATGGCTGGCGGTGTATGCGGTGCTGCCGGTGACTGTGGCTGCGTTGATGATGGATGGGCGGCGGGTGGACCCGGAGCAGCGAGGGACGTGGAGAGAGTTTCTGGTGTTGGGGGCGCTGGGTCTGGCGGTGGATTTGAGGTGGTTGCAGGGGGCCTGGCCGGCACATCTTTCGGCGTTTGGAAAGATTCTGCTGCTGGATGCGGGGATTTATGGGTTGCTGGTGGTGCGTCGGCTGGAGGGTGTGGGCTTTGATTTGAGATTGAGGCTGCGGGATTTTGTGGTGGGAGCTCGGGAGTATGTTTTCTATGCGCCGATTGCGGTGGGGTTGGGGTTGGCGCTGGGGTTTCTGCACTTCCATGCGCGCTGGCCGGAGTGGATGCAGGCGGTGGAGGCGCTGGGATTTACGTTTCTGCTGATTGCGATTCCGGAGGAGCTGTTCTTTCGCGGGTGGTTGCAGAATCTGCTGGAGCGACGGCTGGGGAGATGGCCGGCGCTGGTGGTGACGGCTGTGCTGTTTGGGCTGGCGCACTTCAACAAGCGTGCGGTGCACTTCAACTGGAGGTATGTATTGCTGGCCGCGATTGCGGGGGTGTTTTATGGAAGGGCGTGGCGTCAGGAACGGCGGGTGGGGGCTTCGGCGATTACGCATGCGCTGGTGGATACTACTTGGTCGCTGTGGCTGCGGTGATGGTGGTGGGTGAAGGTTAGGTAGCCGAGTCCTACGCGCATGTTGTGGATGACAGCGTTGGGGAGGGTGATGGCGATGGTGATGCCTAAGATGGCGTGCGCAATGGCGAGGGGATAGAGGTTTCGGTAACGAAGGAAGAGCAGGCAGGCGGCGAGGCCGAACGCGAAGGTGACGATGGTGAGGACGGGGCTGGGAATGTGGGCGATAGAGAAGACCAGCGCCGCGGCTACGGCTGCGATCGTGGCGCTGGGGATGAGGAGCTGCAGGCGGCGAAAGAAGAAGTCCTGCAGGAGGATTTGCTGCACGAAGGACCAGAGGGCGTATCCCCAGTAGCGCTTGAAGAAGGCGATGGGGCCGTGCGTGGGGTGGAGGGTGCGGAAGTGGATGGCGAGCGCGATGGAGATGGCTGAGAGGATGGCCGCGAGGACGACGATCCAGAGAGAGCGAAGGAAGTTTGTGGTGCGCAGACCCATGGAGGCGGCGCTGGTGAAGCCGGCGTAGAAGATTGCGGCGATCACGATGATGGTGAGGATGTAGAGCGGACGCTGGACGGTGCGCGGTGTCCAGATCACGAGCAGGATGAGGACGTAGCCGAGGATCAGCTCGGCTAGCGCGCGGCGTTTGCTGAGGGTGTTGGGGGCACGGTCGGGGGGCGTGCTTGCGGACCGTGGAGAGAGGGCATCCGCCATAGGGCGATGGTATGCGCTTCGGTGGTGGGGAGCAAAGATTGCGGGGCTACGAGGCTGCGTGCTGGTGGAGGAAGTTGTTGCGGAGGGTTGCGTCGCGGAAGGCTTCGGTGCCGCCGGGACGCTGGGTGGAGAGTGCGCCGGTGAGGTTGCCGAAGGCTGCGGCGCGGACGGGGTCGTCGCCGCGGAGGTAGGAGTGGAGGAAGCCGGCGTTGAAGCTGTCGCCGGCGCCGATGGTGTCGATGGGGGTGACGAGGACGGGGGCTACGTGGTCTCGCTGGTTGCCGAACTGCTTGCCGCGTTGGACGATGGCGCCGCGGGAGCCGCACTTGACGACGATGAGGGGGATGCGGGGGGAGAGTGCGTCGAGGGCTTGCTCGACGGTGGGCTGGCGGGTGATTTTCAGGAGCTCGTCTTCGTTGGGGAGGAGGAGGTCGATTTTGTCCAGGAGCGGGTCGAGGAGGGCGCTGGACCATTGGTCGGCGGGGTCGTCGTTGGTGTCGAGTGAGAGGGTGAGGCCGGCGGCCTTCAGGGTGTTGAATAACTCGGGTAGGTCGGGGTGTAGGCCGGTTTGCAGGAAGAGCGAGGAGAGGTGGAAGTGGCGCGCGGAGGTGAGGTAGGGGAGGTCGAGGTCGGCGACGGTTAGTTGCGCCATGATGCCGGGATAGGTGAGGATGTGACGGCGGCTCCCGTGCGGAAGGAGTAGGGTGACGCCGGTGCCCGTTGCGTGGCGGGAGATGTGCGAGGTGTCGAGGCCGGAGGCGGCAAGGTGCTTGAGGGCTATGTCGCCCATGTCGTCGGTTCCTAGCTGCGAGGTGAAGCCGACGCGGGCGCCGAGGATGGAGAGATTGTGGGCCAGGATGGACGAGGAACCGCCGAGGGTCATGTTGAAGTTGGTGCCGAGGAGCTCGCGCTCGAGGGGCATGTTCTCGGGGAGTCCGTAGAGGATGAGGTCGAGGTTGGTCTCGCCGGCGATGGCGAGGTCGAGGGGCTTGCTGGAAGGTTCAGGAGCGGAGGAATTCACGGAAAAACCTCATACTGTTTTCTTGCGTTGTTCTGAGTATAGTAGTTATTATTACTTATCTTTAGTTTCTGTTTAGGATTTTGCATTACGGTTTGAGTGGCGTGATTGGCGGATGAGCGTTTTGGCGG
>JBAULP010000012.1:0-15561 GCA_049578265.1 Acidobacteriaceae bacterium
GCCGAATCAGCAACTCCAAAGCCTGCCCAATGTAGTCCGACGTCCCAGCCCCAATCAGCATCACCACCGGCCGCTCCACCAGCTCGCGTCTTACCCCCACCGCATCCAGAAACGAGCAGATCCTCCCCTGCTCCTGCTTAAATATCCGCAGCGTGGTCTTCCACGTCGACGGCTGTTGTGCTATCTCTCTCGGTGTAAACACTAAGCCCCGCGCGTTCTGCTCTGCTTCAGGCAACGCCACAAAACTCGAAAGGGATGTCACCATCAAATCCTCGCCCGCCAAAACGCTCATCCGCCAATCACGCCACTCAAACCGTAATGCAAAATCCTAAACAGAAACTAAAGATAAGTAATAATAACTACTATACTCAGAACAACGCAAGAAAACAAAGAGAGTGCGATCGAGCAAACTCCGAAACAGTCTGCCACAGTAGCTCAAGCCGCAGGAACCCTCCTATTGCAAAATTATTTAAGCTCCAAATGCAGGCGAAGACGAACTGATCAACAAATCGCTTCGTGAGATGGACCGCGAAACGGGCGAGTCGATACGTTGGACGCTGCATAAGGCCAGCATTCATCGCTAGGTTCGCGACTCGATCGTTCAAAATGTAATGGCTTACAAGTCCGGGGTCCGAAAAACCTCTTTCGCCCTATAAGAGTCCTCGTCGGAGGGTATTTCGGTTTGTTACTGAGCAATTTCCCGTCTATGGTGTCAAAAATTCATCGGATGGACCACGATTATTTTTTTGGTGGAGCTGAGCGGGATCGAACCGCTGACCTCCTCGTTGCGAACGAGGCGCTCTCCCAGCTGAGCTACAGCCCCACACCAAAGAATGCACCAGTGAACCGAGCGGATGCTCATCCACCAAGCTCCAACAGTCTAACAGGGCTCACCCTCAGCCACCAAACGGTTAGTCCTGACCATTCGTTTGCGAACAGCAACACGGCGTCCTATTCCGCGCGCTTCGGAGGCGTCAGTCCCATCTCAACCATGACCCGCTTCAGATCCTTCCACGCCTCTCCCTTCTGGCGAGGATCTCGAAGCAGAAAAGCGGGATGGTACGTAACCGCGACCTTCGCACCTCGCACCGAATGCCACCGGCCGCGCAGCGAAGCGAGCGACTGTTTGACACCCAGCAAGTAAGTCGCCGCAGTCGCTCCAAGCGCCACGATTATTTCAGGATGGACAATATCGATCTGTTTAAGCAGGAACTGTGAGCAGGTAGTAGCTTCTACGAACTCTGGCGTCCGATTCCCTGGCGGGCGACATTTCACAATATTTGCGATGTACACCTCTTCGCGCCTTAAGCCCATCGCCGCAATCATGTTATTGAGCAATTGGCCGGCTTTGCCAACGAATGGCAGACCACTAGCATCCTCGTCCGCGCCGGGGCCTTCGCCAACAAACATGAGCCTCGCGTTGGGATCTCCATCTGCGAAAACGATATGTTGTCTGCCCGCATAGGCCAGCGGACAACGCGTGCAATCTCCAATCTCCGCTCGAACGAGATTGAGCGCCGCCATCCGATCAGCTGCGGGGATGACCCTGGTGGGCAAAGCAGCGAACGAATCGAGTGAGGATGGCTTTGGCACGGTTGAACCGAGGAGATTCGTTGCAGAAGAAGTGGAAGAAGTCACCTGTGCATCATCCAGCGAAGGGGAACGCACAATCGCAGGCGTAATTTGCTGAGAAAGAGACATTTCTGTTAGTGACTCGTGCGATAGTCTTTGCCGCAAGTCCCCGTGAACAGCATGCGTCGGTGACTCGCGCAAGTAAAGGTCATAGACCCCGATGTCTCGAAGATACTGCACGTACGCACGAAGTCCATTTTCTAAAATTTGAGACATATTTCTAAACGGACGCGGGTGGTTGAGGCTTGGCGGACACTGTGTAGGTTACCTTCCCCACACGGATCTCATCCTGGGCCACACGACATGCCTTCATGGAATTCGAGACCCCGAGGTTTGGAGCCCCAGATTGCAGTTGGCGAGCGCGTCGTGCTGCACCCTTGACGAGACTGTACTTATTGAGGAGTTGTTCTTTGTCGGGCATCAACGAACCTCCAGTGAATGATCTATGCTACTGCCGATTCTATCGGACTCGTTCCTGTCGCACGAGGAAATCTTCTGAGTCTACCGCCAACGTTAAACACCAGCCACTGCAATGCCAAAGCTTGCAAGCGCAGCCTCTAGTCTCGCCGATCGCGCACCGGTAATACATTGAGCGGCAAGATCCCCTTCTGATGGCGTCGCCTCGCCCCGGGCCACCAGCACGATCGCCCTCATTTCCGACGCTGCCTGATCCAATACGTCGTTGACAAGCGCGTATTTGTAATCCTCCATCATCCGCAGCTCCGTTCGCGCCTCGGAGAGTCGCGTCTCAATCACGCCTTCGTTCAGGACGCCCTCAGCTTGGCTCCGATTGCGAAGCCTCCGCTCCAAAACCTCCGGGCTAGGTGGCAAGATGAAGATGGAAATCGCCTCCGACATCTTGGTCATCACCTGAAGCGCGCCTTGAACATCGATGTCCAACAGCAGGTCTGTGCCACGCTCGCGCGCCAAGTCCAAAGCTGTAATCGCCGTCCCGTAATAATTTCCAAAGACCTCGGCCCACTCGAGGAATTCTCCGTTTGCGATCATCTCCTCGAATCGGTCTCGGCTGGTGAAGTGATACTCGCGCCCATCTTCTTCCGACCCACGCAGCTTGCGCGTTGTATACGAAACAGAGAAGTCCAGTCCCGTCACCAGGCGCCGAACCTCGTTCACGAGGGTGGATTTACCCGATCCACTGGGTGCGGAAATGATGAAAAGGATGCCGGCCATAGGCTGTTATCGCTGTAGTGTAAACCAATCGTACCGCCAGGTCAGGCGGTGCCTTCCGCCGCCTCCGCTAGCGCGAATTCTCCCTCGCCAAATTGGAGGTGATACAACCGGCTGTAGGTCCCCCCCTGCATTAGTAATTCTTCGTGGGAGCCAAGCTCAGTAATGCGTCCATCCTCTAAAACAGCAATCCTGTTCGCTCTTCGAACGGTAGAGAGGCGGTGTGCTATCACAAGAACAGTGCGCCCTTCCATCAGGTTCGCCAAAGCTGCCTGCACTGCAGCCTCGCTCTCAGTATCCAGCGAGGAAGTTGCTTCATCCAGGATCAAGATCGGCGCGTTCTTCAAGAGAGCGCGAGCGATGGCGAGTCGCTGTCTCTCCCCTCCAGAGAGTCTGGTGCCACGCTCACCAATGAGGGTGTCGTAACCTTGCGGCAGCCGCTCTATAAAGCCATGCGCCAGCGCAGCCGTTGCAGCGGCCACAATGCGGGCCATCGGAACATCCGGTTGACCATAAGCAATATTGTTTCGAACGGTGTCATTAAACAGCACCGTTTCCTGCGTCACTTTGCCAATCTGCTTCCGCAGGGAGCTGAGGGTAAGATCTCTCACATCATGTTGATCCAGAAAGATCGCACCGCCGGTCACGTCAAAGAATCGAGGCAGGAGGTTCACAAGCGTCGACTTTCCTGCTCCACTCGGACCCACTAAAGCAACCACTTCGCCGCGACGAACGGTGAGTGAAACTCCGTGCAATATCTCCTTGCACTCTCCATCCCGTTCATATCCAAATTGCACGTCGCGGAACTCAATCAGCCCTTCAAATCCCTTGACCGGCACCGCCTTCTTACGCTCTTTCACCTCGTCTTGTGCATCGATGAATCGGAAGATGTCTTCACTGGCACCCACTGCCTGCTGGAACGCGTTGTAATATGTGGGCATCTTTCGCACGGGATCATATAAAGCGATCACAGCAATGAGGAATGTAATGAACTCCCCTGGAGTTCCGCCATGAAGAATGAATTGCCGTCCATAAAAAAGCAGAAGGGCGATCGCAACCGCGCCCAGCGCGTCCATAAGCGGCGACGAGATCGACTGCACAGCAACAGAGCGCATGTTCGCCGTCAAAAGCCGGTCAGCGGCGCGACGAAACCGGTTCATCTCCCAGTTCTCCATGCCGAACGCCTTAACGATTCCGTTGCCCATGATCGTCTCTTGCACAATATTCTGGATCTCTGCGAGCTTGTCCTGCCCGCGACGCGTCGTCTTGCGCACGCTCCTTCCAACACGTCGTGTAGAGAGCACGATGATGGGCACGAAGATGATCAGCACCCATGCCATTCGGCCGCCCACGATGATCACGGCTCCGATCATGAAAAGCAGCGTGAAGACCTGTTGGAGAAAGTCGCTCATGACGGGCGCCATGGCAGATTGGACACGTTCGACGTCATTGATCAGAGTGGATATGAGCGTTCCGGAAGTATGACGTTGAAAAAAAGCAGTCGAGCGCCTCAACAGGGAGTTATAGAGATCGTTGCGAAGATCCGTGATCATTCCAAAGCCCGCCTTATTGGCCAGCAGGGTTCCGAGATAGTCACAAATATTCTTGATAATCGCCGAAGCAATAAGCGCAATCGCAACAACTGTCCATGCGTTGTGAAACTTGTGAGGGAGTAACACTTGCAGATTGATATGCAAGTGCGTTCGCGGAACGACAAAATTTAAGACCTTGTCCGGCGATGCGGCCGCGCTCAGGACATTGTCGATAATTGGCTTGATGAGGAGCACACGGAAGGCCATCAATGCGCCAACAGCCGCCATCAGAACAACCGACACGATCCAATACAGCATGTACGGTCGCATATAGCTTAAGAGGCGGAAGACGAGCTTCATGCGTTTCTCCTGAAATCCTCTGCTGAGCCGTAGTCCGAAACAATCGTCATCATCAACTAGTGTACTGCGCAAACCCCGTGAAATAAGCCCTCTGCCACGTACCATCCGCCCATCAACTTCACCGCGGCATATCTCGGTGAGAGGATTTCGCGCGATATCCCGCAGCTCCAAGTCGCTTCTTCAATTCCTCCGCAATCATCACAGACCGATGCTGTCCGCCCGTGCATCCGATCCCGATCGTCAAGTAGCTTTTGCCTTCATGGATGTAATGCGGCAAAAGAAACGTCAACATCTCCGTAACTTTGTCGAGAAACTCGCGAGTCTGCGGAAACTGCCTCACATACTTCGCGACCTTCGGATGCTTGCCCGTCAACCGCCTAAACTCGGGGATGAAATGCGGGTTAGGCAGAAACCGAACATCAAAAACCAGATCGGCATCGCTGGGAACACCGTTCTTGAACCCAAAGCTCATCACCGAGATCGTCAAATTACGATCGCTCTTCCCCACTCCTCGCGTGAATTGAGCATTGATATGCGCACGCAGCTCGTGCACGTTGAAGCGTGACGTATCAAGGAGAATGTCGGCAACGTTGCGAATGGGGTCCAGCCGTTTCCGTTCGGCTCGGATGGACGCAACTACCGTCTCTCCGCGACCTAGAGGATGAGGTCGCCTGGTTTCGGAGAATCGGCGAATCAAGGCATCTTCAGATGCTTCGAGAAAAACTACTCGTGTCGGTAGTACCTTACGAACTTTGGCAAGGATAGATGGGAAACGGTCAAGCCGGCTCCCCTCTCGAACATCAACCACGAGCGCCGCATGCGTAATCTCTCCCGACTTTGCGACCAGATCTGCAAACCGTGGAATCAGTTCCAATGGAAGATTATCCACGGAATAGAATCCCAGGTCTTCAAATGTCTTGAGCGCAGAAGCCTTACCCGATCCAGATAGTCCGGTGAGAATTACTAATTCCCGAGGTTCTCCATCCACAGTTTGTCGTTGCTCTTTCGGCGTTCGGTTCGCAGGCCTGGAAGCTGGCTTTTTTGCCTTGGCGGAAACCCTTGCGTTCGCGGAGCACATAAGGAAATCGTAGCATTTAAAAGAAAAAGGCACCCTCCACGTTTTGTGGAGGATGCCGCAACTGCCTAAGCCGGTACTGGACGAGGATGATCTCGAACCGTGGCGTAACGTTCCTTATGCCGGATTGCCTGCAGTTCCACCTTCTGCAGCGCATCACGCAACGCGACTTCCATCTCAGCAGACTCACACGTAGCCACCAGGCTTTCATTTCTACACTGCACCCGCACTTCGGCGATCTTGCGGTATTTGTCTTCGGTCAAAATAAAGTGGGCGCTCGTGCAGCGGTTCGCAACGAGAGCAACCCGTTCCATTCCGGCTTCAGCGATTCCCTTAAGCTTTGGTGTAACTGCGGCGTGACGTCCGGTGTATTCAATAATCATGAAGCATTCTCCTCGCAGCAGGCATGCTGCCGTTAATCTTATGAGATGCGTCCACGGATCGCCAGGACTAGCTCCGAAGGAGGCTAACGCTGGCGTCTTTGGTGTGTGCTTGGAATTTGCATGTCTTCGCGATACTTAGCAACAGTTCGGCGTGTCACTTGGATCCCTTGCCGCTGGAGCTCTGTAGCCAGGTACTCATCCGTCCACGGTTTGCGAGGATCCTCCTCTTCGATCAGCTTCTTTACTCTCCGCTTCAAAAGCAGCAGAGGCAGATCTCCCCCCTCGGGACCGCCAACTCCTTCAGAGAAGAAGAATCTTAGCTCATAAACACCCTGTGCGGTATGTACATATTTATTTGCCACGGCACGACTTACGGTTGACGGGTGAACCCCAATCTCTTCGGCAACCTCTTTAATCATCATCGGATGAAGACTTTCTACTCCTCTATCAAGGAACTCCCTCTGTCGGCGAACGATAATCTCGCATGTACGGACAATCGTGTTCTTTCGCTGCTCGATATTGCGTAGCAACTGGATCGCGGACTTGTAACGCTCCTTGACATAGTCGCGAACCTCTCGATCTACAGTTTTCTCGCGCAACATCCTGCGGTAGCTCTTGTTGAGGCGAAGAGAAGGCATGTCTTCTTCATTCATCACTACCACATAGTCTTCATCTCGCTTTACAAACGCCACGTCGGGTTCAATGAGGCGGGTCTCAATTTGGCTGTATCGTTGTCCAGGCCTAGGATCCAAGGTTCGAATAAGCTCGACTGCCTCACTTACTCTTTCGACCGGCCGCCTGCATAGGCGAACCAACTCGCGCATGTCCTTCTTCTGCAACAGCTCAAGATATTGACTCACAATGAGGCTTGCAATTTCGACAAGCATGAGACGGTGCTCAATGGTCTTGGACTGTTCCCTCTCCCTGTGCCGGCCATCCCCAGCTTCCTCCAGTTCGCTACGGAGCATCTCCAACTGCCAAAGCAAACATTCTCTTAGGTCGCGAGCTCCGACACCTGGCGGATCAAGCTTGGCGATCACGGATCGAGCACGCTCCACCAATGCCAGGCGATCTGCAGCAGATGCTTCCGCTTCGGGTGAAATGTCAATAAGCGAATCCGCCAGTTCTTCTTCGCTCGCTGTCAGATAGCCATTTTCGTTTAAATTTCCAACAATAAGCTCTGCCGCGACTTTCAAATCCTCGTCGAGTGTGAGGGATCCAAGTTGCCACTTCAGGTGGTCGGTCAGCGTGCTTGGCTGGGAGAGAAACTGCTCAAAGGAAGGTTTATCCAGCTCTTCAAAGTTTGAAGCCGTGCGGAAGCCAGGATCCAGGTAGTCCTGGAAATAGCTTCCGAAGTCGATCTCATCGAACGGATCGGTCTCCTTGCGCTCTGTGTCACCAGAAGCCTCCTGCGCACTTCGCTCCCGGTCACCTTCTCGGCCCGAACGCTCGTCAAGAGTCTCCGTCGACTCGTCAATCTCCTCCAGAACGGGGTTCGCAACCAACTCACCGTTGATCATGTCCTTGAGTTCAAGCTTGTTGAGCGCCAGCACGCTCACCATCTGTACAAGTCCAGGGGTGAGCACTTGACGTTGGGATAGCTTGACGTTAAGGTGTGGCTGCAACAACGGGGTTACCTCGCGACCGCTTGGGAAAGCATCCAGCCGTGCTACAGACGAAAATCGCAAGCACGCTACGGGCCAGTTTATCTCGCAACCGCGGAAAAGCACGAAACAGGGGAACCCGGAGAGGTACTCCCGACCGAAATGGCCCTAAACCAGCGAGAATCCTTCCCCTAAGTAAACCCGCTTGACGTCGAGATCCCTCCCTAGCTCGCCTGGTGTTCCAGTTCGGAAAATACGCCCCTCGTTGATGATGTAGGCGCGATCGGTAACCGAGAGCGTCTCGCGAACGTTATGGTCCGTAATGAGAACGCCGATTCCGGATGCTTTGAGGTCGAAGATAATCTGCTGAAGCTCTAGAACCGCGATTGGATCGATTCCAGAGAACGGTTCATCCAGCAGGATGAACGCAGGCTCAATCGCCAGGCAGCGAGCAATTTCAACCCGCCGCCGCTCACCGCCGGAGAGAGCATATCCGCGCGTCTTGCGCACATGTCCCAGGTTCAGTTGCGAGATCAGATTCTCCGCACTTTTCCGACGCACCTCCCAAGTCAGGTGCTGCGTCTCCAGCACTGCAAGAATGTTTTCTTCAACGGAAAGATTCCTGAACACTGATGGTTCCTGAGGAAGATAGCTGATCCTGTTTTCTCGAGCGCGCAAATACATGGGAACCCGTGTGATGTCGTTGCCGTCTGTGAGGATCCTGCCGGAGTCCGGCCGCACCAGACCGACAATCATGTAGAAGGACGTTGTCTTGCCCGCACCATTCGGTCCAAGCAGGCCCACGACTTCCCCTTGACGAATCTGCAGGCTGACGCCGCGCACCACCTGCCGCCCGCCATAGGCCTTCGTCAGCTCCTCTGTTTCGAGGGTCTTCATGCCACTACTGCCTCTCTGGTTTCCCCGAATGGACGTAGGTTTCAGTGCGCACGCGTCCAGTCTTGTCTTTGCTCGCGCCCTGATGACCGGTTACGACAATCGTACTACCTGCGTCGC
Organism: Acidobacteriaceae bacterium; assembly: GCA_049578265.1. Classification (GTDB taxonomy): domain Bacteria; phylum Acidobacteriota; class Terriglobia; order Terriglobales; family Acidobacteriaceae; genus Granulicella. The sequence goes on from JBAULP010000012.1 coordinate 8,789, forward strand.
TAAAGACGAGCGTGCCGCCCGTGATATTGCCCTGTTGCGCATCCGAAATGTGAGGCGGACTCTCGGCTGTACCGGTCAGAATATAGGTGCCCTTGACCACGTTGTACAGCAACTCTTCTCCGGTTCCATGGCGACCTGGCTGGTCCAACCGGACCGATCCATAAACGACGACCCGGTCAATGGATCCTCCCAACGGATTCGCCTGAGATTGCTTTGTAGTTGGAGTCGCACCTGGTGCAATTGGTCGGGCAGCTACCATGAACGCTACCGCATGTTGACCGCTAACCTCCCCCATCTTTCCATCGATCTGAACCTTTCCAGCAAAAGTCGCTTCTCTCCGAAGATCGTTGTAATCCATGGTTTCGCTTGCCACCCGGATCACCTTCGCAGCTTGCCCCGGAGTTCCCGCTTTTGTATCTTCGGGGTTGGCCACCAGGATGGCATGGATCAATCCTCCGGGCGAAGCGGGCCTCGCGCTGAACGTCTTGTGAAGATCATCAAGGGTCAACTTGGCCGCCTCCACCTGTGAACCTCCTTGCCAAATGCGGGCTTGCGTGGTGTCGGTCCCGTAAAATGTCGCTAACTGCCCGGGATGATCGAAGTGAGCGGTCGACGATAGCACATGTGTGACAGGCGCCAACTTGCCGCGCACAGGCGCACCACTTCGGGGCAAGCTCTCAAAGGATGCCTGCACACCTCCGCTCGCGTCAGCATCACCGGTCTGTTGGCTGAGTGTGATTGTCGGCGCAACAATCGATCCACTGTCGCTCGAAAGGTGAGCGGCGCCTGTCAGGGTGAGCGTCTGAGTCGCGGCCAGGTAGCTCGCACGATCCGCGATTCCCGTAGAAGGCGCCGCTGGTTGTAAAGCTCCCGGCTTTGCGGGGCTTCGATCATAGATCGTCACATTCCCAACCTGGATAGCCGATGCGATCGTCGTTGCAGCCGGATTCAGCGGGTTCGTCTTGGAGCGTCCAGAGCTTGGATTGAATACAATCGCCAACGTGTCCCCACGACTGATCTCCTCATCCCCGCGAGGCCCATCTTGCTGGAGCTTGGTGTGGCCGGTTCCGCTAAGCTTCTCCGGGGCAACCTTCCCTGCCTCTGAACTGGCAAACAACACGCGCAGATCATCCGCCCAGACCTGCACCGTTTTGAGCGCCGGAACTGTACTCCCCTTCGCTGCATCGCCTGCAGCATTTGCAAGCGACTGACCGCCAGCATGTGCGCTCCCGGTCACATGAACCTCGGTGAGTCGAACCGATGACTTCCTTTGCCCCGGAGACAGCGCAGCAACAATCTTCTCACCCTCCATGGACCGCGACAGGCCACTCGCGTAGGTCTTGTGATCCACCATCCTGAGCTTCGCATCTCCGATCGCCGTAACTCGAGTCGGCGAACCCTGCGCGTTGAATACCACGTCGATGACGTTGGCTGCTCCCTGCAGCGGGCGCAGAGGGTTCGTACCTGTCAGCACCACGCCTCCTGAGAGCTGCGCAGTCTCCGGAAGCGATTGCTGGTTGAGAACAGCATCGAGACGGTGCGCCGTGATGGTATCGGTGGTGGAGGTGATGACTACGTGATCGATCCCCTGGACCTGTTCGATGGATCCGTCCTTGCGGAGGTGCAAGATCGCCGTATCAGCTTTGGCGGTGTGGCCGTTGGAGATCACTACCGGCCGCGCCAGGTTGGCGATGTCTGCTTGCTGATCCATGTCGGCACGCGCAGCCGTGAGGTGTATGGGCTTGCCGTGGGCAAGACCGTCCATGTGGACGTTGGAGAGCAGGCGCAGCGTGCTTTCGTCGGAGTTGAACTCCGCGCCAACCGCGGTGCAATGCATCCCACCGTACACGAAGTCCACCTGCTGATCGGTGGAAGCCAGTCCTAGCTTGCGTAGATAGACCAGGCCGCTGGTGCGAACCTGGATCACCTGAGCAGCAGCGTGAGGTGTCCTGATCGGCGCGGGTTTGGGGGAGCCGCTGCGGCCGCCATTTGCTAGGCCCTGAGGCGGTTCGATCTCCATGAACACCTCGCCGTTGGCGCGGGCGATGCCCTCGTTCTGGTCGTACTCGATCTCAGCCCCTGAGATGTGGTCAGCAGGATGGCCAGAATGGTCATAGAGCCACATATCGGCGTTATGGAGCGCCCATTTCCCGTTGCCGAGCGACCTCTCGCTCTTGGCGCGGATGGAGAAGACCTTGCGCCCCTTGATGGATTGCGACCAGGTCACACCGTTGGAGTCGCGGGTGAGCGAGATGCCGGAGCGCGCGATGATCTGGCGATAGGCCTTGAGCTCGCGGTAGCGGCCGTAACCGATGAACGCAGCCAGAACACCGATGAGAAGCACGGCTCCTGCCAACAGCACCCACCGAAGTCTCTGGATCGACAGCCGCATCGCTTGCCTGTTCCTGGCTCTTCCTCTTCCGGGTTCCCTGGTCCTGATTGCGCAGAGTTCCCTGTCTTATCTTCTCATTGGGGAGAGCGGCTTCTGTGCCGATTGGGACGCTCCCTCCACCGCTTGAGACGCGCGGCCCGATAGAATGGGACCATGGCCGATCAACTCTATCTCAGCTTGTGGTATCCGAACTTCCGGCTGGAGTCGCTTCCGGCTGCGCTGGTCGGCGTGTTGCGGCAGTTTGCCGTGATCGCCAAGGATGGTCAGGCGAACAGCGCTTTAGGACGCGTTGCGGTGGCAAGCGTCTACCCGATCGACTGGACGGAGTCGCCAACGTATCAGCGGATCTACGTCAACGACGATCGGGCTGAGAACTCGGCCGATACGGAAGGCTCCATCATCGAGAACGCTGTCTCCGAGGCGACCGAACAGCTCCACGACGATATGGCCTACGAGTTCGAGATGCGCTGGATGCTGTGGATTCCGGAGACCGACGGAGCTGGTTTGGATACGACCTGGAGACTGGAGCCCTGGAAGGTGAAGATCACTGGATTCGGGCCGCAGTTCGATGCAGGAAGCTTTGAGCAGAATGGGCAGATTCGAGTGGACTTCGGGCTGGATACTCCGTGGGTGCTTGAGGATGAGTCGCTGGATGAAGACGGCGCGGAACGCATCAAGCACAACGTGGAGAAGCTGCTGGCGTTCACGTTGAGCGTGGAAAAACACTGCGGAATTTCGAGCCGTTTGCTTTGGACCGAGAGCGGCGAACCGCTGGCGGAGAAATTGATTGCTCGGCTGCAGCGGCTCAACTGAGCCTTACCCCTACCCCCCTCCCCCCTGGGTACTTTTCGGACTTTAGTATTGATTCGAGGGCAGTTAAGGGAGGGCGAGTGGAAGTCCTATCTCGAAGGGGGCACTTTTCCTTGAGGGCTAGCCGGCGGTGACGATCTCGGAGAAGTCTGCGATTTTGGAGAGATCGTTGAGGGTGCGGTTGAGCAGTGCGAGGCGATTGGCGCGAATGTCGGGCTCTGGCGCCATGACCATGACCTTCTCGAAGAAGTCGTCGATGGAGGGCCGGAGCGTGGCGATCACGCGGAGGGCTTCGCTGTAGTCGCGCCTGGCCTGCAGCATCTCGATGGCCGAGGCGGCGGCGCTGGTGGTGACGGCGAGCAGTTTTTCAGAGGGGTCGAGCAGGAGGTCGTGGTCGACGACGGTTGGGGGGATGTCCCCTTTTTCGCGCGCCTGGGTGAGGATGTTTTTCATGCGTTTGAAGGCGGCGCTGACGGCGAGGAAGTCGTCGCTGCCGCGCGCTGCGGTGACGGCTTCGGCGCGGGCTACGAGGTCGTGGATGTCGTCGGAGCCTGCGGCCATCGCGGCTTTGGCGACGTCGTAGGCCTGGCTGCGGGACTCGCGAAGGTAGAAGTCGATGCGCTCGGCGAAGAAGGGCCTAATGTTTCCGAGGCTCTTATTTATCTGCATCTGTACCAAAAAATCATTGGCGATTGGAGATGCAGCTTGGAGCACATCGGAAAGCTTCAAGGGGAGTTCAGATTCTGCAAGAATTCGGACAATGCTGTTTCCTGCACGACGAAGCGCAAAAGGATCTTTGGAGCCGGTGGGCTCAAGGCCTAGCGAGAACATGTCGATGATTGTGGAAGCGCGGTCTGCTAATCCTAAGATTTGGCCTTCCGGGCTGCGCGGGATGGTATCGCTCGCGCTGGCGGGGAGGTACTGATCGTAGATAGCTTGCCAAGTGATCGGTGCTCTCGGCTCATCGATGCGGAGCCGCTTCAACTCCTCCCGTTCGTAAAGACCGCCAATGATGCCCTGCAGTTCAGTGAACTCCTTAACAAGTTCGGTCGTGAGATCAACCTTCGCCAGCCGCGCCGCGTCTAGCAGAGCGTTGAGATTTATAGAAGTGCCTCGCGTTTGCGCGAGATCGGCAAGGATGCGACAAATCTCAAACACCCTCTCGGATTTCTTTGCGTAGCTGCCGAGGTCCTTCTGAAAGGTGACGTTTTCGAGGAGCTTGACGCGGTCGGCGAGGGGGGTGCGCTGGTCGAACTCCCAGAAGAAGCGGGCGTCGTTGAAGCGGGCGCGGAGGACGCGCTCGTTGCCCTGCTTGATGATGGCGGCGTTCTCGCCGGTGAGGGCGATGTTAGTGACGGTGAGGAAGTGCGGGGCTAACTTCCCGCTGCTGTCTTCGACAGCAAAATATTTTTGGTGGTCACGCATGACGGTGACCAGGACTTCTTCGGGAAGCGTGAGGTAGGCGGGCTCGAAGTTGCCGAGGAGAACATCCGGCCATTCGGTCAGGTGAGTGACGGCGTCGACGAGGGCTTCGTCTTCGCGCCAGCGGGCGTTGGGGATGGTGCGGGTTACGTGGTCGAGGGCTTTGCGGATTTTTTGGCGGCGGGGTTCTACGTCGGCTAAGACGTATTCGCCTTCGAGTTGCGCGAGGTAGCTTGCGGGGGTTTGGATCTCGAAGGGCTCTCCGCTGCTGAGGACGCGGTGGCCGTAGGTGGCGCGGCCAGCTGTCTTGCCGGCGAAGGTGACGGGGATGATGGCTTCGCCGAGGAGGCACACGAGCCAGAGAACGGGGCGGACGAACTTCTCGTTGCTGCCGGGGATCCAGCGCATGTTCTTTGCCCAGTAGAGGGCGGCGATCTCTTTGGGGAGTTCGGCGGCGAGGACTTCGGCGGCGGTGCGGCCCTTCTTTACGGTGGTGGCGGCGAGGTATTCGCCCTTGGGGGTGGAGATGGTCTTGAGGTCGGAGACGGCGACGCCGGACTTGCGCGCGAAGGCTTCGGCGGCGGGCGTGGGAACGCCGTCCTTGAAGGCGATTTTTACGGCGGGGCCGGTGGTCTCTTCGGTGAGGTCGGGTTGGTCGGCGAGGACGCCGGTGAGATGGACCGCGAGGCGGCGCGGCGTGGAGTAGCTGGCGGAGGTGGCGTCGGGGGCGAGGAGGTGTTCGCGCGTGAGCAGAGCGAGGGTGCGCTTGAGGAGCTCCGCCTGCGCGGGGGGGAGCATGCGGGCGGGGACTTCTTCTAGGCCGATTTCTAAGAGTAGGTCTGGCATTGCGTCAATGATCCTTCGGCGAAGCAGTTGGCTTTGCCAAGCGTACCTCAGGGGCTAAAGCCCGGAGGGGCTGGTGCTGTGATTGGCACGGCTGAAGCCGTGCCCCTTCGAGTTGTGGCGAAACTTCAAATGTCGTGCCGCTCCAAACAAAATACGGGGGTCCTTCGCTCCGCTCAGGATTACGGCGAAAAACTTAAGCGGCGGCGGTGAGTCTTCCCTGCTCGGCGTAGATTTTTGCTACGCCTACGATGAGGTTGCGGATGCGCGCCATTACACCGACGCGCTCGGTGACGGAGATGGCGCCGCGGGCGTCGAGGAGGTTGAAGGTGTGCGAGCACTTGAGCGCGAGCTCGTAGGCGCCGAGGGTTGGGAAGCGCAGGATGCTCTGCTTGTCTTCGTTCTTCTCGTCGAGTGTAATTTTCGCGCGTTCGAGGAGGGCCTTGCACTCGGCTTCGTAGAGGTTGAGGTGCTGCCAGAGTTTGTCGACGTCGGCGTAGTCGAAGGAGTAGGCAGAGAACTGCTGTTCGTCTCCCAGCCGAATGTCACCATAGGTTACCTCGGCACCGCTTGCAGCATCGCGCGACCAGACGATGTCGTAGATGCTGTCGAGGTCCTGGAGGAACTGGGCGATGCGTTCGAGGCCGTAGGTGATCTCGCCGGAGATGGGGTCGAGGTCCATGCCGCCGCACTGCTGGAAGTAGGTGAACTGGGTGATCTCCTGGCCGTCGAGCATGACCTGCCAGCCGACGCCCCAGGCGCCTCCGACGGGCCACTCCCAGTTGTCTTCCTCGAACTTGATGTCGTGCTGCGCGAGGTCGATGCCGATGGCTTCGAGCGAGGCGAGGTAGAGTTCCTGCACGCGCTCGGGTGGTGGTTTCAGGATGACTTGGAGTTGGGTGTGGCGGAAGAGGCGGTTGGGGTTCTCGCCGTAGCGGCCGTCGGCGGGGCGGCGCGAGGGTTGCGCGTAGGCGATGTTGATGGGCTTGGGGCCGAGCACGCGCAGGAAGGTGTCGGGCGACATGGTGCCGGCGCCGACTTCGAGATCGTAGGGCTGCTGCAGGACGCAGCCGTGGTCGGACCAGAACTTCTGCAGCGTGAAGAGCAGTTCCTGGAAGGTGAGGGCTTTCTTCTTTTCAACTACCGAGGGCATCTGTCGATTCTAAATGCAGCCACGCTCGATTCTAAATGCAGCAGCGCTCGATTCTAAATGCAGGAGCTAGGTGAGCGCGGTCGCGCTGCGGAGGCGGCGTTCGAGGTGGCGCTCGAGGACAGCGATGGCGAAGGCGCGGAGATCGGCGCTGCG